>DASWEI010000191.1:0-25549 GCA_036394835.1 Anaeromyxobacter sp. | reverse complement strand
GGGAGGCACAACTCGACGTAGAGGTCGTCGGGATCGAACTCCGCGCCGTGGTACAGCGCGAGCGGCGGTCCCACCGGTCGCGCGCTCGAGCGGGCGAGGTGTCCGTACAGAGCGCCGAACGCTTCGCCGACTGCGGCCGCGATCGACGCGAGGGGCGTGCGGAAGCGCCGCGAGAGCACCTGCTGCTCGTGAACGTCGGCGAGGGTGACGGGCGCCGCGTCCGCAAGGGCGTCGCCCGCCGCGAGCGCGTCGAGCCGGTCGAGCATGCGCCGCTGCTCGGCGATGCGCGCCTCGAGCCTTACCCCGTGCGCACGCAGGAGCGCGCGACGCGCCGCGGGATCGGGGACGGCGAGGAACCGGCGGATCTCCTCGAGGGGGAGCTCCAGAGAGCGGAGGAGGCGGATCCGCTCCGCCTCGAGCGCCTGCGAGAGCGCGTAGTAGCGGTAGCCCGTGTCGCGGTCCACGAGCGCGGGACGCAGGAGCCCCTGCTCGTCGTAGCGCCGGAGCGCCTTCACCGAGAGGCGGGCCACCTTCGAGAAACGGCCAATGGGGACGAGCCCCTTCATGCGCCCATGATCGACCCGGCCCCCGGGGGAGAGTCCAGAACGACGTGAATGCGTCGGACCTGGACCTGTACCTGGACGGGTCCACGTCCACGTCCACGTGCGGCAGTGTCACCACGGGAGGACACGATGCTCCGCTCGCTCTACCTCGCGAACGCGACCTTGCTCGTCGTCCACGAGCTCGATTCGGTCTTCTGGCGCGAATGGGAGCTGTTCCGGCTGCCGGGCGGCGAGGCGGGTTCCTCGCCGCGCACCTCGCTGCTCGCAGGCCGGCCCGAGTTCCGCGCGCCCGCTTCGATCGCGGTGCTCGCCGGGTCGCTCGTCGTGTCTCTCGCGCAGGGGCCGGGCGCGGCCGCGGCGCTGCGCGCACCGCGGCCCGCCCCGGACCGCGCTACTTCTTCCGGCCGTACGTCGCCGTGAGCTTCGCGTTCGCGAGCGCGTTCGTTCTCGTCATGAACCCGATGAGCGCGGGCGAGGCGTCGGCGGGCACGTCGAGCTTGTCGGTCTTGAGCGCGTAGAGCGTGAAGACGTAGCGGTGCGGCTTGCCGGGCGGCGGGCAAGGGCCGCCGAAGCCGGGCGCGCCGAAGTCGGTGCGCCCCTGCTTCGCGCCCTCGGGCAGCGCGGCCTTGCCGCTGCCGGCGCCCTCCGGCAGCTCCTTCGTGGTCGCCGGGATGTCGTAGACCACCCAGTGCCACCAGCCCGAGCCGGTCGGCGCGTCGGGATCGTAGACCGTGAGGACGTAGCTCTTCGTCCCCTTCGGCGCGTTCTTCCAGGAGAGCTCGGGCGAGACGTTCTGGCCGGAGCAGCCGAAGCCGTTGAACACCTGCTTCTCGGTAAGCTTGCCGCCGGGCTTCACGTCGGCGCTCGCGAGGGTGAGCTTTCCGGCGGCGAGGGCCGGCGCCGCGAAGGCGAGGACGGCGAGGGCGAGGATCGTGCGCATGGTTCCTCCGGGTGAACGTGTGCGGCCTTTCGGTATGGCACGGACCCGTCGCACGCGGCGCGGACCGGTTGGGGCCGTCCGGCCTGGGGACAGCCCGGGGTCCGGGCCAGGATGCGGGAACGGGCTCGGCCGCGCTCACCGCCGCAGCGCCTCGAGCCTGCGCCCCGCCTCGGCGAGGACGTCGTCCGTCTTGCAGAACGCGAACCGGACGAGCCGGCGCGCCGGTTCCCGATCGGCGTAGAAGCTCGACACCGGCACCGAGGCGATGCCGTGCTTCACGATGAGGTCGGTCGCGAACGAGACGTCGTCCTTCGAGGACAGCTCCGAGTAGTCGGCGAGGACGTAGTAGGCGCCCTGCGGCGGCGTCGCGCGGAAGCCGGCGCGGTGGAGCGAGGCGCAGAGGAGGTCGCGGCGGCGGCGGTAGGCGCGCGCCATCTCGTCGTAGTAGGCGGCGGGGAGGCCGTCGATCGCCGTCGCGACCGCGTCCTGCAGCGGCGCCGGCGCGCCCACGGTGAGGAAGTCGTGGACCTTGCGGATCGCGGCGGTGAGCGGCGCCGGGGCGACGATCGTCCCGATGCGCCAGCCGGTGATCGCGAACGTCTTCGAGTAGCCGGAGACGGTGATGGTCCGCTCGCGCATCCCCGGGAGCGTCGCCATCGGAACGTGCTCGCCCTCGTAGAGGATGTGCTCGTAGATCTCGTCGGTGATCGCGTAGGCGCCGTGCTTCACGCAGAGCGCGGCGATCCCTTCGAGCTCGGCGCGGGAGAGGACGCGGCCGGTCGGGTTGTTGGGCGTGTTCACGATGATCGCCCGAGTCCTCGGTCCGAAGGCGCGCGCGAGCCGGTCGAGGTCGAGCGGCCGGTCGGGTGCCATCGGGACGAACACTGGCTTCGCGCCACAGAGGATGGCGTCGGGGCCGTAGTTCTCGTAGTACGGCTCGAAGACGACGACCTCGTCGCCGGGATCGACGAGCGCGAGCACGGACGAGGCCATCGCCTCCGTCGCGCCGCAGGTGACGGTGAGCTCGCCCTCGGGATCGACCGCGAGGTCGTACCAGCGCTCGTACTTCGAGGCGACAGCGTCCCGCAGGCGCTTCGAGCCCCAGGTGATCGCGTACTGGTTCACGTCCTCGCGGATCGCGCGGGCGGCCGCCTCCTTGAGGATGTCGGGGCAGGGGAAGTTCGGGAAGCCCTGGCCGAGGTTGATGGCCCCGTGCTGGTTCGCGAGCCGCGTCATCCCGCGGATGACGGACTCGGTGAAGCCGTGGGTGCGCCGGGCGGTGTGCATGGACGAAGTGTAGCGCGGGGTGCGGGGCGGATCCCGCCGCGCCGGTGGATGTGCCATGCTTCCACGCGACGCGCCGCCACCGGCGCGAAGGAGGCGCACCGCATGCTCGCCCTCGCCGCCCTCGTCGGCCTCGCCGTCGTGCTCGGGCTCGGCTGGATCTCGCTCCACAACGGCCTCGTCACGAAGCGGAACGTGTACAAGAACGCGTTCTCGCAGATCGACGTGCAGCTGAAGCGTCGCTACGACCTCATCCCGAACCTCGTCGAGACCGCGAAGGGCTACCTGAAGCACGAGCGCGGCACGCTCGAGGCGGTCATCGCGGCGCGGAACGGCGCGCAGGCGGCGGCGCGGACCGCGGCGGCGAGCCCGGGCGACGCCTCCGCGATGCAGGGGCTCTCCGCGGCCGAGGGCGTCCTCGCCGGCACGATGTCGCGCCTCCTCGCGGTCGCCGAGGCCTACCCGGACCTCAAGGCGAACCAGACGATGTCGCAGCTCATGGAGGAGCTCTCCTCCACCGAGAACCGGATCGGCTTCGCGCGCCAGGCCTACAACGACGCGGTCATGACCTACAACAACGCGCGCGAGACCTTCCCCGGCACGCTCGTCGCGGGCGGCTTCGCCTCCGCGCAGCTCTTCGAGCTCCAGGCGCCCGCCGAGCGCGAGCCGGTGAAGGTCGCCTTCTAGACCTCTCGCGCCGTGGCCGACGCCCCCCGCGCGACGATGGACTTCTTCGCCGCCCAGGCGGCGGCGAAGCGGCGCACGTCCGTCCTCGTGCTCTGGTTCGCGCTCGCCTTCGCCGGCACCGTCGCGGCGATCTGGGCCGGGCTCGGTCTCCTCTTCCAGGTTTCGGGCCGCGCCTACGGCGACCTCGCCTTCACCCCGGAGCTCGCCGCGTGGGTCGCGGGCGGCGTCGCGCTCGTGACGCTCACCGGCTCCTCCGTCCACCGCGCGCGGCTCTCCGCCGGCGGCTCCGCCGTCGCGACGATGCTCGGCGGCGTCCCGGTGGACCGGCGGAGCGAGGACCCCGGCGAGCGGCGGCTCGTGAACGTCGTCGAGGAGATGGCGATCGCGGCGGGGCTCCCGGTGCCGGCGCTCTACGTGCTCCCCGGCGAGGCTGGCATCAACGCCTTCGCCGCGGGCTTCTCGCCCGACCGCGCGGTCGTCGCGGTGACGCGCGGCGCGCTCGAGCGGCTCAGCCGCGACGAGCTGCAGGGCGTCGTCGCCCACGAGCTCTCCCACGTCCTGAACGGCGACGCGCGCCTCAACCTCGAGCTCCTCTCGGTCATCGGCGGCATCACCGCGCTCGCCGCGCTCGGCCGGTTCCTCGTGCAGCTCACGGGCGACTCGAGCCGCTCCCGCTCGAGCTGGCGCTCGAGGCGGAGCGGCGGGGGCGGGATCCTCGCGGCCGGCCTCGTCATCTGGGCCGCGGGCGCGGTGGGCGCCTTCTTCGGCCGGCTCATCCGCGCGGCGGTGTCGCGCCAGCGCGAGTTCCTCGCCGACGCCGCCGCCGTCCAGTTCACCCGCAACCCGGACGGCCTCGCCGGCGCCCTCGCGCGCATCGCGCAGGCCGGCTCGAAGGTCGAGAGCGCCTTCGCGCCGGAGGCGGCCCACCTCTTCTTCGCGGACGGGCTCTCGTCGCGCTGGTTCGCGAGCCACCCGCCGCTCGAGGCGCGGATCAAGAAGCTCGTGCCGCAGGGGTTCCTCCGCGTCATGCGCAAGGCGGCGGAGCCCTTCGCGGCGCCCGGGCCCGAGGAGGCGCCGCCGGTCGCCGCGCTCGCGGGCAGGGCGGCGTCCTCGGCGCTCGGCGCCACGCCCGCGGCCCCGCTCACCGCCGCCGCGATCGTCGCGAGCGTCGGGAACCCCGCGCCGCGCCACGTCGCGCACGCGGCGCGGGTGCTCCGCGCCCTCCCGGCGGAGGTCCAGCCCGCCGCGCGCGAGCCCGCGGCGGCGAGCGCGCTCGTCCGCGCGCTCCTCGCCGACGGCGATCCCGCGGCGCGCGCGGCGCAGCTCGGCGCGCTTCCCGACGCCGCGCTCCGCGCCGAGGTGGAGCGGCTCGCGCGGATCCTCGCGAGCGTCGCGCCCGAGGATCGCATGGCGGTGCTCGATCTCGCGCTCCCCGCGCTCGACGGCCTCGCGCCGGACGCGGCGGCGGCGCTCGTGCGCGACCTCGCCGCCGTCGCCGCGGCGGACGGCCGGACCACCGTCTTCGAGTGGGCGGTCCTGCGGATCGTGCGCCGCCGGCTCGCGCGGAAGCTCGGGCTCGGCGCCCGCCCGGCCCGCCTGTGCGTCCTCGACGAGGTCCAGGAGGACGTCCTCGACGTCCTCTCCACGCTCGCGTGGGGCGGGACGCGCGACGGCCTCGCCGCCCAGGCCGCGCTCGACGCCGCGCTTCCGGTCCTCGGGATCCGCGCGCGCTGGAAGGTGCTGCCGCGCGACCGGGTCGCCGCGAAGCGGCTCGAGGCGGCGCTCGACCGGCTCGACGGCGCGGTCCCGCGGCTCAAGGCGCAGCTCGTCGGCGCGTGCGCCGCGGCGGTCCTCGTCGACGGGCGCGTCGTCCCGGCGGAGGGCGAGCTGCTCCGCGCGATCGCGGCGTCGCTGGGGGTGCCGGTGCCGCCGCTCGAGGCGGAGGTGGAGGAGAGCGCGGAGAGGTTCGGATAGGGCACCCGCACTTCGACCTCGACCCAAACTTCGACTTCGACCCAAACTTCGACTTCGACGTGGACGTGGACGTGGACTCACCGCCGAGTTGGAGCTGGTCGGGGTCGGGGTCGAGGTTGAAGTCGAAGTCGAAGTCGAGGTCGAGGTCTAAGTCCACGACCACGACCACGTCCACGACCACGACCACGTCCACGACCACGACCACGTCACCGGTCGTCCACGGGGACTAGCGGAACGCCGCGATCCCCGTCACCGCCTCGCCGACGACGAGCACGTGCATGTCGTGGGTCCCCTCGTACGTGTAGACCGACTCGAGATTCGCCATGTGGCGCATCACCGGGTACTCGCCGAGGATCCCGTTCGCGCCGAGGATCGTACGGGCCGTCGCGCAGATCTCGCGGGCCGACGCGACGTTCGCCATCTTCGCCATCGAGACCTGCGCGGGCGTCACCTTCTTCTCGTCCTTGAGCCGGCCGAGGCGAAGCGCGAGGAGCTGGCCCTTCGTGAGCTCGGTCACCATGCGCGCGAGCTTCTCCTGCTGCAGCTGGAAGCTCGCGATGGGCCGGTCGAACTGGATCCGCTCCTTCGCGTAGTCGAGCGCGCACTGGTAGCAGGCGTCGGCCGCGCCGAGCGCGCCCCAGGCGATCCCGAAGCGCGCCTGGGTGAGGCACGAGAGCGGACCCTTCATCCCCTTCACCCCGGGCAGGAGCGAGCGCGCCTCGTCGACGACGACGCCGTCGAGCACGAGCTCGGAGGTGACCGACGCGCGGAGCGACCACTTCCCCTTCATCTCCGGCGCGGAGAAGCCGGGCGTCCCGCGCTCGACGAGGAACCCCCGGATCCCCTCGTCGGTCTGGGCCCAGACGACCGCCACGTCGGCCATCGAGCCGCTCGTGATCCACATCTTCGCGCCGTCGAGCCGCCACTTCCCGCCCAGCTCGCGCACCGCGCGCGTCCGCATCCCCGCCGGGTTCGAGCCGAAGTCGGGCTCGGTCAGGCCGAAGCAGCCGATCGCCTCGCCGCGGGCGAGCCGCGGGAGCCAGTGGTCCTTCTGCGTGTCGCTCCCGTACGCGAAGATCGGGAACATCACGAGCGACCCCTGCACCGACGCGAAGGAGCGGATGCCGCTGTCGCCGCGCTCGAGCTCGTACATGAGGAGCCCCGCCGCGACGCTCGACACGTCCGCGCAGCCGTACTGGGCCGGGAGGGTCGGACCGTAGAACCCGAGCTCGCCCATCCGCGGGACGAGGTGGCGGGGAAAGGTCTGCTCCTGCGCGTGCTTCTCGATGATCGGCAGGACCTCGGCGTTCACGAACTGGCGCGCCTGCTCGCGGACCATCCGCTCCTCGTCCGTGAGGAGCTCCTGGAAGCCCATGAAGTCGGTCACGTCCCTGGAGGAGGTCGCCATCGGGTGCTCCCTGCGGTCGTTGGTTCGACCGCCCCATCATCGCAATATGATCTCTCGATGCGAAGCGAAGCCCTCTCCCACGTCCGGGTGCTCGACCTCTCGCGCGTCCTCGCCGGTCCGTGGGCGAGCCAGGTGCTCGCGGACCTCGGCGCGGAGGTCATCAAGATCGAGCGGCCGCGGGTGGGGGACGAGACGCGCGGCTGGGGACCGCCGTGGCTCGACGCGGGCGGCGCTGGGACCCGCAGCGCCGCATACTTCGCGGCGACGAACCGAGGGAAGAGGTCCGTGACCATCGACGTCTCCCGGCCCGAGGGGCAGGCGATCGTCCGCCGGCTCGCAAGCCGGGCGGACGTGCTGCTCGAGAACTTCAAGGTCGGCGCGCTCGCGCGGTACGGCCTCGCCTACGCCGACCTCGCCGCGGAGAACCCGCGGCTCGTCTACTGCTCTATCAGCGGCTTCGGCCAGGACGGGCCCTACCGCGACCGGCCCGGCTACGACTTCCTCATCCAGGCGATGGGCGGGCTCATGAGTCTCACCGGCGGGCCGGAAGGCGCCGCGGGTGGCGGGCCGGTGAAGGTCGGCGTCGCCGTGACGGACATCCTCACCGGCATGTACGCGGCGACCGCGGTGCTCGCCGCGCTCGCGTACCGGGACCGGAGCGGCGAGGGCCAGCACGTGGACCTCTCGCTACTCGACGTGCAGGTCGCCGCGCTCGCGAACCAGGCGGAGAGCTTCCTCGTCACGGGCGAGCCGCCGCGCCGGCTCGGCAACGCGCACCCGTCCATCGTGCCGTACCAGGCCTTCGCGACTTCCGACGGCCACCTCGTCCTCGCCGTCGGGAACGACGCGCAGTTCGCGCGGTTCTGCGAGGTCGCGGGGCGGCCGGAGCTCGCCCGCGATCCGCGCTTCGCGACGAACGCCGCGCGGGTCGAGGCGCGCGCCGTCCTCGTCCCCCTGCTCGCCCCGCTCCTCGCCTCGCGCACGACGGCCGCGTGGGTCGCGGCCCTCGAGGCGGCGGACGTGCCCTGCGGCCCCATCAACGATCTCGCGCAGGTGTTCGCGGACCCTCAGGTCCGCCACCGCGGGCTGCGCGTCGAGCTCCCGCGCCCGGGCGGCGGGACGGTCCCGGCGGTCGCCTCGCCGATCCGGCTCTCGCGGACCCCGGTGCGCCACGACACGCCGCCGCCCGCGCTCGGCGAGCACACCCGCGAGGTCCTCGTCGGGCTCCTCGGGATGACCGAGGGCGAGGTGGAAGAGCTGAGGTCGCGCGGCGTGCTCTAGGGCGCGCCGGAAGCGAAGGAGAGACGAGATGGCCGTAGAGACGAGCACGGAGAAGAGCGAGGCGGGCCGGCTCGCGGGCATCCTCGCGCCGGTGCTCACGCCGTTCGGGCAGGACCTCGCGCCCGACGCGCGGCGGCTCGCGCGCCACTGCCGCTGGCTGCTCGCCCACGGGTGCGCGGCGCTCGCGCCGTTCGGCACGACGAGCGAGGCGAACTCGCTCTCGGTGGACGAGCGCGAGGCGCTCCTCGACGCGCTCGTGTCGGACGGCGTCCCGGCGGTCCGGCTCATGCCCGGGACAGGCTGCTGCGCGCTCCCGGACAGCGTCCGGCTCACGAGCCACGCGGTGCGCCGCGGCTGCGCGGGCGTGCTGATGCTCCCGCCCTTCTATTACAAGGGCGTGTCGGACGATGGGTTGTTCCGCGGGTTCGCCGAGGTGATCGAGCGGGTCGGCGACATTCGACTGAGGGTGTACCTCTACCACATCCCCCCGGTCGCGCAGGTCGCCATCGGCCCGCGGCTCGTCGAGCGGCTCCTCCGCGCGTATCCGAACGTCGTCGCGGGGATGAAGGACAGCTCGGGTGACTTCGCGAACACGCGCACCCTGCTCGAGGCGTTCGCGAAGGACGGGTTCGACGTCTTCGTCGGGAGCGAGCGGTTCCTCCTCGAGAACCTGCGCGGCGGGGGCGTCGGCTGCATCACGGCGACCGGCAACGTGAACGCGGCGGCCATCGAGCGGCTCTTCGCGAGCTGGCGCTCGCCCGACGCGGACCGGCTCCAGGAGGAGGTGAACGCGATCCGGAGCGTCGTCGAGAAGCTCCCGGTCATCCCGGCGCTCAAGGTCATCGTCGCGGACCACGCGTCCGATCCCGCGTGGGTGACGGTCCGTCCGCCGCTCGTCGCGCTCGCCCCGGAGAAGCGCGAGCCGCTGCTCGCCGAGCTGCGCGCGCGCGGGTTCTCGATGCCGGGCCTGCGGGAGGCGTGAAGGTCACGCCAGCGCGGGGCGGCGGAGCCGCAGCCGCTGCAGCAGGAGCGCGGCGACGACGAGCGCCGTGCCGGCGAGGTCCGCCCAGGTGGTCGGGTAGACGAGCAGGAGCCCCGCCGCGATGAGCAGCACCCGCTCGAGCGCGGTCGTGCGGGAGAACATCCACCCCTGCACGCCGCAGGCGAGCGCCGCGATCCCGAGCGCGGCGGTGGTCGTGACGTGGATGATGCCCCAGACGCTCCCCTTGAGGAGGAGCCCGACGCCGGACGCGTCGATCGTGAACGCGAAGGGCACGAGGAACGCGGGGAGCGTGTACTTCCAGGCCTGGAGCGTCGTCTTGTAGGGATCGCCGCCCGTGATCGCAGCGGCGGCGAACGGGGAGAGCGCGGTCGGCGGCGACACCTCCGAGAGGACCGCGTAGTAGAAGACGAACATGTGCGCGGCGAAGGCGGGGACGCCGAGCTTCGTCAGCGCCGGCGCGGCGATCACGGCGCAGATGATGTAGCTCGCGGTCACCGGCACGGCGAGGCCGACGATCCAGACGACGAGCGACGTGAGCATCGCGGTGACGATGAGGTTCCCGTGGGCGAGCGCGATCACGATCGAGCTGAACTTGAGCCCGAGCCCGGTGAGCGTGACGACGCCGACGATGATCCCGGCCGCCGCGCAGGTCGCCGCGACGGCGAGGACGCCGACCGAGCCCGCCTCGAGCGCCTTCACGAGCCGCGTCTTGTGGAGCGGCGTGCCGGGCGACGGGACGAAGGTGAGCGCCGTGTCCCTGCGGATGAAGGAGAGGCCCCCCGCGAGGAGGATGGCCCAGAACACCGAGATGATCGGGCTGAAGCCGTAGACCATGAACGCGACGATCGCGAAGAGCGACGTGAAGTGGAACCCGCGGTGCCGGATCATCGACCGCACGCCCTCGCGCGGGCGGAGGTTCACCTCGCGGACCCCGAGCTTGCGGGCGTCGAGCTCCACCATGAGGAAGAGCCCGAGGTAGTAGAGGCAGGTGGGGATCGTCGCCATGAAGATGACGTCGAGGTACGAGATGTTCAGGAACTCGGCGATGAGGAACGCGGCCGCCCCGAGCACCGGCGGCGAGATGATCGCCCCGAGCCCGCCCGCCGCGAGCAAGCCGCCGGCGGCGTTCTTCCCGTAGCCCGCCTTCGCGAGCATCGGGTACGCGACCGAGCCGATCGTCACCGTCGTCGCGACGCCGCTCCCGGAGGGGCCGCCGAGCAGGAACGAGGAGAGGACGATGGTCCGCCCCGCCGCGGCGCGCTTCCCGCCCGTCACGGCGAGCGAGAAGTCGATGAAGAACTCGCCCGCGCCGGAGTGGGCGAGGACCGCGCCGTAGATCGTGAAGAGGATGATGAAGGTGGCGGAGACGTCGATGGGCGATCCGAAGATCCCCTCGAGCGTCATGTAGAGCTGCCCGACGAGCCGCTCGACGTCGTAGCCGCGGTGCGTCCAGGGGGAGGGCAGGTACGGACCGGCGAACGCATATGCGATGAACGCCGCCACCACCCCCGCGAGGATGGCGCCCGAGGTGCGCCGCACGCCCTCGAGCACGAGGAGGATGAGGGCCACCCCGAAGAAGAGATCCCAGCGCGTCGGGGTCACGGCGCGCTCGATGAACTCGTCGAAGTCGAGGAGGAGGTAGGCGATCGTCGCGACGCCGAGGAGCGACAGGACGACGTCGAGCCACTGGATCCGCGCGCGGTACCGCTTCGCGGCGGGGAACAGGATGAAGAGCAGGAGCAGCACGAACCCGACGTGCGTCGCGCGCAGGATGTGAGCCGGGATGATCGCGTAGGCGGCGTACAGGTGGTACAGCGACATCACGACCGCGACCCAGGTCACGGCGGTGCCGATCCGGCCGTCGAGCCGCCGGACCGCGCCCTCCTCCTGCTCGACGAACTCCTCGGCCTTGCGCCGCGCCGCTTCGTCGACGACGAGGACGTCACCATCGGGGGGCTGGTCGGGTGCCATGGCGCTCCGTTCGCTACGGCCGCTGCGGCGGGACGGAGGCGAGCGCGATCCAGCTCGCGACCGCGGGCGCGCGCGCCGCGCGGACGACGAGCCGGTCGCCGTGCTCGCCGAGCTCGAGGAAGGATCGCTCCACGCCCGCGGCGCGGAGGCGCTGCGGCGCGCCGGCCGCCACGCGGAACACGATCTCGCGCATGGCGCGCACGACCACGTGGCGCTCGCCGGCCGGGGTCAGCCCGAAGTACTCCCGCACCGCGGCGCTCGGGCTCGACACGGCCTCGAGCACGAGCGCGCCGCCCGCGCCCACGACGAACTCCTCGGTCACGGGCGCGTCGTACATCGAGTGCTGGGACGTGACGGCGAACGTCCCATCGCGAAGCGGGATCCGGAACGTCGTCCCGCGCGCGGGGTTCTCCACGTCGAGCACCGCCACGGGACGGAGCGCGAGCGCAGCGGCGGCCGCCGCCGCGAGGCCGAGCGCGATCGAGCGGGTCCTCGCCGACATGGGCTACTTGGGCTTCAGCCCCTTCTCCGAGAAGTACCGCGCGGCGCCCGGGTGGAACGGCACGGGCGAGCCGATGGTGTACTGCTTCTGCAGGTCGAGGTTCTTCGCCTCCGCGTGGACGCCGGCGAGCTCCTCCTTGCTCTCGAAGACCGCCTTCGTGATGTCGTGCGCGAGCTTCTCGTCCATCTTGTCGCTCACGACGAGGAGGTTCCAGACGTCCACGCCCACCGCGTCCTTCTCCTGGCCGGGGTAGGACTTCGCGGGGATGGTCCCCTTCACGTACAGCGGGCCGTACTTCTTCACCATGCTCGGGAGCGCGTCCGCGTGGTCGAGCAGCTTGATCTTCATGCCCGGCGTCGCGGCGAGGTCGGTGACCGAGGCGGTCGGCACGCCGCCCGACCAGAAGAAGGCGTCGATCTTCCGGTCCTTGAGGGCGTTCACCGACTCCGCGACGGAGAGCTTCTCGCGCTTCACTCCCTTGTCGGGGTCGATCCCGTACGCCTCGAGCATGCGGAGCGCGATCACCTCGGTGCCGCTCCCCGGCGCGCCGGTGGCGATGCGCCGCCCCTTCAGGTCCTGCATCTTGTTCACGCCGGTCCCCTCGACCGTGACCCACTGGCTCTTGTTCGCGTAGATGACCGCGAGCGCGCGGATCGCGACCTTCTCCTTGAACTTGCCGACGCCGTTGAGGCCGTCAGCCGCGGTATCACCGAGCGTGAACGCAACGTCGGCCTTGCCAGCGCCGACGAGCTTGATGTTGTCCACCGACGCGCTCGTCACCTCGGCGGTCGCGTCGACGCCGGGGAGCGCCTTGCCGAGCACGTTCGCGAGCGCGCCGCCGAGCGGGTAGTAGACGCCGCCGGTCCCGCCGGTGGCGATGGAGAGCCGCTTCTGCTGGGCCGAGGCGGAACCCACCGCGAGCGCGACGGCGGCGGCGACGGCGAGGTAGAGCGACGCCTTCTTCATGGGGCAGCCTCCGGGGCCGATCCGATCGCGCTGGCAGACGCGCGCCGCAGGCCCGACGTGTGCGCCGTGAGTTAACCACCCCGATACGGCCCGCGCCCGTGCCCGATCGGGGCAGGACGCACCGTGAAGAGGGAGAGGCGACGCGCCTGGAGGGCGGTCCGAGACGACGGGGTGGCGCGCGGCGGCTCGGAGCCGGGGCCCCGAGCCGCGCCGGAGGGCCGAGCGTCAGGCCGTTCTAGAAACTCACCTTCGGAAGGTTCTTCAGCGACTCCTTCACCTTCTCGGCCGGGTACTCGAAGTCCTCGAGCTTGCCGGCGAAGTACGCGTCGTAGGCCGCCATGTCCACGTGGCCGTGGCCGGAGAGGTTGAAGAGGATGGTCCGCTCCTTCCCCTCCTCCTTCGCGCGGAGCGCCTCGTCGATCGCAGCGCGGATCGCGTGCGACGACTCCGGTGCGGGAATGATGAGCTCGGTGCGGGCAAACTGGACCGCCGCGTCGAACGAGGCGAGCTGGGGCACCGCCCTCGCCTCGACGATGCCGGCGTTCACGAGCTGGGACACGAGCGGCGACGCGCCGTGATACCGGAGTCCGCCGGCGTGGATCCCCGGGGGCATGAAGTCGTGACCGAGCGTGTACATCTTCGCGATCGGCGCCATCTTGGCGGTGTCGCCGTAGTCGAAGGCGTAGACGCCCTTCGTGAGCGTCGGGCAGGAGGTCGGCTCTACCGCGAGGACGCGCACCTTCTTCCCCGCCGCCTTGTCGGCGACGAACGGGAAGGCGATGCCGGCGAAGTTCGAGCCGCCGCCGTGGCACCCGATGACGACGTCGGGGTAGTCGCCGGCGAGCTTCAGCTGCTCCTTCGCCTCGATGCCGATCACCGTCTGGTGCATGCACACGTGGTTCAGCACGGAGCCGAGCGCGTAGCGTGTGTCCTCGTGGGTCGCCGCGTCCTCGACGGCCTCGGAGATGGCGATGCCGAGCGAGCCCGGGCTCCGCGGGTCCTTCGCGAGGATTCCGCGCCCCGCGTTCGTCTGGTCGGACGGGGACGCGATCACCTTCGCGCCCCAGAGCTGCATCATCGACTTCCGGTAGGGCTTCTGCTCGAACGACACCTTCACCATGTAGACGGTGCACTCCAGGCCGAACATCTGGGCGGCCATCGCGATCGACGTGCCCCACTGCCCGGCGCCCGTCTCGGTCGCGATCCGCTTCGTGCCGGCGATCTTGTTGTAGTAGGCCTGCGGTACCGCCGTGTTCGGCTTGTGCGAACCGGCAGGCGATACGCCCTCGTACTTGTAGTAGATCTTGGCCGGCGTCTTGAGCGCGGCCTCGAGCCGGCGCGCACGGAACAGCGGGGCGGGGCGCCACACGCGGTAGGCCTCGCGGACCTCGTCCGGGATCTTCACCCAGCGCTCGCCCGAGACCTCCTGCTCGATGAGGGCCATCGGAAAGAGCGGGAGGAGGTCCTGCGGGGTGACCGGCTGCTGCGTCCCCGGGTGCAGCACGGGCGCCGGCGGGCCGGGGAGGTCCGGGATGACGTTGTACCAGTGGGTGGGGATCTGGTTCTCGCCGAGGAGGTATTTGGTCTGCACGCGGTCCTCGAGGCCCTTCGTGGGAAGGCCCGTGGAAACGGCGCGATTAGCGCAGGAGGCCCGGTCCCGAGTCAAGCGGGCCGAGGCCGCCGGGCGCGCGCCCGAAGGACTGCTACGGCATCACCTCGCCGCCGTCCACGTGGACCGCCTGCCCGGTGACGATCGGGCTGCAGGCCAGCCAGACGGCGACGTCCGCGACCTCGTCCGGCAGCGCGGCGCGGCCGACCGGGTTGTCCGCGAGGATCGCCTCCCGGGCCTGGGCGGGGCTGCGTCCGGTGGCGGCGGAGACCGCCGCGACGGCGTCGTCCATCATCTGCGTCTCGGTCCACGATGGGCAGATGGCGTTCGCCGTGACGCCCTTCTTCGCGCCCTCGAGCGCGAGGCTCCGGGTGAACCCGATGAGCCCGTGCTTCGCCGCCGCGTACGCCGATCCGTACTTCAGCCCGATGCGCCCCGCGACGGACGCCACATTGAGGACGCGCCCGAAGTGGCGCTCGTACATGCCGGGCAGGCAGGCGCGGGTGAGCAGGAACGGGGCGGTGAGGTCGATGGCGAGGACCGCGTCCCACGTCGCATCGTCGGTGCGCTGCACCGGCGCGCTCGCGTGGAGCCCCGCGTTGTTCACGAGGACGTCGATGGGCCCGAGCCGCTCCTGGACGATCGCCGGCGTGCGCGCGAGCATGGCGCGGTCCGAGACGTCGAGCGGGAAGAAGTGCGTGCGCCGCCCGAGCGCCGCGATCTCGGCCGCCACGGCCTCGATCTCCGGCACCGTGCGGGCCACGACCGCGACGTCCGCGCCGGCTCGCGCGAGCGCGAGCGCGATGGCGCGCCCGATCCCTCGTCCCCCGCCCGTGACCAGGGCGACCCGCCCTGCGATCGATTCCATGAAGCCCTCCTCGCTCGAGGGAACACTAACGCCGCACCCCGCGGCGCGCGAAGCACTTGCGGAGGGCGTTCACGCACCCGACGGCGCCTGCGGAGCGCCGGAGCGCGAGGACCTCATCGAGGCCCGGGCGGCGACCGGTGCGTCGATGAACGAGCGAGCGGCCGTGGCGGCGGGAGGTTGGAAAGCGCAACTCCTGCGCGTCCCGCGCTCACGGTTCGTATTCGAGCGTGCACGCGGTGCGAGGGATGGCGCAGAATGGACCGGTGACGGCCGACCGGCGCGCGCATCCCCGCTTTCCCCTGATACTCGCGGTGCAGTACGTCGGTGCCGAGAGCGTCCTCGACTACACGGAGAACCTCTCGGAGAGGGGCCTCTTCATCCGCACCGAGCGCGACTTCGAGCTCGGCGAGCGCGTCACGCTCGTCGTCTCGTTCCCCCAGCTGCTCGAGCCGGTGGAGCTGCAGGTCGAGATCGTCCGCAAGCGCGCCCAGTCGCTCGAGGCGCCCGGCGGCGTCGCCGTCCGCGTCCCGGAGGACCGCGCCGAGGACCGCGACCGCCTCGCGGAGGTCGCGCGGAAGATCGGCGCGCCGCGCGGGCCGGACCCGTCCATCCGGCTCCTGCTCGTCGAGGACAACGCGCTCGTCGCGTCGATGTACTCGGCCGCGCTGCGCCGGCTCTCGGAATCGGACGATCTGCCGACGCTCGGCGTCGAGCTCGCGAGCGACGGCGCCGCGGCGTTCGATCGGTTGCTCCGCACGCCCCCGGTGGACGTGCTCGTCACGGACGTGTTCATGCCGATCCTCTCCGGCATCACGCTCGTCGAGAAGATCCGGGCGGAGCCCACGCTCGCCGACATGCCGATCGTCGTCATCACGTCCGGAGGCGAGCGAGAGCGCGAGCGCCTCGCGTCGCTCGGCGTGACCCTCTTCCTCCGCAAGCCGGTGAGCTACCAGGACGTCGCCGGCGCGGTCCGGACGCTGCTCGCGTCGCGGCTCGCGGCGAGGTCCGCGACGGCGGCGCCCGCGGCCTCCCCGGGTGGGGAGCGTGGACGCGAGGGCTTGACGGTGTCGGACTCCGTGTCCATGGATGGCAAAGACGCAGAACCGGCCTCCCGCCGGTGAACCGAGGAGTGGTCTCCCCCGGTGCGTGCGAGGGTCCGCCAACGAGCGGACCCTTTTCATTTCCAGGTCGGGATGGCTCCGGGCGCGGTCCGCCGCCGCCGCGCACGCGCGTGGGCGAACAGCATGAGCGCCGGCGCGGCGAGCGCGAGACCGTAGCCGAGGGGCCCGAGGCCCGGGATGGCGAGGCTCAGGTCTCCCGCGCCGTGGAGGGCCGCGGACGTGAGGAGCGGGATGACGAGCGCCCGCGCGGGCCGCTTGCTGCGGAGCGCGGGGGCAACCGCGAGCGCGAAGGGCACCGCGAGGAGCGCGTGGGCGACCGGCCCGAGCGCCGCGCGGGTGAAGGCGACGCCGCTCCGCTCGCCGCCCAGGACGGCGACGGTCTCGAGCGCCGAGAACCCCGCTGCGACGCCCACAGCCGCCGCGAGCGCCACTCGGGTGCGCACGCCGCGCTCGATGACGAGGAGGAGCCCGGTCAGCTTCGCGCCCTCCTCGACGAGCCCCACCGCGGCCGCGAAGAGGAATGCCGCCGCGTCGCCGCGCGCGATCTGATCCCAGCGGAGGTCGAAGCCGACCCCCGTGGCCGCCTCGTACGCGGCGAGCGCGAGCCCGAACGCGGCAGCACCGCCGAGGAGCGCGTGGATCGCGAACGCCGTCGTCGGCTCGCCCGCGCGCCGCGCGGCGAGCTTCGCCCACGCGGCGCCGGATCCGGCCGCGGTGAGCGAGAGCGCGATGACCCACATGCCTGGAACGTGCGACGACGCGGCCGGCGTGCGAGCCCCGCGGCGGTCGCTCACCCTGCGGAGACCGGGCGCGGGCGGGCCGCATCCGGTTGCCCACCCGAGGGTGCCGCGCTAACGTCGCGCGTGTGACCGCGCCCCCCCGAATTCGCGCCGAGGACCGGGGCCTCGCGCGCGTGCTCGTCATCGAGAACCCCGCGAAGCGGAACGCGCTCGACTTCCGGGCCCTCGAGGAGCTCGAGGAGGCGTTCCTCCGCGCGACCCGCGATGGCGTGCGCTGTCTGGTCCTCCGCGGTGCCGGCGACGAGGCCTTCTCCTCCGGGTTCGACATCGCGGAGATGGCGCTCACCTCCCGCCGCGGCGACCGTCCCGACGAGGCGGTGGAGCGGACGGCCGACGCGCTCTCCGAGATCCCGTGCCCCACGATCGCGTTCCTGAACGGGTTCGCCTTCGGCGGGGCGCTCGAGCTCGCGGTGACGTGCGACCTGCGCGTCGCGCGAACCGGCGTGAAGCTCGCGATGACGCCTGCGAAGCTCGGCGTCGTGTACCCGGAGGGCGGACTGCGGCGGTTCGCCGATCTCGTCGGGGTCGCGCGAGCCCGCGAGCTCTTCTTCACCGGACGTCCCATCGACGCGGAGACGGCGCTCGCCTGGGGGCTCGTGAACCGCGTCGCGCCGGCGGCGACTGTGGAGGGCGACGCCCTCGCGCTCGCGACCGAGATCGCGGAGAACGCGCCGCTCGCGGTCCGCGGCATGAAGCGGATCCTGCGCCTTCTCGAGGGGACCCACGAGCGGGGGCTCTCCCCGGCGGAGCGCGAGGAGATCGCCGACCTGCGGCGGCGCGCGTTCGAGAGCGCCGATCTGAGGGAGGGGCGAAGCGCCTGGGAGGAGCGGCGCCCGCCGCGCTTCAAGGGGGCGTGAGCGGCGCGGCCCCGGTGAGCGCGCCCACCACCCAGCCCACGAGGAGGCCGACCGCGAGCGCGACGACGCCGACGGCGAGCGCGAACCGGACCACGCGGCCCGCGCCGCGCGGGCGCGGGGCCGGCGCGAGGACGGGGGCGGTCACCTCGGCGGGCGGGGTCAGCTCGACCGTGGCGAGCTTCACCGTGACCGCGTTCGGGTCGGTGCGCTGCGGCATCGGGAGCGGCGGTGGCGCGCCGGGGTCAATGACGGCGCCCTCGGCGAGCACGGCGAGGTCGTAGTCCCCGATCTGGACGAGGTCGCCGTCGCGGAGCTTGCGGCGCGCGGCGATCCGCTCGCCGTTCACGCGCGTCCCGGTCAGGCTGCCGAGGTCCTCGACGAAGATGGCCCCGCTCTGGCGCAGGAAGCGGGCGTGGCGGCGCGAGACGTTCCGGTCGCCGAGCCGGAACGTGACGTCCTCCGTACCGCGGCCGACCACGATCGCATCGGCCGCGAACGGCACGATGGACCGGGTCCCCGCCTCGTCCTCGATGACGAGCTTCATTCCATCCCCACGGTCAGGGTGACTGCGCTTGCGGCGCCTTCCCCCTCGACTCGGCCCTGGCGAGGCGCCGCGTGAAGCGGACGCCGTCGTTCTCGGGCAGCACGACGAACTGATCGATCTCGTGGCCGGCGAGGACGAGATCGATCCGGTGGCGCTGGTCGAGCCGCACGTCGCCGAGCGTGAGCGGGGTGCGGCCGGCGGGCCGATCGTCGAGCACGATCTCGGCGCCGGCCGGGACGCTCTCGATCGTGATCGCGCCGAACGACGACTGGAGCCGCACGTGCACGCGCGCGACGAGCTGCCCGGGGTCGCGCGGCACCACCGCCGTGACCTCCTTCACCCGCGGCCCGCCGAGCGTCACGGTGTGCGGCTGGGCAAGGAGCACGTTCTCGATCACCGCCGGCGTGGTGGAACCGGTCCGCTGGCCGTCGAGGCTCACCTCGAGCCCCTGCGGCTCGGAGGTGACGAGCACGATTCCGGGGCGCAGGTAGGGCGCGGCGACGTGGAACGCCGCCGATCCGCCCGCCGCGAGGAGGAGGCCGACGAGCACCGCCCAGCGCAGCCGGATGCCGCGGTGGACGATCCTTATCTGTGGACCGCGCCGCGCCGCGCGCGCCGCGTCCTGCGACGCGAGGAGGTGCGGATCGGGGGAGACGTCGATGGTCGGGAACCCGCCGGGCGTCGGGGTGTGGGCGGGCCCCCGCTCCTGCTGGTCGGCCTGCGCGCGCAGCTCGGCCGCGTTCGACAGCACCTTCATGATGAGCGGGTCGTGCGCCCGTCCCTGACGCTGCTTCGCGATCTTCTCCGCGAAGACCTGCTTCATCTGCTGGCCGAGGTGGTCCTGGATCGACGAGTGCGGCGTGGGGAAGAGGACGTCCACGAGCGCGTCGGCGAACGAGCGCGCGTCGAGGTAGCGATCGTCCGGGTCGTAGGCGAGCGCCTTCGCGACGATGGCGTCCACATCCCTCGGGAGGCGCGGCTCGATCGCGGACGGGGGCACGACCTTGGCGCGCCGCGAGTCGATGAGCGACTCGACGTCCGTCGCCTTCGGGAACGGCTTCTGCTTCGTGAGCAGCTCGTACAGGATGATGCCCACCGCGAAGATGTCGACGCGGTGGTCCCAGCGCTTCTCGAGGGAAGCCTGCTCGGGCGCGACGTACCCGAGCTTCCCCATCAGCATGCCCTCCTTGTAGTTGGAGAGCTGCGACTCGGCTGCCGCGCGCGCGATGCCGAAGTCGAGGAGCTTCACCTCACCCTCCCAGGAGAGGAGGCAGTTGTCCGGCGAGACGTCGCAGTGGACGACCTTCAACGGGTTGCCGTTCGCGTCGAGCTTCCGGTGCGCGTACGAGAGCCCCTGGAGGAGCTGCAGCACGAGGAAGATCGCCTGCTCGGGGGAGAGGTTCGCGCCGGCCTTCGAGAACGCGTACATCATCTCCTTCATGGAGACGCCGTTCACGAGCTCCAGCGCGATGTAGTAGTCGCCGTCCGCCTTCCCGCACTCGTAGATCTGGGCGATGTTCGAGTGGGTGAGCTGGACGGTGAGCTTCGCCTCGTTCACCAGCATCTTGGCGAAGTTCTCCTCCTGCGCGCGCGCGCGGAGGATCCGCTTCACCACGAGCTCCTTCTCGAAGTCCCCGATGCCCTTCACGCGGGCACGGTAGATCTCCGCCATCCCGCCGATCGCCAGCCGCTGCAGGAGGAAGAACTTCCCGAAGAGGTGCGGCTTGAACTCGGAGGTGGAGGAGGCGGTCTGAGAGGCGGCCTCGGCCAAGATGGGTCGATGTTAGCCCTCGCGGGCGAGGGTCACAAGCTCGCGAATCCCTGGTAGAAGAACCAGATCGCCGGAGCGAGCGAAGGCGGAGCCGGATGAGGCTCCGTCGGAGCGAGCGGGGGGATCGGGGGGTCGCGAGGCCTCAGGCCGAGTGTCCCCCCGACGAGATGGAGGAACATGAAGCAGGGTCATTCCTTGGGATCCGCGCTGCCACACCCCGGCACGCCGATATCGCTGCGCCAGGCGCGCGCCGTCGCCGCGTCGATCCTTCGCGACACCTCGGCGAACCCCGCCCCCCTCGGCCTCATGGGGTTCGGCATCACGACGATCCTGCTGAATCTGCACAACGTCGGCTTCCTCGCGCTCTCGAGCCCGGTCCTCGCCCTCGGGATCGCGAGCGGCGGGGTCGCGCAGGTCGTCGCCGGCCTCATGGAATGGAAGAAGCGGAACACCTTCGGCACCGTGGCGTTCACGGCGTACGGGCTGTTCTGGCTGTCGCTCGTCGCCCTCCTCGTCATGCCGCGCTTCGGGCTCGCCGACGCGGCCGATCGAAGCGGGATGGCCGCCTACCTGTTCGTGTGGGGGCTCTTCACGGTCGTGCTCTTCGTCGCGACGCTCAAGATGAACCGCGCCGTGATGATCGTGTTCTTCGCCCTCACGATCCTGTTCTTCCTGCTCGCGATCGCGGACGCGACCGGGAGCGCGACCCTCCAGCGCGTCGCCGGGTACGAGGGGATCCTCTGCGGCCTCGGCGCCATCTACATCGGCGCCGCGCAGATCCTGAACGAGGTGTGGGGCCGGACGCTCCTGCCGCTCGGGACGATCGAATGAAGAAGGCCCCGGGCGATCGCCCGGGGCCCCGTACCATCCGCTCGCGCCGGTGCGCCCGGCGTTCGGCGGGGAAGCGCTAGTACCAGTCGAACCCGGCTCCGAGCGCCCAGAACGACGACGACTGCGGCCCAGTGGTCCCGCCGTTGTTGTCGCCCCAGCTCTGACCGGAGAAGTCGAGGTTCACGGTGAGGTTGAACGTCCGGCCGAGCCAGAAGGCGTAGCCCACGCCGCCCGTCAGGTTCGAGCCCGAGAACGACGTCGAGCCGTTGAAGCCTCCACCCGAGATGTCCAGCGCGAGACGCGACAGGCCGACGCCGCCGCGCAGGAAGAAGCCGCGCTCCATCGGGAAGAACGTCAGCATCGCGTCGTAGTTCGCGATCGTCATCGTGGCGGTCACGCCCGACTCGGACGCGCTCGAGCTGATGCCACTGACGTCGAGGCCGAGGAGGAGCTTCGGCGTGAGCGTCGCACCGACCTTGAAGTTGAGCGACACCGTGGTCGGGCTCTTGCCGAAGAACTCCTTGAACGAAGCGGTGCCGGCGGCATCCTTGATCGAGCCGTCGGCGCCGCCCAGGCCGAAGCCGATGTACCAGCTGTCGCGCTGGAACGCGGGCCGATACGAGAGCGGCTGCTGCGGCGGCGGCTGCCGCGGTGCGTACTGCGGCGGCGGGGCGTACTGCGGCGGCGGGGCGTATTGCGGCGGCTGGGCGTACTGCTGCCCCTGCGCAGGCGGCTGCGCCTGGGGCGGAGGCGGCGTGTACTGCGGCGGCGGCGCGTACTGCGGCGGATACTGCGGCGCCGGCTGCGCTGTCGGGGCCGCCTGCGCCTGGGCCGGCGGCGGCGCGGATTGCGGCGCGGCCGTCTGCGGCTGGGGCTGCTGGGCCGCGTCCTGGGCCGCGGCGAGCAGCGGGAGCACTGCCAGGAGCGATGCTGCGAGCTTTCTCATCGGAAATCCCTCCACGCGAGAGCGGGTGCAGCCCCGAGCGTAGCCGAACGACCGCCAGTCCGTCACCCATCGGGGCTGGGGCGAACCCCGAACCGGTGCATGATGATCACACCCCGGAGGCGCAGAATGGAAAGCTCGCTCGAGAACCTCGTGGTTCGCATCGTCGAGGGGGCCGCGGACGCGGTCCTCTTCACCGATCGAGAGGGCGTCATCCGGCTCTGGAACGCCGGCGCCGAGCGCATCTTCGGCTGGACCGCCGCCGAGGCGATCGGGAAGTCGATGGATCTCATCATCCCGGAACGCCTCCGATCCCGGCACTGGCAGAACTGGGACCGGGTGATGGAGACGGGGGTGACGCGCTACGCGACGGACGTGCTCTCCGTCCCGGCGCTCCGCAAGGATGGCGCGCCGCTCTCCATCGAGTTCACGATCCAGCTCATGCGCGACGAGGCGGGGAACATCCTCGGACCGGCGGCGATCGTGCGGGACGTGACCGCGCGCTTCGCGCGCGAGAAGGACCTGCGCGCGAAGGTGAAGGAGCTCGAGGCGAAGCTCGGGGTCTAACGTCGCGCGACCGCGTACACGACGTGATAGGTCGCGGGCACGCCCTGCGGTCCCGCGTGCGCCTCGTCGTAGCGCCGGAGCATCTCGAGCGTCCGCGCGCGCCCGCCGAGCCCGGCGCGGCCGGGGACGGCGCTCGACGCGCCGACGCCCTTCAGCGCCCGGAGCACCGCCCGCGCGTCCTCGTGCCACTCGACGAGGTCCTCCTCGAAGACGGTCGCATCCCGGAGCCGGGCCGCCTCGAGCGCCGCGAGCACGTCCGCGCGCGAGAGGAACGCGTGCGTTCGCCCGGCCGCGGCGGGGCCGGAGGCGACTCGCCACGCGTCGCGCAGCTCCACGAGCGTCCGCTGCCCGAAGAGCGCGACGCAGAGGAGCCCGCCCGACGCGAGCACGCGGCGCGCCTCGGCGAGCGCGGGTTCGAGCCGAGGGAGCCACTGGAACGTCGAGGTCGAGACGAGGAGCTCGAACGCCCCCGCCCTGAACGGCAGCTCCTCGGCGTCGGCGGCGGCTACGAGCGCCCGGGGCGCGGCGGCGCGGACGGCCGCGCACATGCCCGGCGCGAGGTCCACCGCCGCGGCCGCGAGGTCCGGCCGCGCCTCCGCGAGGCGGGCGAGGAGCGCCCCGGTCCCGGCGCCGACGTCGAGCGCTCGCCCGGCGCGCGGCGCTGCCTCGGCGAGGAGCGCGACCACCCGCTCGCGGACCCGCCGCTGCACCGTCGCCCGGGCGTCATACGCCGTCGCGGAGCGCGAGAAGGCGGCGCGGACGCGCCGCTTGTCGACCCGGTTCACGCCCGCGCCCCGGCCATCGACCCGAGCGCGCGCGCGAGCGTGCCGGGCCGGGAGAGGAAGGGCGCGTGGCCCGCACCGGCGACGACCTCGAGCCGGGCGTTCGGGACGGCCGCGGCGGTCGCGCGCGCCGCGCCGAGCGGGCAGATCGGATCCGCCTCGCCGTGGAGGACGAGCGTCGGGAGGTCCACCCGCGAGAGCGCCGTGCGGAGGTCCTCGCCCGCGAGGACGTCGAGCCCCGCCTGCGCCGCCGCCGGACCGGGGAGCGCGATGCGCGCCCGGAGCGCGGCGGCACGCCGGCGACCTTCCTCGTCGAGCTCGCCCACCGCGAACATCCCGTCGAAGAACCGGCCGAGCGCGCGCGCCGGATCGCGCCGGACGCGGTGCGCGAGCACCTCCACGGTCTGGGCGGAGAGCCCGTGCTCCCACCCCTCGCCCGCGGTGAAGCGCGGCGTCCCCGAGACGAGCACGAGCGACCGGACCCGAGTCCGGACGAGCGGCAGCGCCGCGAGCGCGACCTGCGCTCCGAGCGACCAGCCGGCGAGGACGGCTCCCTCGAGCCCGAGCCGGTCGAGGAGCGCGGCGAGGTCGCGCGCGAGGTCGGCGAGGACGAACGGTCCCCCCGCGGAGCGGCCGTGCCCGCGCAGGTCGGGCGCGACCACGCGGTGGACGCGCGCGAGCGCGGCCGCCTCCTCCTCGAACACCGCGGAGGAGAGCGACCAGCCATGGACGAGCACCACCGGCGGGCCGCTGCCCACGTCCTCGTGGTGCAGCGCCCCCGCGTCGGGGCGAGATCCGCCCGTCCCGCTCTCGCCGGTCGTCGCCATCGGAGCGGCGAAGGATACCAGCGAGGGAGGGCTCGTCAACCACCGGGACGCAGTGCGGTTGACGACGCGAACCTCCGGGAATGACGGGAGAAGGGCGGCGAGTGGATGCGTGCGGTAGAGTCCCGGCGTGATCCCGGAGGTCCGGCTCAGGAACGCGCGGGCCCGCGCGCGGCTCGGCGCGGAGGTGCGTCGCGCGCTCGGCGCGATGGGCTACGAGGAAGTCGAGACGCCCTCGCTCGTGGCGGCGCCGGGGATGGAGCCGCACATCCAGGCGTTCGAGGCGGAGTTCGCGCCCGAGCGGGGCGGCGCGCGCACGCCGCTCTTCCTCCACACGAGCCCCGAGTTCGCGATGAAGCGGCTCCTCGCCGCCGGGATGCCGCGGGTGTTCCAGCTCGCGCGCGTCTACCGGAATGGCGAGGTGTCGCCGTCGCACAACCCCGAGTTCACGATGCTCGAGCTCTACCGGGCGGGCACGGACTATCGCGGGATCATGGATGACCTCGAGGCGCTCGTCGCGTCGTGCGCGCGCGCCCTCGGGCCCGACGGTCTCCCGCGCGCGCTCCGGGGCGGCCTCGCGCTCGATCTCGCGCCTCCCTTCGAGCGGCTCAGCGTCGCGGACGCCTTCCGGCGCCACGCGGGGATCGACCTCGCCGCGTGCGACAACGACGCGGCGCGCCTCGCTGAGGCGGCCCGGCGCGCCGGCCTCGATCCGGGGCCGCCGGGGGAGCCGTTCGACGACGTCTTCTTCCGGGTGATGCTCGACGCCGTCGAGCCGCACCTCGGCACGGCGCGCCCGTGCTTCCTCACGGACTGGCCGGCGCCGATGGCGGCGCTCTCGCGCGTGAAGCGGGACGACCCGCGCTTCGCCGAGCGGTTCGAGCTGTACGCGGGTGGGCTCGAGCTCGCGAACGGCTTCAGCGAGCTCACCGACGCGGCCGAGCAGCGGCGCCGGCTCGTCGAGGAGCAGGAGCAGCGGCGTCGGCTCGGGCGGCGCGTCTACCCGCTCGACGAGCCGTTCCTCGCGGCGCTCGGGCGGATGCCGGACGCGGGTGGGGTGGCGGTTGGGCTCGACCGACTCCTCATGCTGCTCGTCGGGGCGGAGACGATCGCCGACGTGCTCCTGTTCCCGGCGAGCGAATTCCTGCCGTAGAGGTCGGGGTCGTGGCCCCTTCGACTCCGCGCAGCCGTCGGCGGCGCTACGCTCAGGGTGCGCGGACGTCCGGTCGAGCTCGAGGCCGTGCCCCTCCCGTTCGTCCTGAGCGTAGCCTCGCCGCAGGCGAGGCGAAGTCGAAGGACATCTGCGCGGCTCGCGGCGCTGTCGGTCGCTTCCCGTTCTTCCCCCACCACAAGCTCATCGCGTAAGGCGTCGCGCGGGAGCTCCTGCTCGCCGTGCTCCGCTGCTCTATCCGCGACGCGAAGCTTCGCGACGAGGCGGTCCGCTCCGCCAAGT
>DASWEI010000190.1:0-23001 GCA_036394835.1 Anaeromyxobacter sp. | reverse complement strand
CGAACGCCTTCATCCGGAACCGGTCCGCCTGCGCGCGTCCGAGCAGGTCCCGGTCGAGGCCGGTCAGATCGATCTTGCCGTCCTTGAAGAGGTTGTAGGCGGTGCTCGGATCCTGCGTGAAGTAGGGCACCTCGATCCGCTGGATCGAGACGTTCGCGGCGTCCCAGTAGCGCGGGTTCTTCTCGAGGACGAGGCGCGCGCCATGGACCCACTCCGCGAGGATGAACGGGCCGTTCGCGAGCAGGTCCTTCGCGTCCGCGGCGTAGCGACCTGGCCGCGCGTCGTAGAACGCCTGCTTCACCGGGAGATAGGTCGTGAACGCCGTCAGGCCGAGGAAGATCCCGGTCGGGCGCTCGAGGTCGACCTCGAGCGTCCGGTCGTCCCGGGCACGGGCGCCGAGCGCGCTCGGCGGGAGCTTCCCCTGGCTGATCGCCTCGGCATTCTTCACGGGGTAGAGGATGAACGCGTACTCGGACGCCGTCTTCGGGTCCACCGCCGTCCGCCAGGCGAACACGAAGTCCCGGGCGATGACGGGGCTCCCATCCGCCCAGCGCGCGCCGGCGCGGAGGTGAAACGTGGCGTGGGTCTCGCCGAGCTCCCAGCGCTCGGCAACGCCCGGGACGATGTCGCCGGACTTCCCGTAGCGGGTGAGCCCCTCCATGACGTGCCCGAGGATGCGGTTGCTCACCTGATCCGTCGCGCGGGTCGAGTCGAGCTGCGGCGGCTCCTCCGCCATCGCGAGCCGGACCACGCCGGGCGGGCGCGACGCGTCGCCGCTCGAGCAGCCGAGCACCAGGAGGAGCGTCCCCAGGGTGACCGGGAGGGCGTTCTTCGATCGGCGCGTGCGGGTCAGGCGTACCTCGGGGGTGGAGCGGCGTCGGCCGACCGCGGCCGGAATCCACCGGATGTCCGTACTTGTCCCCGCGCGCGGGCGGTGTCAAGGAGACGATGTCCCGCCGAACCCCCCGATCCGCCTTGACATACAGTCAATGTACCGGGGAAGGTCCCCCGTCTTCGTCATCGGCCAGGGGGGCCCCCACATGCACGGTTTTCAACGCGCCGCGGCGCGAGCCACGCTGCTCGGTGTCACCCTCGCCGTCACCGCCTGCTCGGGCGGAGGCGGCGACGCGCCGCAGGGTAACCGCGCCCCCGTCGCGTCGGACGACCAGGCGAGCACCACGCGCGGCGAGCCGGTCGACGTGAACGTGCTCGCGAACGACGTCGATCCCGATGGCGATCCGCTGGTCGTCTCGAGCACGACCCAGCCCTCGCACGGCTCGGTGACGCACGGCCCCCTCCGGGTGACGTACCTGCCCGCCGCCGGCTACACCGGCGACGACGCATTCACGTACACGGTGAGCGACGGGAAGGGGGCGACCGCGACCGCCACGGTGCACGTCACGGTCACCGCGCCGAACGCGGCGCCCGTCGCCACCCCCTTCGTGATGACGGTGAGCGCGGTCGAGGACGTCCCGCTGGTGCTCGTGCTGACCGGCACGGACGCGGAGGACCTCGCGGCCGACCTTCAGGTGGAGCTGGCGGTCACCCCGATGTTCGGGACGCTCACGCCGGCCTCCGGCCCTGCGCCCCTCGTCGTGACCTACACGCCCGCGGGGAACTACTCCGGCGCGGACTCGTTCGCCTTCCGGGTCGTCGACACCGCGGGCGCGCGCTCGACGCCGGTCGCCGTCTCGATCTCGGTGGCGCCGGTGAACGACGCGCCCGTCGCGGCGCCGCTCGCGCCCCTCGTTACCGACGAGGACGTGCCGGTCGCGGTGACGCTCACCGGCGCGGACGTGGAGTCGGCGGAGTACTTGCTCGTGGTGAGCATCGTCACGAATCCTGCCCACGGCTCCGTCGCCCTGGCGCCGAACCCCGCGCCGCTCGCCACCGCATACGTGCCGGACCCGGACTTCTCGGGCGTGGACTCCTTCTCGTACCGGGTGACCGATCCGGGGGGCGAGCCGTCGGAGGTCGTCACGGTGAGCGTCACGGTGAATGCCGTGAACGACCTCCCGTCGGCCACGCCGCGGAACGTGAACGCGACGGAGGACGTCGCAGCGGCAATCGTGCTGACCGGAACGGACGTGGAGTCGGCGACGGCCGACCTCTCCGTCGAGCTCGTCGCGCCGCCCGCCCACGGGACCGTGAGCCCCGCGACGGGCCCGGCGCCGCTCTCGGTCTCGTACCTCCCGGCCACGAACTACGCTGGGCCGGACTCGTTCACCTACCGTGTCAGGGATCCGGACGGCGGCGTGTCGGATCCCGCCACCGTCTCGATCGCGGTCGCCGCGGTGGACGACCCGCCCTTCGCGACGTCCATCGCGCCCGTCGGCACGGACGCGGGGGTCGCGGTCAGCTTCGTCCTCACCGGGACCGATCCCGACGACGCGGTCACCGCCCTCCGGATCTCCGTCCAGACCCTGCCGCAGCACGGCACGCTGACCGCGACCTCGGGCTGGGCGCCGCTCTCGGTCACCTACACCCCCGCGCCTGGCTGGTCGGGGACTGACGGCCTCACCTTCCGCGTGAACGACCCGCTCGGCGCGCAGTCGGGCGACGCCGCGGTCGCGATCGTCGTGCTCGCCCCGGTGCCGCACTCGCCGGTCGCCGTCGCGGACGCGGCGGTGGCTTGCCCTGGCGAGTCGGTGCGCGTCGCGGTCCTCGCGAACGACACGGACGCCGACGGCGATCCGCTCACGCTGGCGTCGGTCACGCAAGGCGCCCAGGGGACCGTCGCGATCTCGGGCAAGGCGGCGGTCTACGCCGCCGACGCGGGCGGCTCGGGCAGCGACTCGTTCGAGTACACCGTGTCCGACGGGACCGGGCGCGCCGCCACCGGCACGGTGACCGTGACGTACTCGGGACCGGTCATCACCTCGCTCTTCCCGGCGAGCGGAACGACCGGCGGCCCGCTCCAGATCTCGGGCCGCTGCTTCGGCGCGTCCGCGGGTACGGTGACCATCGGCGGCCGCCCCGCGACCGTCTCCACCTGGACGTCGTCATACCTCGTGGCGACGGTCCCGACCGACTTCGCGCCGGGGAGCCATGCGGTCGTCGCGACGCTGCCGTCCCTCGCGGCCGCGACGGCGAGCTACGAAATCGTTCCGTGGATCGGGCTCGTCGAGCCCTACTACGTCGCCTCGGGCGCGCCGCAGTCCGTCCTCGGCGACGCCTTCGTCACGCCGGCGGGGAGCGTCCTCTACGACGCGACCGCCGCGCAGGTGGACGGCTGGACCAACACGACGATCCAGAGCCGGATGCCGCGGGAGTCGAGCTTCGATCTGAAGGCGCTCACCTCGAGCGGCCTCACCTCGAACGAGTACCCTGTCACGGCGGCGGGTCCCGCGACGTGGCGGACCGAGCGCGTCCCCGGCGGGCGGCTTCACCACACCGCCGTCTGGACGGGAACGGAGATGATCGTCTGGGGGGGCGAGAACACCGGCAGCGGTGGCCTCGGCGGCGGGACCTCGTTCAGCAGCGGCGGCCGCTACGACCCGCGCTTCGACTCCTGGGTCCCCACCGCGACCGTCACCCCGGCGCGGAGGCGGCACTCCGCCGTGTGGTCCGGGAAGGAGATGATCGTCTGGGGAGGGTACACGACGTCGGGCGACGCCCAGACCGGGCAGCGCTACGTGCCGGGCACGGACACCTGGACGGCGACGAACACCACGAACGCGCCGTCTGCCCGCGAGCAGCACACCGCCGTCTGGACCGGAACGCGGATGATCGTGTGGGGCGGGTACGCCGGCGTCTCGTACCTCTCGACGGGCGGGAGCTACGATCCCGTGTCCGACACGTGGACCCCGCTGCCGGCGCTCGACGCGCCTGCTGCGCGCGTGGACCACGTCGCGGTGTGGACAGGGAAGGAGATGATCGTCTGGGGCGGACAGGCCGGCGCCGGCGGGCTCGCGACCGGCGCGCGCTTCGATCCTGCGGCGAACCGGTGGCGCCCGGTGAGCACCGTGGGTGCTCCCTCGGCCCGGAGCTCCTTTGCGGCCGTGTGGACCGGCACGGAAATGATTGTGTGGGGCGGCCTCGGCGCGGCGAGCTATCTGCAGACGGGCGCCCGCTACGATCCCGAAACAGACGAGTGGGCTCCTCTCCCGACGACCGGAGCCCCGGAGGCCCGGTTCGGCCACGTCGCGGTGTGGACCGGCAAGGAGATGATCGTCTGGGGCGGCTACGGCATGAGCGGCACGGGCCACAGCGTCGCCTCGGGCGGCCGCTACGATCCCCGTACGAACACGTGGACGGCGACGGACGTCTCGGCCGCCCCCTTGGCGCGGGTCTATCCCTCGGCGATCTGGACCGGGACGGAGATGATCGTCTGGGGCGGCAGCGACGGGGCGCTCGACACCGGCGCCCGGTACGCTCCGGCGGCGGACACCTGGACGCCGACGCGGGTAGGCGCGCCCGGCGAGCCCACCGGTCGCTACGAGACCGCCTGGGCGTGCGTCGCCGGCGACCTCGTCGTGTGGAGCGGTTACGCCTCCGGCCGCGGCCCCCTCGCGACCGGTGCTCGCTACGACCGGTCGAGCGGGGCCTGGTCACCGCTCGCGACGCTCGGTGCCCCCTCCGCGCGCGCGGGTGCCACCGCGCTCTGGACCGGTACGCACCTCATCGTCTGGGGCGGGCGCGCCTCGGTCTCCGGGACCACGACGTACCTCGCGGACGGCGCCCGATGGGATCCCGCGCTCGACGAATGGGTGGCGATGTCGACGACCGGCGCTCCGTCGGCTCGGAGCGGCCACACCGCGGTGTGGGCCGGCTCGCGGATGATCGTCTGGGGAGGCGAGAACGCGAGCGCGGTCCTCCAGACCGGCGCGATGTACGATCCGGACACCGACACGTGGGAGGCGCTCCCGGTGGACGTGAGCACGCCGGAGGCGCGGCGGCTGCACACGGCGGTCTCGACCGGAACCGAGATGATCGTCTGGGGAGGCTCGAACCGGGGCTCGACGACCTATTCGAACGGCGCCCGGTTCGACGTTGCGAGCCGATCCTGGACCGCGCTGCCGCCGAGCGGTCTGTCGGCTCGCGCGCGCCACTCCGCCGTGTGGACCGGGACGGAGATGATCGTCTGGGGCGGGGACGCCATGCTGGGAGCGAACGGGGCCGCGTTCGCTGCCGCGTCGGGCATCTGGAGCTCGATCACGACGGGGCCGGCGCGGCGCAAGGACCACTCCGCGGTCTGGAACGGCACCGAGATGATCGTGTGGGGCGGCCACACCGACGGCTCCTCCGGACCCGTCTACGACGCGACGCCGTACCGGTACGACCCCGCAGGAAAGACCTGGACCACGGGCTCGCTCGCGGGCGCGCCGCTCGGACGCGACGGGGCCTCGGCCTGCTGGACTGGGACGGACCTTGCCGTCTGGGGCGGCTCGTACAACGGGTACGGCCTTGGAGCGCTCGGCCACTATCGCCCCTGAGCCGCCGCCCCTGAGCGGCGTCAGTGCACGACGACCTTCTCGGCGGGCGCCGGCGCGCCCTTCGCGAACGCGATGTTGCCGTCCTTCCCCTCGTCCACGACGACGTGGTCGCCCGGCTTGAACTCGCCACGCAGGAGCTTCGTCGCGAGCGGGTCCTGGATCATCCGCTGGATGGCGCGCTTCAGCGGCCGCGCGCCGTAGACGGGGTCGTAGCCCGCGTCGGCGATCGCCTCGCGCGCCGCCTCGGAGAGCTCGATCGTGATCCGCCGCTCCCCGAGGAGCTTGCGCAGCCGCGCGAGCTGGATCTCGACGATCCGGCCGACGTGCTCGCGGCTGAGCGGCCGGAACACGACGATCTCGTCCACGCGGTTCAGGAACTCGGGCCGGAACTCGGCGCGCAGGTTCTCGAGCGCCGCCTCGCGGATGGCCGTGACGTCGGCGCCGGGTCGTCCGGCGAGCCGCTGGATCTCCTGCGAGCCGATGTTCGAGGTCATGATGACGACCGCGTTCCGGAAGTCGACGGTCCGCCCCTGGCCGTCGGTGAGCCGGCCGTCGTCGAGGATCTGGAGGAGCACGTTGAAGACGTCGTGGTGCGCCTTCTCGATCTCGTCGAAGAGGATCACCGCGTAGGGCCGGCGCCGCACCGCCTCGGTGAGCTGCCCGCCCTCGTCGTAGCCGACGTAGCCCGGGGGCGCGCCGATGAGGCGCGACACCGCGTGCTTCTCCATGTACTCGGACATGTCGAGCCGCACCATCGCCTGCTCGTCGTCGAACATGAACTCGGCGAGCGCGCGGGCGGTCTCGGTCTTCCCGACGCCGGTCGGGCCGAGGAAGATGAACGAGCCGACCGGACGATCGGGATCCTGCAGGCCGGAGCGGGCGCGCCGCACCGCCGCCGAGACGGCCTGGACCGCCTCCTCCTGGCCGACGACGCGCAGCTTCAGGCGGTCCTCCATCCCGAGGAGCTTCTCGACCTCGCCCTCGAGCAGCTTCGAGACCGGGATGCCGGTCCATTTGGAGACGACCTCGGCGATCTCCTCCGGAGTCACCTCCTCGCGCAGCATCGCCCCGCCCTTCTGGAACTCCGCGAGCCGCGCCTGCGCCTCGTTCGCCTTCCGCTCGAGCTCCGGCAGCCGCCCGAACTTGATCTCCGCCGCCCTGTGGAAGTTCGCCTCGCGCTCGGCGCGCGCCTGGTCGTTCCTGAGCTGGTCGATCTCCTGCTTCGCGGCGGAGACCTCCTGGATCGCCTGCTTCTCGGCGTCCCAGCGCCCCTTGAGCCGCGCGAACTCCTCGTTCCGCGCCGCGAGCTCCTTCTCCGCTTGCGCGAGCCGCGCGCGCGACGCCTCGTCCGTCTCCTTCACGAGCCCCTGCCGCTCGATCTCGAGCTGCGCGATGCGGCGCCGCACCTCGTCCACCTCGGTCGGCATCGAGTCGATCTCGATGCGCAGGCGGCTCGCCGCCTCGTCCACGAGGTCGATGGCCTTGTCGGGGAGGAAGCGGTCCGCGATGTAGCGGTGAGAGAGGCGCGCGGCGTCGACGAGCGCCGCGTCCTGGATCCGCACCTTGTGGTGCAGCTCGTAGCGGTCCTTGAGGCCGCGCAGGATCGAGATCGTGTCGGGGACCGAAGGCTCTCCGACGAACACCGGCTGGAACCGCCGCTCGAGCGCCGGGTCCTTCTCGACGTGCTTGCGGTACTCGTTCGCGGTGGTCGCGCCTATGGCGTGCAGCTCCCCGCGCGCGAGGGCGGGCTTCAGCATGTTGCCCGCGTCCATCGCCCCCTCGGCGGCGCCGGCGCCGACGATGGTGTGCATCTCGTCGATGAAGAGGATGACGCTCCCCTCCGAGGCGACGACCTCCTTCAGCACCCCCTTCAGCCGCTCCTCGAACTCGCCGCGGTACTTCGCGCCCGCCACCATCGACGCGAGGTCGAGCGCGAGGAGCCGCTTGCCCTTCAGCCCCTCCGGCACGTCGCCGTCCACGATGCGGCGGGCGAGCCCCTCGACGATGGCGGTCTTGCCGACGCCCGGGTCCCCGACGAGCACCGGGTTGTTCTTCGTCCGCCGCGACAGGATCTGCACGACGCGCCTGATCTCGTCGTCGCGCCCGACGACGGGATCGAGCTTCCCCTGCCGGGCGAGCTCGGTGAGGTCCTTCGCGTACTTCTCGAGCGCGCGGTACTGGCTCTCTGCCTCGGGGGAGGTGACGCGCGCGCCGCCGCGCACGTCCTTCAGCGCCTCGCGGACGCGGTCGGGCGTCGCGCCCGACGCCCGCAGCGCCTCGCCGGCGCCAGACTTCTCCGCCGCAGCGGCGAGCAGGAGGTGCTCGGTCGAGACGTACTCGTCCTTCAGCTTCTTCGCCTCGTCCTCCGCCCGGTCGATGAGCTTCGCGAGCCGGTTCGCGAGGTACGGCTCCGCCCCCGCGACCTTCGGGACCGTCCGCAGCTCGTCCTCCACGCGCGACACGACGAGCGACGGCTCGGCGCCGATCTTGTCGAGGATCGGGCGGGCGACGCCCTCCTCCTGCGCGAGCAGCGCAAGGACGAGGTGCTCGACCTCGACCGCCTGGTGGTCGCGGCGGCGCGCCTCGGCCTGCGCGCCCGAGAGCGCCTCCTGGGCCTTCACGGTGAGCTTTTCCGGTCGCATTTCGCGAACGTAAGACCGCAAGGGGGCTTGGCAAGCGAGGCGAAATGTCGGAGTTGGCCAGGCGGCGCCGAGGGTTGCATACTGCGACCCCACCGGGATCGTGGATGACTGCGCGCGCGAACACGAGGGATGCGACCTGGGGCGCCGTAGTCGCGCTCGCCGCCGCAGGCCTGCCGATCCCGCTGCTCCTCGCGGCGCAGCCGTACGGGCTCGCGTTCCCGGGCTCGCTTTACCTCCCCGTCCACACGGCGCTCGAGGCCACCGTCGTCGCGGGCGGCATCGCGACGTTCGCGGTCCAGTGGTTCGCGGCCGGGGCGGGCGCCTTCCGCGAGGCGCGCGCCCGCTTCATCGGGCCGGCGTTCCTCGCGGCGGCGATCCTGGAGCTCGTCCACCTCCTCGTCTTCCCGGGGATGCCCGGCTTCTTCGGCCCCGCGACGACCGAGCGCGGGATCGCCTACTGGCTCGCCGCCCGCTTCATCACGGTCGGGGCGCTCCTCGCCGCCGCGCGCATCGACCGGCGGAGCGACAGCCCGCTCCTGAGGCGCGGGCGCCTCCTCGGCGCGAACCTGGCGGTCGTCGTGGTGGTGATGGGCGTCGAGCTCTCGCTCCCCGCCCAGCGCGCCGTCTTCTTCGTCGACGGGGTGGGGCTCACCCGGCTCAAGATCGTCCTCGAGGCGGCGGTCGCGGCGGGCGCCGCCGTGGGCGCGCTCGTCCACGCGCGGGCGTGGCGGATCACCCGCGAGCGGACCTCGGCGAAGCTCGCGGTGGCGCTCGCCCTCACGGCGTACGGCGAGCTCTGCTTCATGCTGTACGCACACCCGTACGATCCGTTCAACGTCGTCGGGCACGCCTACCTCGTCGCGTCCTTCTGGTTCGTGTTCGACGCGCTCTTCGTCGCCGCCCTCGTCCACCCGTACGACGAGCTTGACGCGCTGCGCACCCATGTGGAGGACGAGCTCGTCGTCACGATCCGGCAGCTCCGCGAGACGACCGAGCAACGCGAGGACCTCCTCCGCGCGGTCTCGCACGATCTGCGGAACCCGCTCCAGATCGTGATGCTGCAGGCGCAGCGGCTGCTCCGCGACGCGGACGACCGCACGCGCCGCCCCGCCGCCGGCATCATCACCGCCGCGAAGCGGATCGACCGGATGCTGCGCGATCTCGCGGACTCCGCGCGGGCCGAGTCGGGGCGCCTCGAGCTCGCCTGGTCGAAGATCCCGCTCCGCACGTTCATGGCGGACCTGCTCGAGACTTCGGACGGCGTGCTCGACGTCGCACGGGTGGAGAACGCGATCCCCGGCGAGCTGCCGGACGTGCTCGTCGACCCCGACCGGCTCGACCGGATCCTCGCGAACCTCGTCGGGAACGCCCTCAAGTACTCGCGCGAGCGGGTGGTCGTGACGGCGGCGCCGGACGGCGAGGCGAGCGTGAAGGTGACCGTCGCCGACCGCGGTCCCGGGATCTTGGCGGCCGACCTCCCGCGCATCTTCGAGCGCTACTACCGCGGCCAGCGGCACGAGGGGGAGGGGCTCGGCCTCGGCCTCTTCATCGTGCGCAAGCTCGTCGAGGCGCACGGCGGGATGATCTGGGCGGAGAGCCGGGTGGGGGAGGGGAGCCGGTTCACCTTCACCCTCCCCACGGCTGAGGCCTGACGGCTCCCTCCGCAGCACGCCAGGGACGGGCACCCGTCCCGGACCTTGAAACCGCGAGTCCGCGCGGGCATCCCTGTTGGGACGCCGATGGCCGCCGCCGACGACACGCACCCCGCAATCCTGTCCGTCGGCCGTGCGCTGCCGCCGAACTACGTCGACCAGGAGACGCTCATCGCCGCGCTCTCCGCCTACTGGGCGACGAAGCACCACAACGTGGAGCGGCTCGCCGACGTGCACCGCGCTGCCCAGGTCGGCGGGCGCCACCTCGCCCTGCCGCTCGCCGAGTACCCGGCGCTCGACTCGTTCGGAAAGACGAACGACGCGTTCATCCGGGTCGGCGTCGAGATCGGCGAGGCCGCGATCCGCGGCGCGCTCGCGGCGGCGGGGCTCTCGCCGCGCGACGTGGACCACCTATACTTCGTGACCGTCACCGGCATCTCGACGCCCTCGCTCGACGCGAAGCTCATGAACCGGCTCGGCCTCAAGTCGTCGGTGAAGCGGACGCCGATCTTCGGGCTCGGCTGCCTCGCCGGCGCGGCGGGCCTCGCCCGCGCGTCCGACGCGCTGCGCGCCTTCCCGGGCGAGGTGGCCGTGATGCTCTCCGTCGAGCTCTGCTCGCTCACGCTGCAGCGCGATGACGCGTCGGTCGCGAACCTCGTCGCGACCGGCCTCTTCGGCGACGGCGCGGCGGCGGTCGTCCTCGCCGGTGGCGCCCGCGCGAACGGCGCGGTCGGCCCGCGTGTCGTCGCGACGCGCTCCGTCCTCTACCCCGAGACGGAGTGGGTGATGGGCTGGGACGTCGGCGACGGGGGCTTCAAGGTCGTCCTCTCCGCGAAGGTGCCGGAGGTGATCGAGGCGCGCGTCGGCGGAGACGTGGACGCCTTCCTCGCCGAGCACGGCCTCGTCCGCGGCGACGTCCGCCACTGGGTGGCGCACACCGGCGGTCCGAAGGTGATCGAGGCCTTCCGACGCGCGCTCGCGCTCCCGCCCGCCGCGCTCGAGCGCTCGTGGCGCTCGCTCCGCGAGGTCGGGAACCTCTCGTCCGCCTCGGTGCTCTTCGTCCTCGGCGACTTCCTCGACGCGAAGGACGCACGTCCCGGCGACGTCGGCCTGCTCGCCGCGATGGGGCCGGGGTTCTCGTCCGAGCTGCTCCTGCTCCGGTGGTGAACGTGATGGTCCCTGCTCCCCCTCCCGCGCCGGATCGCTGGGACGAGGCCGTCGGCGGCCTCGCCGGGCGCGAGCGGGCGATCGCGCGCGAGATCCTGCGGATCGCGCGCGACGACCTCCGGCTCGAGGGCGACCCGCCGGCGCCGGACGAGCCGCTCGGGGAGCGGCTCGACTCGCTCGCGCTCCTCGGCCTCGTCGTCGCCGTCGAGGATCGATTCCGGGTCATCCTCACGGACGACGACGCGGCGGAGACACGGACGCTCGCCGACCTCGCCCGGCTCGTCGCGTCACGCGCGGCGCCCGCGCACCTCCCCGCCGCGGAGGACGGCGCGCCGTGATCCTGCGGGGCCCGCCCGCGCCGCCGGCGCGCCACCCGACGCTCGCCCACGCGCTCGCGCGCGCGTCGAGTCACCCATCCGGCGTCACCTTCGTGGATCTGAACGAGCGCGAGACCTGGCTGTCGTGGTCGGAGGTCCGCGGCCGGGCCGAGCGCGCCGCAGCGGCGTTCGCAGCGATGGGCGTCCGGCACGGCGACCGGATCGCGATCGTGCTGCGCACCGAGCCCGCGTTCCTCGACGCCTTCTTCGGCGCGTGGCTCGCCGGCGCGGTGCCGGTGCCGCTCTACCCGCCGGTGCGGCTCGGGCGGATGGACGAGTACGGCGCCGCGACCGGGCGGATGCTCGCCGTCTCCGGCGCGCGCCTCGTCGTGTCGGGCGGCGGCACGCGCCGGCTGCTCGGCGCCGCGGTCGAGCGCGCGCGCCCGGAGCTCGGGTGCCGCGACGCGGGAGAGCTCGCCGGCATCCCGGCGCGCATCTCGCGGGACGTCGCGCCGGAGGCGCTCGGGCTCGTGCAGTTCTCGTCGGGTTCGACCGTGGATCCGAAGCCCGTCGCGCTCACGCACGCCGCGCTCGCCGCCCAGGCGGACGCGCTCGTCGCGGCGACCGCGCCCGGCCCCGCCGACGTGCTCGTGTCGTGGCTGCCGCTCTACCACGACATGGGGCTCATCGGAGCGCTGCTCGGCGCGATGAGCTACCCGGGGCCGCTCGTGCTCCTCCCCCCCGAGCACTTCCTCGCGCGCCCCGCCCTCTGGCTCCGCGCGATCGCGCGCCACCGCGGGACGATCTCCGCCGCGCCGAGCTTCGCGTACGCCTACGCCGCCGCGCGCGTGCGCGACGAGGACCTCGAGGGGCACTCGCTCGCGCCCTGGCGGCTCGCGCTCGACGGGGCGGAGCCCGTCTCGGGCGACGCCATGCGCCGCTTCGCCGAGCGGTTCGGGAGACACGGGTTCGACGGCGGAGCGCTCGTGCCGGTCTACGGCCTCGCCGAGGCGGCGCTCGCGGTCACCTTCGCGCGGCCGGGGCGGCCGCTCGAGGGGCGCCGCATCGACCCCGTGCGGCTCGCGACGGACGGCGTCGTCGCGCCGGGGAGCCGCGAGGTGGTGTCCGTCGGCGCGCCGCTGCCGGGGGTCGAGGTCGAGCTGCGCGACGCCGACGGCGCTTCCGCCGGCGAGGGGCGGCTCGCCCGGATCTTCGTGCGAGGGCCGTCGCTCCTGCGCGAGATCCTCGGCGATCCCGTCGCCACCGCGGAGGCGCTGCGCGGCGGCTGGCTCGACACGGGCGACCTCGGGTTCGCGCAGGGCGGTGAGCTCTTCGTCCATGGGCGCGCGAAGGACCTCGTCGTGGTGCGCGGCGCGAACCGCGCGCCCGACGAGTTCGAGGCGGCGCTCGCGGGGCTCGCGGGCCTGCGCCCGGGCTGCGCCGTCGCCCTCGGGTTCGTGCCGCCGGGCGGGGACGGCGAGGCGCTGCTCGTCCTCGCGGAGCGGCGCGCGGAGGACGGCGCGAGCGATGCCGCCGTCGAGGCCGCCGCGCGTCGAGCGATCCTCGATCGGACGGGGGTCGCGCCGCACACGCTCGTCCTGCTCGACCCCGGCACGCTGCCCCGGACCTCGTCCGGCAAGCTCCGCAGGCAGGAGGCGCTGCGGCGGTTCCAGGCGGGCGCGCTCGCGCCGCCGCGGGCCGTCAGCCCGCTCCGGCTCGTCCTCGAGGCGGCGCGCTCGCACCTCGCCTTCCGGCGCGCGCGGCGGCGGGGAGGCGGGTGACCGGGCGCGTCCGCGACGTCGTGGTGGTGGGCGGCGGCCCGGCGGGCCTCGCCTTCGCGGCCTTCACGGCGCGGCGCGGGCTCGACGTCGCCGTCCTCGAGCGGCGCGAGGGGCCGCTCGACAAGGCGTGCGGGGAGGGGCTGCTCCCTGCCGGCCTCCGCGCCCTCGCGCCCCTCGCCGTCCTCGACCTCGTCCCCGCCGAGGACCGGTCGTCCCTCGCGGCGATCCGCTGGATCGACGCCTCCGCGGGCGAGGCGCGCCTCGCCCTGCCGCCGCCCGGCGGCGTCGCCGTCCGGCGCACCGCGCTCTCGGCGGCGCTGCTCGCCCGGGCGCGCGAGGCGGGCGCGGAGGTGATCCAGGGCGCCCCCGTCGTCCGCCACCGCCGCGAGGCGGACGCCATCGTCGCGGAGGCGCCCGGGCTCGAGGTCCGCGCCCGCGTCCTCGTGGGGGCGGACGGGCTCAACTCGCCGACCCGCCGCCGCGAGGGGCTCGCGCTCCCACCCCACGCGCCGTCGAGGTACGGGCTGCGGCGCCACTTCGCGGTGGCGCCGTGGTCCGGGGACGTCGAGGTCCACTTCGGCGAGGGCGCCGAGGCCTACGTCTGGCCGGCGGGCCAGGCGCGCGTCGGGGTCGCCTTCCTCTACGAGCCCGGCGCGTCGGGGGACCCGCGCCGCCTGCTCGAGCGCTTCCCGGCGGTCGCGCGGCGGGTCGCCGGCGCCGAGGAGGTCTCCGCGCCGCGCGGCGCGGGGCCCTTCGACCAGGCGGCGCGCGCGCGCGTCGCGGACCGGCTCGTCCTCCTCGGCGACGCCGCCGGGTACGTCGACGCGCTCACGGGCGAGGGGCTCTCGCTCGCGTTCGGCTGCGCCGCCGACCTCGCGGCGCTCCTCCCCGCCGCGCTCGCCCGCGGCGCGACCGCCGAGGCCCTCCGTCCGTACGAGGCGGACTGGCGCCGGCGCTTCCTCCCCTACGCCGCCTGGACGCGGCTCCTCCTCGCGCTCTCGCGGCGGCCGGCGCTCCGGCGACGCGTGCTCGCGCTCGCGGCCGCCCGGCCGTGGCCGTTCGAGAAGCTCGTCGCCGCCGCCGTCGGGTAAGAGCGTCCTCCCGCCGCGAGGCGCCGGTCGGTCGCCCGCTCGGGGCCCTCCCGTTTCCGGCGCGCGCCGGCGCGCCTCGCGGGTAGGATGGACGTCACTCGAAGGGAGGACGTCCATGCGTTGCACCGTGCTCGGCGCCGGCTCGTGGGGAACCGCACTCGCCTCGCTCCTCGCCGGAAAGGGCTACACCGTCACGGCGTGGGACAAGGACACCTCGCTCCTCGACGACATCTCGAAGAACCACCGGAACGAGCGGTACCTGACGGGCGTGGCGCTCCCCGCGTCGCTCCACGCGGCCGCCGACATCGCGAAGGCGCTCGAGGGCGCCGAGCTCGTCGTCGTCGCGGTGCCGTCGCACGCGGTGCGGCAGGTGGCGATCGAGGCGAAGCGGCACGTCCACGCCGGGACCCCCATCGTCTGCGTTGCGAAGGGGATCGAGCTCGAGACGCTCATGACGATGAGCGAGGTGCTGGAGGACGTGCTCCCGGTGCCGCTCCACCCGTACATCGCGGTCCTCTCCGGCCCGTCGTTCGCGAAGGAGGTCGCGAAGGGGCTCCCCACCGCCGTCACCGTGGCGGCGCGCTGGGAGCGGATCGCGAGGCAGGTGCAGGACGCCTTCCACACGAAGAGCTTCCGGCCCTACACGTCGGGCGACGTCGTCGGCTGCGAGATCGGCGGCTGCGTGAAGAACGTCGTCGCCATCGCGGCCGGCATCTCCGACGGGTTCGGGTTCGGCGCGAACTCGCTCGCCGCGCTCATCACGCGCGGCCTCGCCGAGATCTCGCGGCTCGCGGTCCGCAAGGGGGCGAACCCGCTCACGCTCTCCGGCCTCTCGGGGCTCGGCGATCTCGTGCTCACCTGCTCCTCCGACCTGTCGCGCAACCGGACCGTCGGCCGCGGCCTCGCCGCGGGGAAGACCGCGGACGAGATCCAGAAGGAGCTCGGCCAGGTCGCAGAGGGGGTCCGGAACGCGAAGAGCGCGCGCGAGCTGGCGCGCCGGATCGGCGTCGAGATGCCGATCACCGAGGCCGTGTACCGCGTGCTGTACGAGGGGGTGCCGCCGAAGGACGCGGTCACGTGGATCATGACGCGCGAGACGAAGCCGGAGATGTAGGCGGGTCGGCGTCGCGGGCCGAGCGCGGGCGCCGGGGCTCTGAGCGGCTCGCAGGGAAGTAGCCGCGGCGAGGCGCGCGGTTAATATCCCCGCACCCATGCGCCCCGACGCGTCCCGAGAGCTGACCCGCACCCCGGAAGAGTTCACGAACGGTTGCCGGCGCGACATGGAGCGCGCCCGCGTCGAGTCCGAGCGCGCGAAGGCGATCGGCGCGCGCGACGCCGCGGGCACGCTCCGCGCGTTCGACGCGGCGTTCTCGGCGCTCGGCGAGGCGGCCTCGCGCGCAAGCCTCGCGCGGAACGTCCACCCCGACCCGCGGCTGCGCGACTCGGCAGAGGCGGCCGAGCAGGAGGTCGACGCGCTCTCCACCGAGCTCTCGCTCGACCGCGGCCTGCACGACGCGCTCGCCGCGCTCGACGTCTCCGAGGAGGACGGCGCGACGCGCCACCTCGTCGTGAAGAGTCTGCGCGACTTCCGGCGCGCCGGCGTCGACCGCGACGAGCCGACGCGGGCGCGGGTGCGGGCGCTCCGCGACGACCTCGTCCGGATCGGCCAGGAGTTCGGGCGGAACATCAAGGACGATGTGCGGAGACTCGACCTCGATCCCGCCGACCTCGACGGTCTGCCGGAGGACTGGCGGAAAAAGCACCCGGCCGGCCCCGACGGGAAGGTGGCCGTCACGACCGACAACACCGACTACGTGCCGTTCATGACGTACGCGCGGAGCGAGCGGGCGCGCGAGGCGCTCTGGCGCCTCTACCGGCTCCGCGGCCACCCGCGGAACCTCGACGTCCTCTCGCGGATGCTCGCGCGCCGCGCCGAGCTCGCGCGCGTGCTCGGGTACCCGTCCTGGGCGGCCTACGTCACCGAGGACAAGATGATCGGCTCGGCCGACGCGGCCGCCGAGTTCGTCGAGAAGATCGCGCACGCCGCCGAGGCGCGCATGCGCCGCGATCACGCGCAGCTCCTCGGGCGCAAGCGCAAGGACGCGCCCGGCGCCGAGCGGGTCGAGCCGTGGGACTCGGCCTGGCTCCAGGAGCGGATCAAGGCGGAGGAGTACGGCTTCGACTCGCAGTCGGTGCGGCCCTACTTCGAGTACACGCGGGTGAAGGACGGCGTGCTCGACGTGACCGCGCGGCTCTTCGGGATCGCGTACCGCCGCGTCGAGGCGCCGGTGTGGCACCCGGAGGTCGAGGTCTACGACGTCGTAGAGGGCGAGGAGCTCCTCGGGCGCGTCTACCTCGACATGCACCCGCGCGACGGCAAGTACAAGCACTACGCCCAGTTCACGCTCGCGGCGGGGCAGCAGGGCGTGCGGCTGCCGGAGGGCGTCCTCGTCTGCAACTTCCCGCGCCCGGCGCCGGACGCGCCCGCGCTCATGGAGCACGGGGACGTGAAGACGTTCTTCCACGAGTTCGGACACCTGCTCCACCACGTGCTCGGCGGCCACACGCGCTGGGCGGGGCAGTCCGGCGTCGCGACCGAGTGGGACTTCGTCGAGGCGCCGTCGCAGATGCTCGAGGAGTGGGTCTGGGACCCGGGAGTGCTCGCCACCTTCGCGCGCCACGTCGAGACCGGGGAGGCGATCCCCGCCGCGCTCGTGAAGCGCATGAAGGCCGCGGACGAGTACGGCAAGGGGCTCATGGTGCGGCAGCAGATGTTCTACGCCGCGACGAGCCTCGAGCTGCACCGCCGCGATCCGGAGGGGCTCGACACGACCGCTCTCGTCGGCCAGCTGCAGGAGCGCTACACGCCGTTCCGCCACGTGGACGGGACCTACTTCCAGGAGTCCTTCGGCCACCTCGACGGCTACTCGGCCATCTACTACACGTACATGTGGTCACTCGTCATCGCGAAGGACCTCTTCGGCCCGTTCCGCGAGGCCGGCCTCATGAGCCCCGAGCCCGCGCGCCGCTACCGCAAGGCGATCCTCGAGGCCGGCGGCTCGAAGCCCGCGGCCGACCTCGTGAAGGACTTCCTCGGACGGCCGCATTCGTTCGAGGCGTACCAACAGTGGCTCGACTCCGAGTAGGGGCGGAGGAGCCGAGGGCGACCCGGCGCGAGCGGGCGGGGCCGACGCAGCGACTGGGAGTGGGCGTGCGGGGCCGAGGGAGCGACCGGGGCGGTGCAGCGGGCGGTTTCCTGGCTGGATTGCGGGCGTTCCGCGCGTTGGCGGGCAGGAAGCACCGTAGCTGCGAGCGTGATGGCGTGGCCGACGGCGCACACCAAACCGTACGAAGGCCCTGTGACTCAGCGGTCCCGTGACGAGCGGCGAGTCCACGCGAGTCCACCGCGCTCGACCGCCCGCGGGGAGACACGGGGGAGACGGCGCCCGCCCGCGCCGGCGACGGGTTGCGTGGAAGCCTGGGTTGGGAGTTCCTTCGCGGCGAAATGCCCGGGAGGGACTGCGTCCCCTCGGAGTCACCCGCCCGGGCCGATCTCATTCGCCGCGGCGCCGCCTATGTGAACGTAATCGCCCGCATGGCGCGGGCGAGTCGCGAAGGGCGGCGTATCGCCCGGCGCCGGGTGTCTCCGCCGGGACCTGCACCGCGGGAGGAGCATGCATGGCTCGGTGGAACCGGATCGCGGTCGTCGTGGCGGTGCTCGGTGCGGGGGGGCTGGCGCACGGCGCCGAGTACGGCACGCGGGAAGAGGCGAAGGCGATGCTCGACAAGATCGTCGCCGAGATGAAGGCCGACAAGGCGGCGACGCTCGACAAGATCAACAAGAAGGGCTTCAACGACCGCGACCTCTACCCGTTCTGCAGCGGCCCCGACGGGAAGATCACCGCGCACGGAGCGATCCCGGAGCGGCTCGGCGTGGACCAGGCGACGCTCAAGGACTCCGCCGGGAAGTCGTTCGGCGCCGAGATTCGGAAGGTCGCGAAGCCCGGGAAGATCGCGGAGGTGAGCTACATGTACAAGCGCCCCGGCAGCACCGAGCAGGAGCCGAAGGTGAGCCTCGTCACGCAAGTCGGGGATCAGGTCTGCGCGGTCGGTTACTACAAGAAGTGACGGGCGCGGCGGGCTCTCATACCGCGCCGCGACCTCCCATCGCTCGCGCGAGCCGGTGGCATGACCTCGCGGCCGCGCCGTCGGTCAGTCCCGATTTCAGCCTCTTTAAGTTCGCCCGCCCCGCTCGTTGCGGGCGCCCGAAATGCAGAAGCCCCGGTTACCTTGCGGCGACCGGGGCTCCGGATACTGGTCGCGGGGGCCTGCAGGCGCGGCCTAGTCGTGGCCCGCGCCGCGGCGCGCGCCGCAGCGGAAGGGAAGCGCGAGGGACTGCTGCGAGGCAGTGTTCGTCGCCGGCATGGACGAACTCTGCCATGGTGGTCTGACAAACGCTGCCAATGCACAGCAATGACGGTCAGCCGATGACCATATCGGCCGATTCAAAGTGGGTGGCCGGCGCCGTCGACTCCGCACTGCTGCAGCGGCGCTACGCTCAGGGTGAGCGAGATCGAGGTCGAGGTCGAAGTCGACGTCCACGTCCACATTCCGGTCGAGAGCGAGCGTACGGGCTCCCGAAGCGCTACCCCGGCGCAGCGAAGAATGATCGAGCGAGCTCAGCGCGGGCGCGCGCCTCTCGCGCCGGGGTTGACCTCTCCCGTTCGCAGCTTCGCGCGCATCTGGGAATCCGTCTTCTGACGGTTCGACGACTTGCGCGTCGAGCGGCGCGAAGGCTTCCCGACCGAGTCCTCGAGCACGTACGCCGCCTTCTTCGCGGCGTGCCCCGACTCCTTGCGCCCCGCCTTGCGGTCGGTCGCGCTCACGCCGGGTTGCGAGGTGTCCACCGGGACATCGCGCCGCGGTCGGGGCGAGCTCTTCGGCTTCTTCGGGCCGGACCGCTCCTTCCAATAGCGGAACTCCTCCGCTTTCGTCGCCATGGGATCTCCTCGCGGCTGGGGACGTTCCTATAGCGCCGCCGGGAACGGCTGCAGATCCTCGCGGGAGGTGCGCGGAAGGCGCGCAGGCGCCCGCCCGGCCGGGCGCGCGCCGGCGCTTCCCCCGCGCGGGAGCCTACGCGTCCGCCGTTCCGATTCCGCGGCTTTCCCATCTGCTCGATCGTGACGTGCACGGTCCCCGCCGCCTTCGCCGGGCGCGCGGAGAGGCGCAGATCCGTTCGGCCCTCCGCCGTGTGTCGCATACGCACGGTGAATGGGCGGCGGCGCGCGCCGATCGCTTCTCGCGGTCGCCGAGCCGCTTCGCGGCGGTCTCCCGCGATCACCAGTAGCGCTCGACGTGGATCTCGCCCGGGGCGCGCGGCGCATGGAGGCGGAACCCCTCGCCCTCGAGCAGGACCGTCATGTCGTCGATCATCGCCGGATTGCCGCAGAGGAACACGTGGGTGTCCGCAGGCGCCGGCCGGAAGCCCCACGCCTTCTCGAGCGCCCCGCCGCTCCACAAGTGCTGCACGTGACCGACCGGCCCCGTCCACGGCTCGCGCTCCTCCTTCGGACGGCTCACGATGCGGAGGACGGTGAGCTCGGAGGACTCGCGCTGCATCGTGAAGAGCTCGCGGGAGTAGCCGAGGTCCCACGAGTGACGGGCGCCGAGGAGGAGCGCGATCCTGCGCCCGGAGCGGCCGAGGAGCTCCGTCCGGAGCATGCTCATGTACGGCGCGAGCCCGGTGCCGGTGGCGACCATCACGAGGTTCCGGTCGGGCGGCACGTCGCGCAGCGTGAACATCCCCGTGAACTTCGCGCCGAGCCAGAGCGGGTCGCCGGGGCGGAGCGCGAGGAGCCGCGGCGTGAGCTCGCCCGAGGTGACGAGGGCGACGAACAGCTCCACGTACTCGCGCTGCCTCGACGAGGACGCGATCGAGTAGGCGCGACGGATGAAGCGGCCCGGGTCGGCGCCGGGGTCCTCGGGGTCCGAGCGCGGGACGCGCGGCGCCGACGCGGGCAGGCCGATCACCGCGAACTGCCCGGGCGTGAACGCGGGGAGCGTCCACCCGCGCGGCGCGATGCGCAGCACGACGAGCCCGGGCGCGACGTCCGCCCGCTCGACGAGGACCGCGTTCAGCTCGACCGGCTTGCCCACGCTGCGAGGTGTAGCTGCGCGAAAGGGCCCGCGCTCGCCCGAACCGGCGCGGGCGCGCCTCCGCCTTCCGGGTTACGCTCCTCGGGTGCGCAGCGCGCTCCGGGCCGTTCCCACCCTCGTCCGCGTCGGCCTCGCCGAGGCCGTCGCGTACCGCGCCGAGATGCTCGTGTGGCTCCTCTCCACGACGATGCCGCTCGTGATGCTCGCGCTCATGAGCGCGGTCGCGCGCGACGCGCCCGTCGGCCGGTTCGGGCAGGCCGACTTCACCGCGTATTACCTCGCCGCGCTCGTCGTCCGGCTCATGACGGGCGCGTGGGTGATCTGGGAGGTGAACTTCGAGATCCGCCAGGGGACGCTCGCCTACCGGCTCCTCCGCCCCATCCACCCGCTCGTCGCGTACGCCGCGGAGAACGTCGGGGCGATGCCGCTCCGGCTCGTCGCCGTCATCCCGATCGCCCTCGGCGCGCTCATCGCCACGGGCGGCGAGCGGCTCACGCGCGACCCGCTCCTGCTCGGGATCTTCCCGCTCGCGATCGTCGGCGCCTGGCTCATCACCTTTCTCGCCATGTCGGTCATCGGCGCGCTCGCCTTCTGGGTCGAGTCCTCCGGCGCGCTCTTCGAGGTCTGGCTCGGCCTGTTCGGCGTCTTCTCGGGCTACCTCGTGCCGCTCGAGCTCTTCCCGCGCTGGCTCGAGGTGACGGCGCGCTTCCTGCCGTTCCGGTACATGCTCGCGTTCCCGGTCGAGATGGTGATCGGCCTCACGCCTCGCGCGGCCGCGTTGCGCGAGCTCGTCATCCAGTGGGCGTTCGTCGGCGTGCTCGGGGCGGGCGCGCGCCTCGTCTGGCGGGCGGGACTCCGCCGCTTCTCCGCGTTCGGCGGGTGAGGAGCCCACCCGCACCGACATGGCGCGGAACCTCGCGCACGTGTGCGACCGGCTCTCCGAACGCGCCGCCGCCGAGGCACCGCTGCAGGAGGAGGTCCTGGAGCCGCTCGCCGAGGCGGAGGACGGGGCGCGCCGTGCCGGCGCTCAGCGGATCCGCGCCGGCGAGCGGTTCGACGTCATCCTCTGCGATCTCATGATGCCGGAGGTCTCCGGATACCGGACCGCCCTCCGCGACACCCTACGCCGGGTCGGCTGAACGCGCGCCGCGGCGGGCGGGCAACCCGCGCCGCGCCGGGTTACGCTCACCGGACCCGATGCTCCGCTACCTCCGGCTCCTCGCGATCCAGCTCCGCGCGTCCGCGACCGTCGCGATGCAGTACCGCCTCGACTTCCTCGTGCAGGGGGGGCTCGCCGTGTTCTGGACGGCGTGGGGGCTCGTCCCGCTCCTCGTCGTGTTCGGGAAGCGCGCAGGGATCGCGGGCTGGAGCTTCGAGGAGGCGCTCGTCGTGATGGGCTGGTTCATGGTGATGAAGGGGGTGCTCGAGGGCGCGGTGAACCCGTCGCTCGCGAGCGTCGTCGAGCACATCCGCAAGGGCACGCTCGACTTCGTCCTCCTGAAGCCCGCCGACGCGCAGTTCCTCGTGTCGACGCAGAAGTTCCAGCCGTGGCGCGTCGTCGACGTCCTCGGCGGCCTCGCCATCTTCGCCGTGGCGTTCCACCGGCTCGGGCGCTGGCCGGCGCCCGCCCACGTGGTCGCGGCGACCCTCCTCCTCGGGTGCGCCGCGCTCATCCTCTACTCCCTGTGGATCCTGGTGGTCTCCGCCGCGTTCTTCGTCGTGAAGGTGGACAACCTGTCGTACCTGTTCGTCTCGATCTTCGACGCGGCGCGCTGGCCGTCCGACGTCTTTCGCGGCGCGCTCCGCGCGGTGTTCACGTTTGTCGTCCCGCTCGCGATCATGACCACGTTCCCGGCGCGGGCGCTGCTCGGGAAGGACTTCGGCCCCGTCGACGCGGTCGCGGCGCTCGCCGGGGCGGCCGCGTTCGCGGCCTTCTCGCGTGTCGTCTGGCTCCGCTCGATCGGCCGGTACACGTCCGCGAGCTCGTAGCCGCGACCCGATGGCCCACGACGCGTATGCCGCGCTGCGGTTTCGCGAGTACCGCGCCTTCCTCGTCGCGATCGGTGCCGTCCAGATCGCGACGCAGATCCAGAGCGCCGTCCTCGGCTGGCAGGTGTACGCCCTCACCGGCGACCCGCTCTCGCTCGGCCTCGTCGGCCTCTCCGAGGCCGCGCCGTTCCTCGCGCTGACGCTCGTCGGCGGCTGGGCGGCGGACCGGGTGGACCGGCGCGCCCTGTCCGCCGCGACCCTCGTCGTCGTCGCCGCGAGCGGCGCGTGGCTCCTCGTCCTCTCGCTCGGGGCGCCCCGCTCGGTGCTGCCTTTCTACGCCGCGCAGGCGCTCGCCGGCCTCGGCCGGGCCTTCTTCCGCCCGACGACCTCGGCGCTCGGCGCCGAACTCGTCCCGCGCGAGCACTACCTCAACGCCTCGACCTGGCGCTCCTCGATCTTCCACTCCGCGATGGTGGTGGGGCCAGCGGTCGGCGGCGGCCTCATCGCGCTCGGCGGGCCGCGGCTCGCCTACGCCATCGTCGTCGCGCTGTCCGCGGTCGGGCTCGTCGGCCTCGCGGCGATCGCGCCGCGGCCGCGGCAGCCGGCGGGAGACGGACGCCTCGTCGCGGAGCTGACCGACGGCGTCCGCTTCGTCTTCCGCCAGCCGCTCCTCCTCGGGGCGATGAGCCTCGACCTCTTCGCCGTCCTCTTCGGCGGCGCGACCGCGCTCCTCCCCATCTTCGCCCGCGACGTGCTCCGGGTGGGCGAGGT
>DASWEI010000189.1:0-15979 GCA_036394835.1 Anaeromyxobacter sp. | reverse complement strand
CTCGCAGGAGGAGCGGCTCGCGCGCGTCCGCGGCGTCGGCGAGAAGACGATCGAGCAGCTCAAGGTGGCGGGGTACCCCACCGTCGAGGCGATCCACGGCGAGGCCGACATGATGAAGCTCGCCGACTCGTCCGGGCTCGGCATCAAGAAGGCTCGGCAGATCAAGCACGCGGTGGGCGTCTACCTCGAGGAGGAGGCGAAGCTGCGGGCAGAGCTCGATGCAGAGAAGCGGAAGTCGCAGGGGGTCGGTCTCTAGGGTGGCGGCCCCGGTCCGCACCTGCGTCGGCTGTGGCGCGAGGGCGGTCCAGGGCGAGCTCGTGCGGCTCAGGATCGATGGAGAGCGCGTGGTGATCGATCAGCGACGAGAAGGCGGACGTGGAGCGTGGCTCCACCCATCCGCTCAGTGCCTCGAGCGGGCGGTGCGCCGGCGCGCGTTCGGCCGCGCGTTTCGCGGCGCGGTGGCCGCGGTCGAGGTCGAGACGCTGCGCGTCGGGTTGACGGGAAACCCCCGTAAGGATTAGGAGACGGGTCAATGTCCAAGAAGCGGGTCCACGAGCTCGGGAAGCAGCTGAAGGAGCACGGTATCGAGCTCTCGAACCAGGAGCTCGTCGAGAAGCTCCACGCGCTCGGCTATGACGTGAAGAGCCACTCGTCCTCGCTCGAGGACGATCAGGCGGCGTCCGCGTTCGAGAAGATCGTCGGCGAGAAGAAGCCGAAGCCGGCGCCGGTTCGCCCGTCCGGCCCGGGGTTCGTCGTGCGCAAGCGCGCGCACACCGAGCCGCCGACCGTCATCGCGCCGGCCGGCGCCTACGTTCCGGAGCCGGAGGCCGCCTACGAGCCTTCCGTCGAGGCGCCCCCGCCCGCGCAGGACGACGGCGTCGCCGCGCCCGAGGCGAGCGGGGAGCCCGAGGCCGCGCCCGCCGAGATCGCCGCTCAGTCCGCGGAGGAGGGCGCGACGCAGGCGCCTGCCGCCCCGGGCGCCGCGCCGGCGGCTTCGCCTACGCCCGCTCCGGGCGTCCACCCCCCGCCGCACCCGGCCGCGCACCCCGGGACCCATCCAGCGCCACCGATGGCCGCTGCCCCCGCGGGCGCGCCGCCGGCGGTGCCGCCGAAGCCGACGATCGATCCGCGCACGCTCCGGCCCACGTCCACTCAGGCCGTCGTCATCTCGCGCCCGACCGTGCCGGTTCGGCGCGTGACGCCGCCGACGTCGTCCCGCTCGGCCTATCCGGCCGCGCCGGGGCCGCGCGCGCTCGGCGAGGTCCGCGAGCTGAAGGTCGTCCCGGGCTCGCTCGGCCGCGAGCGCGAGTTCATCGACGTCTCGCGCGACAAGAACAAGCGCGGTGGCCGCACCACGGGCCGCCCGGTGTCCGAGGAGGCCGCGAAGAACCTGTCCGGCAAGGAGCTGCTCCAGGCCGCGATCGCGGGACGCACCTACATCCCGATCCGCGGGAAGAAGAAGAAGGCCACGAAGAAGGGGGCCAAGACGCAGATCACCGAGCGCGCCGAGCACAAGAAGGTCATCCGCATCGAGGAGTCCATCTCGGTCTCCGAGCTCTCGCAGGCGATGGGGATCAAGGCCGCCGATCTCATCCGCAAGCTCATGCAGGCGGGGAAGATGGCGACGATCAACCAGCAGATCGACGCCGACACCGCCGCGTTCCTCGCCACCGAATTCGGATTCACCCTCGAGAAGAAGGGCTTCGAGGTCGAGGAGTTCATCCCCGAGATGCAGGTGGACGAGTCGAAGCTCGTCATCCGGCCGCCGGTCGTGACCGTGATGGGCCACGTCGACCACGGGAAGACCTCCCTCCTCGACGCCATCCGCGCGGCCGACGTCGCCGCCGGCGAGGCGGGCGGCATCACGCAGCACATCGGCGCCTACGCGGTGAACACCGCGCGCGGGCCGGTCACGTTCCTCGACACGCCGGGCCACGAGGCCTTCACCGCCATGCGCCAGCGCGGCGCGCAGGTGACCGACCTCGTCGTGCTCGTCGTCGCGGCGGACGACGGCGTCATGCCGCAGACGGTGGAGTCGATCAAGGCGGCGAAGGCCGCCGGGGTCACGATCCTCGTCGCGATCAACAAGATCGACAAGCCGAACGCCACGCCCGAGCGCGTCATGCAGCAGCTCACCGAGTACGAGCTCGTCGGCGAGCAGTGGGGCGGCACGACGATCATGGTCCCCGTCTCGGCGCGCACGAAGCAGGGCATCCCCGAGCTGCTCGAGTACATCGCGCTCCAGTCGGAGGTCCTCGAGCTCAAGGCCAACCCCGAGGCGCTCGCCGCCGGGCGCGTCATCGAGGCGAAGCTCGAGAAGGGCCGCGGCCCCGTCGCGACCGTCCTCATCGAGGAGGGGACGCTCCGCGTCGGCGACGCCCTCGTCACCGGCATCCACTACGGCCGCGTCCGCGCGATGATGAACGAGCGCGGCGAGCAGGTGGACAACGTCGGCCCCGGCTACCCGGTCGAGGTCCTCGGCCTGTCGGGCGTTCCGGTCGCGGGCGACGAGTTCAACGTCGTCGAGGACGAGAAGTCCGCGAAGGAGGTCGCCACCCACCGCGCCGAGAAGGCCCGCCAGAAGGAGCTCGGCAGCACGAAGCGGGCGACGCTCGAGGACCTGTTCGCGAAGGCGAAGAGCGGCGGCGGCAAGACGCTCAACGTGGTCGTGAAGGCCGACGTCCAGGGCTCCTCCGAGGCCGTCACGCAGGCGCTCCAGAAGGCGGCGACGAAGAAGGTCGCGGTCAAGATCCTCGACACCGGCGTCGGCGCCGTAACCGAGTCGGACGTCCTCACCGCCGCGGCGGGCAACGCGATCATCGTCGGGTTCAACACGAAGCCCGAGACGAAGGTCGAGCAGATCGCGAGCCAGCAGGGCGTGAAGATCCTCCTCTTCAACATCATCTACGAGGCGGTGGACAAGGTTCGCGAGGAGATGGCGAGCCTGCTCGACCCGATCATCAAGGAGAAGCCGCTCGGCAAGGCCGAGGTCCGCGCGCTCTTCAACATCCCGAAGATCGGCGCCATCGCCGGGTCGGCGGTGACGGAGGGCGTCGTGAAGCGCGGCGCGAACGTGCGGGTGCTGCGCGACCGGAAGGTGGTCCACACGGGGAAGATCGGCTCGCTCAAGCGGCTCAAGGACGACGTCCGCGAGGTGGCGACCGGGTTCGAGTGCGGCATCGGCGTGGAGGGCTTCGCCGACGTGAAGGCAGGCGACGTCCTCGAAGCCTTCGAGCTCGAGGAGCTCCGGCCCAGCCTCGACTAGCCCGGCGTCGGTTCCCGACCGTACGAAAAGAGTACCGCTGCGCTGCTCGCTCCTCGCGCGCCCGACCGGCTCGGGCTCGGGCGCCGGAGGATAATGGATGTTCGTGGGAGTTCTCAGGCTGACGCTTCACATGCCGGAGCCGGGGTCGCTCAAGTCGAAGCGGCACCTCCTCCGCTCGGCGATCGACCGCGTCAAGGCGAAGTTCAACGTCTCGATCGCCGAGGTCGCGGAGAACGATCTCTGGCAGAAGAGCATCGTGGGCGTCGCCGCCGTCGGGAACGACCACGGCTTCGTGAACGAGTCGCTCGACAAGGTGGCCGACTTCGTCGGGTCGATGCACGGCGGCCAGCTGCAGGTGATGGGGCGCGAGATCGAGATCGTCCCGTATGGCGACGCGATCGGCGACGGGCAGCTCCGGACCCTCGCCGAGGCCGAGGCGGAGCGGGACGCGGCGGACGACCTCGATGGGGAGTGACCGATCATGACGACCCACAGCCGCCCCGCCCGCGTCGCCGACGAGTTCCGCCACGAGCTCGGCGCGGTGCTCGCGCGCGGCCTCAAGGATCCGCGCATCACCGGCTTCATCACGGTGACCGGCGCGAAGATGGCGCCGGACCTGAAGGAGATCACGGTCTACGTCTCCATCCACGCGGAGGAGAAGGAGCGCGAGCGGACGCTCGAGGGCCTCCGCGCCGCGGCGACCTGGCTGCAGCGCGAGGTGTCGCGAAATCTGAAGTTGCGCCACACGCCGCACCTGCGGTTCGTGTACGACCCGTCGGTCGAGCAGGGCGACCGGATCGAGCGCCTGCTCAAGGAGGCGCGGAAGCAGGGCGAGCCGTTCGTTTCCGCCGAGCCCCCGCCGCCGGCGACCCCCGAGGACGAGTAGGCGCCGCGCGCGCCGGAGGCGGACGTGAACGGGGGCGTCCTCGTGGTGGACAAGCCCGCGGGGCCGACGAGCTTCGACGTCGTGAAGCGCGTCCGCCGCGCGCTCGGCGCCGACAAGGCCGGCCACGCCGGCACGCTCGATCCCGCCGCGACCGGCGTCCTCGTGGTCTGCATCGACGACGCGGTGAAGCTGCAGCAGTGGCTTTCGGACGGGGACAAGGCCTACGACGCGACGGTCGCGTTCGGCGCCGCCACCTCCACCGAGGACGCGGAAGGGGAGGTCGTAGCCCGCGGCGATGCCTCGTCGCTCTCCGAGGCCGCGATCCGCGCGGCGCTGCCGCGGTTCCTGGGCGCGATCGAGCAGGTTCCGCCCATGTACTCGGCCGTGCGCGTCGGGGGTCGCCGCCTCCACGAGGCGGCGCGCGCGGGGCTGGAGGTGGAGCGGGCGCCGCGGCCGGTGACGATCCACGCGTTCGACCTGCTCGCGCTCGAGCCGGCCGGGGCGGACGGCCTCGCCCGGGCGCGCATCTCGGTCCGCTGCGGCAAGGGGACCTACATCCGGACGCTCGCCGCCGATCTCGGGCGCGTGCTCGGAGTCCCCGCTCACCTCGCCGCGCTCCGGCGGACGGAGGCGAGCGGGTTCGCCCTCGCGCGGGCGCTGCCGCTCGACGACATCGAGGCGCTCGGCCGCGAGGACCGCGCTGCGCTCCGCGCCCGGCTCGTGCCGCCGGCGGAGGCGCTCGGGTACCTGCCCGCGGTCCGGCTCGAGCCCGGCGAGGCGAGGGCGCTCGCGCAGGGAAAGGCGCTGCGGCGAGAGACGCCCACGGGCGACCTCGTGCGAGCGCTCGGCCCGGACGGCGACCTCGTCGCGCTCTGTGCCGGATCCGAGGCGGGGCTGCGTCCCGTGCGCGTGTTCATCACGCCCGCGGACCTGGGCTGACGGATCAGCCGCGCCGTGCGCCCTTCGCCCGCTTCGCCGCCCGCTGGAGCGTCACGTTCGCGGCGCCATCCTTCGTGAGCTCCACGGCGAACTTCACGGGCGTGTACCCCTCGAGCCGGAGCTGGATCCAGACCGTCGCCGCCTTGCGCGGGACGTTCACGTCGAGCGGGGTCTTGCCGAGCCGGTGTCCCGTGTCCAGGCGGACCGCGGTCGCGCCGGCCGGCGTCGACCGCAGGCGCAGCTCGACGGTGGGGTGCGGGGCCGGCCTCGTGGGCGCGGAGCGGCGCACCGTGGCCGGCGCGCGCTCCGGCTCCGGCGCCTGACGCGTCGCCGTCGGGGTCCGAGTCGGCGTCGGGGTCCGAGTCGCCGTCGGGGTCCGGGTCGCCGTCGGGGTCCGGGTCCCCTTCGACTCCGCGCCGCCTGCGGCGGCGCTACGCTCAGGGTGCGTGGACGCCGGGGGCGCGGTCGTCGTCGGGGGCTGGGTCGGCGTCAGGATCTGGGTCGGCGTCGGGGTCAGCCGCGCGACGGCGCTGCGAGCGCCGTCCGCCGCACCGCGACCGAGCTCCCAGAGAGGCCGCGCCGCTCCGAGCTTCACCGCTGCGGCGACCCCCGCCGCCGCGGCGACGGCCACGACGCCCGCGGCGACCGTCCTGCCCGGCCGCGAAGGCTTCGGCGGCGCGGCGAGCGCGGCGGCGAGCGCCGCCATGGTGCGGTAGCGATCCTCGGGCTGCTTCGCCAGGCACCGCGTCACGACCGCGGCGAGCCACGGCGGGATCCGCTCGCCGCGGGGCGTCTTCCCAGGCAGGGGCCGCGGCGGTTTTCCCCGGATCGCCACCGCGAGCTCGACGAAGCTCGGCGCGGTGAACGGCACGGCACCCGCGAGCAGCTCGAAGAGCACGACGCCCGCGGCCCAGACGTCGGCGTCGCGCCCCACCCCGCGCCCGAGCGCCTGCTCGGGGGACATGTAGTGCGGCGTCCCGAGGATCATCCCCGTCATCGTGGACGCCTGGTCGGCCTGATCGAGCAGCCGCGCGACGCCGAAGTCGAGCACCTTCGCGAAGTCCGCGCCTTCGCGCTCGACGACGAACACGTTATCGGGCTTCAGGTCGCGGTGGATGATCCCCTTTGCGTGCGCCGCTTCGAGCGCCTCGCACACCTGCCTCATGATCGCGAGCATCCGCTTGATCGGCGGGTACCTGCGGCCGCGCCGCTGCATGAGCTGGCGCAGGCTCTCCCCGTCGAGCAGCTCCATCACGAGGTACGCGACTCCGGGCGCCTCGACGAAGTCGGTGACCTCCACGATGTGCTCGTGGTCGATCTCGTTCACGACCCGCGCCTCGCGGAAGAAGCGCTCCACGACGTCCTGGCGGGTGACGTACTCCGCGTTCAGCACCTTGATCGCGGCCTCGCGTCCGAGCCGCAGGTGCCGCGCCCGGTAGACGCAGCCCATCGCACCCTTGCCGAGGAGCTCACCGAGCTCCCAGCTGCCGAGGGTCGTGCCCGGCGCGAACTCGCCGGAGACCGTCGCGGCGACGTGGGTCTTGGAGGTCTCGGCCATGCGGGGACCGCCATCGTATCGCGAACGGCGCCGCGGAGGCGCGCGAGCGGCGCGCTACGGGCAATCGCGGGGCGCGGCGCCCACGCACCAGCCGAGCTGGAACCCGGGGCCGCGTGGGGGATCGGTCCGGCTGTCCATCCCAAGGCGGCCGGTCGAGCCCCAGCGCCCCGGCCAGGCGAGGAATGGCACGCGCGGCGCGCCGCGCTCACCGAGGTTCACGATCCCGCCCGACTCGGGCCCTGAGGTCCGCCACACCGGGCACCCCGCCTCCGCGGCGCGCGCGGGGTCGCCCACGCCGCACACCCGCTCCCAGAACGGCACGTCGCGCTGCGCCGCATAGCTCGCGTGCGTTCCGCGGGCCGAGAGGACGACCGGGTGCTCGCCGTCGCGCGAGACCGTGCTCCAGCGGACGAAGGCGCCGGGGTGCGAGTCGAAGTGCGCCGCGAAGTGGACGCCCTCCGGCGTGAGCGCCGAGCCGAGCCTCACCGTCACGTGCTCCCAGTCCCCCTCGTGGTCGAAGACGCCATAAGCGTCGTTGAACGGGTAGAAGAACCAGTACTGGAGCAGGACGCCTCCGCCCGCAGATGGGTAGGCGTGGCCGTAGACCACCCAGTCCGCCGGGTTCGCGCTCCCGGTGCGGGCCTGGGCCCTCGGGTGGAGGCGGGCGGCGGGGTTCTCGACGGGCTTCGGCCATGCGAGGACCCCCAGGATGGACGCCGCGAGGACGCGCGGCCTCGGGCCCGGCGCGGGCTCGAGGTCGGCGCGCGCGAGGAGCCAGTCGGTGCTGCCCGGCCGCGCAGGCTCCGTCGGGTGGAGGAGCACGATCGGCGCGAACCGGGCGAGGAGGGCGTCCTCGAGGTCGTCGTCGAGTCCATCCGCGTCGAGGTCCGCCGCTCGGGCGGCGAAGCAGAGGGCGAGGGCCGAGAGGGCTAGGAGGGCGCGGGCCTTGCCAGCGGAGATGGGCATCGAGGGGGGGGAGCGGCCGGGCTGCACACGCTCGGCGCACGGGCGTCGAGGCGAGCGGCGAGGGGAGCGCGCAGCATCCGATCCGGGGCCCTGGATCGGCAAGAGACGGGGGGGCGGGCGCCGGGCGGGTGGCCCGCGTCCCGGACGGTCCGCCGGGTCGTTGACGAAACCCGCCGGATCGCTTAAGACCCCGCTTTCCCTTCGTTCACGACCGCTCGCGGCGCGCGCCTTCGCCCCCGAGGTGGTGACGAAAAACCGATAGGAGATGCACTTATGGCGCTGGTCCAGGAGCGGAAGCAGGAGCTGGTCTCGAAGTACAAGCGGCACGAGAAGGACACCGGGTCGCCCGAGGTGCAGGTCGCACTGCTCACCGAGCGGATCACGTACCTCACCGAGCATTTCAAGACGCACAGAAGGATCACCACAGCCGGCGCGGGCTCCTGAAGCTCGTCGGCCAGCGCCGCCGCCTCCTCGATTACCTGAAGACGTCCGACCAGGGCCGGTACAAGGTCCTCATCGACCAGCTCGGCATCCGCAAGTAGCGGGTGGAAGGAACGCGCCTCGGCCCGAAAGGCCGGGGCGCTCGCGCTTCCGGGCTGCGGAAGCGCGAACGACATAGACGTTGGACGCGCCCGCTGGCCGGGCCGCGCGAAGGGACCCGACGGTCGCTTCCGATTCCGACTCCGCCGCCTCTCCACGCGAGGGGCCACGCAGTGAGGATTGGAGGCGCCTTTCCGGCCCCTCGGGCGAACGGCTCGCGGGCCCACAGACGGCGCCGCCGCGCAGCGCGCGGCCGCCGCGGAAAGGTGCACATGACCCCCATCCAGAAGACCGCCCGCGTGGGCGGCAAGGACATCCTGCTCGAGACCGGCAAGGTCGCGAAGCAGGCCCACGGCGCGGTCTGGGTCCGCCTCGGCGACTCGATCGTGCTCGTCACGGCCGTCTCGGCGGCGGAGAAGAAGGAGGGGATCGACTTCTTCCCCCTCACCGTGGACTACCAGGAGAAGCTCTTCGCCGCGGGCAAGATTCCGGGCAGCTTCTTCCGCCGCGAGGGGCGCCTCACCGAGAAGGAGACCCTCACCTCCCGCGTCATCGACCGCTCCTGCCGGCCGCTGTTCCCGGACGGCTACGGGAACGAGACGCAGATCATCGCGACGGTCCTCTCGTTCGACCAGGAGAACGACGCCGACGTCCTCGCCCTCACCGGCGCGTCCGCGGCGCTCCAGATCTCGGACATCCCGTTCAACGGGCCGATCGCCGGAGTGCGCGTCGGCCGCGTCGGCGGCCAGCTCGTCGCGAACCCGACCATCGCCCAGCGCGCGGAGGCGGACCTCGACGTCATCATGGCCGCGTCGCGCGATGCCATCGTCATGGTGGAGGGCGGTGCGAAAGAGGTGTCCGAGGCCGTGATGGTCGAGGCGCTCCTGTTCGGGCACGCGGCGGTGAAGGATCTGCTCGAGGCCCAGGACGCACTCCGCGCGGCCACCGGCAACAAGGCGAAGCGCTCCTTCGAGCCGCCGAAGAACGACGTCGAGCTCAAGGCGAAGGTGAAGGCCCTCACCTGGGAGAAGGTGAAGCAGGCCTACGGCCGGAACGAGAAGCACGACCGCTACGGTCGCCTCTCCGAGATCAAGAAGGAGCTCCTCGCCGCCCTCAAGGAGGAGGCAGCTGGCGACGCCGCGAAGCTCGCGACGATCTCGCTGCGGGAGAAGGAGATCAAGGGGTACTACGAGGACGTGAAGTACGACTACATGCGCAAGATGATCACCGACGACGGTCGGCGGATCGGCGGCCGCGGCACGGCCGAGATCCGGAAGATCACCTGCGAGGTGGGCCTCCTCCCCCGCGTCCACGGCTCGGCGCTCTTCACGCGCGGCGAGACGCAGGCGATCGTCGCCACGACCCTCGGCACCTCCGAGGACGAGCAGCGGGTCGAGATGCTCACGGGCATGCACTTCCGGAAGTTCATGCTCCACTACAACTTCCCCCCGTTCTCGGTCGGCGAGGCGAAGTTCCTCCGCGGCCCGGGCCGGCGCGAGATCGGCCACGGCGTCCTCGCGGAGCGCGCGCTGCGCCAGGTGCTGCCCGCCGAGGACAAGTTCCCGTACACGATCCGGATCGTCTCCGACATCACGGAGTCGAACGGCTCGTCCTCGATGGCCTCGGTCTGCGGCGGCTCGCTGTCGCTCCTCGACGCGGGCGTTCCGATCAAGGCGCCCGTCGCCGGCATCGCGATGGGGCTCATCAAGGAGGGGGAGAAGATCGCGATCCTCTCCGACATCCTCGGTGACGAGGATCACCTCGGCGACATGGACTTCAAGGTCTGCGGCACCGCCGAGGGCATCACCTCGATCCAGATGGACATCAAGATCGGGGGCGTGACGCGCGAGATCCTCGAGAAGGCGCTTGCCCAGGCAGCCGACGGCCGCAAGCACATCCTCGGCGAGATGGCGAAGTCGATCGGCGCGCCCCGTGCCGACATCAGCGCCTACGCGCCGCGCATCACGACGATCAAGATCCGGCCGGAGCGCATCAAGGACATCATCGGCCCCGGCGGAAAGACCATCAAGGACATCACCGCGCGGACCGGCACCTCGATCAACATCGAGGACGACGGCTCGGTCTCGATCGCGTCGCCGAGCCAGGACAAGGTCGAGGCGGCGATCAAGATGATCCGCGGCCTCACGCAGGAGGCGGAGATCGGCAAGATCTACCTCGGCACCGTGCGGAAGATCGCCGAGTTCGGCGCCTTCGTGGAGATCTTCCCGGGCACCGACGGCCTCATCCACATCTCCGAGCTCTCCGACAAGCGCGTGAAGAGCGTGTCGGACGTCCTCTCCGAGGGCGAGGAGGTGATGGTGAAGGTCGTCTCCGTCGACCGCGCGGGGAAGATCCGGCTCTCCCGGAAGGAGGCGCTCGCCGAGGCCGCCGGGAAGAAGGCCGAGGGCGCCGCCCCGGAACCGGCCAAGTCGTAGGCGATGGCCGTCGTCCTGAGGCTGCGGAGAGTCGGGGGGCGTGGACCGCCCCTCGACCTCCCTCGCTACGAGACCGACGGCGCCGCGGGGCTCGACCTGCGCGCCGACGAGCCGTTCACGCTCGCTCCGGGCGAGCGGCGGCTCGTGCCCACCGGGCTCGTCCTCGAGATCCCGCCGGGCCACGAGGGGCAGGTGCGCCCGCGCTCCGGCCTCGCCGTGCGCCACGGCATCGCGATCGTGAACGCGCCCGGCACCATCGACTCCGACTACCGCGGCGAGGTCCAGGTCGTCCTCGTGAACCTCGGGCAGGCTCCCGTTCCGTTCGCGCGTGGCGACCGGATCGCGCAGCTCGTCATCGCGCCGGTGACGCGGGTGGAGATCGCGCTCGTGGATGACCTGTCGGCGACGGACCGGGGAGCCGGAGGGTTCGGGTCGACGGGGCGGTGATGGCGCCGAAGCACGGAGACATGAACCTGGACATGGACCTGGAGTTGGACCGTTCTGGGTCGAAGTCGAAGTCGAGGTCGAGGTCGAGGTCGAGGTCCACGACCACGACCACGACCAGGTCCACGACCACGACCACGTGGAGGTAATCCCATGATCCCTCGTTACACGCGGCCCGAGATGGGGCGAATCTGGACGTCCGAGCGCCGCTTCCGCATCTGGCTCGACGTCGAGCTCGCCGCCTGCGAGGCGATGGTCCGCCTCGGCGAGGTTCCGCCCGAGGACTACGAGACGCTCCGCCAGGCGTTCGACGGGTTCCAGTTCACGGCAGGCGACGTCGCGCGCATCGACGAGATCGAGAAGACCGTCAAGCACGACGTCATCGCCTTCCTCACCTTCGTCGAGGAGAAGGGCGGCGCCGCCGCGCGCCACCTGCACAAGGGGATGACCTCGTCGGACGTGCTCGACACGACGCTCGCCGTCCAGCTGAAGGAGGCGACGGAGCTCCTCCTCGCCGGCGTGGACCGCGTCATGGCCGCCGTGAAGAAGCGCGCGCTCGAGCACCGGCGCACTCCGATGATCGGCCGCAGCCACGGCATCCACGCCGAGCCGGTCACCTTCGGTTTGAAGCTCGCCGGCTGGTTCGACGCCTGGGCGCGCCGCCGCGAGGCGATCGTCCGCGCCGGCCGCACCGTCGCGGTGGGCAAGATCTCCGGCGCGGTCGGGACGTTCGCGAACGTGGATCCCCGGGTCGAGGCGTTCGTGATGGAGAAGGTCGGGCTCGCAGGCGGAGAGGCCGCCGCGACGCAGGTCGTGAACCGCGATCGGCACGCCGAGTACTTCACCGCGCTCGCGATGGCGGGCGCGACGCTCGAGCAGCACGCGACCGAGGTCCGCCACCTGCAGCGAACGGAGGTCAGGGAGGCGGAGGAGCCGTTCACGGCGGGGCAGAAGGGCTCCTCCGCGATGCCGCACAAGCGGAACCCCATCCTCTCCGAGAACCTCACCGGGTTCGCACGCCTCCTGCGGGGGTGGGCGCTTGCCGCCCTCGAGGACGTGGCGCTCTGGCACGAGCGGGACATCAGCCACTCCTCCGTCGAGCGCGTGATCGCGCCCGACGCCACGATCGCGCTCGACTTCGCCCTGCAGCGCTTCGCCGGGATGATCGAGAACCTCCGCGTCTACCCCGAGCGGATGCGGGAGAACCTCGAGCTCACCGGCGGGCTATACGAGGCGCAGCGCGTCCTGCTCGCGCTCGTCGGGAAGGGCGTCGGCCGGCAGGAGGGTTACGTCCACGTCCAGCGCAACGCGATGAAGGTCTGGGAGGAGAAGGTGGACTTCCGGACGGCGCTCAAGCGGGACGCGGACGTCCGGAAGGTGCTCTCCGACGCCGAGATCGACGCGTGCTTCGCGCTCGAGTACCACCTGAAGCACGTCGACACGATCTTCCGCCGCGTGTTCGGCGAGGCCTGACCGGCGCGAGCCGCGCGTGCTCCGGATCGAACGCCGCCCGGGTAGGCTGACCCTCGAGTCCCGCCTCGCGCGGCCGCGCGTGCTCGCGGTCCTCGCGGGGGCGCTCGCGCTCGCTGCGCTCGCGTCCCGCTCGTCCCCGGTAAAGGCGGTCCTCCTCGTGGCCGCGGCGCTCCTCGCGCTGTTCGGGGGCCGCGCGGTGAGGGTCCGCGTCGAGCGGGGCCGCGTCCGTGTCCGGCCGGCCGTGCCGTTCCAGGCGGGCGACGATCGGCAGCTCGCGGAGTTCGCGGGCGCCCGCGTCGAGACGGTGGCCGAGGCGCGGCGCCGGAAGACCGAGCGGCTCGCGCGCGAGTACCTCGAGCGCAGCGGCGGGGCGCTCCCGGCGTGGCTCCACGCCCCGGACGCGCCGGGCACGAACGACCACCTCCGCCGCATCGTGCTCGTCCCGCGCGAGGGCGAGCCGGTCGCGGTGACGGCGTGGCTCGCGGACGACGACGACCTCGAGCCGGTGCGGCGCGAGCTCGAGGAGCTCCTGCGCTAGGAGCGTCGCGCCGCTGGCGACGTCGGGGTCAGCCGCGCGGCAAGATGAACGCGAAGGTCGAGCCCTCGCCGACCCGGCTCTCGACGCGCAGCCGGCCGCCGTGCGCGTCGACGATGCCCCACGCGATGGCGAGCCCGAGCCCGGTGCCGCTGCGGGAGCGCCCCTTCCACCAGCGATCGAACACGTGCGGGAGGTCCTCCGCGGGGATGCCGGGGCCGTCGTCCGCGACGGCCACCTCCGACTCACGCTCCCGCAGCGCCATCCGCACCTCGACGTGCCCGCCGCGGGGGGCGAACGCGATCGCGTTTCCGACGAGGTTCGAAACCACCTGGAGCACGCGGTCGCGATCGCACGGGACCTCGACCCCGAGGGGCCCGCCCGACGCGGAGAGCGCGATCTCCTTCTCGAGCGCGAGCGGGGCGAGCACCGCGAGCGCCTCGTCGACGATCGCGTCGAGCCGCTCCGGCCGGACCTCGACGCGGAAGCGACCCGCATCCATCCGCGACAGGTCGAGCAGCTCGCGGATGAGCCGGTCCATCCTCGCCGCCGAGCGCTGCACCGCCTCGGCGTAGCGCCGCACGTTGCGCGCGTCCGGGGTGCGCAGCAGGAGCGCCGCCGAGAGGAGGATCGACTCGAGCGGATTCTTGAGATCGTGCGAGACGACCGCGAGGACGTCATCGCGCGCGCGGATCGCGCGGTGCGCCTCGTCCCAGAGGCGCGCGTTGTCCACCGCGATCCCGGCGCGGCGGCCGAGCTCCTCCGCCATCGCGAGGTCGGCCGCGCCGAAGCGTCGGCCCGACTCCGCTGCAACGAACGTGATCGCCCCGAGGGTGCGTCCCCGCGCGGAGAGCGGCACCACCATCGCGGAGGTGATCCCGAGCTCGCGGACGACCCGGAGCTGCTCCGGGTCGGTCGTCGCGGCGGCGAGCACCGCGTCGGGGATCTCTTCGTACAGCTCCGAGCGGCCGGTCCGGATCACCGCCTGCGGACCTCCCGGCCCCGCCGGGTCGGGGGGCCAGCGGCGCCGCCACTCGAGCGCGCGCTCGACCTTCGCGGGGTCGACGTGCGCAACGGCGATCGGCGGCGCGTCGGGGGCGAGCGTCTCGGGGACCTCGACCGAGCACCAGTCGGCGATCCCGGGAACGGCGAGCTTCGCGACGCTCGCGAGGGTCGCCTCCCACTCGAGGGACGAGGCGAGCAGCGCGCTCGCCTCGGCGAGGAAGGCCGCGCGCTGCCTGGCCGCCTCTGCCTCCGCGCGCGCCGCCCGCTCTGAGTCGTACAGCTCTGCGCGGAGCAGCGCCTGCGCGGCGAGGCGCGCGACGACGAGGAAGAAGACCTGCTCGTCGTAGTCGAAGCGGTGGGCGGTCCGGAACACGAAGCTCACGCCGCCCGTGACGCGGCCCTCGGCCTCGAGCGGCAGGCACGCAAAGGCGTACTCGGGCGAGCTGCGGTCGCCGGCGCGCACCGCCTCGGGGAACCGCTCCGCCGCCTCTTGGCGGGACCCGACGAACACCGGCTCTCCCCTCCGGATCGCCTCGGCGAGCGGCGCCGACGCGCCGGCGACCGGGATCCGTTCCCAGCGCGCGCGCGCGGCGGGGTCGAAGCCGGTGCCGAAGACGAGGAGAGCCTCGAGGTCACCGGGCGCGAGCGACCAAAGGCCGCCCTCGTCCGCGCCGAGCGCGGCGAGCGCGCGCTCGACGAGCGTGCGCGCGACCTCCTCGCGGGTGACCGCGCGGGAGAGCGCCGCGGTGATCGCCTGGAGACGCGAGGTGCGCGCCGCGTGCCGCGCGCGCGCGCGGAGCACCGCCTCGTCCGATCGGATTCGATCCGCCTCGTCGTGCCGCCGCACGCCCATCGCGCCCCTGAGTAGCGACGCCGCGGCCGTCCTGCCGCGCCCCGGCGGGCGGTCATCCGGGGTCCCATCCGCGCGGGACATGACGGTCGACAGGCGAGCGAGCGCTCCTCGCGCCGTCGCGCGAGCGCACCGGGCCGTCACGCGAGCGTGCGGGGATGGTCGAGGAACTCCTCGATCCGCGCGAGCGACGCGTGCGGGCAGCGCTGGAGGATCATGTGGGGCGCGTCCACGAGCGCGACCTCCGCGTCCGGGCGCAGGGCGAGCACGTCCTCGTGTGCGTCGCGCCGGACGAGCCGATCGCGCGTCGGCGCGAGGAACAGGATCGGCGCCTCGACCTCGGCGAGCTCGGCCCGGGCGTCGACGCGGAGCGCCTCGGCCGACCGGTGCGCGAGCACCTCACCGGACACCGCGCCGACGGCGCGCTGTACCTCCTCCACGAGCGCGTCGGGCGCGTCCGGTCCCGCCATGAAGTAACGAATCACCGCGGCGGGCATCGGCAGCCCGAAGAGGCGCGCGCCGACGAGGCCCCGGATCGGATGGAGCAGGGGGTCGAGCGGGCGGTGCAGGAAGGTGGCGGCGAGGACGAGCGCCGCGAGCCCCGGCGGCCGCTCCGCGGCAAGCCGAATCGCGAGCGGCCCCGAGAAGGACTCCGCCACGAGGACGAAGCGGCCGCGCGGGAGGAGCGGCCGCACGAGGGCCGCGAGCGCGTCGTAGCCGAGCGGCCGATGCGGGGGGAACGAGAGCGGCTCCGCGACGAAGCGACGCGGCCCCGCCGCGAGCAACGGCGCATAGAGGTGGCCGCTGCCGTCGAGGCCGGGGAGGAGGATCGCCTTCGGACGGCGCGCCACGCGAGCGCTCCGTTACGTGTATCTCTGGCCCTTCAGGTTGCGCTCGATCCGCTCCGCGACCGGGCCGACCTCCGAGGAGAAGGTCTGCCCCGTGAGCCGCTCGAAGACGTCGATGTACTTGCGCGCGAGCATCACGCGCACCTCGTCGGTGAGCGGGGGCGGCTTCCCGTGCCCGGAGAACCCGTGCTCCTTGATGAGCCACTGCCGGATGTTCTCCTTGTCGAGCATCTCC
>DASWEI010000188.1:0-7094 GCA_036394835.1 Anaeromyxobacter sp. | reverse complement strand
TGTGCGAGGCGGTCGTCGCGATCGACGCCGCCGCGTGGGACGGAGCGCTCGGCGGCGCCGCCGGCGACGAGGTTACAGTCGAGGTTACAGCCAGGGTTACAGTCGAAGGGACAACCAACGAAAAGCCCCCGGTTCCATTGGAGGAAACCGGGGGCCAGATGGAGCGGGAAAAGGGATTTGAACCCTCGACCCTCGCCTTGGCAAGGCGATGCTCTACCGCTGAGCTATTCCCGCAAAAAGCTTGAAGGTCCAGCGTTATAGAAAGAGCGCCGGGGAGTGTCAAGGGGCCTGCGCCCCCCCCTGCGGACGGTAGACCGCCCGGACGAACGCCCCGAAGTAGTTCCACGCCGACCACACCGAGAAGAAGAGCGACACGAAGAGGAGCCACGTCCCGACGCGGTTCGCGTCGAGGTCGAAGGTGAACAAGATCGCGTCGACCGGGTAGCGGTAGTGGAGCAGGAGGAACGTGATCGCCGCGACCTGGAAGGCGGTCTTCGACTTCCCCTCCTGCCCCGCCGCGATGACGATCCCCTCGCTCATCGCGATGGTCCGAAGCCCCGTCACGATGAACTCGCGGGCCATCACCACGATGACGACCCACGCGGCGACGCGCCCGAGGTGGACGAGCATCACGAGCGCCGCCATCACCACGAGCTTGTCGGCGAGCGGGTCGAGGAACTTCCCGATGAGGGTGACGAGCCCCTTCTTGCGCGCGATCCAGCCGTCGAGGAAGTCCGTCGTCCCGGTCACCGCGTAGACGACCGCGGCGATGAAGCTGTCCACGCGCGACTCGTGGAACGTGAACCACAGGAAGACGGGGATCATCGCGATCCGCGCGAGCGTGATCGCGTTCGGCGTGTTCAGGAACTCCCGCCGCAACGAGCGCCGCACGCTAGCTCCCCGCGCCGAAGCCCGCGGCGGGATCGGCGAGGACGCGCCCCTCGCCCGCGAGCTCGACCGCGACGACGACGGGCTCCGAGGGCTGGGCGGAACCGTCGAGGAGCGCGCACACGCGCGGCGTGAGCGCCCCGATCCAACCGACGAGCGCGGCGAGCGGCACCTTGAGCGGCGCCTGCGGCGCGACGTCCACCGCGACCGGCTCGCCGATCGTGGAGAGCAGGAACCGTCCGCGCCCGCGCAGGTGGACGAGGTTCAGCTCGGCGGAGATCGACGACTGCACGCGCCCGTTCTCGAACGCGATCCCCTCCTCGAACCCGAAGAGCACCTCCTCGCGCAGGTACGCCGCCTCGGTGCCGAGGTCGAGCGCGCTGAAGCGCCGTCCCTGCGTGCGGTAGAGGAGCACGCCGTCGCCGGAGGCGCGGTACATGCGGGTCGCGCCCTCGCCGAACGGCTTCTCGGTCGCGCGGCCCCGGAAGCGCTTCACCTCGCCCGAGAGCGCGACCCGACCCTGCGTCGCGAAGACGCCGTCGAGCCGGACGCGCACCTCTCCGCGGACCGCCACCGAGAGCGCGCCGGCGGCGATGGAGAAGACCTCGCCCGGCGTGGGCTTCACGAGCCGGGCCGCGGCCCACGCGCCGAGCACCGCCTGCTCGGGGGTCAGCCGGTACGCGGCGACGTCGCCGGGCGGCGGCGTCCGGAGCGGCTCGGGCGAGGGCGGCTCCGCCTCCGCCTGAGCCGCGGCCGCCTCCGCCTCGCGAGCGGCCTGCGCCCGCGCGCTGGCCTCCGACGCAGGGTGCGCCGCCACGGCGCCGCGGCCCGCGATGAGATCGTCGCAACGGGCGACCATCTGGTCGGAGCCCGCCTTCATGAACCACTCGCGGGCGCGGGTGAGGTTCCCCGACTCGAGGAGCGCGAGCCCGAGGTACCCCATCGCCTTCTTGTGCTCGGGGTTCAGGTCGAGCGCGATCTCGAGCTGCTTCACCGCGTCCGGGTGACGCTTCGCCTTGAGGCAGGCGAGGCCGAGGTTCACGCGCGCCGACGGCTCGACGGGGTTGTCGTCCACGAGCCGCTGCCAGACCTTCGCGGCGTCGTCGAAGCGCGAGAGCTTGTAGTAGGCCTGCCCGAGGAGGCCGAGGACCTTCACGTCCTTCTGCCGGAGCTCGAGGGCGCGCTCGAGCGACGCGCGCGCGGGCTCAGCCTCGCCGCGGACGAGCAGCTCCGAACCTCTGTTGAGGTGGAACAGGAACTCCTCGTCGAGTCCCTCGACCTCGTCGCCACCGGCCAGCCGAACCACGCGTCACCGCCCCGCTTCGAAAGCCTTCCAGAGCTCCACGACCTTGCGCACGTACTCGCGGGTCTCCGGGATGTTCGGCACCGCACCGCCCGCGCGGCGCACCGCCTCCGGCCCCGCGTTGTACGCCGCGAGAACCTGGACCGGATCGCCAGCGTACTGGTTCGCGAGGATCCTGAGGTAGCGAGCGCCCCCTTCGATGTTCTGCGCCGGATCCCAGGCGTCGTCCACGTACATGTCCTTCGCCGTGCCCGGCATGAGCTGCATGAGCCCCATCGCGCCCTTCTCCGAGAGCGCCCGGTGGTCGTAGTTCGACTCGACCGCCATCACCGCGAGGAGGAGCCCCTGTGGCAGCCGGTACTTCACGGCCGCGAGGCGGATGTGCTCGCGGAAGCGCTCGAGCTTCGAGCCGCCGCCCGACGCCGCCGCCACCGCCACCGGCAGCGCGCGCGCCTGCGGCCCCTTGCGGTAGATCGTCGAGCCGCCCGCCCGGTTCACCTTGTGATAGCGGCCGTCGGTCGGGGCGTTCGAGAAGTGCAGCACCCCGTCCTCGTCCTGATACGAGTAGACCTCCTCCGCGGCGGCGAGCGCGGGGCGGCCGAGCAGGCCGACGAGCACGAGGCCGAGCAGGGAGCGGGCGGCGAACATTTCTCGAAAAACTATCAGCAGCACGCACGGCGCTACAACTTTATTCCCCCACACCTCCGCACATCGACTAGAGATCTGGGACATGACGGCCCTCTCCGGGGAGCAGGTGGACTTCCTCGTTCTCGGCGGCGGCATCGCCGGGCTCACCTTCGCGCTCGAGGCGGCGCAGCACGGATCGGTCCTCGTCCTCACGAAACGGAACCCGTCGGAAGGGTCCACCCAGTACGCTCAAGGGGGTATCGCCTCCGTGCTCGGGTCGGACGACGAGTTCGAGCTCCACGTGCAGGACACGCTCGTCGCGGGCGCGGGACTCTGCAAGCGCGAAGCGGTCGAGGTGACCGTCCGGGAGGGCCCCGAGCGGATCCGCTGGCTGCTCTCGCTCGGGGTGGAGTTCGATCACGAGGGCCCGGACAAGCTGCACCTCACGCGGGAGGGTGGTCACTCGCGCCGGCGCATCGCGCACGCGAAGGACACCACCGGTCGCGAGGTCGAGCGCGCGCTCCTCGGCGCATGCGCCGCCCGCGGCATCCGCATCGTCGAGGACCAGGTCGCGGTCGACATCGTCACGAGCGGCAAGCTCGGGCTCGGCGGACCGAACCGCGCGATCGGCGCGTACGTGCTCGACCGCGCCTCGGGCGAGATCGCCGCGATCTCCGCGCGCGTGACGGTGCTCGCGACGGGCGGCGCCGGCAAGGTCTACCTCTACACGTCGAACCCCGACGTGGCGACGGGCGACGGCGTGGCGATGGCGTATCGCGCGGGCGCGAGCGTCGCGAACATGGAGTTCTTCCAGTTCCACCCGACCTGCCTCTACCACCCGCAGGCGAAGAACTTCCTCATCAGCGAGGCGCTCCGCGGCGAGGGCGGAATCCTGCGCAATGCCGCCGGCGAGGCGTTCATGATCCGCTACGACCCGCGCAAGGAGCTCGCGCCGCGCGACATCGTGGCCCGCTCGATCGACGCCGAGGTGAAGCGGCGGGGCGACGACTGCGCCTTCCTCGACATGACGCACCTGCCGAAGAGCTTCTTGCTCGAGCACTTCCCGAACATCTACGCGACCTGCAAGGAGTTCGGCATCGACATGGCCGTGCAGCCGATCCCGGTCGTCCCGGCCGCGCACTACATGTGCGGCGGCGTCGTGACCGACCTCATGGGCCGGACGTCCCTGCCGCGGCTGTACGCGATCGGCGAAGCGTCGTGCACCGGGCTGCACGGCGCGAACCGCCTCGCCTCCAACTCGCTCCTCGAGGGGACCGTGTTCGGTCGGCGCGCCGCGATCCGGTCGGTGGACGACCTCGCCGAGGCGAGCGGCCCCGCCCCGGCGATCCCGGCGTGGAACCCGGGCGATGCGCTCGATCCCGAGGAGGGCGTCGTCGTCACGCACAACTGGGACGAGCTGCGGCGCACGATGTGGAACTTCGTCGGCATCGTTCGGACGCTGAAGCGGCTCGACCGCGCGAAGACGCGCATCAAGGTCCTGCGCGACGAGATCCGCGACTACTACTGGCAGTACAAGCTGACGCCGGACCTCGTCGAGCTGCGGAACCTCGCGGATGTCGCGATGCTGGTCGTCGAGTGCGCGCGGCAGCGCAAGGAGTCGCGCGGGCTCCACTACCTGCTCGATCACCCGAAGCCGGACGAGCGCTGGGTGCGCGACACCGTGCTCACCCGCGGCGATCTCGAGTGAGCTACGGCGGCGGCGCGGGCTCCTGAGGTGTGATCGTCCCGTTCGGCGCGCCGAAATCCATCGACACCTTCCCGAGCGCGCTCGCCAGCTCGAGCGTGAACTCGCGCCCGGCGATCGGGCCGCCCGGCGCGGGCGGCACGAGCACGCGGTACACGACGTCGAACGGTCCGATGTACGGGTAGAGCCCCGCCGCGGTCGCGTCGAGGTCCGTCGCGGTCACCCGGCGCGCGAGGAGATCCCCGCCGTCCACCTTCACCGCGACGCGCCAGACGCTCTTCGGCGCGTCGAGATCGTTGTCGTGCGGCGCGGCCGTGTAGAACGAGAGGAAGAACTCCTCGCCCTCCGCCGCCTCCTTGTGCTCGAGCGCGAGCCGATCGTCGAGCTCGGCCTGGGTCCAGCCGAACCACACGGCGAGCCGGCGCGCTCGCGCCTCGCGCACCGGGACGGAGAGGAGCGTCGCGGTGCCGGTCGCGCGGTGCCTGAGCCCGTCGTAGAGGAACGCGCGGCGGGTCGCCTGGTCGCGCAGCTCGGCCCACTCCCCCTCCATCGTGGTGGGCGCGGGCGCGCGCGGCAGGAGCGAGCACCCGGCGAGCGCTGCGACGAGGGCGACTGCGGCCGCGCCGGCTCTCGAGGCTCTCAAGGGATGAAGTCCTTCCGCGTGAAGAGCGGGTCGAGCGGGACGCCCTGCGCCTCGATCGCCTCGCGCCCGCCCTCGAGTCGGTCGACGAGCGCCAGACAGGCGACGGGGTCGAGCTGCTCAGCCCGGCAGCGCTCGATCGCCTTGAGCGCGCTGCCGCCGGTCGTCACGACGTCCTCGATGACGATGACGCGGCTCCCGTCGGGGATGGTCTTGCGCCCCTCGATCCACTGCCCGGTGCCGTGCCCCTTCGGCTCCTTGCGGACGATGAAGGCGTCCACCGGCTCGCCCTCGAGGAAGCTCGTGAGCGCGATGGCGCTCGCGATGGGGTCCGCGCCGAGCGTGAGCCCGCCGACGCCGCGCACGAGCGGGCGCACCTTGCGGACCCGATCGAACAGGAGCCTCCCGATGAGCACGTGGCCCTCCGCCGTGAGCGCGGTCCGCTTGCAGTCGATGTAGAAGTCGCTCTCCCGGCCCGAGGCGAGGACCACCTTCCGCCGCTCGAACGACAGGGACCGGAGGAGCTCCAGCAGCCGCGCGCGATCGCTCTCGAGGCTCATCGCCGCCCTCCGCGGAGCAGCGGGAACAGCTCCGCCACGTACCGCGCCTGATCGACGATCATCCGCCGCCCCTCCTCCGGGAGCTCCGCCCACGCGTCGAACGCGACCGCGAGGTCCTGGTTCACGTCGAACATGCGCTGCGCGAGGTCCTCGGCGAGCTCCTCGGGGGTCACCTCGACGGGATCCGCTTCCACGTCCGCCTCCCCCTCCGCCGCGGCCTCGAGCTCGCCGCCCTCGACCTCGGCCGGCTCGCCGACCTCCGGCGCGTCGGCGGCGGGCGACGGGGCGCCCGCGAGGAACGCGAGGAACCTCTCGCGCTCGGCGGGCTCGACCGGCGCGCGCACGAGCGCCTCGTCCACGAGGTCCTGCGCCCACGGCGCGGTCCGCGAGGCGGCGAGCCGCGCGCGCAGCCCCTCGAGCTCCGCCGCCTGCAGCGGCTCTCCGAGCAGCGCCTGCGCGAGCGCGATGGCCCACGCGTCGTCGTCGTCGAGCGCCGCGTGAACGCGGGCGAGGACCCGCTCGCGGGCGAGGAGCCGCAGCGCGGCGAGGCGGCGGAACCCCGCGACGACCTGGTAGCGCACGGGCTCCTCGGGTCCGGCCGGCAGCGGCCGGAGCTCGACCGGCACGAGGTGCCCGAGGCGCCCGATCGACGCGGCGAGCGCGGCGACGTCGCCGACGTCGCGGAGCCGGAAGGTCGGGTCGGCCGCGATCTCGGCGAGTGGAACGAATTCGACGGCGCCGGTCGCGTGGGCCGGCGCCGTCGTGCGAGGCTCGAGCTCCATGGCCCGAAGCCTAGGCTACTTCCGCTTCACGATCACCTTGCGCTTCACCGCGCCCATCGCGATGGGGGCGGGAGGCCCCGGGGGCTTCGGCGCGGCGCCGGTCTTCTCCTCGCCCTTCTTCGCCTCCACCGGCTTCGCGGTGGGACGGGAGAAGGACGGGCGGAGCGCCGGGCGCGCGGGGGCCTGGATGGCGGTGCGGGAGGTCCCGCGGCCACCGTCCACGTCCACCTCGCCCATGTCGATGCGGCCGCGGAAGGACGCGCCGTCCACGATGATCACGCGCGGCGCGGCGATGTCGCCGACCATCCGCCCCTCCTTCGTGATCTCGACCGACTCGGTCGCGGTGACGTTGCCGACGATGACGCCGGCGATCACGCAATTCCTGACCTGGACCTCCGCTTTCACGACGCCGGTCGGCTCGACCACGAGCGTCTTCGTGAGGGTGAGCGTGCCCTCGACGCGGCCGCGGACCGTGAGGTCCTCGTCCCCGTTCAAGGAGCCGCTGATGAGGATCGATTCGCCGATGATGGTGGTGCCGTCAGTGGTCGCCACGGTCACTTTCCCTTCGCTTCCTTGACGTCCATGTCGA
>DASWEI010000187.1:0-3383 GCA_036394835.1 Anaeromyxobacter sp. | reverse complement strand
ACCTCGCGAACGTCACCCAGTCGAGCGCCGGGGGCTCGAGGACGCCCAGCCAGCGCTCGTGGATCTGCTGGTAGCGGCCGGTCTTCTTCAGGATCGCGAGCCCCTCGTCGAGCCGGGCGAGCAGCTCGACGTTCCCCTTCTTCACGGCGAAGCCGTACTCTTCCGCCGCCACGGATTCCGCGACGACCTCCACGTTCGTGAGCCTCAGCTCGCGGATGATGTACATGCCGGGGAGCGCCGCGACGGCCACGTACTCGTCCTCCCCCGCGGCGAGGCGGCGGAGCGCGTCGGCCGGCGTCCCGGTGCGCGCCAGGTCCGGCCCGAATCCGCGGCGCGTGAGCATCTCGTCCATGATCCCGCCGCGGAACACGATCACCTTCTTGCCGCGCAGGTCGTCGAGCGAGCCGATCCGGTTGGCGCCGCGTCGCGCGAACACCGCGTGGTGCACGATCGCGTGCGGCGCCGCAAACTCGAGCTGCTTCGCGCGCTCCTCCGAGAACGAGATGCCCTGGAGGACGTCGACCTCGCCCGAGACGAGGGCCGCGCGAATCTCCGCCCAGGTCCCGAACCGGAACTCGACCGTCATTCCCATCACTTCGGCGACGGCGCGGGTGAGGTCCACGTTGAAGCCCGCGGGTTGACCGTTTCGATCGAGGAACTCGTACGGGGGATAATCGCGATCGGCGCCGACCACGATGCGCGGGGGGACGGCGGATCCGAGCTCGTCGGGCAGCTGTGCGCGCGATGCCGCGGCGACTGCGGCGAGCGCGGCAGCTGCGAGACACCGGGCGACGGGCGTGCGGATCATGGCGGCGCCCGTTCATACGACGGTGGGTCGCGGAGGGACAAGGCGGCGGCAGGCGCCCCCTCTCTGCCAACGTGAGTGAGACAGCGACCCCCATGGAGTTTAGGCGGGGAAGTAGGACGCCCTTGTCCCGAGACGTTGCCGGCGCCCCGCGGCTACGACCGTTCAGTTCAACCTGAGACGGGTGACGGGCGTATCGGTCCTCGCGATACTGAAGTCGCCAAATCTGGTGATTCGGCAGCGCGACAGGAAACCGCATCCGACCCTCCTCTGCGATACCAGCGGTCGCATCTGTCTTCGTCGCCGGTCCGCGACGGTGTCGACGCTGGATCGTCAGCTGACGTCGCGGTTGTTCGCCGCCGAGCGTTCCGGGTCGTTCGCATCGTTGTCGACTTGGATGACGATCATCGCTGAACGCGGGTAGAGCTCGCCCGCGAATGCCTGCTCCGGGTGCCTGTGAGCGCCGTCGTCACCGGGCTCGAACCAGAAGTGTTCGATGTACCGGGCCAGCAGCTCCAGCCGACCGGACACCTGGAGCACTCCGCCCGGCAGCTCCTCCGTCCTCAGCTTGCCGTCCGACAGGAGCTCTCGGCCCTCCGCGCCTACGGCGTCGAGGATGCCGAGAACGCAATTGCGTGGCCTGCGATCTTCGTCGTCGGACCCGACGGCCGCATCGCCTGGCGCTCGCTCGCGGAGACGTACCGGGAGCGTCCCGCTTCCACAGTCGTGCTCGAGGGCCCTCGATGGGATCTCGCAGCGGCGAGCATCCGACCGGTCGCGCCGTTGAGAAGCGCGATCGCCGCGCTGTCGAGAGCGCCCCCTGCCCCGCTGTGAAGGCGACCGTTCGAGCGGCGTCGCGTAATCCCTCACGCCCCCGCGGGACTCCACATCATGAAGGCGCGCCATGCGCGCCCTGGAAGGAGAGAGAGTCATGGCAGACAGGAATCGGCGTTCCGTAGGCGAAGGGGTCACGGCTGGACTCATCGCCGGCGTCATGTTCGCGATGATGGAGATCGTCAGTGCGGTGCTGATGGGGAACCCGGCGCTCATGCCGGTCCGGATGTTCGCGAGCGTCGTGCTCGGGATGGGCGCCATGGAGGGCCCGCTCGGCACGGCGTTGGTCGTAGGAACGATCGCCCACCTTGCACTCTCGGCGGTGTTCGGGATCATCTACGGGCTTTTCAACGCGCGGCTCTCAGAGACGACCAAGACGAGCTTCGGCCGCCAGGCCGGCGTCGGGATCCTGTTCGGCCTCGCCGTCTGGTTCGTGAACTTCCAGGTCATCGCGCGGGTCCTCTACCCCTGGTTCCTGAAGACGCCCCAGATCCTGCAGGCGATGATGCACGGGCTGTTCTTCGGACTGCCGCTCGCGCTCATCTACGCGGCTTCCGAGCGTAGGATCCACGCTCCTGCGCCGGCGGCGCGCACCGCGTGACTTCGAGCGATGTCTCGCGCCTGGCGCGGCTGCACGCCCGCGCCGGGCGCGGGGTCCGGCCGACGCACTTCAGGCGAGGAGGAACGATGGACCCAGGCCACGACGCACGAACTGGCACCCTGATCGCGCGCGATGGCTCCTCTCGGTCGGACCGGCTCGACGCGACGGACCGCTGGATCGGAAGCACGACCGCCGCGTTGGCAGGGGGAGCCGCCGCGACCGCCGCGATCACCGTGTTGAGCGCCGCATCGCGAGCGCTGGGGCTCATGACCCTCGACTTCGGCCGGACGCTCGGGACGACGGTGCGCCCCGACCGCCGATCGACGCGGGCGCTCGGATGGATCATGCACGGCGCGAATGGCGTCCTGTTCGCGCTCGGCTACCGCGCGTTGTTCCGCGCCGCCCGGGTCGCACCCGATGCGCAGTCTGGTGTCATTCTGGGTGCCGCCCACTTTGCGGCGGCGATCGCAGGTCTGGCCGTCGCCCCGTACGTTCACCCGCGGCCCCGCCAGGCCGGATTGAGGCCCCTGCGCCCGACGGCATACGGGCCGATGACCATCCCAGGGATGCTCGTGGGCCACGTCGTCTACGGCGCGATCGTCGGGCGCGCATTGACCGTCCGCCGAGCCCAGGACACGTGATCGTCAGCCTGCCTGCCGCACTCCATCCATCGGAGCCTCCGCCGCGCTCCTCATGCGGCGGAGGTTGAGCCAGAGCGCCGCGATCAGCCCCACGAGCGCGACGGGGTAGAGCGCCGCGCGCACGGCGATGAATCCCATGGTGACGCTCGCGGCCGCCGACCCGAGCGCAACGAGGATCGTCGGAGCGCAGCAGGCGAAACCGAGGAAGAGCGCCGGGACCGAAGCGAGGACCCCCTTTCGCGAGAAGCGGCCACAGGCCTCCGGCCGCTTCAGCGCGAACGCGAGGAACGCGAAGTTCAGCCCGACGAGAGCTGCCAGGGCACCTGCGAGGAGGACGTTCACGGGCGAGAGGAAGTACGCCAGCCGGCTCGTGACGTAGACAGCGGCGATCGGCTCGTAGATGAACGTCACCCGCGCGCGAAACATGCGCGTCCACTCGTCCACCACCTGGACGAACGGCGCTTCATCGACGAGAGGTACGCGCGAGATCACGACGTCTCCG
>DASWEI010000186.1:0-56262 GCA_036394835.1 Anaeromyxobacter sp. | reverse complement strand
TCGTGAGCGCGCGATGAATCGCATCGCCGACTACGCGCTCATCGGCGACTGCCACTCCGCCGCGCTCGTCGGGCGCGATGCGTCCATCGACTGGGCCTGCCTCCCTTCCTTCGACTCTCCGGCGATCTTCTGCGCGATCCTGGATTCCCGCTGCGGCGGGTCGTGGTCGGTCGCGCCACGGGACGCGACGCAGGCGACGCGCGCGTACCTCCCCGACACGAACGTCCTCGTGACCGCGCTCACGACGGCCGGTGGCGTGCTGGAGGTGACCGACTGCATGCCGGTCGAGCGCACCGATCCCGGCGAGCCCCGCGGTCTGGAGGCGCACGCCGCCATCATGCGGCGCGCGCGCTGCACGACGGGCGAGGTGGAGGCGCGGGTCCGGCTCGCGCCGCGGTTCGAGTACGGCGCCTTCCTCCCGCGCTTCCGGCAGACGAGCCCCTTCACGGCGGACATCGTCGGGGGAGCCGACGCGCTGTACGTGCACGCGACGAGCCCCGTGGAGGTTACGGACGACGCCGTCACGGCGTCGTTCCGGCTGCGCGCTGGCGAGGAGGTGTGGATGGACGCGGTGTGGCGCCCCTCCTACGAGCCGAAGCTCCAGACCACCGACCCCGCCGAGCACGCACGCGAGGGCGCCCGCCGCCTCGAGGCGACGACCGCGTACTGGCGCTCGTGGCTCGGGCGCTGCCGGTACGAGGGGTTCCACCGGGACGCGGTGCACCGCTCCGCCCTGGCGCTGAAGGCGCTGACCTGGGCGCCGTCGGGCGCGATCGTCGCCGCAGCGACGACGAGCCTGCCGGAGGAGATCGGCGGCGGCCGGAACTGGGACTACCGCTACACGTGGATCCGCGACGCGACGCTCGCGCTGACCTCCCTGCTCGTGCTCGGGTTTCGCGAGGAGGCGGACGACTTCAAATTCTGGCTCGAGCGCACCGGCGCGGGACGGCCGGAGGACCTCCAGATCATGTACGGCATCCGGGGCGAGCGGGCGCTGCCCGAGCTCGAGCTGCCGCACCTCGCCGGACACCGGGGCTCGGTCCCGGTGCGGATCGGGAACGGCGCGGTGAAGCAGCTGCAGCTCGACGCGTACGGCCAGATCCTCGAGGCGGGGTGGCTGTACGCGAGGGCTGGCGGCGAGCTCACCGAGAGCAACTGGCGATACGTGTGCGGTCTCGTCGACATCGTCTGCCAGCGCTGGCAGAAGCCCGATCAGGGCATCTGGGAGATCCGCGACGAGCCGCGGCACTTCACCCACTCCAAGGCGAACTGCTGGCTCGCGCTCCACCGGGGCGTGCAGCTCGCCGGCGTGACGGGGCTCCCGTGCGAGGCGGAGCGGTGGGCGCGCGAGCGCGACCGGGTCCGCGCCTACCTGCTCGAGCAGGCGGCGCCGGAGGGCTGGTTCCAGCAGGCCGCGGCGCAGCAGGTCCCGGATGCCTCCACGCTACTCCTGCCCGCCATCGGATTCCTGCCCACGCGGCATCCGCTGATCCTCCGGACGATCGAGGTCGTCCGGAGATCGCTCGAGCGCGATGGGCTCCTGTTCCGCTACCTCGCGCCCGACGGCCTCGCAGGCGGCGAGGGCGCGTTCCTGCTCTGCTCGTTCTGGCTGCTCGATTGCCTGACGCACGCGGGTCGGCTCGACGAGGCCGAGGCGCTCCTCGAGCGGCTGCTCGGCTTCGCGAACGACGTCGGCCTGTTCGCGGAGGAGATCGATCCCGCGACGGCAGAGCCCCTCGGCAACTTCCCGCAGGCGTTCAGCCACATGGCGCTCGTGAGATCCTGCGCCTACCTCTCGGCCGCGCGCCAGGGGCGCATCCCGGAAGGCGCGCACGATTACGCGGAGCTCGCGGTCGACCGGCTGCTTGCGGACGGCTCGCGCGGCGAGTGACGGAATGCCGATCGTACATTCGATGGCGAAGTCCAACCGCATCTCGCTGACGACGTTCGTGGACTTCGTCTCGAAGTCCGGCACCCCCAAGATCACGGTCGTGCGCCGGTTCAAGCACGGCGCGGCGTACCGGCCCACGTTCGACTTCTACAAGCCGGTGCGCGACGCGATCGTCGACGTGCACGAGCACGGGAAGCGGCGGAAGGCGCTCGACGCGATCGTGGCGGGCCTGCAGGATCCGCGGAAGCTCGCGGCGTTCACCGCGGTCGTGCGCGGGCACAAGAAGTTCATGCGCCGTCACGCCGCGAGCTGGTTCGACCCGCCGAAGGGGAGCTGGGTGGAGGGCGGCATCGTCGTGCACGTGAACCCCGAGCTCGGCCTCGAGATCCGCGGCGTTCCCCACGTCGTGAAGCTCTACTTCAAGGCGGAGCCGATGCCGAAGAAGAACGTCGCGACCATCGCGCGGCTGATGGCGAAGGCGCTCGGGGAGCCCGGCTCCCGCACGTCCTTCGGCGTGCTCGACGTGCGCCGGGGCGTCCTGCACGTGCCGAGCGGCGGCGTCCCCGGCATCGACGCGCTCCTCGCGAGCGAGGCGGCGAGCTTCGCGGCGATCCTCGCGAGCGTGTAGCTGCGCGGGCGCGCGGCCGCCGTGCAACTTCCGTGGGCGCGGGGGATCAGCTCCAAGGGAGCGCGGCGCGGGTCCTCCAGTACGCGGCGGGATCCTGCCGCACCGACTCGAGCCGGGCGAGCAGCGCCGATCCGGCCCTGAGCTCCAGCGCGCGCACGTTCGAGCGGAGCTGCTCGACCGTCGTCGCGCCGAGCAGGACCACGTCGGCCCACGGGCGCGCGAGCGCGGCGGCGATCGCGACCGCGTCGGGGCCGGTGCGCAGGTCGCGCGCGAGGAGCGCGACGGGTCCGGACCGTCCCGCGTCGCCTCGTGCGGTGAGCCGGCCGTTCGCGAGCGCCTCCTTCACGATCACCGTCCGCCCCGCCGCGTGCGCCTCGCGCAGCGCCTCCTCGCATGACCGCTCGAGCACGTTCCATGTCGCCTGGATCGTGGCGAACAGCGGCCTGCCGCCGCGGCGGATGGCGAGGGCGCGCCGCACGGTCTCCGCCTGGCGTAGGCCGCTCACCGTCACGCCCACCCTCACGCCCTCATCGCGGAGCGCGGCGAGCGTGTCGAGCACCGGGCCATGGTCGAGGACGCCGGTCTCCGCCGTCGCCGAGTGGATCTGGTAGAGCACGAGGTGCGAACCGAGCAGGGCACGCGACTCGACGTACTGGGCGCGGAGCGCGTCGAGCGAGTGGTCCTTCACCTCGTGCCGCTCCGCGTTCACCTGCCATCCGCCGACGTAGCGGTAGCCCCACTTGGACCCGATCGCGACCGCGCCGCGCGGCACCTTGCGGGCGTCGAGCCACGCCCGGATGAAGGCCTCGGCGCGGCCGTACGAGCGCGCCGCGTCGAGGTAGGTGATGCCGGCGGCGAGCGCCGCGTCGAGCACGGCGTGGACCTGACGCTCCATCGCGTCGGGGTCGCGGCCGTCCGGGAAGTCCTCGGCGTGGCCGACGTCGATGTAGGCGGGGCGCCCGATCGCCGCCATCCCGAGACCGAGCCGGCTCACCTCGGGGCCGCCGGATCCGAGCCTTCGCCTCTCCATCCCCGCCTCGTGTAGCGCGATCGGCGGTGCGCCGCACGCCGCTCGCCGGCGGGTGCGCGGAGGTGGTCGCGCGCCCGCGCGTCCGCCCCTATCCGCGATACGGGTCAGGTGCTGTCATCTCGCGGCATTCAGCGAACACGTGGTCGCCGTTGTCACTCGCCGGGTGACACGAGCGGCCATCACTTGGGCAGAGAATGGGCAGGCGGCCGTCCCGGATGCACATCCGGCAGGGCTACGGAGATCCGCTCGTCTTCGCCGGGGTGGTCGAGCAGGATCCGCACGGCACCGACCACCTCATCGCCTCACGTAAGGACAGCGACCGTGACCACCGATTTCGAGAAGGCCATCCCGGAGCTACCGATCCTCCGCGACTTCGTGGACTTCGTGAACAACCAAGTCGGCGTCTACATGGACTCTGTTGCCGGTTTCCAGGGGAACACGGTCCATATCGAGCGGCAGGTCGCCAGGGTCCAGAGGCGCGTCGCCCATCTGAACAAAGATGGGCAGCCTGTGATGGTGCTGGCGAGCGTCGAAGACCCCGCCTTGCCGGAGGTCATTCACCACAGGATCATCCGCGCGCAGGACTTTCTCCGTGCGAACGCGGAGTCCGGTTTCAACCACCGGCAGGTCTGCTGGTCGATCATCGTCTTCGTGTTCGCGTACTGGGATGAACAGGTTCGCCCGCAGATCGCGGCCGTTCGTGGCGTGAAGACCAAGGACGTGAAGGTCGATGCGCTCGGAGACCTGCGACTTATCCGACACGCCATCGTCCACAACAAGGGCGTCCTGAAATCGGCCGATCACGCGAAGCTGCTAAAGATGGCGGCGCTGTTCAAACCGGACGCGAAGGTGGTGCTGACTCACGACCAGATGCACTCGCTGTTCGTGTTCGTGAAGCAGGCCATCGGCGAGATCATCCTCACCTACACTGGCCATCTGCCAGGCGCCCCCGCTGCGACGCGGATCGTCGATATCGCGATGGCGAACGTGGGACCGCGCAACGCGAACGGTGAGGACTAGACGCGATCCACGGACGGCCAACCCACAGCCCCCAATCTCGCCTAGTCATGAGAAGGCGGCCGCAGCGTCCCCGTCAGCGCCCACATGAGCTGCTCTCCAACGTGCGCAAGCTCGTCGGGCAGGCGCTCGACCGCCGCGATCACCATCTTCCGCAGCGAGTCGAAGTGCTTCGCAGCGACCTCGGGTTGGAGCCTGTCACGGAGTTGGGGTGTCGAGACCTCTCGCTTCGGTCGCGTCGCGAGTTCAGCGAGCGTCACCGCTGGCTGTTCGCCTATCACCCACTCCACGGGATCCGATTCTGGAACCCCCGACCGGAACCCCCGACCGAGAGTAATTCGGGCGAACGCATGACGCAGTGACGACGCGTCACAACCGGCAACTGCCCGTGATGGCTGGCGTCTTACGATTGCTCTATGACGCAGACCCAACCCCGGTCAGCGCGCGATCGGATCGCTCCGGGCGCCACCCGAACTACTCTGGGTCGGGGTTCGGGGCGCCACCCGAACTACTCTGGGTCGGGGTTCGCACCACCCGAACTACTCTGGGTCGGGGTTCGGGGGTCTTGGCGAGGATCGCGGCGGCGCTCTTCGCGGAGGGACCGTGAGCTGAATGAACCGGCGGCGCGCTGCCGCGCGCCGCCGGGTCCGACCTCAATGGTCGTTCTTCAGTTCTTGTTGTCCTGCGCCTGGCAGTCTTTGGGCTTCGGCTTGTGGAACTGGACGTTGCCGCCCTTGATGAGCGTGGCTCCGAAGTCGAACCCGCCGCCCACGAAATCGATGGTGTCGTCCCGCCCGGGCTCACCGTTGTCGTCCACCGTCACGGTGCACCTGCCGCCACCGCGGAGCTCCCCCGAAAACACCACGACTTCCGCGACCGGATCACAGGACTCGACCGTGTCGACGCGGCAGAACTCCATGTCGACGCCGTGCACCTGGAGCGTGATGTGCCCCTTGGCGTCATCTAGCGAGGTCGGAATCTCGTTGAACCCGAACGTGAAGCGGAAGGTCTCGTGGCCGATCGTGACGAACTCGACGCCGCCGCCCGTCACCTTGCACTCGCACTTATTCTCCTCTTCGGGAGGAGGTTGATTCTCCCACGCCTGCGTCGTGCTCGCGACGTCCTCCGAGCCGCCGCAGCCCACCATCCCCGCGAGAGCCAAGAGGCTCGCGCCGGCCAGCCACCGAACTGTCTGCATGTGCCCCCCTCGTAGTCGCGCTCGGCTGCTACGCCGAGTTGAAGAACGCGACACCCACCTACGCGTTCACCTGCGGAAAAGAGTATTGGCCATTGCCGACAGCGGCAACCGACGGTTCAGGTCCTGCGGCCGAGCGCAGTCATCGCGCGGCGCGCGACGTGGTCCCAAGTGCCCGGCAGTCAGCATACGATTTGACGCTTCGCGGCTACTGCGGCAGGGGGGCCCCCGCCGGCTGCCGCCTGAGGAAGCCCTGGTCGCGACCCCGATCTCCAATCGGGATAGGGGACGGCGGGTTCAACCCCGCCGTTCCCCTCCCACACCACCGGACGTGCGGGTCCGCATCCGGCGGTTCGAGCTGTTGAGGTTAGCTGGCAAGCCTTGGGACTCCTTGCCCGTCGTAGTAGCTCGTGGGCAGCGCGATTTGGAACGCCGGGCTGCTCGACGCCCTCCACCAGTTTCGGGCGAAGCGGGCGGCCATCGCGGCGGCGTGCTCGGTTACTCCCCGTGCTCGCAGTTCGCGAAAGACCGTCGTCCCGCGCTTCCACTGTTTGAGTTGGACGAGCCGCAGGCGATGGCGGATCCACTCGTCGAGGTCGCGAAGCACGCGGGGCGTCTCCGCCAGCCGGAAGAACTCCCTCCAGCCGACGAGGTAGCTCCGTAGCTCCTCGAAGACCCGTTCCATGGATCTGCCGCCGCTCCGGGTGGTGATCTCCCGGACGCGCTCCTTCATCGCTTCAAGGGCCTTCTGCGCGATGCGCCGCCGAACCTCGCCTCCCTTGGCGTACCAGAAGCTGTAGCCGAGGAACTTGCGGTCCTGCGGGCGCGCCACCGCACTCTTCGCCTCGTTGACCCGTAGCCGGAGCCGCGCGTAGAGCCGCCGGAGCGTCTCCATCACCCGCTCGCCCGCCCGCCTCGACCGCACGTACACGTTGCAGTCGTCGGCGTAGCGCACGAACGCGTGCCCGCGCTTCTCCAACTCCTTGTCCACTTCGTCGAGGAGCACGTTCGCGAGGAGCGGCGAGAGCGGGCCGCCTTGCGGCGTCCCTTCGTGCCTCTCCATCGCCACCCCATTCACCATGACGCCGGCTTCGAGGTGGCGCCGAATCAACCCCAGCATCCGCTTGTCCGCGATCCTCCCCGCCAGCTTCCCCATCAGCACGTCGTGGTTCACGCGGTCGAAGAACTTCTCGAGGTCCACGTCCACCACGACGCGGCGTCCACTCTGGATGTACCGCTGCGCCTCGCACACTGCGTCGTGCGCGTTGCGCCCCGGGCGGAAACCGTGGCTGTGCTCGGATAACGTCGGGTCGAATCGCGGCTGCAGCACCTGCAAGATGGCCTGCTGGATGAACCGGTCGAGCACCGTCGGGATCCCGAGCTCTCGGACCCCACCGCCGCTCTTCGGGATCTCCTGCCGCTTCACCGGCCTCGGCTGGTAGGTCCCCGCGAGCAGCTGCTCCCGGATCTCCTCCCAGTGCTCGACCAGATACTCCGGCAGGTCCCGCAGGATCATCCCGTCGATGCCGGGGCTGCCCTTGTTCTGCTTCACGCGCTTCAGCGCCGCCTTGGCGTTGCCGCGCTGGACCACCTCTTCCATCAGGCGGTCCGTTCCTGGGTGTCCGTCTCCGTGCGCCGCCGTCCGCGCTTCGCCGCTCCGCTGGCCTCTCGGGGTTTCACCCCTACCCGCCAACGGGAGCTCCAGTTGCCTGGCCTTCTGGCGCATGGCGCGTCCGAGGCTCACGGTCGTTCCACCCTCCTGCTCGTTCGGCCCTTCGCGCCGTCGTGGCCTGTGGACGTTCGGTAGGCGGTAGCCGTCCCGCGTCTGGCTTCCACGGCCGCTACTACGGCCTCTGCTGACTTCTCGCTCCGCCTCCTCGGCGTCGCCCTTTCGGGCGCGAGGCGAGATCTCCCCAGGTAAGGGTTCGTGGCTTTCGCCGCGCAACCGCCGGATTTACGCCGCCGAGCTGTTGGTCGCGAGAGCTTCGCGGTCAATGGCCCGCTCGCCCTGCTCGGCACCGCCTCGTATCCGGTTCCTGTTCGTCGGCTCGCGGTTTCGCTCCCCGCTTCTTTCAGCGCTCCCCTCGCGGTCGGCGCCTTGCGGTTCGCTCGGGGTCCCTGCGACCGGGTTCCCCAGAGGACTTCCACCTCCAAGTCACGCCCATGCTGGGCACACCAAAGCAAAGGCCGCCGGGTCTCCCCGGCGGCCTCGTTTTCATCGAGGGCCGGAACTACATCATCCCGCCCATCCCGCCGCCGTCGGCCGCAGCCTCCTCATTCGGCCTCTCGGCGACCATCACCATGGTGGTGAGCATGAGTGAGGCGACCGACGACATCAGCCGGAACCAAGTCGCGAACCGACCGCAACGAGGAGCGCCTCCTGATGCCGCAGTTCGAGCCGCAGCACCGAGGGAGCGGTCACGCAGTTCCGCGAGCGGGTGGCGCGCAAGGCCTCCTTCGCGCGTCGCCCGCACTCCGCGTCAACGGGGTCCCACCGCAAATCTACGCAATCACGGAGCGGTACGCCCATCTTGCGCCGGGGTTCTTCGGCCCTGGCGTTCACTCGGCGCTCGCGGTCTCGCTGCAACCTGGGAGCCAGAACGTAGCGCAGATAAGCGCAGAACCGGCCCCCGCCGCCACGCCAAGCACCCCGCACTAACTAACAAAAGACCGGAGCCGCCCTGTAAGCCGGGTTCTGTCCCGAGGGAATGAGACCCCTCGGCGGCGTACATTCCTCTAGGACGCGCGTTGCCGCGCGTCTCCAGCGAGCGGTACCCGGAGGCTGGGGCGGGCAGCCCTTCACTCGCCTTGCGGCGAGATAGCCTCCCTATTTGCTCTTGCACCAGGTGGGGTTTGCCTTGCCACCTCCGTCACCGGAGGCGCGGTGCGCTCTTACCGCACCGTTTCACCCTTGCCACGCGCGTCTCGCGACGCCGTTCGGCGGTCTGTTCTCTGTGGCACTTTCCTGCGGGTCACCCCGACCGGTCGTTGACCGGCACCTTGCCCTATGGTGCCCGGACTTTCCTCGGCGATCCCTGCCCAGCAGATCGACGCGTACGCCCAGGCGGCTCCGGCGACCTCGATGTAACACACCCGTTCTACCTGCGCACGAGCCGAGGAACGCCCTTCTTCGGGCAGAGGTCGTCGAGCGGGCAGCGCGAGCACGCGGGCGTGAGCGCCTTGCACGTCCGCCGCCCGTGCCAGACGAAGAGCTGGTGCCCCTTCGCCCACCGCGCCTCGGGGAGGAGCGCCATGAGGTCGCGCTCCACCTTCGACAGGTCGGTCTCGCGCGAGAGCCCGAGCCGGCGCGACACGCGGCCGACGTGCGTGTCCACCGGGAAGGCGTGCGCCGCGCCGAGGTGAACGAGCACGACGCCGGCGGTTTTCGGACCGACGCCCGGCAAGGCCTCGAGCGCCTCGCGCGTCCGCGGCACGCGCCCGCCGTGCTCCGCGGCGACGACCCTCATCGCGGCGACGATCGCCTTCGCCTTGTTGCGATACAGGCCGAGGCTGCGGATGAAGGGCCACAGCTCCTCGGGGGCCGCGGCCGCGTAGGCGGCGGCGTCCGGGAAGCGGGCGAAGAGCGCCGGGGTCGCCCGGTTCACGCCGACGTCGGTCGACTGGGCGGAGAGGATCACGGAGACGAGCAGCTCGACGTCGTCCCGGAACTCGAGAGCGATCCGGACGTCGGGCATCGCCCGCTCGAGCCGATCCACGATCTCGGCGGCCCGCGCGCGCTTCGACTCGTCGGGGGGGCGCGCCGTCCTCCGCCGGGTCGCCATCGCGGCGCGGATGCTAGCACGCGCCGCGGCCGCTCCCACTGCTGCGCACACCCCCGGCCCCGGGACGGGCTGCCCGGCGAGCGCGTGCTAACATTCGGCGCGGTGCGCACCTCGCCGCCGCCCGCGCCGTCCGCGATGCCCGCGCTCGCCGCCGCCCTGTCCGCCGCCCTCGCTGCGGGCTGCGCGCACGCGCCGCCGCCCAAGATGACGTTCGCGGAGGCGGGCTTCGGCGCGCCGGTGGCGCTGCTCGAGGCGCCCGCCGACGAGGCGCCGCTGCCGCCTCCGGTCGCGGTGCCCGCGCCGGAGACGGTCGCCATCGAGGTACCGGTCGGCCCCCCCATCGACGCGACGCTCGTCCGCTTCACGGCCGAGGCGCGCGGCCGGCGCGCCCGCCTCCCGGCGCGCCACGGCTTCCCCGACGAGGTCGCCGGCGCCTGGCGCGCGCTCGCCGACGAGCTCGACCGCTACCTCGCGCGGCCGCTCCCGCAGACGCCGCTCCTCGAGCTCGTGCGCGCGCGCATCACGCTCGAGGCCGAGTGGGACTACGACCAGCGCCGCTGGGGCGCGCCACCCGCCGAGCTCGCCGAGGCGGTCGGCGAGCGCGCCGCCCGGTTCGGCCGACGCGTCGAGACCGCGCGCGCGCTCGGGTTCGCGCTCTTCCAGCGGCCGCCGCCCGCGAAGCTGCGCTGGCCGGTCGAGCAGGCGGGGCTCTCGTCGCTGTTCGGCATGCGGCTCCACCCGCTCGACGGCCGGCGCCGCATGCACCAGGGCATCGACCTCGCCGCCTCGGCCGGCAAGATCGTGAGCGCCGCCGCCGCGGGATGGGTGGTGCGGACCGGCTGGGCGGGCGGCTACGGCCTCCTCGTCGAGATCCGCCACCCGGGCGACGTGACGACGCGCTACAGCCACCTCTCGGCGATCCTCTGCGCGCCGGGCGACGCGGTCGACTCGGGCCAGCCGCTTGGCCTCGTCGGCAAGACCGGCCTCGCGACCGGACCCCACCTGCACTTCGAGGTCTGGCGCGGCGGCGAGGCCTCGGACCCGCTGCCGTGGCTCGGCATCGCGTCGAACGGGACCGTGACTGCCGGCAGCGCGGGGCACTGAGAGCGGCGGAACGGAGCGAGATGACGTTCGTCATGGCAGCGGCCCTCGCGATCGTGCTCGGGGCGGAGATCGACGTCCCGGCCGGCGCGCCGCTCGCGCCTGCGCTCGCGGCCGCGCGGCCCGGGGACGTCGTGCGGCTCGGGCCGGGGCTCCACGCCGGTTCGCTCGGTCGTCTCGCGGGCCTGCGCGTCGAGGGGGCCGGCGCGGGCGTGACCGTCCTCGTCGCGCCGGAGGGCGAGGACGCGGCGATCGCGACGGGAGCGCTCACGCTGTCGGGGCTCACGCTTCGCGCGGGCTCCGGGCGCTCCGCGCTCAAGGTGCTCGGCGGCGAGGCGGCGCTCGAGGAGGTCGCCCTCGCGGGCGGCTCCTGCGCAGCGTTCATCGACGGGGGGCGGCTCTCCGGCCGGCGCGTCACGCTCGACGGCGGCTACGGATTGCTCGTCCGCGCGGGGGACGCCGCCCTCGACGAGGGGACGGCGAGCGGCGAGAGCGCCGGGATCGCCGTCCTCGCCGGCACGGTGAGGCTCCGCCGCTTCGCGGTGACCGGCCCGTCGCGCGAGGCGGGGATCACGGTCGCAGGCGGCGCCGCGAGCCTCGAGGCGGTCGTCATCCGCGCCCCGGGGCCGTCGGGGCTCTCGGTCTCGGGCGGCGGGCGCGTCGAGGGGCTCGACGTCACGATCGCCGGAGCGACCACCGAGGCCGCCGGGTTCCTCGGGGATTGCGCGCAGGTGATCCGCGGCTCGCTCCACCTCACGGGCGCGACGCTCGTCCGCTGCGCCGGCGCCGCGGTCGAGGCGTCCGGCGGCGCGGTGAGGCTCGACGGCGTGGACGCGAGCGGCGGCGCGGCCGGATGCCTCGTCTTCGTGAACGGCGCCGCGGCGGAGCTCTCGGGCAACCTGTGCGCGGGGCGAGGCCCCGGGCTCGTCGTGGCGAGCCAGGCGAGCGTCCGGCTCGTCGCGAACCGCTGGTGGACCGACCCCGTCCTCTGGGCGGACTGTGCCGGCGGCGCGCGCGTCGAGATCGGCCGCGGCGAGACGCTCCGTCCGCCCTGTGCGCGCGCCCCTTGACGGAAGCACCGCCACTCGACAAGAACCGCTGCGCATGACAGCCTCTCGAACCCGGACGCCCCCTCGATGGGCGCGCGATTGCCTGGCGGGGGCCTAGGTCGCGTTAGGAGATGGCTCGGTGCAGATCAACCTGCGCAAGGCGATGTTCGTCCTGCCGAACCTGTTCACTGTCAGCTCGATCTTTCTCGGGTTCTACGCGCTCGTCCTCTGCACCGGCGACGCCACCCCCCAGCAGCTCTACCAGGCCGCGCTCGCCATCTTCTTCGCCCAGTTCTTCGACGCGTTCGACGGGCGCGTCGCGCGCATGACGAAGACGCAGTCCGACTTCGGCGTGCAGCTCGACAGCCTCGCCGACGTGGTCTCGTTCGGCGCGGCCCCCGCCCTCCTCGTCTACAAGTGGGCGCTCGCGCCGCTCGGGTTCGTCGGCCTGTTCGTCTCGTTCTCGTTCGCCGCCTGCGGCGCCCTGCGGCTCGCCCGGTTCAACGTCCTCGCGCAGCGCGGCGATAAGGGCTCGTCCCGCTTCTTCGTCGGCCTACCGATCCCGCTCGCGGCGGGCGCGATCGTCGCGCTCGTCATCGCGCACTACCGGCGGTTCGGCTCGACGACCGATCCGGCGACGCGCGTCCCGATCGCCGCCGTCGTCGTCCTCCTCTCGTTCCTCATGGTCTCGACGATCCGCTACCGGACGTTCAAGGATCTCCACCTCTCCGCGAAGAGCCTGACGGCTTTCGCGTTCGTGTCGGTCGGCGGCGTCGCGGTCGGCATCGCGACGCGCGCCTCGTTCGTCCTCGTCGTCTACATGGCCGCGTACATCGCGATGGGGATCGCGGAGGCGGTCATCGCCCGCGCGCGCCCCGCCCGCGACCAGGCCTCGCTGCCGGCCGCCGTCCGCGCCGAGCTCGCCGCCGACGAGGCGCTCGAGCCGGACGAGGACGACGTGGAGCCGGACAAGGGCGAGCAGGACGAGTACATCTGAGAGCCCGTGCCGTGACGAAGAAGCCGCCGCGCCCCTCGGGCCCACCGGGCCCGTGGGTGCTCCTCGCCGCGTGGGGACCCTGCGGCTACGCCCCGTTCGCCCCCGGCACGTTCGGGACGCTCGGCGCGATCCCGCTCTACCTCGCGCTGTCGCGGCTCTCGCCGGGCGCCTACGTGCTGGCGACCTTCGCCTTCTCCGCCATCGCGATCGTCGCCGCCGACCGCGCCGGGCGCTACTGGCGGGTCGCCGACGCCTCCCCCATCGTCATCGACGAGGTCGCCGGTTACCTCCTCACCATGGCGCTCGTCCCGTTCTCCTGGCCCTCGGCGCTCGCGGGGTTCGTCCTCTTCCGGATCTTCGACATCACGAAGCCGTGGCCCGCGTCGGCGTTCGACCGGGTGAAGAGCGGGTTCGGCGTCGTCATGGACGACCTCGCCGCTGGCGTGTGGGCCTGGGCGGCGCTCCGCGCCCTGCGGCTGCTCGGGATCCTGCCGTGACGCTCCACGTCGAGATCCTGTCGACCGGCGACGAGCTCCTCACCGGACAGGTCGTGGACACGAACTCCGCCTGGCTCATGGACCGCCTGTGGGATCTCGGCGTGATGGTCCGGCGGAAGACGCTCGTCGCCGACGACCGGGCCGACCTCGACGCCGCCATCCGCGAGACCTCGGCGCGCGCGGACCTCGTCGTCATGAGCGGCGGGATGGGCCCGACCGAGGACGACCTCACGAGCGAGTGCGTGGCGGGCGTCCTCGGCGTCCCGCTCGAGCTCGACGAGCCGTCGCTCCGCGCCATCGAGGAGCGCTTCCGGAGGTTCGGCCGGTCGATGACGCCGAACAACGCGAAGCAGGCGCGCTTCCCGCGCGGCGCCGAGGTGATCCCGAACCGCTTCGGGACGGCGCCCGGGTTCGCCGTGAGGGTGGGGCGCGCCGAGGTCGTGTGCCTGCCCGGCGTCCCCGTCGAGTTCAAGGGGCTCGCGGAGGAGTGGCTCCTGCCCCACATCGCGGCGCGGCTCGGCGAGGTGCCCGCCACGCGCCTCGTGAAGCTCTTCGGCGTCCCCGAGTCGCACGCGGATCACACGATGCGGGCGGTGATGGACGATCCCGCGAACGCCGGCGTGCGGTTCGGCTACCGCGCGCACTGGCCCGAGGTGCACCTCAAGTGGGCGGTCCCCGGGCCCGACGCCGCGGCGCGCGCCGAGCGGATCGCCACGGCGGTCCGCGCGCTCTTCGGGGACGCGATCTGGGGCGAGGGGAAGGACGAGCTGCCCGACCTCGTCGTCGCGCGGCTCGCCGCGCGCGGCGACCGCGTCGCGGTCGCCGAGAGCTGCACGGGCGGCCTCGTCGCCGAGCTCCTGACCCGCGTTCCGGGGGCATCCGCGGTGCTCGACCTCGGCGTCGTCGCCTACGCGAACGTGATGAAGGAGCGGGTGGTCGGCGTCCCGGCCGCGGTGCTCGCGGCGCACGGCGCCGTGTCCGAGGCCGTCGCGCGCGCGCTCGCCGCGGGGGTCCGCGCCGCCGCCGGCGCGACCTTCGGGATCGGGATCACCGGCATCGCCGGCCCGACCGGCGGGACGCCGGAGAAGCCGGTCGGGACCGTGCACCTCGCCCTCGCGGGGCCGAAGGGGACGGAGCACCTGCACCGCCTCTACCGCGGCGACCGCGAGCGGGTCCGTCGGCAGGCCGCCTACGAGGCGCTGAACCTGCTCCGCATCGCGCTCCGGTAGCGCGGGTCCCTCGGCCGGGCGTTATGATCGCCCGGTGCCGACGCCGGACGCGCTCGAGCTCCTGCGCTCCCGGAGCGGCCTCTCCATCGATGCGGAGGGGCGGTTCCTCCACCGCGGCGAGCCGATCACCCACGCTCGGACGCTGGAGGTGCTGTGGGGCTCGCTCGCGCGCGGCGCCGACGGCCGCTACCTCGTCCGGATCGGCCGCGAGTCGGCGTACGTCGCCCTGGAGGACGCGCCCTACGTGGTCCGCGGGATCCTGGAGGGGCCGGCGGGCGCGCCGTGGCTCGTCCTGTCCGACGGCTCCCGCGAGCCGCTCGATCCCGCGACGCTCGCGGTCGGCGCGGACGGGGTGCTCCGCTGCACGGTGAAGCACGACCACCCGGCCCGGTTCTCGCGGGCCGCGCAGGTGACGCTCGGCTTCGCGCTCGAGGAGGCGCCGCCGGGCTCTGGCCGCTACTCGCTCACGGTGGGTGGAGTGCGCCACCCCGTCCGGACGACCTGAAGGGCTCTTCCGCCCCGCCACGGCGCAAAGACCGCGCACGCCGGTCGGACCGGGGGTATCCTTTCGGTTGCTCGCCCGTGGGGGAGTGCCTACGTACCGTTCCGCGATGACTCGGATCGCCTGCGCCCTCGCGTCCCTCTTGCCTCTGACCGCGGCGGCCCAAACGCTCCGGGGTCCGAACTTCGGCGAGGCGCTCCGAACCATGGACGCGCTGCAGTCCCGGCCGGGCCGGGGCCTCGACCAGGCGCTCGTGTTGCCGCAGCGCCCGGGCCAGAACCAGGTCGCCTGGTACGACTTCGCCTGGCAGTACGTGGACGTCCCGCCCCCCGGCGGCGGCAAGGGCGGCATCCGGCTCTACTACTACCGGAGCGAGGCGGCCCAGGCCCGGCGCGCCCTCCCCGCGATCCAGAGCGCGTTCGCCCGCCTCGTCGACCAGTTCCACTACAACCCGACGAGGCGGATCCCCTACATCCTCTACGCGACGCAGCGGGAGTTCCAGACCCAGAACGTCTTCCAGGTGAGCGAGTCGGTCCTCGGCGTCACCTCGCCCGAGGACCTCAAGATGGCGGTCCCGTACTTCGGCGATCACTCGAAGTTCGTCGAGGTCTCGACCCACGAGATGGTGCACCAGTTCCACATCCAGAAGATGATGGAGCAAGCCGGAGCGGAGGGCATCCCGTCCGCGATCAACCTCCTGCCGCTGTGGTTCACCGAGGGCATCGCCGAGTACTACTCGAAGGGCGGGCTCGACAGCGAGACCGACCTCTTCCTGCGCGACCTCGTCTGGAACCCCGATCCGTCGAAGGGGTACGAGATCCTGCCGTTCGCCGAGGACCGCATCCGCGGCTACATCCCGACGTACAAGCTCGGCCAGGCGCGGATCGCGTTCGTCGCCGAGACGTACGGGAAGGAGAAGATCCAGGCCTTCCTCGAGAACGCGTACCTCCTCGCGGAGGCCGACTCGAAGCAGACGCCGTCGCCGGCCCGGAGCTTCGGCGCGCTCGTGCGGCGCGTCCTCAACGAGCCGCTCGAGCAGGTGGACGGCCGCTGGCGCGCCTGGCTCAAGCGCCGGTATTACCCGGAGTACCTGCGCGCGCGGCAGGATCTCCCTCAGGTCCGTGAGGTGCGCGGGCTCCCTTACGAGCCGGAGGACTTCGTCACGTCGCCCGACGGCACCGTCGCGGTCATCCGCGGCATCGACCGGAGCCGCGGGCGCGCCCGGCTCTTCCTCGTCGACCTGCGGAACCCGAAGGGCGCCGTGGAGATCGCCGCGGACAGCGTCCCCGGGGTCGAGTCGCTCCACCCGATCGAGTACTCGGTCGCCGCCGTCGGGAGCGACGTCGTCGTGTTCGCCGCGCAGGACGGGATCGGCGATCAGATCTACCTCGCGACGTACCGGCACGATGCGCCCGAGGGCCGGCCGCCGCGCGTCTCGGTTGGGCGCCGCCGGACGCTCGATGTCCGCGCGCCCGGCGGCGGGCGCTTCATCCAGGTCTCCGACCCGGCGCTCGCCCCGGGCGGCCGCGAGCTCGCCTTCGTGGGCGTCGCCTCGGACGGGCAGCAGGACATCTACGTCGTCCCGCTCAAGGGCGGGGTGGCGCGCCGCCTCACGAACGACCCCTACTCCGAGAAGGATCTCTCCTGGGGAGCCGACGGCGTCTACTACGCGTCGGACGCGACCGACCACGGCCGGACGAACCTCTTCCGGATCTCGCCGCAGACGGGCGAGCGCGTGCGGCTCACCACCGCGCCGACCTCCGATCGCCACCCCTCCGCGCTACCCGACGGCTCGGTCCTGTTCTCGTCCGACGCCGGAGGAAAGCTCGACCTCTACCTCCTGCAGGACGGCGCCGCGAAGCAGATCACCGACTTCTCGACCGGGCTCGTCTCGCCCTCGCTCTCGCCGAAGGGGCGCGGCGTGTACGCGAGCACGTTCTATGGCGGCACCTTCCGGCTCGTGGAGGTGCCGAAGGTCTCGTGGCTCGAGACGGCCCCGGTCCCGGTGCCGCCGGCGGCGGGCGACGTGCTCGAGATTCCGGTCGCGGACCTGCCGCAGGATCCCGCGGAGTACAACGCGCTCTCGCTCAAGAACTGGAAGCCGGAGGCGGGCTTCGTCTATGGCGGCGGTGCGGGCAACGCGGTGGCCGGGCGCGCCGCGGTCCTGTTCTCGGACATGCTGCGGGACCACGTGCTCTTCCTCGACCTCTCCGTGTACGGCTCGTTCGACTACACGCAGGGGCTCGCGCTCTACGAGAACCGCTCGCAGCGGCTCGGCTGGGTGTTCGGCGGGTTCCACTACGTCCAGCAGAACCTCGACCGGCTCGACCCGAACCTCGTCTACTTCCAGCGCGATTTCGGCGTGCTCGGCGCGCTGCGCTACCCGCTCGACCGCTTCCGCCGCATCGAGGCGGAGCTGACGCTCGGAGGCGTGCAGCGCTACTGCCTCGAGGACTTCGTCGGGGAGTTCTCGCGCTGCGGCGGGGTCGTGACCTCGACCGCGGTTTACCCCGACACCGCCGCCTGGAAGACCAACAACGGCGGCGTGAACTTCACGATCTCGCCGACGCTCCGCTTCGGCTACGACACGATCCGCTACGACTACGCGACCGGGCCGCTCGCCGGCCACTCCCTCCTCGCCGAGCTCGGCGGCGGGTGGCTGCCGGGGCGCGGCGTGGTCCACGGGTTCGCGCACATGGACGCGCAGCAGTACTTCCAGCTCTCGCGGCGCGCCAACATCGGGTTCCGCGCCGCCGCGGGGACGTCCTTCGCGCCGGACGAGCGCAGCCGGCTGTGGGAGCGGAGCTGGTGGCTCACGTCCGCGGACAACCTGCGCGGCTTCTACCCGCTCGACGTCGAGAACCTCATCGGCCAGAACTTCTGGGTCGCGAACGCGGAGCTGCAGGTGCCGCTCGACTCAATCGTGCGGCTCATCATCTTCGACTACGTCGAGGGGGTCGCGGGCCTCGACTTCGGCGGCGTCTTCGACCGCTGGACGACGCGTCACCAGCCGGACGGCACCCTCCGTCGCCAGGATGTCGGAGCGTGGGACGCGCGCACGCTGACGGGCGTCCTCGGCGTGAACGTCCTGTTCGGCCCGCTGCTCCTGCGGGTTCACTTCGGCCACCCGTATTCGATCGGCGGCCTCGAGACCCCCGCGCTCCGCGACCACACGAGCTGGGTCACGAACGTCACGCTCCGCTACTTCTTCATGTGACGGCGGCGGGCGCCGCGCGGTGCTCGCCCTCACCCCGACCCTCTCCCCCGACTCCCGCCGGGGGAGAGGGAGATCCCCTGCTGCCGCTAGCCCGCAGCCGCCGCCGCGGGGACGGGCGCCGCGCTCCCGCTCGCCGGCGGCTCGCGCAGGCGCGCGACGAGGCGGTCGAACGCGCCGGGGTTCGCCCGCAGCCACTCCATCGCGCGCTCGCGACCGTTCCCGATCCGCTCTCCGTCGAGCGTGAAGTGCGTGCCGGACTTGTCGAGCAGCCCGCGCTCGACGGCGAGGTCGATCGCCTCGCCGTACCGATCGACGCCGACGCCGTAGCGCACGTCGAACTCCGCCTCCCGGAACGGCGGCGCCACCTTGTTCTTCACGACCTTCACCCGGGTGCGGTTGCCGACGACCGCGTCCCCGTCCTTCACCTGCCCGATGCGGCGGATGTCGAGCCGCACCGAGGCGTAGAACTTGAGCGCGTGGCCGCCGGTGGTCGTCTCGGGGTTTCCGAAGACCACCCCGATCTTCATCCGGATCTGGTTGATGAAGATGACGATCGCCTGGTTCCGCGAGACGACGGCGGTGAGCTTGCGGAGCGCCTGGCTCATGAGCCTCGCCTGCAGGCCCATGTGCGCGTCCCCCATCTCGCCCTCGATCTCGGCCTTCGGCACGAGCGCCGCGACCGAGTCCACGACGATGAGATCACACGCGCCCGAGCGGACGAGCTGCTCGGCGATCTCGAGCGCTTGCTCGCCGGTGTCCGGCTGGGAGACGAGCAGGTCCTGCAGGTTCACGCCGAGCCGCCGCGCGTAGGTGACGTCGAGGGCGTGCTCGGCGTCGATGAACGCGGCGATGCCGCCCTGGCGCTGCACCTCCGCGATCGCGTGGAGCGCGAGCGTGGTCTTTCCGGAGGACTCGGGGCCGAAGATCTCGACGACGCGGCCGCGCGGGAGCCCGCCCACTCCGAGCGCCAGATCGAGCCCGAGCGATCCGGTTGGAACGACGGCGACCGGCGCCGGCTCCATCCCGTCGCCGAGCCGCATGATGGAGCCCTTGCCGAACTGCTTCTCGATCCCGGCGATGGCCTGACCGAGCGCCTTCACCTTCTCCGCGAGCCTGCTCATGTCCGCTCCTCTTGTTCTCCCCGCGTCGCGGGGTGGTGTCCCGCCGCCGGTTTGGCGGCGGCGTGTCAGGGGCCTGCGCGGTCGAGGGCCCGGTACTGGATCGCCTCCGCGACGTGCGCGGCGCGGATCCCGCCGCCCCCCTCGAGGTCGGCGAGGGTGCGGGCGACGCGCAGCACCTTGTCGTGCGCCCGCGCCGACAGCCCGAGCCGCTCGACCGCCGCCTGGAGCAGCCGGCGCCCCTCGTCATCGGGCGCGCAGTGGCGGCGCAGCGCCGCCCCGCGGAGCCGCGCGTTCCATTGACACGCTCCGCCGGCGCGCTCCCGCTGCAGGTCCCGCGCGGCCGCGACGCGCGCCCGCACCTCGGCGGTCGTCGGCCGGCCTCCGCCGCTCCCGAGGAGCGCCGGCGGGACGGACGGGACGTCCACGTGGAGGTCGATGCGGTCGAGGAGCGGCCCCGACACACGGCGGCGGTACTGGACGAGCTCGTGCGACGTGCAGCGGCAGCGGCGCAACCGATCCCCGAGGTGGCCGCACGGGCACGGGTTCATCGCGGCGACGAGCGTCACCTGCGACGGGAATGTCACGCTCCGGCCCGCGCGCGCGATCGAGACCTCCCCGTCCTCGAGGGGCTGGCGCAGCGCCTCGAGAACGTGGCGGCGGAACTCGGGCAGCTCGTCGAGGAACAGCACGCCGCGGTGCGCGAGCGAGATCTCGCCCGGGCGCGGAACGCTCGTTCCGCCGACCAGCCCCGCGTCCGAGATGGTGTGGTGCGGCGCCCGGAACGGGCGCTCCGACAGGAGCCCGCGGTGCCGGGTGAGCCCGGCGACGCTGTGGACGACCGTCGCCTCGAGCGCCTCCTCGAAGGTGAGCGGCGGGAGCAGACCAGGGAGGCGCCGCGCGAGCATCGTCTTCCCGCTGCCCGGCGGCCCGAACATGAGGAGGTTGTGGCCGCCCGCCGCGGCGACCTCGAGCGCCCGCTTCGCGCCCTCCTGCCCCGCGACGTCGGCGAGGTCCGGCCCCGGCGCTGCCGCAACGGCGCAACCCGCGCCGACCGGCAGGGGGAGCCCGGCCGTCCCGCGCGCCCACGCGACCACGTCGCCGATGTGGCGCGCAGCGAGGACGTCGAGCCCTTCGACGACGGCGGCCTCCAGCGCGTTCGCCTCCGGAACGACGAAGCTGCGCGCGCCGGCGCGCCGCGCCGCGATCGCGATCGCGAGGACGCCGCGCACCGGCTTCACCTCGCCGGAGAGCGCGAGCTCCCCTATGAAGTGGACGCCCGCGAGCGCCTCCGGGCTCACCTCCTCCACCGCGGCGAGCAGCGCCATCGCGATGGGGAGGTCGAAGCCCGTCCCTTCCTTCCGCAGATCGCCGGGGGCGAGGTTGATGACGATGCGCTTCGACGGCATCGTCACGCCGATGTTGCGGATCGCCGCGGCGACGCGGATCTTCGCCTCCTGGACCGCACGCTCCGCGAGGCCGACGAGGTGGTAGTGCGGCATGCCCTGACCGGCCTCGACCTCCACGTCGACCGGGATGGCCTCGACGCCGAGCACGGTCGCAGAGCGGACTCGGACGAGCATGCACGTCCGTTCAGCAGGGCGCGTGCCAGCGGTCCCCGCCGCGATCTGGCCGCGGATCGCCTTCGATCGTGCGCGCCGCGCTCAGCGCGCGGGCCCGTCCGCATCCGCGAGGTCCGCGGCCCGGCCGATCGGTGCGTGCGAGGAGGTCAGCGGCGCGCGAGCGCGACGGCCCGTCCGAGCAGAACTAGAACAGCGACTCGGGGACGTACACGATGTCGCCCGGCTCGAGCGTGAAGTTCGGCGCCTTGCCGAGGGCGATGTCCTGCACGTTGAGCTTCATCTTGACCTCCTGCCCCTTCACGCGGCGCGTGACGGAGGTCGAGTTCTGGGACGCGGTCCGAGTGAAGCCGCCGGCGAGCGTGACGGCCTGCACGATCGTCATGCCGTCCTGGTAGACGAACGTCCCCGGCTTCTGCACCTCGCCGAAGACGAACACCTTCTTCGAGTTGTACTCGCGGACGACCACCGTGACCTGCGGGTCTCGCATGAAGCCCGCGGCGAGGCACGCGCGGAACTTGTCCGCGGCCCCGTTCGGCGTGAGGCCGGACACGACCACGCGCTGGCAGAGCGGGAAGACGACGTCCCCCTCGGACCCCACCTGGTAGAAGCCCGAGATCTCCTGCTCCCGGTAGACGCGAACCTCGATGACGTCCCCGGGCCCGAGCGTGGAGGCGCCGACCTGCACGGCGGCGTCCCCGACGACGGGGGGCAGGCTCGCCCCACGGCTCCGGTGCGTGCAGCCGCCGAGCGCGAGCGCGGAGGCGACCGCGACCGGGAAGAGCCGTCTAGAGGAGAGGAGCATTCGGGCGGACGGAACGTCTAGCGGAGGGATCCCACCCCGTCAACGGAGAGCTGGCCCGGCGCTCGCCCGGTCAGTACGTCAGGCCGAGCTTCAGGAAGGCCTCGTTCTTCGAGTAGGCGGGCGGCGCTCCACCAAGACCGGCCGGCCAGGACGCGGCCCGGGTGCTGTACACGTAGCCGGTGGCGAGCGTGAGCCACTTGCCGAGCGAGCCCTCGATCGAGGGGTCCACGCGGACGAAGCTCGTCTCCGCCCCCGGGATCGCCTGGAACGCGAGCCGGTCGTAGCGGATGCCGCCGCGAAACGCGAACCGCTCCGCCATCCGCACGCGAAAGCCGGCGTTCACGCCGTCGGCGACGTAGGTCGAGGCGGTCGGGTCGATGCCGAACGACCGGGTGTAGCCGGTGCGGAACGAGATCGTCTCGGAGGGCAGCCACTCGACGCCGACGTCGGCGAGCACGGAGCTCGAGTCCTTCAGCGGGGCGGAGGCGCTGCCGTAGCCGACCTTCGCGGTCGCGGCGATCCGCGGCGTGACGAGCCCCGTCACGCCGGCGAGGAGGTCGAACCCGGTCGCGTCGTCCGGACCGTTCGCGGCGTTCGGGACGCGCGCGAAGTAGCCGGCCGAGAAGATCCCGGAGGTGCGGGGGAGGAAGCGCCACTGCACGTCCGCGCCCGCCCGGAACTGGCTGTAGCCGAGATCGCCGAGCGCGACGCCCGGATCGTCCTTGTACTTCTGGAAGGTCTCGAGGAGCCACGAGCCGTTCGCGGTGACGATGAGCGCGCCGCCGCCCGGTTTCCACGGCGCCGAGAGCGACAGGGTATTCGCGTTCGAGACGACGGCGACCCCCGCCGCGGCGAGCGACGTCGAGGAGACCTGCCGGCGGAAGTCGTTGTCGACGCGCAGCGAGACGGCGCCTCGCCTGTTGAAGAGCGCGGCGAGGCCGGCGTCGGCGTACAGCTTCGACAGGTTCGTCGTGTCGCCCTCGATGCCGAGGTACTGCGACCAGTCGATCGCGCCGGAGAACTCGATGGCGGCGAGATCGCCGGGCGACTTGATCTCGACGCCCGGACGGACGTGCAGGATGAGGTCGCCGATCGACTGCGCGGAGCTCGAGTACGAGACGTTCGAGTCGTAGCGGGTCTCGAGGTCCACGAACGGGTGGAGGCGCGCCTCGGAGCCGCCGAGCCGGATCCCGTTGCCGGGGCTCGCGTGCGCCGCCGCGGCGACGCCTGCCATCGCGAGCGCCGCGAGCGCCTTCGTCCAGGTGGAGATCCTTCCCTTCATGACCTCAGCTCCCCTCGAAATAAAGTCGTCTTTGGCTCCGGGCGGACCCGGCGCCCGCGACGCGTTTGCTGATCGCGACGCATGACGGCCGTGTCCCGCCCCCGCGGGAAACGCGGCCTAACGCCAGGGACTCGCCACCGGCGGGCGGATCACCGGAGGTGGCGTGAACGGCAGGCCGCTCGAATACCCGCTCGAGTACGCGCCCGTTCCGAAGTCGGATCCGGCGCCGAGGCCTATCTGCGTGACCGAGTCGGCCGGGTTGTCCTGACGCTTCGCGAGCCCGAGCCCGAGGTCCGCGACGCGCCTGTCGGGAAGGTTCGACGGCTGCTCGACCTCGACCGTCGTCTTCTCGTCGACCATGTAGGCGAGCTGCCCGATGCACTGCTCGGACTCGCTGCGCAGCCCGTCGACCTTCGTCCGCGCGATCGCGATCTTCGAGAACGCCGCGTCGCCGGTGGAGTCCCGCGCCGCGACGGACTCGTGGAGCGCGATGTCCGCCTGCTCCGCGACCCGGATGAGCGCCTTGATCTGCGTGAGCTTTTCGTTCACGCAGTTGAGCTTCACGACGTCCTTCTCGTTCCGAGCCTGCTCCGCGCGCCCGAGGACCTGCTTCAGCGAGGTCTTCATGCGGGCGAGGTTGTCGGCCGCCGCCTCGAGCTTGTCGCTTTCGGGCGTCTGGCCGCCCGTGGAGGAGCCCTGGGCGAAGGCGGCTGTCGTGAGCACACAGCCGACGACGAGGACGAGAAGGTGTCGACGGTTCACGGGCCACTCCCCACCCCCGGAGAGCCGGGGGCCGAAAAACCGTTTGAGACTACATGGTTTGGTGACGGCCCGTCAACGCTGGGGCCGCTCCACCGCCCGAACCCCGACGGGGAGAACGACCCCCTGGTCGTCTGGCTCCGCAGAGACCTGCGTCTCCTCGCTGCCGGCCGCCGGGCCGTCCTCTCCGCCGTCCGTCGGCGACACGGAGCAACGCCAGCGATCACCGCCCTTCACGAGGCGCGGCGGCACCTCCTGAGAGCTCTCGGCAAAGGGCTGCGCCGTCCCGTTGCGCTGCCAGGTGAACCGGTACCGCACCGCGTCACCGTCCGCGTCCTCGCTCTTCGCGACGAAGTCGCAGCGGATCGGCTCGCCGGGCTTCGGGATCACCGGCTGGAGCCGGACGATCGCGGGGCCGGGCGGGCTGTTCGTGACGGTGCGTTCGGCCGACGCCGACGGGCCCGAGGCGGCGCCGTCGGAGGGGGTGGCAGTGCAGCGCCACCGCTCACCCTTCGCGAGCTTGGCCGACTCGACCCGGGCCGGATCGGTGCCGGGGGGCATCGGCCGGTCGTTCTTGGTCCAGGCGTAGGTGTAGGTCACCGGGTCGTCGTCCAGGTCGGTCGAGGGCGCCTCGACGCGGCAGAGCAGCTCGTCGCCGCGCCGCGCCACCTCGGGCTCGACGACGAGCTTCGGGGTGGACGGCGGGCTGTTCCGGACGGTGAGCTCCGCCGACGCTCGCGGGCTCTCCGCCGTGCCGTCAAACGCCCATGCCTCGCAGCGCCACTTCTCGCCCCGCCGGACGACGCCCGTCGGGAGCGCCGCACCCCCCTCGCCGATCGAGACCGGCTGGTCGTTGCGGTACCACCGGTAGCGGAGCGTGATGGGCTCCTGGTCGGCGTCGCGCTCCGGGGATCTCGCGTCGCAGACGACCGGCTCCCCCGTCACGGGCGTGGCGGGGACGAGGGCGATCGAGGGCGCGGGGGGAGGCGTGTTCCGCACGACCGCGGAGGCGCTGGCGGGCTCGCCCGTCACCTCGCCGTCGTATGGCGTCACCTCGACGCGCCAGGTCTCCCCGTGGCGCAGGACGGCGGGCGGGACGACCGCCTGATCGTGCGGGGTCTGCACGCCGTCGCGGAACCAGAGGTAACGATAGGCGATCTCGTCGCCGTCCCGATCCGTGGACGGCTTCCGCAGCGTGACCGAGACGCCGCGCGGCGCGGTGGGCTCGGAGGGCTCGAGCGCGATCGCCGGCGCGGTCGGCGGCGTGTCCTCCACCTCGCACTCGCCGTGCGCGGGCGGGCCCGCGAGGTCGCCGTCCCAGGGCGTCACGACGACGCGCACGAGGTCGTGCTTGCGGAGCGCGGGAGACGCGAGCCGCGCCTGACCCTGCGCGGCCGGCACCGCGGTGCCGTTCACGAACCAGTCGTGCCGGTAGGTGATCGGGTCGCCGTCCGCGTCGAAGGCGGCGAGCGAGATCCGCGCCTGCGGGACGGTCCCGGCGGGCACCGGTCCGTCGCAGAGCGCGACCGCGGTCGGGCCCGGCGCGGTGTCGGCGATGACCGCCTCATGACGCACGGCGGGGCTATCGGCCTCGCCGTCGCTCGCGATCACCTCGACGGCCCAGCGCTGCCCCTTCTTCGCGATGCCGCGCGCGATCTGGGCCTGATCGGGAGGTGCGTCGACCTTCTGCCCGTCGCGCGTCCACGTGTACCGGTAGGTGAGGACGTCGCCGTCCGGATCGGGCGGCTGCTCGATCGCGACCACGATCCCGTCCACGCGGCGCGGCCGCTCCGGCGCGAAGAGGAGGCGCGGCGCCGGGGGCGGGCTGTTCACGATGGTCGTCGTGGCGCGCGCGAGCGGACCAGCCTGCTCGCCGTCATGAGCGCGCACCTCGACGAGCCAGCGCTGCCCCTTCTTGAGCTCCTTCGCAGGCACCTCGCTCGCGCTCGTCCAGAACGGCGCCGCCTTCGAGGGCTCGGTCCCGTCGGGGAGCGCGACGGGCGCGCCGTCGCGGATCCAGCGGTACTGGTACCGGATCGCGTCGCCGTCCGGATCGGTCGCCGGCGTCTTCACGACGACGCGGAGCGGCGCCGTCACCATCGGCTTCTCCGTCGCGAACGCCACGACGGGCGCGGTGGGCTGCGCGTCGCCCACCACCACCTCGTGGGCCGCGGGGTTCCCGGGCTCCTCGCCATCGCGGGGCGTCACGACGACGCGCACGCGCTCGTGCTTGCGGAACTGGCTCGGCGGCAGCGTCTCCGTGCCGGTCCCGGTCGGCTTCCCCTCGCGCGTCCAGGCGATCTGGATGCTGACCTTCTCGCCGTCAACGTCGTGCGCGGGCTCGAGCACGACGAGCTTCAGGGTCTCGCCGCCCTTCGGGCGCGCGGGCTCGATCGCGATCCGCGGCGGGGTCGGCGGCGTGTTGCCGATGCCGATCGTCGCGGTCGCTTTCGGGCCGGACGCCTCGCCGTCGCTCGGCGTCACCGTGAGCTCGAAGTGGTCCGCGCGCGCGACCTCCGACCCCGGGACCTCGCGCCCGTCCGCGGTGGTGCCCGCGAACGGCGCGCCGTTCTTGCGCCACTCGAGGCGGTAGGTGATCGCGTCGCCGTCGACGTCACCGGAGGGCGCGACGATCGAGGCGCGCAGCGCGTCGCCCTTCCGCGGTCGCGCGGGGCGGATCTCGACCCTCGGCGCGGTCGGGGGCGTGTTGCGGATCTGGACCGACGCGTGCGCCGCGGGACCCTCGCGCTGGCCGTCGTACGCGCGGACGTCCACCTCGACCTTCTGGTGCTTGCGGAAGAGGGTGCCCGGGAGGAGCGCCGACGACAGCGAGAGGTTGCGGGGCTGGCCGTCGACCGTCCAGCGGTAGCGGTAGACGATCGGATCGCCGTCGAGGTCCGTCGCGGGGACGTCCACGCGGGCGCGGAGCGTGTCGGCCCGGCCGGGCGTCGCCGGCTCGAGCGAGACCTGCGGCGCGACGGGTGCGGTGTCGCCGACGCGGGCCTGCACGAGCGCGGGCGGACCGGTCAGCTCGCCGTCGCTCGCGACGGCGCGCGCGGTGAGGAGCGCCCCCCTGCGCAGGAGGTTGCCCGGGAACTTGTCGCCCTGCACGCCGGTCTCGAGCCCGTCGAGGAGCCAGACGATCTCGTAGGTGAGCGGATCGCCGTCGGGATCGACGGCGGGCTTCGCGACATTCGCCTTGATGTCACCGCTGCGGCTCGGCACCGCCGGCTCGAAGACGAGGGTCGGCGCGCCCGGCGCGGTGTCCTGTACCCGCAGCTCGGGGCTCTGCCAGGTGGTCGTCGTACCGGGGGCGGAGAGGACGAACTGCCAGCGCTCGCCGCGCTTCACGGTCCCGGAGGGCAGATCCTTCTTGCCCTGCAGCGCCGCGACCGGCTTCCCGTCGCGGAGCCAATCGATCCGGGGCGTGGGGGCCGTCTCGTTCGGCCCCGCGTCGAGCCAGCTCGCGCGCCAGCGCGCCTTCACGGCGTCGAGCGCGCGCGGCGCCGCGGGAGTGAACGCGAGGTCCTTGAACGACGGCGGGTTCGGTCCGTAGCGGCCGGAGCGAGCGGCGTCGCGACCCGGTCCAGGCCAAGGGGCGGCGGCGTGGGCCGTGCCGGCGCGCGCACCGCGGATCGCGTGGAACGCGCCGTTCGGGAGGCCGATGAAGATGCTGAGCGTACCGTCGCCGGTCGCGTCGTAGAGGAGCGGCGAGGCGCCGACGTCGGTCCCGTTGAGCGGCGACGGGAACCCGGCGAGCGGCTTGCCCGTCGCGGAGACCGCGGTGACCGTGCCGTCCGACGTGACCGTGACGAGGTCGAGCACGCCGTCGCGGTCGAGGTCGCCGACGACGGGGCCGGAGAAGAGCCGGCTCCCGACGCGCACCGGAAAGCCCGCGAGCGGCTCGCCCCGCGCGTTCACCGCGTGGAGCATGCCGTCCGCGGAGGCGAAGGCGATGTCGAGCCGCTTGTCGCCGTCGAGATCGGCGATCGCGACGCCCTCGTACAGGCGGTAAGCCGCGCGGACGGGGAACCCCTTCAGCGCCTGCCCGCGCCCGTTCACCGCGTACACGCCGAAGTCCTGGCTCGCGACGACGAGGTCCATCTCGCCGTCGTCGTCGAGGTCCGCGAATGCCGGCGCGCCGGTGACGGAGAACTTCGTCACGAGGGGGAAGCCGACGCGCGGGCGCCCCATGCCGTCGAGGACGTGGACCTTCCCGTCCTCGCAGCCGACCGCGAGCGAGCGGCCGCCGCCGAACCCGGAGGCGGAGACGGAGCTCGTGACGGGCGCGCCGACCAGCGCGGGCCAGCCCGCGGCCTCTCGGCCGCTCCGCTTGAACGCGTGCACCCTCCCCTTCTCGTCGCCGACGAGCACCTCCGGCTTCCCGTCGCCGTCGACGTCGCCGAAGGTGACGCCGGCGCGCGCGCGGGCGCCGATCATCACAGGGAACCCGGGAACGAGCCCGCCGCTCCAGAGGAACAGGCGGCCGGACGTCGTGACGACCGCCACCTCGGGCCGCCCGTCGCCGTCCATGTCCGCCGACGCCGCGGGGCCGCTCGCCGCCTCCCCGCCGCCGAGCGCGATCGGGAAGCCGGAGACCATGCTCCCGTCGCCACGCAGGGCGATGACCTTCTCGCCCGCGGGCACCACGAGGGCCGGTTGTCCTCCGATCGTGACGCCGATGGCCTGCTGCGAGATGCGACCGCCGGCGTCGCGCGGGAAGTTGGAGAGCCCGGCCGCCCCGAGGGCGAGCACGAGGATGAGCTCGTTCATGGGGATCCCGTGATCAACGGCGGGCGAGCTTCTGGTTGGTCTCGCGCAGCCGGCTGGAGAGGACGCGCGCGACGTTCACGAGGAACAGCGTGAACCCGTCGCGCGAGCGCTTGCGGAAGGCGGTGAAGTTCTCGGCGGTGAGCTGCAGGGCGACGCACTCGCCCTTCGCCCGCACCGTGGCGGAGCGGACCTCGCGGTCGATGAGCGACATCTCGCCGAACGCGGAGGGGGTGGCGAGGGTCGCGAGCACGGGCCCCTTACCGTCCGCACCGGCGACGACCTCGACCTCGCCGCGCGCGAGCACGTAGAGCGAGTCGCCCTGGTCGCCCTCGCGGAACACCAGCTCCCCCGCGGCGAAGCGGAGCGGGCGGGAGACCTCGGCGAGGATCTCGAGCTCGGCCGCCGAGAGCATCTCGAACAGCGGCGAGCCACGCAGCACCTGTTCCTTGTCGACGGTCATCGTGGCGTGGGGTCCGAGCTGGTCCCCCCCTCCTGATCGCGGCGGGCGCCCTTGCGCGGACCGAGGAAGTACTCCTCGAAGCGACGATCGCCCTCCTCGGCGGTCACACCGAGCCCGTCGCGAGCCGGCTCGAGGAACGAGACGCCGCGCTGCCGCGAGACGGTGTAGACGCCGAGCGCCTTCACGTCGAGGTTCGCGCCGTCGGGATCGTCCCCGAGCGCGACGGCGAACGCGCTCCGCTTGTCGTCGCGGTGCCGCCAGTAGAGGTACGACGGGCCCGGGACGCACCCGAACTTCTCGCGGGCGGCGGAGAGGAGCGCGCGCTCGAGCTCGGTCGCGGCGCGGAGCTCGCGGGCGGCAGTGTCGGCGTCCGCCGCGAGCTGCTTCGCGCGGGTGCGCCGCTCCTCCGCCTCCTCAAACAGCCGCTCCGCCTCGCGCCTGATCCGTCGTGCGAGCACGCCGTGCTCGGCTCCGACGAGCGAGCGCTCGAAGCTCACCGCCCACGCCGCCTCGACGTCCTCCCAGAGGCGGGTCCGCTTGCGATCGGCGGCGCCGTACTCCGCCACGAGCGCCTGGTGGCTGCGCTCCGCGTCGCGTACGGCCGCCTCGAGCTGCCCGCGCGCCTTCGCCGGGCCGCCGCGCCCGAGCGCCTCGCGCCGCTCCTCGAGCACCTTCTCCGCGCCGCCGAGGCGGACCCAGAGGTCCGAGGTCCTGAACCGCTGCTCCTCGTACTCGCCGAGGAGCGCAAGGGCGCGGTTCTCCTGCTCCTGCGACTCCGCGGTGAAGCGGGTGCCCTCGTCCTCGGCCTCGCCCGACCGGGAGAACGCGTCCACGGCCGCGCGCTGCGCGAGCTCCGATCGGACCGTCATGAGCTCGGAGTGCGAGAGGAGGTCTTCGTGCCGCGCGCGGGCGTCGCGGACCGTCGACACCGCGCGCTGCCAGTCCGTCCACCACGCTGCGAAGGCGGAGCTCTCCAGCAGCTCACGCAGCTCCCCGAGGCGCAGCGACCTCATGGCGACTCCTAGTTCACCGGCTGGAAGACGAACGGGTACTCCACCGTGACCGGGCCGGACGGCCGGAACTGCGTGCGCCAGGAGCGCATCGTGTTGACGATGCAGGCCGCCACCTCGGGCGATCCGACCGAGTTCACCGCCGCGGAGATCTCGGCGAGGCCGCCCGTCTCGAGGATGGTGAAGCGGATCGAGATCTTCCCCTTCAGGCTCGGGTTCCGCTTGAGCGCGTTCTCGTAGCAGGCCTTGATGAGCCCCATGCGCGCGCGCACGAACGCGCCGAGCTTGCCCTGGTCGATGTCGGACGAGTCCACCTCGGCCTCCTCGGCCGCGACGGAGCCCGAGACGCGCACCTCCGTCTTCGCGCCGAGGCCGACCTTGCCGCCGCCGGTCGTGGCGAGATTACCGATCGAGGCCGCACCGCCCTCACCGACGCCCTTGCGCCCGCCGCCCGCGCCCGGATCGTTCGCGACCGCGACGCCGCCTGCGCCGGAGAGGGCCGACGCGACGTCGCCCATGCCGCCGCCGGTGCCGAACACGTCCGCGACCGCGCCGTTCGCGCTGCCCGGGCCGAGCGCGCCGAGCACCTTCAGGATGCCCTTCGACTGGACCGCCTTCGCGACGGCCGCGGCGCGTGCCGCCTTGCGCTGGGCCACCTGCTCGGGCGCCTCCTGCTTCTTCTCCGGCTCCTTCTTCTCCGCCTTCGGCTCCGCGACGGCCTCCGCCTTCTTCTCCTCCGTCTTCTGAGGCGGCTGAGGCATGCGCTCCGGGATGAGGACCTTCGCGTAGCGGTCCGGGATCTCCTCGAGCGTCACCTCCTTCGGTAGCTCGGTGTTGGCGAGCGCGATGTAGGCGCCAGAGTGGAGCATCAACGACAGCACGAGCACGGACACGAACAGCTTGTCCATGCTCTTGAAGTGAGCGCCCTGCGCCTCCTTCGGGAGGGCAGGCTTCGGGACCTCCGCGGGCGGGGCGACGAACTGCCAGAGCAGCGTCACCTCGCCGAGCACGATCTTGCCGCGCTGGTCGTCGTTCACCGGGACCGTGCAGGTCTTCCCCTGCTTCTTCGCGACGCCCTGCGACACGAGCGCGCCGAAGTCGGCCGCGCCTTGCGGCCCCTGGATCCGGCCCTCCTGGCCTTCGTCGAACTGGAGGGCATAGCGGTCGCCCTGGAACGAGAAGACGAGGACCGACTCGGGGAGGTTCGAGAGCGGAAAGGCGAACGTGTTCCTCGGGGAGGTGCCGATCGTGATCGGCTGGCGCGCCGGTAGCACGCGCTCCTCGACGATCTTGCCGCCCTGGATCACCCCGACCCGGAGCACCTTGTCCTGCTGAGACGCCATCGCCGTCCTCTGGTCTCCGCGTCGCCCGACCGACCTAGAAGGGATCCTTCTCGACGGCCCTCGTCACCTTCGGCAGCAGCGGCTCGGAGCGGTCCAGCTCTCCGTAGTTCAGGTTTGCCCGAGGCATGAGGAACATGGCCTGGGGCTTCTGGATCCGGCCCTCGACCTTCATCTCTTCGAGCCGGAGGATCTTCCGAGGCGCCTGCTTCTTCTTGTCCGCCGCGCTCTGCGCGCGCGCGGGAACCGCGATGATCGTTAGCATGGCGGCCGAGAGCGCCACAAGCACGCGAGACACGGTCACTTGTCTCCCCTTTCCTCACCCGACTTCGCGGGATTCGCCGCGGCGGCGGTCGGGGCCGCCTCGGTGGGCTTCGGCGCGGGCGCCGGTGTCGCCGGTGAGCTCTCGGGCGCGGCGCTCGCGGGAGCTGCGGCCGGGTCCTTCGTCGGCGGCGCGGCGTCGAGCACGGCCGGGGTCGGCGTCGCGGTCGCGGTCGCGGTCGGCGTCGGCGTCGGCGTCGCGGTCGCAGTCGCGGTCGCGATCGCGGCCGGGCTCGGAGTCGCGGTCGTCGTCAGCGCTGCGGGCACGAGCGTCGCGGCGCGCGCTGCCTCGTCAGCCGCCTTGCGCTGTGCCTCGAGCGCCGCCTTCCGCTCGGCCTCGTCCCGGACGCGGCGCTCCTCGTCGGCCTTGCGGGCCTCGGCCTCCGCCTCCTTGCGCGCCTCGTCCTCCTTCTTCTTCACCTCCGCCTCGCGCCGCAGCCGGTCGCGCTCCTCGCGCGCGACCCGCTTCTTCTCTCGCTCGATCGCCTTCGCCGCGTCCTTGCGGTACTCCGCGATCTTGCTCTCCTTGCCGCCCTGCTTCTCGTACGCGTCGAAGTACGCGACCGCCTGCTCGAGTCTCCCGAGCGCTTGCGCGCCGGGCTTGTCGCCGTCGAGGTACAGGACGGCGAGATTGAACTCGATCTCGGTGAGCGAGGCATCGAGCTCGAGCGCCTTGCGGTAGGCGGCCTCCGCCTTGTCGAACTGCTGCGTGCCGCGGTAGGCGTTCCCGAGGTTCAGCCACGTCGCGGCGCTCCCCGGCGCGAACCTCACCGCGACCTCGAGCTCGGTCAGCGCGCCCTGGAAGTCCTCTGCGTCCGCGAGGAGCGCGCCGTAGTTGGCGCGCGCCTCCGGGTAGTCGGGGCCGAGCGCGGCGGCGGTCCGGAAGTCCTCGAGCGCCTGCGCCCGGTTCAGGAGCGCGAGCTCCACGAACCCGAGCCGGTTCCAGACGGTCGGATCGCGATCGTCGATGAGGCGGGCATTCTCGAGGACCATCTTCGCGAGCTCGTTCCGCTTCTTGCGATGGTACGCGGTCGCGAGGTTCACCATCGCGGAGACGTTCCGCTCGTCGAGCTTGAGCGCCTTGCGCGAGGCCTCCTCCGCCTCGTCGAGCCGCGCCGCCGCGAGGAGCACGTCGACGAGCGCGTTGAGGAGCGGCGCGGACTCCGGGCCGCGCGCGAGGCGCTCGCGCGCCTCCTTCTCCGCGCCGGCGAGATCGCCCCGGCGGAGCGAGAGGCGCACGAGGTTGCGGACCGCCGGCCCGAAGCCGGGGTTCTCCTCGAGGAGCCGGACGTAGAGGGCGCGCGCGCCGTCCGGGTCACCGAGCCGCTCGCGTAAGAGCGCAGCGTTCACGCCGGCGTGCGCGAGGTACGGGTCCGCGTCGTACGCGCGCTCGAACGACGCGGACGCCGGGCCGAGGTCCCCTGCGGCCTCGAGGCGGAGCCCCTCCGAGAAGGAGTGCTTCGCGATGGCGGACTCCTCCGCGGTCGGGGGAGTGCGCTCCGGCGGGGGCGCGGCGAGCGGGGCCGGGGTCGCGGTCGCGGTCCCGTTCGACTCCGCGCCGCCGTCGGCGGCGCTCCGCTCAGGGTGCGCTGACGTCGGGGTCGCCGCCGTCGTCGCCGTCGCCGCCGCCGAGGTCAGCAGGAGCGCGGCCGTGAGGGCGGACCGTGCAAGGCGGAGGCTGAGGTTTCGCGTCGCCATCGCTCTAGAGCCCCTTGAGCCGTCGCTTCGCTTCCGCGACCTGGCTCTTCGCCTCGGGATCGGTGACGCCGTCGAGCGCCGCCGCCGCGGCGTAGGCCGACTTCGCCTGCGCCTCGAAGAGCCGGCCGGCGCGGACGAGCGCCCGGGCGGCGATGTTCGGATCCACCTTCGCGCAGCGCTCGTCCTTGCCGAAGGCGAGGTAGCGCGCCGCGGCGTCGGCCGCGCGCTCGGCGACGTCGAGCTCCGACGCGACGTTGCGCAGCGCCACGCACCGGCTCGGCGACTCCGGCCACCTGCGCAGGAAGTCGTCATAGAGCCGCGCGGCGGTCGCGTGGTCGCCCTGCCGCGAGCGGAACGCCGCGAGCCGCAGCGCGTCCTCTGCAGCCACGGGCGCTTCCGGATGGTCGTGCAGGAGCTTCTCGCGCGCCGCCGCCGCCTTGGCCGGCTGGCCCGCGTCATCCCAGGCGACGCCGGCGTTGTGGAGGGCGCCCGCGGGATCCGCCGCCCCCGGCTCCGCGGCGGCCGCCTCGAACGCCTGCGCCGCGTCGGCAGGCTTCTCGTGCTTCAGGAGCTCCTCCGCCTGCCCGAAGCGCGCCCCGGCGCGGGCGCGCGCGAGGCCGTCGATGACCTTCGCAAACGAGGGCTTCCGGTCCGGCGGCGCCTTCGCGGCCTCCGCCTCGGCGCGGGCGCGGAGCTTGTCGACCGCCGCCGCGTGCCCGGCCCGATCGGCTCGCGCGAGGAACGTCGCGAGGTAGAGCGGGACGGCGCGATCGAGGAAGTCCGGATCGGATGCCCAGCGGTCGAGCGCGGCGTCGACCCGCCGCCGCGCGTCGTCGAGCTCTCCGTGGGCGTACTGGACCTCCGCTGCGACGAGCGCGATCTCGGGGCCGGACGGGTGGTGATCCGGCGGCGTTCCGCGGCGCAGCTCGGGATCCGCCGCCGCGCGGGCGAGGTACGCGTCGGCCGACTCGACGACGCGGCGCCACGGCGCCGGCGGCGGACGCGGGCCGTCCTTGCGCTCGGGGCCGAGGTCGAGCTTCTCGAGCTGCCCCGCTTTCACCGCGGAGTTCGCCGCGCCGATCCAGGCGGTCGCCGCGAGCCGCGCGGCGACGGCGCGCGAGGCGTCGCTCGCCTGCGGATAGGCGATGAGCGCGGAGGCCGCCTCCTCCGCCTTGTCCCAGCGCTGCGCGCGGAGGAAGAGCTCGGCGACGCGGAGCCGGAAGGGCACGCGCCACTCCGCGAACCCGGGCCGTTCGGCGAGCTCGGCGTAGCCGGCGGCGGCGGCGGCCCACTCGGCGCGAGCCTGGTCGTGGGCGGAGCCCGCGGCGTCTCCCCTCGCCTCGTGCATCTGCACGGCAGCGAGCGCGTCGCGCTCGACCCCCTCGGGCAGCTCGGTGGCTGAGGGCGGCGCCTGGTCCGCCTGGCGCGCGGCCACCCCGGTGGTCGCGCACGCGGCGGCGCCGAGGAGGAGCAGGACCGGGATGGTGATCGGTCGCGTCACGCGTTCGCCTCCTAGTTCGCGGCCGCGGCGGCGGCCGGCCGCTGCTCCACGGACGCGGGCGCCTTCGTGTCGGCGGTCGGGATCGAGGTCGGGGGGGCGGTCGGCGTCGGCACCGCGGTCGCGGTCGGCGTCGGCGTCGGCGCCGCGGTCGAGGTCGCGGTCGGAGTCGGCGTGTCGGTCGGAGTCGGCGTGTCGGTCGGGGTCGGCGTCGGCGTCTCGGTCGGGGTCGGCGCGCCGGCGGGCGGCGTCGGCGCTATGGCCGGATCGGTGGGGAGCGGCCGGCGCGAGGGCCCGTCGAGCGTGTCCGCGAACCGCGCGGGCGACAGGTCCTCCGCGACGAGGCGCGCCTTCGCCTCCTTCAGCACCGGGTACTCCTTCGGCCGGTATCTCGCGAGCGACTCGCCGATCTTCTTCGTCCACTCGTTCTTCACGTGGAGCTTGCGGGCGGCCTCGATCGCCTGGACGTACACGCCCACCGCCTGGTCCTCGTACGGCTGCGCGGCCTGCGCGAGCGCGTCCTGGTAGGCGGCGAGGTACTCCTCCGCCCCCTTCTTCTTGAACTCCGGCGGGATCGGCGCCTCGTAGATGGTCTGGGCGAGCCGCTCGAGGAGGAATGCCTTGCGATAGAACGCGGCCAGGATCCAGTCGGGCCGCTTGTACTTCATGACATCGTCGTACTGCGGCGCGACCTTCTTCGCCTCGCCGAGCTTCGCCTCGAGCGCCTTCTTGAGCTTCTTCGTGTTGGTCGTCGCGGGCAGCGTGATCTGGTCGTAGCGCTCGAAGTCGTACTCGGCGAGGCGGAAGCGCGCCTCGGCAGCGGCCGCGGCCGCGCGGGGGCTCTGGTCGGGCTTGAGGCCGCGCTGCACGAACGCGGCGACCGCGGTCTGGTAGCTCGCCTTCGCGCTCTTCTCGTCCCCGAGCGCCCGGTGGGCGAGCGCGATCTCGAGGTGCGACTGGACGACGAGCTCGTGCTCCTTCGCCTTCGCGAACCGCTTCACGAACTCCTGGAGCGCCTGGATCTCGCGCCTGCGGTCGCCCATCTTCTCGTAGACGAGGGCCGCGTGGAACTGGGTGCGCGCGGCGTCCTCGGCGTCCGGGTAGAGGCTCGCGTACCGCGCGAACGCGGCGGCCGCCTTGTCGTAGCGCTGGAGGTTCTCGAGCGAGCGGGCCGCGTTGTAGAGCGCGTCCTTGCGGTGCTTCGAGCCGGGGTAGTTCTCGACGAGGGCGAGGTACCGGTCGACGGCCTTGTCAAAGTCGTAGGTGTTCTCGGCGTTGTACCCAACACGGAAGAGCGCCTCGTCCGCGAGGTCGGCGCGCGGGTACTCGACCGCGAGCCGCTCGTAGAGGCGCAGCGCGCTCTCGAACCGGCGGGCGCTCTCGAAGCAGCTCGCCGCGTTGTAGAGCGCCTTGTCCGCGAACTCGTGCTTCGGCTCCTCGGCGACGAGGGCGAGGAAGAGCTTCGCCGCGTCCTCCCACGCCTTCGCGTCCATGAGCTGCATGGCGCGGTTGAACCGGCCGCCGAGCTTGAACTTCTGGAGGGTGGTGTAGAGCTTCGGGTTCTTCGCCACCTCGGACGACTGGAGGCGGGCGGAGGTCTGCTCCACGGCGGCCCAGTCCTTCATCGTGAGGTAGCTCTCGATGATGAGGTTCGCGGCGAACTGCGCGACCTCGGTCGTCGGCCAGCGCGAGACGATCTCCTCGTAGCGGCAGCGCGCCTCGTCGAAGTCGCCGTACTTGTAGAAGACCTCGCCCGCCTTGTAGGCGAGCGGCGCGGCCTTCTCGTGCTTGGGATAACGCGTGAGCAGGACGTCCGAGTCCCGGACGAGGTGGATGAACGCGTACGGGACCGCCTCGGCGCGGACGACCTCCTGGGCGCGCCGATCGGTGGAGAGGAGGACCTTGCGCTCCTCGAGGTCGCCGTTCCGCTGGAGGCGGGTGATCTCGCCCTCCCAGGAGATGACGGCGGAGAGTGCGGCCTCCGACTCGTACCGGTCGTCGGCCGGGTCGTCGCGCACCGCGGCGTAGACCCGCGCCGCGGCGTCGAACTCGAGGGCGTTGTACAGGCAGTCGGCGTAGTTGTACGAGAGCTCGTACGCCTGCTTCGAGTGCGGGAACCGGCCGAGGTAGTCGCCGTAGGCGCGCGACGACACCCGGTACTCGGCGACGGCCGCCTCGAGCTTCCCCTCCTGCTTGAAGGTCTGCGCCTGCTGGTGGTGGAAGCTCGCCGCGCGAAGCAGGCTCTTCTCCGAGAGCTCGCGCACCGTGGCGAGGAGGTCTGGGTCACCCTTGTTCTTCTCCCACCAGGGCGTCCCCTCCGAGTACGTCTGCACGAGCAGCTCGCGCTCCTTCGCCTCGCGGTCGAACTGCCGATCACGGGACCACGCGAGCACGATCTTCGCCTGGATCTTCGGCGCCTCGGGCGCGAGCGGCGCCGCCGCGAGCACGTTCCTGTACGCGTCGACGGCGAGGCCGTACTTCGTCTCGTCGAAGTAGACGTCGCCGAGCCGGGCGTAGACCTCCGGCTCGTAGCTGCGCCGCCCCTTCGCCTCGAAGAAGGCCTTCGCGCGCTCGACCCCGCCCCAGGTCTCGTCGGAGAAGCTGATCGCGGTGTACTGGATCGCCTCCGGCCAGACGTCGCCGCCCGGCTTGCCGCCGGTCTTCTTCGCGGCGGCGACGTAGTGGTCGAGCAGGCGGGTGAACGACTCGACCGCGTGCTCGAAATCGTCCATCCGGTAGTAGGTCCACCCGAGCTTGTAGATGGCGCGCGCGAACAGCGGGTGATCGGGGAACTCGTACATCCGGGTGAACGCCTCGGTCGCCCGCGGGAGCGAGTCGGCCTTCACCTCGTCGAAGTGCCAGTCGCCGAGCCGCACCCAGGCCTCGGGCACGAACGCGCTCTTCGGGTACCGCTCGATGAGGATCTGGTAGGTGGCCTGCGCCTCGTCGCCCTGCCCCATCTCGCCGAGGCAGTAGGCGAGCAGGTAATACATGCCGTCCGCGAACTTGTAGCTCGGGAACCCGGTGATGAGCTGCTGGTAGAGCGCGATGGAGGGCGCGTAGCTCTTCATCGGCTCGGGCGGCGGCTCGCGTCCCTCGGCGAGCGCCTTCTTCGCCTCCTCGCGGTGCGCGGCCGTGGCAAGGTCGAAGTCGTCGTTCGCCTTCTCGTAGTAGAGTTCGGCGAGGCGGAACATGGCGTCGGGCGAGAACTGCGGGTCGTCCGGGTACCGGGCGATGAACTCCCCGAACCGCGCGATGGCGGCCTCGCGCTCGTTGCGCTCGAGCACCTCGAGATCGCGGATCGCCTGCTCGTAGTTCTCCGCGAGGAAGCGGCGCCGCTCGTCGAACTGCTTCTGGACGATGGTCTGGACCTCGCTGCGGAAGGACTTGGCCTCGTCCTCCCAGCGGCTGACGGCCTCCTCGAGCTCGCCGCGGGCCTGCGCCTCGGAAACGGCGGGGCGGGCGGCGTGGCGCTTCACGATTCCTGTGCGGGAGCGTTCGGCGGTCGCCGACCGGTCCTGGCAAGAGACGTAGCTCGGCGGCTTCGCCGTGGGCGAGGCCCGCAGGGACGCCGTCTGGGCGAGCGTGGCGGGAGGGAGGAGCGCCGCGACGGCGGCGGCGAGGGCGGCGGCGGCGCGCACGGTCAGTCGATCTCCCGGAGCATCGCGCGGTACTCGCGATCGAGCTGGTCGATCTCGGCGTCCTTCTGAATGGCGAGCGTCTGGATCTTCTCGAGCCGCTGGCGCTTGCGGCTCCACGCGACGTCCACGATCCCGATGTCGGCCTTGAGCACGAGCCGGTAGAACTGGCTGCGCACGTCGGCGATGGAGCGCACCGCGATCTGCCCGAGCAGGTCCTTCGAGACCGCCTGCACGCCCTCGAGCGTCCCGCCGTGGGCGGCGAGCGCGATCTTCTCCGCGCCGATGCGCGCGCGCAGCTCCTCCGCGCGCCGCGTGGCGTCCGCAGCGATCCCGAGCTTCAGCGCGCGCGCGCGGGACCGGAGCACGCCGAGCCGCACGTGGCCGCGATCGGCCCGCTCGAAGAGCACCTGGTCGGCGGCGAGGACCCCGCCGCGGGCCTCCTCGGCGGCCGCGCGCTCGCGCTCGACCGCCTCGAGGTACTCCGTCCGCACGCGCGACTCCTCGGTCATCGCGTCGACGCCACCCTGGGCATCGCGCACCTTCGCGAGCTCCTGCCGCAAGGCCGCGAGCTCCGTGTCGTATCCGTCGATGATCGCACGGTGCTTGCGCAGCTCGTCGGTGAGCTCCTGGCGATCCGCGGCGTCTCCCCCGAGCTCCGAGCGGTGCCGTTCGATCCAGGTCTCGGACCCGGCGATGGCGCCGGTGCAGGAGTCGATCTCGAAGCGGAGCTGGAACGCGTGCCGGTCGAGCTCGGCGATGCGCCCACGGATCCGTTCGAGCCGGTCCTCGACCTGCTGCGGCGTGCGGGGCAGGCCCTCGATCCGCGCCTCGAGCGTCTCGCGGGCCTCACGCGCCTTCGCGAGGCCGCCGCGCCGCTCGGGGGCGAGCGCGGCCTCCGCCGCGGCAGAGGCCGCCGCGACGTACGCGCCCTCCGCCCGCGCCGCGGCGTTCTCGACCGCCTGCGCGTGCGCGTAGCCGCGCTGCAGGGCGGGGAACGCGTCGAGCCCTCCGCCGCGCTGGAGGAGTGCGTCGAGCCGATCGGCGAGGTCACGCGCGTCCTGCACGTCGCGGCGGGCGCCGTCGATCGCCTTGACGAGCCCGAGGGCGACCGCCACCTCGCCGTTCGTCGTCGCCCACTTCACCGCGACCGGAGGGAGCACGCTCGCGACGTCGAACGCCTTGCCCTGCCGCCCGATGAGCTCGTTGAAGTAGCGGACCGGATCCTCCTGCATCGAGAGGATCGCGTCGATCTCGTCGCGGACGGGGGCGTAGGTGTTGATGACGACGTTGTACGCCTCCGTCGCCTCGGAGAAGCGGCCGAGCCGCAGGAGCAGGTGACCGCGCAGGACCGTCGCCTCCGGCGCGAGCGGGGAGTCCGGGGCGAGCTCGGGGATGAACGAGGTCAACTCGAGCGCGCGCTCGAACTGCTTCGCGCGGACGTGGGCGAGCGCCATCTCGTGCATCGCCTCGCCGAACCGAGGCGACTCCCACGGCACCGCCGCGTACCAGCCGATCGCCGCGGCGGCGTCACCCATCTGCGCGTGCACGCGGCCGAGCGCGAGCACGCAGAGCTCCCGCAGCTCCTCGTCGCGCGCGCCCGCCGGCTCCGCCCGCGCGCAGCCCTCGAACCACTGCAGCGAGCCGTGGAGGTTCTGCTCCTCGAGGCGCAGGACCCCTTGGAAGTACCAGGCCTGGAGCTGGAAGGGCGCGCCGACCCGCTCGAACGCGGCCGTCGCCCGCGCCCTCCGTTCCGCGGTCGGGAGGTCGGTCCGCTGGAAGGCCGCCTTCGCCGCGAGGTAGCGGACCTCGGGCGGCGGCTCGGTCTTGAAGACGCGCTCAGCCTGGGCGAGCAGCCGGTCCACGTCCGCGTGCCGCCGCTCCTTCACCGCGCACTCGAGGGCGCCCGAGACCGCGTCGGTCCGGTGCTCCGCGTCGCCGAGCGAGAGGTAATCGCCGTAGCGGACGCGGGCGGCGCCGCAGAGCCCCTCGCGCCGGAGCGCGTCCGCGAGGAGGAAGAGCGCGGTCGTCCGATCGCGCGCGTCGCTCCAGGTGGGCTCGTCCACCGCGTCCGTGAGCAGCACCGCCGCATCGAGCCAGTCGCCGGCCCGGTACTGGCGCTCGCCCTCCTCGTAGCGACGCTGGGCGCGCAGGCCGGGCGGCTCCTCCGCCGGAACTCCGTAGCGCTCGACCGACGCGAGGCGCTCCTCGATCTGCGCGACGTCCGCGTCGACCTGCGCGAGCGGATCGACGACGCGCGACGCGGCGGTCGCGCGCGCGGGGGCGAGCGCGGCGGCCGCGAGAGCGACCGCCGTGCACCTTGTCCAGCGCGAGATCACCGACCCGTGCCTTCCGCCGCAGCGGGCGCGGTCCCGCGACGCGCCTCCTCGCGCTGGACGTCGACGTCGTAGCGGACGGCAGGGCGATCCTTGAGCTCGGCCGTGATGCCGCCCCTCTCGAAGCCGACGACCTTGATCGTGTTCACCTTCCCCGGCTCGGCGTTGAAGGTGTACGAGGACTGCACCTTGAACTTGTAGCCCTCGAGGTAGCTGAACAGGCCGTGGCCGTGGCCGTGGTAGGTGAGCAGGACCGAGATCTGGTGGTTGCCGGGGACGATCCGGCCGTTGAAGATCTCGAACTCCTCGCGCTTCTCGAGGTCGCCTTCGACGTCCACCTTCGTGTAGATGGGCGCGCCGTCGAGCGCGTAGGCGACGGACTCGAGATAGAAGGAGGAGCCCATCTCGTTGCGGTGAACGAGCACGGCCTTCGAGCCGGTCGTGATGTCGCCGCCGATGACCATCTCCTGCAGGTTCATCAGGCGCGCCTTCGTCCGGAAGATCTTCTCCTTGAGATCCGAGACGCGCTCCTCGAGCGTCCGAACCTTGAGCTCGTTCGCCTCCTCGGCGGTGAGCGAAGGCTTCGCGGGATCCGCCGAAGACGCTGCGGGCGACGGCGCGGCGGGGGAGGCCCCCTGTGCCAGCGCGAGCCCCGGAACGACGACGCACAGCAGACCGGCCATCCTGAGGTAGCGCACCACGATCACCCTCCGCCTCCGGGGAAAAACCCCGGCGAATCAATGGCAAGCAACGAAGATATACCACAGGGTACCGCCAGGGTGGCGCTGGGCTGACCGCCTGCTTCCCCTCCGTCCCGGTCCTCAGCTCCCCTTCTTCAGCTCCGTGAGGACCAGCTTCGCGACCGACTTCAACGTGTCGAACACGCCCACCCCGGTCGGCGCGACCGCCTGGTATTCGGGCACGTTCTTGGGGTTGAGGAGGCGGCGGAGCTCCTCGACCGTCGCGATGTTGGGCAGGTCGCGCTTGTTGTACTGCACGACGTAAGGGACCTTCGAGAGGTCGTAGCCCTGCTCGGCGAGGTTCACCCGCAGGTTCTCGACCGACTCGAGGTTCGCCTCCATGCGCTCGATCTGCGAGTCCGCGACGAAGACCACGCCGTCGACGCCCTTCAGGATGAGCTTGCGGGAGGCGTCATAGAAGACCTGGCCGGGGACCGTGTAGAGGTGGAAGCGGGTCTTGAACCCCCGGATCTCGCCGAGCGAGAGCGGCAGGAAGTCGAAGAAGAGCGTCCGCTCGGTCTCCGTGGCGAGGGAGATCATCTTGCCCTTCGCCTCGGGGTTCGTCTTCGCGTAGACGTACTGGAGATTCGTCGTCTTCCCGCAGAGACCGGGACCGTAATAGACGATCTTGCAGTTGATCTCGCGCGAGCTGTAGTTGATGAAGCTCATCCGGGGATCACTCGCTGAACAGGTTGTCGATGTCGTCGTCGGTGATCTCGGCGAATGGGCTCGCGGCCCCGGGCGCCGCCTGTTTCTTGGCGAGCACCTCGAAGACCTTCGCGAGCTCCTCTCCCGCCTTCTTCACCCGCAGGCGAACCAGCCCGAGCGAGCTCTTCGCATCGAAGATGACGACCAGGACCACCCGGCCGCCGACGATGCTCATGTGCAGCGACTCCCGCTCGCCCTCGTGGAACTGGTTCGGGAACTCCTTCTCCCCGATGAGCTTCGCGAGGCCGCCCATCGCCGCGACGTTGCCGGCGGTGAGCGAGGCGAGGGACGTCGTGTCGAGGTTCTGCGCCTGGCCGCTCGACGCGATGAGCTGACCGTTCTTGTCGACGAGGAAGACGACCTTGGCGTTCGCGTCTCGCGTCAGCCGGTCGCAGATTCCGGCGATGAGCCGGAACTCCTCCTCGTACATCACCAAGCCGGAATTCATGCGCGCTGGCTCTCCGCGAACCGAGTCATGGCCGAATAGCAGGGAAACGCGCCGCTTTCAATCCTGGAGGGCCGCTCGATCACGGGGCTTCGGCCTGGAGCTCGGGCTCCTCGTCGCCGCCCCTCGTCGCGAGCGGTGGATACGTGAACGCCGTGTACACCGAAATCGCACCGCGATGGCTCGAGCCGGCGTTGCGGTGCGCGCCGACCGCGACGACGAGCCGGTCCGACGCCCAGGTGGCGCTGCAATCGCCGGCGACCCGGTCCGGGCCGTACGGTGGGCACGTCGTCTCGGGCGCGCGGCCGATGTCTCGCTCGAACTTCTTCACGAGGACCCGCCAGGCGGCGAGCGCCCGCGCGTCGTCCGGCACGAGCGGATGGATCTCCGTCACCGCCGCGGCGCGCCCGTCGCGGAAGAGGACGATGCAGGTGAGCGCGTCGCCCGCACCCTGCGGACAGCCGACGTAGGTCGTCGTCCCCGCATCGCGCTGCATGACCATCGCGCCCTGAGTCTCGAGCGCGTGCTCGACGTCGTCGCGCAGCCGCCCGAGCGGCACGCCGGCGACGACGGGTGGGGTCGCGACGTCGTACTCGACGCGGCAGACGGCGACGCCCGCCGCCGCGCCAGCCCCGCCGCGCGTGACGCTGATCGTCCAGCCGGGCCGGTCCCAGCCCGCGACGAGCACCGGCGCGCCCTCGGCCGCCGCCTGCCGATCGCCCGTCCGGTCCGGCACGCCGAGCCCCTTGCGCACCGCGTCCGCGAGCGCCCCCGCGTCCGCGGCGGGCGCCTCGAGCTCGGCCGCGTACAGGCCGCGGGGGCCGAAGAGCAGGCGGCACGGCCCACTCACGGGCGCGCCGGGGCAGCGCTCGGCGACGAGCGCGTCGGCGTCGCCCTGCGCCGGGCGCACCGCTACGCCGGCGGCGCGCAGCTCCCGCTCCGCCGCGGCGCGATCGCTGCCGAACTCGAGGCCGAGCGCGCGCGTACCGGCCGGCGGATCGAGCCGCGCGTAGCGGAACGAGCCGCACCCGGAGGACGCGAGGAGGGGGACTGCCAGGGCGAAGGCCCCGGCGGTGCGCAGGGTGTGGGTCATAGCTCCCGTCGGCCGGCGAGGGCTCGCGCCAGCGTGACCTGGTCAGCGTATTCGAGGTCGCCGCCCATGGGAACACCTTGCGCGATGCGCGTGACCTTGAGCCCGATCGGCTTGAGGAGCTTCGACAGGTAGAGCGCGGTCGCCTCGCCCTCGACGTCGGGGTTCGTCGCGATCACGATCTCCTCCGCCGGCTCGCGCTCGAGGCGCACGAGCAGCTCGCGGATCTTGAGGTCGCCCGGGCCGACGCCGTCGAGCGGCGAGAGCGCGCCGTGCAGCACGTGGTAGCGGCCCCGGAACTCGTGCGTCCGCTCGATCGCGAGGAGGTCCGGCACGCCCTCGACGACGCAGAGGAGCTTCGGGTCGCGCTCCGCCGAGCGGCAGATCTTGCACGGATCGACGTCGGTGAGCGTCTGGCACGACGAGCAGAGCCGCACGTCGCGGACGACGCCGGCGATCGCCTCGGCGAGGTCGGACGCGTAGCCCGGGCCGGCCTTGAGGATGTGGAACGCGAGCCGCTGCGCGCTCTTCTCGCCGATGCCCGGGAGCTTCGCGAGCTCCTTCACGAGCCGCGCGATCGGATCCGCGACCGCCATGCTCGCTACCCGAGCCCGGGGATCTTGATGCCGCCGGTCGCCTCGGCCATGTGCGCGTCGGCGGCCGTGCGCGCCTTCTCGACGCCGGCGTTCACCGCCGCGACGACGAGGTCCTCGAGCATCGAGAGGTCGGCGGGATCGCTCCCCTGCTGCGGCAGCGCCTTCGGGTCGATCTCGAGGCGCGCGATCTCGCACTTCCCGTTCATCTTCACCTTCACGAGCCCGCCGCCGGACTCCGCCTCGACCGAGATCTCCGAGAGCTTCTCGCGCGCGTCGGCCATGGCCTTCTCGAGCTTCTTCGCCTGGCGCATGAGGTACTGGATGTCCATTCCGTCTCCGTCCTTGTCTAGAGCTCGTCGATCTTGTCGACGCCGCCGTCGAGGATCTTCGCGGCCTCGCGGATGTTCGGGTGATTCCGCGCCGCGTCGCGCACCGCGGACGAGCGCGCCTGGCGCTCCGCCGCCTCGGTCTGCGCGAGCGACGCGGGCGCGGCCGGCGCCCCCGCGGGCGGCGCGGCCGGCACCGCGCCGCGCTTCACGACGAGCCGCGTGGGCCGGCCGAAGAACCGCGCGAAGACCGCCTCGATCTCGGGGCGGCGTCGCTCCGCGGCGTCGCCGAGCATCCCGGGCGGCGAGAGGATCGCGATCTCGCCGTCGCCGAGGGAGAGGAGGGCCGCCTCGCGCAGCGCCGGGGCGGCGAGGGGGCTCACCTTCTCGACCTCCGCGACGGCCGCGCGCCAGCGCTCGGTCGGATCGGAGGGCGTCGCGGTCGCGGTCGCGGTCGGGGCCCTTCGACTCCGCGTCGAGGCATCCGCCTCGGCGCTACGCTCAGGGTGAACGGCTTCCCCCGCCGCCGGGGTCGCGGTCGATATCCCTCCCTCGCCCCCGCGAAGCGGGGGAGAGGGTCGGGGTGAGGGGGCGGTCGGGCTCGCGGTCGAGGTCGGCTGTGCAGCCTGGCGTGCACTCCCACCCCCCGCCGGGCCGGAGCGCGGCGGGACGGGGGCGCCGCGCGCGAGCGCCTCGAGCCGCGCGAGGAGCTCCGACACCTGCACGCCGGGCGCGAGGAAGACGCCCTCGAGGAGCGCGACCTCGAGCGCGTAGCGCGGCTGCTCGGAGAGCTTCACGTCGACGACCGCGCGCTGCACGAGGTCGAACAGGCGCGTGAGCTGCGCCGCGTCCGCGGCGGCCGCCTGGGCGCGCACCTCCGCGAGCTCCGCGTCGGACAGGTCGATCGGCGAGGCGGGGACGAGCTTCGTCACCACCACGTTCCGCAGGTGGCGCACGAGCTCCTCGGCGACGCGCTTCATCTCGAGGCCGCGCGCGTGGAGCGCCCCGAGCTCGGCGAGCACGACCGCGCCGTCCCGCGCGAGGAGCGCGCCCGCGATCCGGGAGATGGCCGCCGCCTCCACCGCGCCGAGCGCCTCGGCGACCTCGGCGTCGGAGGCGGTCTCGCCGCACGCCGCGCGCACCTGGTCGAGGAGCGAGAGCGCGTCGCGCATCCCGCCCTCGGCCTGCCGCGCGACGAGCGCGAGCGCGGCGGGCGAGAGCTTCATGCCCTCCGCCTCGGCCACCTTCGCGAGCTGATCGGCGATCTGCTGGAGGGTGAGCCGGCGGAAGTCGAACCGCTGACACCGCGAGAGGATCGTCTCCGGGATCTTGTGGACGTCGGTCGTCGCGAGGACGAACTTCACGTGCCCGGGCGGCTCCTCGAGCGTCTTCAGGAGGGCGTTGAACGCGCCCTGCGAGAGCATGTGGACCTCGTCCACGACGAACACCTTGAAGCGGTCGCGGGCGGGCCGGTACTTCACCGCCTCGACGATGTCTCGGACGTTGTCGACGCCGTTGTTCGAGGCGGCGTCTATCTCGACGACATCCACCGCCCGCCCCTCGGCGATCTCGACGCACGGCGTGCAGACGCCGCACGGCTCGGCGGTGGGGCCCTTCTCGCAGTTGAGCGCCTTCGCGACGAGCCGCGCCGTCGTCGTCTTCCCGACGCCGCGCGGGCCGGTGAAGAGGAAGGCGTGCGCGAGCTGGCCAGTCTTGAGCGCGTTCGAGAGCGTCCGGACGACGTGCGCCTGGCCCGACATCTCCCCGAAGCGCTGCGGGCGGTACTTCCGGGCGAGGACGAGGTAGGTCATTCGAATGGCTCGCTCCGGCGCAGCCTCATTCCGGCTGGGCCTGCGGTCGCGGAGGGATCTCGGTATCAAACAAACGAGCCGGCCCACAATCCCCGGGCGCACGGAGGACCACCTACCGTTGCTCCCTTCCGGGCCTGGCGGGGTTCGGCAACCCCACGTCGCCCGAGGATTCTGGGCCGGCTCTTCTCTGCAACACCGCCGGCTCGAGCCCCTTCTACTAATGCGCGGGGGCTCGTGCTGCTGCTGGCGGAGAGGGTGGGATTTGAACCCACGGTACCGTTCCCGGTACACACGATTTCCAGTCGTGCTTCTTAAACCGCTCGAACACCTCTCCAATCCATGGTGGGGGCCTCCGCCCCTCACTGATCCTTCGATGATCTCGACCGGTGCTGAGGGGCTACGGCACCCCCACACCCCCGGCTCGCGTCCGGGGCAGCCTCATCCGGCTGCCCCTTCGCTCGCGTAGCAGACTGCAAAAGAAGCGGAGAGCGAGGGATTCGAACCCCCGGTACCGTTACCGGTACACCTGATTTCGAGTCAGGCGCCTTCGACCAGGCTCGGCCAGCTCTCCGCCGGCGGATTTAACCGATCTTCCGTGCGGTGCCAAGCGGCAAGCTATCCGCCCGCCCCGTTTCCGTTCCCGCGGCGCGCGCGGAAGAAGTCGCGCAGGAGCTCGCCCGCCTCGTCGGCGAGCAGGCCGCGCTCGACCGGAAACCGGTGATTGAGGCGCGGGTCGGCGGACAGGTCCATGAGCGACCCCACCGCTCCCGCCTTCGGATCGCTCGCCGCGTAGACGAGCCGGTCGATCCGCGCGAGCACCATCGCGCCCGCGCACATCGCGCACGGCTCGAGCGTCACGAAGACCGTCACGCCGGTGAGGCGCCAGCGGCCGAGCGTCCGGGCGGCCTCCTGGACGGCGAGTAGCTCCGCGTGCGCCGTGGGGTCGTTCGCCGCCTCGCGCGCGTTCCCACCCCGGCCCACGATGCGGTCCTCGAACACCGCGACGGCGCCGACCGGCACGTCGCCGCGATCGCCGGCGGCGCGCGCGATCGCGAGCGCCTCGCGCATGAATCCCACGGCGTCCATCGACGCCTACATACCGCGGCGCCGCGGCGCATGTCCCGCAAGCCGTCGGCTTGACGACCGCTCGCCTGGCCGTGAAGATGGCGCGTCGGGGTCCTGCCGCTCCAGCGGGCCCAATCCCGAGGGGTGCCAAACACATGAAAGCTCGCGCCAGGACGCTCGTCGTCGCGTTCGCCGTCTCCGTCTCCGCCGCCGGCTGCACGAAGGAGAAGAGCGGCGCCTCCAGCTCGCCAGCGGCGCCGGTTCTCGTCCTCACGCCGTCGGCGACCTCGGTCGTGGCGAACGGGACGAACACCGTCTCGATCGGCGTGATGGACACGGGCGGCGCCCCCGTCAGCTTGACGATCTCCCCCTCGAACCGTGGGACGTTCTCCCCCGGCGGCGGCACGACCGCGACGGTCAGCGGCGGTGTGGGGACCGTGACGCTCGTGACCTGCAACGCCGCGGTCGCGGGCTGCACCGGCGCCGCCACCGTCACCGCGACGAGCTCGAGCGGCGTGGCGACGACGTCGATCACCTTCGGCTCGCTCGCCGCGGTCTGCCCGACGAACTGCTCCGCCGACCCGGGCTGCCAGAACCAGACCTGCACGCTCTCCGGCGGCGGCTCCGGCACGTGCTCGACCTCCCCGGTGTCCACCTGCGTCGCCGCGCCCTCCTGCGTCGCGAGCCCGGCCGGCGCCAGCACCGAGACGAGCTGCAGCGACGGCCTCGACAACGACTGCAATGGCACGAAGGACTGCGCGGACTCCGCCTGCGACGGTCAGGCCTGCGGCGGCGGCGCGACGTTCTTCTGCAAGGCGAGCAAGTGCACGGACGTCACCTCCGGGCTCGCGGTCACCGTCACGCCGGTCCGCACGCGGCTCCCGGCGAACGGCACGACGACCACCGTCGTCGAGGTCGAGGTGACCGCCGACGCCGAGGCGGCGTCGAGCATGTCGGTCTCGATCTCGACGAACCTCGGCTCCTTCGTCGCGCCGACGACGGGCGCGACCGGCTCGGACGGCAAGGTGCGCTTCACCTTCACGACGAGCGCGGTCGCCGGCGTCGCGACGATCACCGCCCAGCTCACAGCGCTCCCCGCGGTGAAGGGAACGGCGACCATCACGATCCCGCGGCTCGGCGCGCTCGCGATCGTCGAGGACGCCCCGGGCTCCGCGCAGTACGAGGTCATGGGCGTGAAGGGATCGGCCTGGAACGAGTACGGCTGGATCCAGGTGAAGGCGATCGACGACCTCGGGGACCCGTACCCCGACGGCCTCGCGATCCGCTTCGAGCACAAGCCGCTCGGCGGTTCGACGTTCGCGCCGCCGCTCGTCGTCTCCCCCGCGTGCGCGAGCTTCACGGGCTGCGTCGCGTTCGACGGGATCGTCTCGTCGGGCGCCGAGGTCGACAAGACCGGCCTCGCGAACGCGTGGGTCTACACCGGCACGCTCTCGGGGACGCTCGCGTTCACCGCGACCGCCACCGCGGGCGGCTTGACCCGCACCACCGCGCTGCCGACCGTCGCCGTCGTCGGCGCGAAGGCGAGCGGCGCGAACTTCGCGATCGTCTGCAGCCCGCGGAACCTGCCCGCCCTCGCCGAGACGGACTGCGCGATCTCGCTCGTGGACGCGCCGTTCACCTGCGAGGCGATCCTGAAGGACCGGTTCAACAACGTGCTCGGCCGCGACACGCAGGTCCTCTTCGTCTCCGAGGCGGCCGCGGTCGGGCTCGTCGCGACGAGCCCGGCCTACGATCCGAAATCCGGCGGCGCCGGGCAGATGGACCTCGGCCTCGCCGTGCAGGGCTTCAACCCCCTCGGCTCGGGGCTGCCGTTCGACGTCGATCCGCTCACCACGCTCGGCGAGCCGAGCGTCTCGCACGGGGTCGACGGCTGCGGCCCCCGCACGCACAACCCGCGCGACGGTCTCGTGACGATCATCGCGATCGCGGACGGCGAGGAGGCCTTTTGGGACGCGAACGGCGACGGCTCCTACGTCCTCGGCGAGCCGTTCGTCGATCAGGGCGAGCCGTTCGTCGATCAGAACGACAGCGGCGCGTACGAGCCCGGCGAGTGGTTCCTCGACGTCGACGGGAACGGCGCCTGGACGCCGCCGAACGGGAAGTGGGACGCGGCGACGAAGATCTGGACGCAGACCGTGGTCGTCTACACCGGCGAGGCGAGGACGCTCGTCTCCGGCGGGAAGCTGCTCGGGACGCGCTTCGCCGGCCCGGACTTCGTGGACCCGTGCCTCGCGACCGCCATCGCGCCCTCGTTCGACGTGGACCACGCGACGACCGCGGCCCCGGCCACCACGGAGGCGTACGTCGTGGTCGCGAGCGACATGAACCTGAACTTCCTCGACACGGGGACGACGTACGGCACGACGATCGTGCCGGACGACGCGCCCATCAAGGTCTTCTACTCGGGCGTCGCCGCGTACACCGACTGGCTCGGCGTGTCCTATCGCTACTGGCCGTGCGACAAGACCGGCGCCTGCGCCTCGCAGTGCCGGGCCACCGGCGCCGCCGCGCCGTGCACGATGGTGCCGTCCATCACGAACTACTCGTGCGGCCTCGCGGCGGGCGTGTCCATCACCGGGGGCGAGAAGGCGGGGTCGGGCGCGGTCGAGTGGAACGTCGCCGTCCCGTGGACGGTGTACGGCGCGATCGGCCGGATCTCGAAGGGTGGCGCCACGCTGAGCGGCATCGTGAGGTGAGCGCGCCGTAGGACCTCGAGGGCCGGTCCGTCCGCGGGCCGGCCCTCTCCATTTCTGCAACCGGCCGCATCAGCCCTGCGGCGCGCCGACGGCGAGCTCGGGGTGCTCCGCGCAGTCGAGGCCGCAGGCGCGACAGGTCGCGACCGCGCACTTCGGCGTGAGCTTCGCGCCCCTGCCGCGCCGCCACTCGCGCGCGAGGAACGCCTTCGTGAGCCCGTGGTCGAGGAAGTCCCACGGGAGCTGCTCGTCCACCCCGACCTCCCGGTGCACGAAGAACTCCGGGTCGTGCGGCCAGCGCCGGAGCGCGGCGCGGAGATCGCCACCCGCCTCGCGGTGCGCGAGCTCGAGGAGGTCGGCCACGCGGCGGTCGCCGCGCGAGAGGAGCGCCTGGAGCGACGCCTCGCGCACCGAGAGGAACTCGACGTCGATGCCCTTCGGGCGGAGCGTCCGCTCGAGGACGCGCCGGCGGGCCTCGAGCACGTCCTTTCGCTCGAGCGGCGCCCACTGGAACGGCGTCCAAGGCTTCGGCACGAACGGGTTCACGGAGAGCGTGATGCGCCCCATCCGCCCGCGCTCGCGCGCTCGCGGCATCATCACCTCCTCGCGGATCCGGAGCGCCAGCCGCGCCATCCCGAGCACGTCCTCCTCGGTCTCGGTCGGCAGCCCGCACAAGAAGTACATCTTCACGTGCTGCATCCCCTGCGAGATCGCGCTCTCCGCCGCCGCCACGATCCGGTCGTCGTCGAAGTCCTTGTTCACGACGCGGCGCATCCGCTCGGTGCCCGCCTCCGGCGCGAGCGTGATGGAGCGCTCGCCCCCGTCCGCCAGGCGACGCGCGAGCGACGGCGTGATCGCGTCCACCCGGAGCGAGGAGGGGCTGACGGTTCCACCCTCCGCCGCGATCGCGCAGGTGAGTGGGTCGAGCCCGCTGTGATCGCTCGTGTCCGGGCCGACGAGGCCGATCCGCTGGCCGCGCGCGATGCCCTCGCGCGCCTCGGCGCGCAGCGTCGCGAGGTCCACCTCGCGGTAGGGGCGCTGCACGAACCCCGCGGCGCAGAACCGGCAGCCCCACAGGCAGCCGCGCGCGACCTCGGTGAGGAACAGGTCCCCGAACTGCGCGTCGGGAGAGTCGACGACGCGCGAGGTGGCGACGCCGCGCAGGTCCGGGACGTAGGCACGCGCCACGCGGGCGGGGGCCCCGCCGCGCGGGGCGAAGCGGGTCACCCAGCGCCCGTCCGGCGCGCGCGTGTCGGAGTACTCGACCTCGTAGAGGGCGGGGACGTACGCGCCGCGGAGCAGCGCGACGCGGTCGAGCAGCTCCACCCGCGATGCGCCCGCGGCGAGCGCGGCGCGCACCGCCGCGAGGAACGGCGGCACGAGCACCTCGCCCTCGCCGACGAGCGCCACGTCGAGGAACGGCGCCACCGGCTCGGGGTTGATCTGGATCCGGATGCCGCCGGCGACGACGAGCGGGTGATGGGCGTCGCGCTCGGCGGCGCGGAGCGGCAGCCCGGCGCGGTCGAGGATCGCGAGGACGTTCGAGTCGTCGTCCTCGAACGAGAGCGAGAACGCCACGACGTCGAACTCGCGCAGCGGGCGCCCCGACTCGACCGTGAGCGGCTCCCCGGCGCCGTCCGGCAGGAAGGCGCGCTCGCAGCGAGCCCCCGCGTCGGCGTTGAAGAGCCGGTAGACCGTGTGCAGCCCGAGGTTCGCCATCCCGAGCCGGTAGGAGTTCGGGTACACGAGCGCGACGCCGAGCTTGCCGCCCGGCTCCTTGCGGAGCGCCCCGCGCTCGCGTGAATGGCTTCGCTCCACGGCCGCCGTCCTCCTAAGGAGACCACGGGGAGATCGCCAGGATCAAAGGCCGTCTTCCGGTGTACGATCCGCCTCCACCCGCCGAGGGAACGATGATGACCTGCCGCAGCGCCGCCGCCGTGCTCGCCCTCGCCTGCGCCCTCGCCGCGCCGGCCGACGCGGCCGGGCCGTCCGAGCCGCCCACCTCCGACGCGACGGCCCTCCCGGGGGTGCCGCTCGACGGACTCGGCCCCGAGCAGCGGCAGCTCCTCGTGAACTGGGCGAAGGAGACGTTCTGCTATTGCGGCTGCCCGCACACGCTCGCGCAGTGCCTGCGGGAGCACCGGACCTGCCGCCACGCGCCGCGGATGGCGGCGTTCGCCGCGAGGCTCGTGCGCGGCGGGGCGAAGAAGGACGAGCTCGCGCGCCTCGTCACGACCTACTACGCCTCGTTCGACAAGCGCGCGAAGCTCGACGTCACGAAGTTCGGCCCGCCGCTCGGCAGCCCCGAGGCGCCCGTCACGATGGTCGAGTTCTCCGACTTCACGTGCCCGTACTGCCAGCTCGTCCGCCCGGCGCTCGAGTCGTTCGTGGACGGGCACCGGGCGCGGGTGAAGCTCGTCTTCAAGCCGTTCCCCATCGAGAGCCACCCCGGCGCGCTCGAGGTCGCGCAGGCGGCGGAGTGGGCGCGGGACCAGAAGCTCTTCTGGCCGATGCACGACGCGCTCTTCTCGACGCCGGCCGCCCACTCGCCCGACGAGCTCGCCGCGATCGCGCGCGACGTGGGCGGCGATCCCGAGGCGCTCCGCGCCGCCCTCGCCGACGGCCGCTTCCTCCCGCGCATCCGCGACTCGCAGGCGGAGGCGCGCGCCGCAGGGATCAAGGGCACTCCCACGATCTTCCTGAACGGCCGGCCCCTCGTCGTCATGGACTACTCGGTCGAGGGGCTCGAGTTCACGCTGAAGGACGAGGAGGAGTGGACGCAGCACCGCGGCTGGCAGCGGGACTGATCCGGGCGATGGCGCTCCACCTCGACATCGACGCGCACGGGCGGGTCGTTCCGCACAGCGATCCCGCTCGCCGCGCGCTCGCCGACCGGGCGGGTCGCTTCCTCCTTCTGCCGTCGGCCGGCGACCTCCTCGTCGCGCGCCGCACGCCCGCGACCGGCGCGGCATCGGAGCGGCCGCGCTGCGTCGTCGCGGGGGACGTCGCGGCGTTCCCGATCGCCGACTTCATCGCCTTCATGCAGCAGGCCCGCGTCTCCGGCGTGCTCACCGTCTCCGCAGGTGGCGCCGAGCGCTCCATCGCCTTCCAGGACGGGGAGGTGCGGAGCGCCCTCTCGACCGCTCCCGGCGAGCGGATCGGCGAGGTGGCCGTCCGGCTCGGGTACCTGAGCGAGGCGCAGGTGGCGGAGGCGACGCGGTCCGCACGCCCGCTCGGCAAGGCGCTCGTCGATCTCGGGTTCCTGAAGCCGAATGACCTCTACAAGTGTCTCCACGAGCACGTGGCGGCGGTGTTCCACTCCGTCCTCCTGTCGAAGGCCGGCACGTTCACGCTCGTGGACGAGGAGCCGGAGCGCGCCGCGGCGCCGCTCTCGGTGTCGACCCAGTCGCTCCTCATGGACGGCATCCGCCGCATCGACGAGCTGTCGTTCTTCCGGGCGCGTATCCCGGGCCCCGGCGCGTTCCTGCGCCGGCGCGAGCCGACCCGCGCGGTGACCTTGCGGCCTACCGAGAACGCGCTGCTGGCGCTCGTGGACGGGCGGCGCACGGTCGCAGAGATCGCCACCGCCGCGCACCTCAACGAGTTCGACGCCACGAAGATCCTCTTCCACCTCGCGGAGGCTGGCTACGTCGAGGCGGTCGCCGCGGCCGCGGTGCCGGCGTCCGCCGCCGAGCGCGTCCCCGCGATCGTCGGGGGCCTGAACGAGCTCCTCCGCAGCGTCGCCCAGGTCGTGCCGGCCGGCGCGCGCGCCGGGTTCCTCGACTCCGGGCAGCGCTTCCTCTGGGACCAGACGAACCCGTACGCGCCGCTCCTGCGCGAGCTCGTCGTCGGGGGTGACGGCGGGCTCGACGAGGCGGAGATCCACAGGGCGCTCGAGGCGCTCGACGCGGAGGCGCTCGCGACGATGGACGCGACCGGGGTCCCCGCGAAGGTCGTGCTCGGGGCGCTCCGCGAGGCGCTCTTCTTCTGGCTCTTCGCCGCGGGCGAGCGGATCGGGCGCGACGTGGACGAGTCCCTCGGCCGCGCGGTGAAGCAGAAGCTCGCGCCGCTCGAGGCGCTCGCGTGACCCGTCGACCAGACGCCGCCGCCGGCGACGCGCCGCGGCCATGACCCCGGAGCTCCCGTTCGTCACGGCGGATCTTCCGGGCTCCGGGGGCACGGTGCGCGCCGCGCCCGAGGACTTCCGGGTGGACGAGATCCCGGCCTACCTGCCTTCGGGGGCGGGGCCGCACCTGTACGTCCGCATCGAGAAGCGCGGGCGGACGACGCGGGACGCCGTGCGCGCGCTCGCGGCGTCGCTCGGCGTCCCGGAGCGCGACGCCGGGTTCGCCGGCATGAAGGACAAGGACGCGGTCACGACGCAGTGGCTCTCCTTCCCGGCCGCGCGCGATCCCGACCCGGCGAGCCTCGCGGCGCCAGGGATCCGGATCCTCGAGGTCTCGCGCCACGCGAACAAGCTCCGGACCGGCCACGTCCGCGCGAACGTCTTCTCGATCGTGGTCCGCGGCGGGGATCCGGCGAGGGCGCGCGCCGCCGCCGCCGCGCTCGCGGCGCGCGGGCTGCCGAACTTCTTCGGCCCGCAGCGGTTCGGGACGGACGGGCGGAACGCCCTCGTCGGACGCGCCCTCCTCGCCGGCGAGGAGACGCCCGAGGTCCGGCGCGCCGCGCGCGACCGCTTCCTGCGCCGGCTCTCGATCTCCGCGTACCAGGCGCTCCTCTTCAACCGCTGGCTCGCCGAGCGGATGGCGGACGGCCTGTTCGCGGCCGCGCTCCGCGGGGACATGATGAAGAAGCTCGACTCGGGCGGCCTGTTCACCTGCGACGACCCGGCCGTGGACGGGCCGCGCGTCGCGGCGTTCGAGATCTCGCCCGCGGGACCGATGTTCGGGCACAAGCTCCGCCCCGCCGCGCACGACGCGCTCGCGCGCGAGGAGCGGATCCTCGCGGCGGAGGGGATCGCGCTCGCGACCTTCGCGCGCGGCGGCGGCGAGGCGGAGGGGACGCGGCGCGCGGCGCGGCTCCCGGCGCAGGTCGAGATCGACGACGAGGGCGACGGCTACCGGGCGCGGTTCGAGCTGCCGAAGGGCTCGTACGCGACGGTGGTGCTCCGGGAGCTCGTGAAGGGCGAGGCGGAGGTTCCGGAGGAGGAGGGCTGACCCCGGGCTGTCGTGATCCCTCACATTCCAGTTTGCGCGATCGGGACCTCGCGTTCGGGGAGGAGCGCCGGACGAAGCGCAAGTCGGCTCTCCGGGGCGTCGAAGGGGCCTGCAGGCGAAGCGTCGCCGCGGCACCGAAGCGTCCCGGCAAGATCGGCTCACCCGACATCCAGGCGAGCACGCTCGGCCTCGAGCGAGACGTGCTCACGGCCGCGCCGCGAAACCGACCATACCGCGACGGATTCCCCTGCGGTTCCTCCCCGCGTGAACCTGTTCATCCACGCGTCCCCGTAGACGCGGCGCGCGGCGAGCTGGTTGTGAAACCGGCAGAGGCATCTCGTGTTTTCGATCGTTGGCGGCCCACCCCGCGCCCGCGGCACCACGTGATCGAGCTCGACTTGATGAATCGAGCCGCAGACGCCGCCTCCGTCGACCGGCCATTGGCAGCGCCCGCCGTCGCGCTGCCAGACGGCCCGCTTCACCTGGGCGGAAACGTGGTCCGGCTTCGCAGGCGGCGGCTCGAGGCGTGGCTTCTCGACGAGCCCCTTCCGCTTGGCGTGGCGCTCGAGGAGGAGGTCCAGCCCGGCCTCCAGGATGTCGCCCTCGCTGGCGCCGGGATGCGAGTGGGAGAGCGCGGCGCAAGCGGCCGCGAGCTTCTCCATGAACCGGCGCGATACCGTCACGTGCAGTCGCCGAAGGTCGGCGGTGAGAGGCTCGGCGACGGTGCGCGGCGGCGACGCCGGGACGGTCGGAGCTGGCTCCTGGACCGGGTTGGCACGCGGAGCTTCGTCCGGATGAAATGGGATTTCCAGGATGGGGTCCCGGGCTGCGGGCGCG
>DASWEI010000185.1:0-2539 GCA_036394835.1 Anaeromyxobacter sp. | reverse complement strand
GTCTCGCGCCTAGCGCGCCGCGTCACTCTCCGGGCTCGGTCGAAATGGGGCCGAATGCTCGAACGGCACCGTGAAGCAGAACGTGCTTCCCCGCCCAGGCGCGCTCTCGGCCCAGATGCGCCCGCCGTGGGCCTCCACGATCCCCTTGGCGATGGGGAGCCCCTGTCCCGTTCCGCGCCGGTCCTCTGGCCGCGCCTGCCAGAAGCGATCGAAAAGGTGCGGAAGGTGCTCCGGAGCGATACCGGGACCCGTGTCCGAGACGCAGAAGCAGACCTCCTGCTCTCCGCGTCTCGCCGCGATCCGGATGCGCCCCCCGGCGGGAGTGAACTTCATCGCGTTCCCGATCAAGTTCGAGAACACCTGGAGGATCCTCTCGCGGTCGGCGGGAATGGACGGAAGATCCTCCGGGATCTCCGTCTCCAGCCGCAGCGCGGACTCCGTCGCGGCAGGACCAAACGTCTCGGCCGCCTCTGCCACGAGCTCGCGCGCCGGCACGCTGGTGCGCTCCACCGAGAGCCCGCCCGATTCGATCCGCGTCACGTCGAGCAGGTCCTGGATGAGGTGATTCGCGCGGTCGACCGAGCGCCGGATCGCCTCGGCGGCCTTGCGGGCGGCCCTGGCGTTCCCTTCGCCCGGGCACGCGTCGATGATGGTCTTCGAGGCGATGAGCGCGACCTGCAACGGGCTGCGCAGATCGTGCGCGACGATCGCGAGGACCTGATCGCGCGCCTCGATGGCCTCGCGCGCGATCCGGTAGAGCCTCGCGTTCTCGACGGCGAGGGCTGCTCGGTCTGCGAGCTCCTGCGCGACGCGGAGATCGTCCGGCCCGTACCGGCGCTCGGGACGTGACGAGACGAAGAGGAGCGCTCCGAGGATCCGCCCGCCAGCGACCAGAGGGACGCTCATGAGCGACTTCGGGTCCAGCGCCTGGAGCGCGCGCAAGTGCTCCTCACTCTGCGCGAGCACGTCCAGCTCGCCCGGCGCGACCTCCGTCATCAGGACCGGGCGCTTCGTCTCGAGCACCGAGTACGTGAGGTGCGGGTGCTTGCGGTCGAGCGGGACCCGCTCCAGGAGCTCGGCGAACCAGGGCCTGGGAGCGGTCGAGTGCGCGACCTCGACGCGCCGCACGCTCCCTTGGTCATCCGCGACGTCGACGATGCAGCAGTCGGCCAGGAACTGAACTGCCAGCTTCGCGATCTCGGAGAGCGGATCGCGGTACTCGAGGGCGTTCGCCAGGATGCCTCCCGCCTCCGCCAGGAACTGCTGTCTCGTCTCCGCCTGCTTGCGCTCGGTGATGTCCCGCCCCTCGGGCACGAGCAGGACGACGCGGCCGGTCTCGTCCTTCACGGGCGTGAGAGAGAAGTCGATCGTCGCCGCTCGCCCGCTGGCCCCGGGATGCGTCGCCTCGAACCGCGCAAACCGCCCCTCGGCAGCATCCCGGATCGCGCTCCTCAGCCGAGACTGGAGGTCCGGATACCCCCGCCACCATGGCGTCTCCCAGAACGGCCGACCGACGACGTCCTCGCGGCGGGCGTCGACGAACTCCAGCGCGCTCTGGTTGGCTTCGACGACCGTGCCGTCGGGGGCGAGCAGCCCGATGAACTGGAAGGCGTGCGAGAAGATCGCGCGCAGGTAGGCCTCGCTTCGCCGGAGCTCCTCCTGAGAGCGCTGCAGCGCCTTCTCCAGGCGCTCGCGCTCCGTGATCTCGACGCCGCTGGCGACGACGCGGTCGACCCGGCCGTCACTCCCGATGATCACCGCGCTCGACCAGGCGAGGCGGTGCCGCTTGCCGTCCCGGGAGACCCAGTCGTTCTCGAACCGGGCCGGCAACCCGCGATCCCGCACCTGGACGAACGCCGCCCTGGCGGCCTCGGCATCTTCGGGCGCGAGCAGGAAGTCCCAGACGCGCCGTCCGCGAGCCTCTTCGAGAGGGTAGCCGGTCAGCTCGGAGCAGGCGCGGTTCCAGTACACGATGCGGCCGTCCGGGTCGAGCACGACGACGAACCCGGAAGCCGAGTCGAACGACCGAAAGTCAGCGTTCATGCGCGCCGCACGCCCCTGGTGTCGTCAACATCATACGCGAACGACGGAGCGGCGTCGGGCGCGCGGGCGCTTCGGGCGCGAGGTCGGCCCTCTCACCTTCCGCGAAGCGCTCGAGCGCTGGCGGTCCGCCCGCTGGGCCGCTCCGCCAGACGGCGTCGACCTGTCGGTCGCCAAGACGCCGTTCGCGCTGAAATCGTTGACGGTTCTGGTCGAGCCCGGCAGCCTCGCTTGCCCATGCTTCGTCCTGCAGCGGTGGTCATCCGGTGGCTCGCTTCAGTGGGCCGTTCGCGGCGGGAGCTCCTTCTCGAGAACATCGCCCTTCGGCAGCAGCTCGCCACGATGGTCCAGAGGAATAGGCCCCGCATCCGGTTCGCCGATCGTGTCTTCTGGATCGCCCTTCGTCGCGTCTGGGCGCGCTGGGCAGAGGTCCTCGTCATCGTGAAGCCCTAGACCGTGGTCGGCTGGCATCGGGCCGGTTTCCGGCGCTACTGGCAGC
>DASWEI010000184.1:0-28239 GCA_036394835.1 Anaeromyxobacter sp. | reverse complement strand
CTCGCGGCCGCTCGCGCCGCGCTCTCCCACTCGCATCCCGGCGCCAGCGAGGGTGAGATCCTGGAGGCCGCTCTCGACCTCCTCCTCGAGCGCCACGCCAAGCGGAAGGGGCTCGTCGAGAAGCCACGGCGCGAGCCGCCGCCTGCGAAGCCGGACCACGTCCCCGCCCACGTGAGGCGGGCTGTCTGGCAGCGTGACGGCGGGCGCTGCCAGTGGGCGCTGGAAGGAGGCGGCATCTGCGGCTCCACCCACCAGGTCGAGCTCGACCACGTGACGCCACGGGGACGGGGCGGGCCGCCGACGGTCGAAAACACGAGGTGCCTGTGCAGATTTCATAACCAGCTCGCCGCGCGCCAGGTTTACGGCGACGCGTGGATGGACAGGTTCACGCGGGGAGGAACCGCAGGGGAAACGGTCGCGGTGTGGTCGGCTTCGAGGTCACAAGAGCGGTCTACCTGTCGATCCCGCTGCCCCCTCTCCCCGACCCTCTCCCCCGCTCCGCGGGGGCGAGGGAGATCCACACAGCTCAGCGGCCGGTGGGGCGGGTATTTCAACAGCCGCCGGACTGGCGTGGAACCCGTGCTCCCGGTTGCGAAGACCAGCGATCAGAGATCACGTTCGACTTGATGCCCGACTCTCGCTCAGACACGGAAAATGAAAAGCCCCCTCTCCTCGCGTGGCGAGGGGGAGGGGGCTTCCGTGCGCGGAAGACGCTCTTACTTCTGCAGCCCGGCCGCCTTCGCGACCTCCTCGGCCAGGTTCTCCTGCTTCTTCTCGAGCCCCTCGCCGAGCACGAACCGCGCGAAGCGGCGGATCTGGATGTTCTCGCCGATCTTCGCGATCGCGTCGGTGAGGACCTCCTGGATCTTCTTCTTGTCGTCCTTCACGAAGAGCTGCTCGACGAGGCAGTTCGTCTCGTAGAACTTCTCGAGCTTGCCGGTCGCGATCTTCTCGAGGATCGCCTCGGGCTTCTTCTGATCGCGCATCTGGGCCTTCGCGATCTCGAGCTCCTTCGCGACGAGCTCCGGCGGGACCTCCTCGCGGCGGACCCACAGCGGCGCGGCGGCCGCGATCTGCATCGCGATGTCCTTCACGAGCGACTGGAACCCCTCGGTGCGCGCGACGAAGTCCGTCTCGCAGTTCACCTCGACGAGCACCCCGATCTTGCCGCCCATGTGGATGTAGCTCGAGACGGCGCCCTCGGTCGCGGCGCGCGACGACTTCTTCGCGGCGGCGGCGAGCCCCTTCTTGCGGAGCAGCTCCTCGGCCTTCACGAGGTCGCCGCCCGCCTCTGCGAGCACCTTCTTGCAGTCCATCATCCCCGCCCCGGTCTTCTCCCGGAGCTCCTTCACGAGCTGCGCGCTGACCTCGGCCATCTCGAATCTCCTCGTTCGTAAATCTTGGGCGGGCCCGAAGGCCCGCCCGGATGCGTTCACGTCCTCTGGCGATCGCGGCGCGAGAGGCGCCGCCCGGGCCGGCGCCTACTCCTTCGGCGGTGCCTCGCCCGTCGCGGGCGCCGCCGGCGTCACGTCGCCCTTGCGGACGACCTCGACGTTGGCGCTCGCCGCCGCGCGGTCCTCGCGCGGCTCGCGGTCGCGGCGGGGGCCGCGGCGATCGCGCCGGTCGCGGCGGTCCTTGAGACCCCGCTCGCTCGCCGCGTCGCGGTCGTCCTCGCCCTGCCGGGCGTCCTGGCCGCCGTGCTCGGCGACCCACGCGCCGTAGCGCGCGCGCCCCTCGATGCAGGCCTCGGAGATCTTGCCGGTGAAGAGGCGGATCGAGCGGATGGCGTCGTCGTTGCCGGGGATGACGTAGTCGATCCCCTCGGGATCGCAGTTCGTGTCGACCACCGCCACGACCGGGATGCCGAGCCGGTTCGCCTCGTGGACGGCGATGTGCTCCTTCTTCGTGTCGATGACGAAGACCGCGGAGGGGAGCCGCGACAGCTCCTTGATGCCGCCGAGGTTCTTCTCGAGCTTCTCGCGCTCGCGCTCGAGGGAGGCGACCTCCTTCTTCGGGAGCCGCTCGTAGGTGCCGTCGGCCTTCATCTTGTCGATCGTCTTGAGCCGCTCGATGCCCTGCTTCACGGTCTTGAAGTTCGTGAGGGTGCCGCCGAGCCAGCGGTTCGTGACGAAGAACATGCCGGAGCGGGAGGCCTCCTCGCGCACCGCGTCCTGCGCCTGCTTCTTCGTGCCGACGAAGAGCACCGAGCCGCCCTTCGCGACCGCGTCGGACACGAAGCGGAGCGCGTTGCGGGCGAGGCCGACCGTCTTCTGCAGGTCGATGATGTAGATGCCGTTGCGGGCGCCGAAGATGTACGGCTTCATCTTCGGGTTCCAGCGCTTCGTCTGGTGCCCGAAGTGGACGCCCGCCTCGAGGAGCTGCTTCATCGTGATGGCGGTGCCGCCCGCGCCGAGGGCCGCTGCCATCACCTCGGGCTGGGGCTGCTGCTGGGGAGCGGCGGCCTCGGGGGCCGGCGCCGGGGGGGTCTGTTCGGGCTGCTGCTGCTCGGGCTGCTGCTGCGTCTCCATGTGGTCTTCTCCGGTTGTTCCACCACTCCCGTGAACTGCGGAGCGCCGAGATCCCGGAACGTGATCCGTTCGCCGGGAGCACCGGGGCGCGCCGATGCGGGGAGTGTGAGTATTTGAATCCTGCCGTCCTCGCGGACAGCCCTCCGCGCACGAAACCTCGCGGGGGACGGTCACTTAACACAGGGCACGGGCTGTCGCAAGCAGCGGTGCGGCACGCCGGCATCGGGAAAACCTGCGTCCTCGCGGCCGCTTGGCTAGCGGCGGCCGCGCCACCACGAGAGGAGCACGATCGCGCCGTCGTAGCCACGCCAGGCGACCGGGCGCGCGGCGGCCCCGAGGCAGACATGGCGCACGAGCCGCTCGCCGACGAGGAGCGTGCGCGCGCCGCACTCCGGGCAGCGAAACCTCCGGCGAACGTCCGCGAGCGATCTGGGCCGCTCGGGCGACGCGGCGTCGGGCCCGAACAGCCCGCGGGCCCGGTACGCCTCGAGCTCTGCGATCTCCGCGGCCTCGCCCCCCTTCGCCCGCTCCCCGTCGGCCCGCGCGAGCGCCGAGCACGCCGCGCACGGGGGGAACCCGCCGCTTCGCGCGCAGGCGATCTCGATCGCGCCCGCCGTTTCGCGCTCCCACTCGTCCTCGCGTGCGTCGATCTCGACGAAGGGGACGAGGGCGGCGGCGAGCGCGGCTTCCTTCTCCGCCTCGACCGCGTGCGTGACCTTGACCTCGAAGGCGAGCGTCGGGCGGCCGCGCGCGGAGACGAGCACGTCCGCGCGGAGCGCCCCGACCGCGCCCTCGCTCTCGGCGGCGTCACCGAGCGCCGCGAGGTCGCGCGCGTCCACGCGGCGGCAGGCCGGGCAGCGGGTGAGGACGGAAACGGCGAGCGCCCCGGCGAACGCCTCGGCGCAGCGCGCGAGGAGCCGCTCCTTCGCGTCGAGGTGGAGCGCCGTCTCCGGCGCGGTGAGCGGGCAACGCGAGCCGGGCAGGTGCGCGAAGTGGTGGGTGCGGACCTTCCCGAGGTGAGGGACGAGCCGCTCTCCGCAGCCGACGCAGGTGAACGGCGCGCGGTTCCGGCGGTCCGCCGCCACGAGCCGGTCCGCGCGCACCTTCGCGCCATTCCCGTCTCTTGCCCAGAGAAGGAGCACCCCACCCGAGCCCCGCACGGAGGCCTGCGTCCCGCGGCCCTCCGCGGTACGGCTAGTGCGTCGAGGCACGAGGAGGCTCCATGGGACTCGAGGTGGGCAAGAAGGCCCCGGACTTCGCGCTCGAGGACGAGGCGGGGAACGTGGTCAGGCTCTCCGACTTCAAGGGCAAGCGGGTCGTCGTGTTCTTCTACCCGAAGGCGATGACGCCTGGCTGAACGCAGGAGGCCTGCGACTTCCGTGACGAGGTCGACGCGTTCAAGAAGAAGAAGGTCGCGGTGGTGGGCATCTCGAAGGACACCCCCGCGTCGCAGCAGAAGTTCAAGGACAAGCACGACCTGCCGTTCCCGCTCCTCTCCGACACCGACACCGAGGTGCAGCAGGCCTGGGGCGTCTGGAAGGAGAAGAGCATGTACGGCAAGAAGGTGATGGGGACGGAGCGGACGACCGTGCTCGTCGGCCCGGACGGAAAGGTGGAACGGATCTTCCCGAAGGTGAAGGTGGACGGGCACGTCGCGCGCGTGCTCGAAGGACTTTAGAACGGGGGACACTCGTCCCTTCGGGCCTCGCGCCGCCCCGCCCCCCGCGCGCCGAGTCGCGGCGGGGCGCGAACCACTGTAGAAGAGCGCGGATGGTAAAGCGCGCCGTCCGAAACGACCAGATCGATGCCGCCGTGCTCGAGGTCCATGGCCTCGTCCACGACCAGGGCTGGCTCGCCGACCGCGCGCTCGAGCGGGCGCTGCGGCGGGACCGCGGCCTGTGGGCCTCGGAGCGACGTCACGTCGCCGAGGCGGTCTACGGCATCGTCCGCTGGCAGGGTCAGCTCGACGCGCTCCTCGGCGGCCGCCCGGGGCTCGCCGAGCGCTACGCGGCGTGGCTCACCCGCTTCGGCGGCGTCCCGGCAGCCGACGCGGCGAAGCGGCTCGGGGTCGTGCCGGGGCGGCTCGCGGCGCTCGGGTCCGCCGACGCGCGCATCGCGGCGGTCGCCGATCCCCTCGATCGGCTCTCGCTCGAGGCGTCGCTGCCGCGCTGGATCGCGGAGCGATTCGTCGCGCAGCTCGGCCTCGAGGAGGCGCGCGTGCTCGGCCGCGCGATGAACGAGCGCGCGCCGCTCACCGCTCGCGCGAACGTGCTCCAGGGCGAGCGGGACGAGCTGCGCGCGCGCCTCGCCCGCGAGGGCGTCGGCGCCGAGCCGACCCGGTTCTCGCCGTGGGGGCTCGTCCTCGACGGACGCGAGAACGCGTTCGCCCTTGCCTCCTTCAAGGAGGGGCGCTTCGAGATCCAGGACGAGGGGAGCCAGCTCATCGCGCTCGCCTGCGGCGCCCGCGCGGGCTTCACCGTGGTGGACGCGTGCGCGGGCGCGGGCGGAAAGGCGCTCGCGCTCGCGGCCGAGATGCACAACAAGGGCTCGCTCCACGCGCTCGACTCCGACGCCGAGCGGCTCGACGAGGCGCGCCGCCGCGCGCGCCGCGCGGGGGTCCACAACCTGCGCGCGCGCCCCATCGCGCCGGGGCCGGAGGCGGAGGCGCAGCTCCAGGACCTCGCCGGCAAGGCCGACGTCGTCCTCGTCGACGCGCCGTGCAGCGGCCTCGGGACCCTCCGCCGCAAGCCCGACGCGCGCTGGCGGCTCGGGCCGGAGGACCCGGCCCGCTTCGCCGCGCTCCAGCGCGACCTCGTCCGGCGCTTCGCCGCCCTCGTCCGGCCCGGCGGGCGGCTCGTTTACGCGACCTGCTCCGTCGGCCCGACCGAGAATGACGAGGTCGCCGACTTCGCGGCGCGCGAGGTGGGGCTCCGGCCCGCGCCCATCGCGCCGTTCCTCGGCGAGGAGCGGGCGCGCGCGCTCGCGCTCGGCGCCGACGAGGCGCGGCTCACGCTCATGCCGCACCGGCACGGGACGGACGGGTTCTTCGTGGCGAGCTTCGACAAGGCAAAGTAGCGAGGTCCAGGTCCAGGTCCAGCGAGGAAGAACCGTGCCGGAGCTGCCCGAGGTCGAGATCGCGGCGCGGAACCTGCGGCGCTGGACCCGCGGGCGGCGCATCGAGCGCGTCGAGCCCGATCCGAAGGCGCGCTACGTGTTCCGCCCCTCGTCGCCGGCCGCGTTCGCGAAGGCGATGACGGGCGCCCGCTTCGGCGAGATCCGGCGCATCGGAAAGCAGCTCCTCGTCTCGCTCGAGAAGGACCGCGCGCCGCTCGGGCTCCTCGCCCACCTCGGCATGACCGGCAAGTGGCTGCGCCGCGCGGAGGCGGATCCCGCGACGCGCTTCTCGCGGGCGAGGTTCCACCTCGACGACGGCCACGTCCTCCACTTCGACGACCTGCGACTCTTCGGCCGGCTCCGCGTGGTCCCGGGCGCGCGCTTCGACGAGGTGCCCGAGGTCGCCGCGCTCGGGCCCGACCCGCTCGAGCGCGGCATCGACGTCTCCGCGCTCGGCGAAGCGCTCCGTCGCTCTCGCCTTCCGGTGAAGGTGCGGATCATGGACCAGGCGCTCCTCCCGGGCGTCGGGAACATCCAGGCGTCCGAGGCGCTCTTCCGCGCGCGGATCGACCCGCGCCGCAAGGGGCCGACGCTCGCCGCGCGCGAGGTGCGGGCGCTCGCCGCCGCGATCCTCGCGTCGATCCGGGAGGCCATCGCGCGCGAGCAGGGCCCGGAGATCTCGTACGTCGAGGAGCCCGGCGCCGAGAACCCGTTCGAGGTCTACGCGCGGGAGGGCGAGCCGTGCCCGCGCTGCGGGAAGACGAAGCTCCGGCGCGTCGTCCAGGCGCAGCGCTCGACCTTCTTCTGCCCCGGATGCCAGCGGTAGCGCCGGCGTGCAGCAGGAGCGTAGAGTTTCCCCGGATGCGCCCCGAGGACCTCGCCTCCCTCTCCATCGCCGAGCTGCGCGCACGCTTCGTCGACGCCGGCCGGCCGCTTCCGGAGGAGTGCGAGGCGGCGCTCGAGGCGGAGCCGCGCGCGGGGGCGCGCGAGGTGCTCCGGCTCGTCCGCAAGCGCCGCGCCGGAAACCGCGCCGAGGGGCAGCGCCTGCGCCACCTGCTCCGGTTCGAGACGGAGCTCTGGGAGCGCGGCGTCGTGCACGTCGCCGGCGTCGACGAGGCGGGCATGGCGCCGCTCGCCGGACCGGTCGTCGCTGGTGCGTGCGTCCTGCCGCCCGACTACCGGCCGCGTGGCATCGACGACTCGAAGCAGCTCGACCGCCGTGAGCGCGAGCGGCTCGCGGAGGACATCCGCCGGAACGCGGTCTGCTTCGCGGTCGCGCGCGCCGAGGTCGCGGAGATCGACGGGCTCAACATCTACCGCGCAGGCCTGCTCGCCCTCACCCGCGCGGTGAAGGGGCTCTCCACCTGCCCGGGCCACCTGCTCGTCGACGCGCGCAAGCTCCCCGAGCTGCGCATCCCGCAGACGCCGATCATCCACGGAGACGCGCTCTCGCTCACGATCGCCGCCGCCTCGATCCTCGCAAAGACGGTGCGCGACGCGCTCATGGCCGAGCTCGATCTCGCGTACCCAGGGTACGGGTTCGCGCGCCACAAGGGCTATCCCACCGCCGAGCACTTCGAGGCCCTGAAGCGGCTCGGCGCGTGCGAGATCCATCGCAGGAGCTTCCAGCCGGTGCGCGAGGCGCTCGGGCTCGATCCGACGCAAGGGGAGCTCTTCGCGGCGCCGCCTGCGGACGGCGACATTTGACGCAGCGGCCGCCGGTCGATACAACCACGCGGCGAGGACGAGCCCGACGGTGACCCCCGCCGGAGTCCGGAAGCTGCAGGAAGCACTGCACGGCGGGGTCGAGCGGCGCGCACCAGGGCCAGGGATTTCCCCCGGCCCTGACGCCCCCCGATCCGGCGACCGCATGCACGAACCTTCATCGAAGTACCCCGCCGCTCCCGAGTCCCAAGAAGACCTCGACGACTCCCGTGACCACCGGCCTCCGCCGGGGCTCGCGCTCGATCCGCCCGAGGACCCGCCGCCGGCCCACCCGCCCGAGATCCCCGTCGATCGGCTCGACCCGGACGCGGTCAGGGTCATCGCGCGGCTCCGCCACATGCGCCACCAGGCGTATTTCGTGGGCGGCTGCGTGCGCGACCTCCTGCTCGACCGGACGCCGAAGGACTTCGATCTCGCGACCGACGCCCACCCCGGCGAGGTCCGCGCGATCTTCCGGAACTGCCGGCTCATCGGGCGGCGCTTCCGGCTCGCGCACGTCTACTTCCGCGGTGGCAAGATCATCGAGGTCGCGACCTTCCGGAAGAACCCGATAGACGTGGCCGAGGACGTTCCGGACGGCGGCGACCTGCTCATCACCCGCGACAACGTCTTCGGCACCGCCGAGGAGGACGCGGTCCGCCGCGACTTCACGGTGAACGGCCTGTTCTACGACGTCGCCTCGGGCGAGGTCATCGACTACGTCGGCGGCCGCCGGGACCTCGAGGACCACCGGATCGCGACCATCGGCGACCCCGAGATCCGCATGCGCGAGGACCCGGTCCGAACGCTGCGCGCGGTCCGCTTCGCGGCCCGGCTCGGCTTCACGATCGAGCCCGACTGCTTCGAGGCGATGCGCCGTCACGCGGGGGAGCTCGCCCGCTGCGCGCCGGCCCGCGTGCTCGAGGAGACGTTCAAGATCCTGCGCTGCGGCGGGTCGGCTCGCGCGTTCGAGCTCCTGCGCGCGTGCGGGGCGCTCCCCGTCGTCCTGCCCGCGCTCGGCGCGGCGCTCGACTCCTGGGACGAGTCGCGGCGGCGCTCGTTCTTCGCCCACCTCGGTGCGCTCGACCGGCTCGTCCGGTCCGGCGAGGACGTCTCCGACGCGGTCTTGCTCGGGGCGCTCCTCATGCATTTGACGTCGAGCGGGGGGGCGCTCGACGCGGGCCACTCCCGGGCGAACGACGCCGACGCGCTCCTCGACTCTCTCGTCTCCACCTCGCGCCTGCCGCGGAAGATCGCCGAGCGGACGCGGCTCGCGATGCAGGCGCAGCGCGGCTTCCGCGACCCGCAGCGCAAGCGGCGCCGGCGCGGGCGCGGCGGCGGCGGCCAGCCCCACGCAGACGCCGCCCAGCTCCTCACCATCTCCGTCGAGGCGACGGGCGAGGGGCGCGAGCTGCTCGACCGCCTCAAGGCCCAGGCGGGCCAGGACGACCACGCCGAGCGCGAGGTGGAGCCCCGCGAAGGCGCCCGCACCCCTGTCGAGCACGCCGGGGCCCGCGTCGAGCACGCCGGGCCCCGCGCCGAGCGGCCCGCCCACCCCCGCCGCGCCGCGCACGGCGGGGCGCGCGCAGAGGGCGCTGGACGCCGGCACATCGCGACGGTCGACATGGACGGGCGCGACCCGCTCCCCGAGCGCGGCGCCACCACCATCGTCGAGGTGGACATGGAGCTCCCTCGCGAGGGGCGCGCCGCCGCGTCCGACGAGGGCGCTCCGACCGGCGAGGGCCAGGCCGGCGGTCGCAAGCGCCGCAGGCGGCGCGGTGGTCGCAGGCGCGGCCGTCGAGGCCCTGGGGCCATTGCTCCCGCGGGGGGCACACCCCCGCCGCCGGCCGAGGCGTGACGGGTTCCTGATGCGGGCGGCCCACGCCGCCCGCGTTCGGGTAGAATCGCGGAACCCCGGCGCCGTTGAAAGAAGCGGCGCCGTCCGGTAGAACGCGCCGACATGCCCGTCGAGAAAACCGTCGTGAAGCCCATCTACAAGCGCATCCTCCTCAAGCTCTCGGGCGAGGCGCTCATGGGCGAGGGCAAGTACGGCATCTCGACGAAGACGCTCACGGCCATCGCCCAGGACGTGAAGGACATCGTCGACATGGGCGTCGAGGTGGCGCTCACGATCGGCGGCGGGAACATCTTCCGCGGCGTCTCGGGCGCGACCGAGGGGATGGACCGCGCCTCCGCCGACTACATGGGGATGCTCGCCACCGTGATCAACGCGATGGCGCTGCAGGACGCGCTCGAGAAGATCGGGGTCGTCACCCGCGTGCAGACCGCCATCGAGATGCACCACGTCGGCGAGCCGTACATCCGCCGCCGCGCGATGCGCCACCTCGAGAAGGGGCGGGTCGTCATCTTCGCCGCCGGCACCGGCAACCCGTACTTCACGACCGATACCGCCGCCGCGCTCCGCGCGATGGAGATCCACGCCGACGTGCTGCTCAAGGCGACGAAGGTGGACGGCGTCTACACGGACGACCCGAAGAAGAACTCGAGCGCGACCAAGTTCAAGCAGCTCAGCTACATCGACGTCCTCAAGAAGAACCTGAAGGTGATGGACTCGACCGCCATCAGCCTCTGCATGGACAACGACCTCCGGATCATCGTCTTCGACTCGACGAAGCGCGGAAACGTCCGGCGCGTCGTGCTCGGCGAGGAGATCGGGACCGTGGTCGGCCGGGCCGAGAAGAGCCAGAAGCACGGAGAGGAGCGCGCATGAGCGCCGCCGACGACATCCTGACCGACCTCCACGCCCGCATCGCGAAGACCCTCGACGACCTGAGGCGCGAGCTCTCGAACGTCCGAACCGGGAGGGCGAACCTGCACCTGCTCGACGGCGTGCGCGTCGACTATTACGGCACCCCCACGCCCCTCAACCAGATCGCGACCCTCTCCGTCCCGGAGGCCCGCCTCATCATGGTGAAGCCGTGGGAGAAGAACATGATCCCGCCGATCGAGAAGGCGATCCGGGACGGAAACCTCGGCCTCAACCCGCAGTCGGACAAGGACCTCGTGCGCGTGCCGATCCCGCCCCTCACAGAGGAGCGGCGCCGCGACATCGTGAAGCAGTGCCGGGTGAAGGGCGAGGATCACAAGATCGCCATCCGCAACGAGCGCCGCGACGCGAAGGAGCTCATCGAGGTCTCCGAAAAGGACGGCGAGGTCTCCGCGGACGACGCGAAGAAGGCCCTCGAGAAGATGCAGAAGGAGACGGACGAGGGCGTGAAGAAGATCGACGAGATCGTCGCGGCGAAGGAGAAGGAAGTGATGCAGGTGTGATCCGGCGCGGCTCCGTGCCGGAGCTCGACGTTCGCGCCGCGCTCCTCCTCGGCGTCCCGCTCCTCCTCCTCGGCGTCGCCTCCGGCGCCCTCCGTGTGCTCGCGCAGCAGCCCGGCATCGCGCCCGCCCGCCGCCGCGCGCTCCAGGCCGTCTGGGTGCTCCTCCTCCTCGTCGGCGTGCCGCTCTGGCTCGTGCTCGCGAGCGCGCTCCGCCTCTGGTGACGGACTCGGGCCGGGCGGCGGCCGGCCTCGGGCGTGCCGGACCCCGCCCGCTTCGTCTCGTTCAGACCGGGAACACCATCCCGGCGAGCGCGATGAGCCAGAGCAGGTGGGCGATGCCGGACAGCATGGCCATCCGTCGCGCCGCCCCGTCCGTCGCCGCCACGACCTCGCCGCGCTCGAGCCGCCCCGCGATCGACCGCCACGACCGGCGCATCGCCGAGAGGAGGCCGATGCGGACGAGCGTCGCCACGAACCCGACGGTGATCCCGACGCGGGGCCGCGTCATCCCCTCTTCCCACATGAGCAGGAGCCCCGTGACGAGCGTCGCCACCCCCGCGGCGGCGTCGAGGCCGAGCTTCGGCCGGACGCTCGCGGCGAGCGCGTCGAGGTGCGGGCGTCCGAGGCCGAGCGCGCGCTTCACGTCCCCGGACAGCCAGAGCGCGGCGGCCATCCAGACGGAGATGGAGAGGACGTGGAGGAAGACGAGGAGCGAGTGGAGTGCGTTCACGGTAGGTTACCTCCGAGGAGGCGACTGTACGCCGGGCGGCGGCGCGAGCGGAGTCCCGGTGAGGTGCCCCGCGCAGAGCTCGCCCACCCACGGCCGCGCCGGCCGATCTCGACGCACGCCTGTTCGCCCGCGAGCTCGCAGCGAGCGCCCCAGTTCTCCCTCGCCCCCGCGAAGCGGCGCGAAGCGGGGGGAGAGGGTCGGGGCTAACGATCCCAAGCGTGGGATCATGAGGGGGTCGGGGAGAGGGGCTGTCGGCCAGACGCGGCGGACTAGTAGCGATACCCGTGCGCGATCGGGAGCCGGCGTCCCTCGCCGAACGCCTTCTCGGTGATCTTCAGGACGGGCGCGGCCTGGCGGCGCTTGTACTCGCTCGCGACGACCAGGCGCAGGATCCGGCGCACCGTCTCCTCGGGATGGCCGCGCGCGACGATCGCCTCGAGCGGCAGCCGCTCCTCGACGAACGCGTGGAGGACGTCGTCGAGGACCTCGTACGGCGGAAGCGAGTCCTGGTCGGTCTGGTCGGGCTTCAGCTCCGCCGACGGCGGCTTCGTGAACGTCCGCTCCGGGATGAGCCCGCGGCCGGCGCGCTCGTTCGCGGCGCGCGCCACGCGGTAGACGAGCGTCTTCGCGACGTCGCCGATCACCGCGAGCCCGCCCGCCATGTCGCCGTAGAGCGTGCAGTAGCCGACGGCGAGCTCGCTCTTGTTGCCGGTCGAGAGGACGAGCCCGCCCGTGTCGTTCGAGAGCGCCATCAGGATCTGGCCGCGCACGCGCGCCTGGACGTTCTGCTCGGCGAGATCGCAGAGCGGCCGTCCCTGCGCCCGCTCGAGCTGCCCGAGAAACGCGGCGTGCATCGGCTCGATCGAGATCTCCTCGAAGCGGATGCCGAGGTTCCGGGCGAGCTCCGCCGCGTCCTCCCGCGAGTGGCTCGAGCTGTAGCGCGACGGCATCGCGACCCCGAGCACGGCGGCCGGCCCGAGCGCCTCGGCGGCGATGCAGGCGGTGAGCGCGGAGTCGATGCCCCCCGAGAGCCCGACGATGACCGTGCGGAAGCCGCACTTGCGGACGTAGTCCTTCACCCCGAGCACGAGGGCGGAGAGCACCTCGTCCGCGAGTCCGTCGCGCGGCGAGGGGCGCGGCGGCGGGAGCGGCGCGCCGTCGAGGCCGAGCACGCGCGTCTCGCCGGACTCGAGGTCGGCGATGACGAGCGCCTCCTCGAAGAGCGGGGCGCGCGCGAGGACGCGCCCGTCCCGTCCGACGAGCATCGAGCCGCCGTCGAAGAGGAGGGCGTCGTTGCCGCCCACCTGGTTCACGTAGGCGATCGGCACGCCGTGGCTGCGCGCGCTCGCTGCGAGCATCCGCTCGCGCAGCGCGGGCTTGTGGACCGCGTACGGCGAGGCGGAGACGTTCACGACGACCGCGGCGCCCGCCCGCGCGAGCTCGGCGACCGGATCGCGCGCGTAGCGCGGTCGATCCCAGAACCGCTTGTCGTTCCAGACGTCCTCGCAGATGGAGAGGCCGACCCGGAGCGCCCCCGCGTCGGCCGCGGTGGAGCGGTCGGCGGGGAGGAAGTAGCGGGTCTCGTCGAAGACGTCGTAGGTGGGCAGGAGTGACTTGCGGCCGATCGCGGCGACCCGCCCGCCTTCGAGGAGCGCGGCGGAGTTGTAGACGCCCGGCGGCGGCGCACCCGGCGCGGGCTCCGGAAACCCGAGGACGACCGAGACGTCGCGCGACCACCCCGCCGGCGCGGCGAGCTCGGCGAGCGTCCGCGCCGCCCGGTCGAGGAACTCGGGGAGATCGAGGAAGTCGCGGGGCGGGTAGCCGGAGAGCGCCAGCTCCGGGAAGACGACGAGGGTCGCGCCGGCCTCACGCGCCCGCTCCGTCGCCGCACGGATCCGCGCCGCGTTGCCGGCGAAGTCGCCGACGGTCGTGTCGATCTGCGCGAGGGCGATGCGTCGGGATGGAGCCACGGGGCGACAATGGTACATTAACGCCGCGATGCCGCGCCGCATCCTCCTCGCCGACGACTCCGAAGCGGTGGTGACCGCGATCCGCCGCGATCTCGAGGAGCGCGGCCGCGAGGTGGAGGCGGTCTCGCCCGGCGACGCCCCGGCGCGCGCTGCGGCGGCGCGTTACGGCGCGGCCCTCGTCCGCGGCACCGCCGGCCCGAAGGTGCTCGCGGCCGTGCGCGCGGCCGACCCCCACCTGCCCGTGCTCGTCCTCTTCCTCGACCGGAAGGAGGCGGCGGCCCACCCGGGCGCCCGGGGCGACGCGGTCCTCGTCGGGCCGCTCACGCCCTCGGCGGTCTCGACGGCCTGCGGGCTCGCCGAGGAGCTGCGCGCCCGGGGCGAGAAGATCGCCGAGCTCGAGGCGCGGCTCGAGCGCCCCGCACGTGCCGTGCGCGATCTCGAGTTCCTGAAGAAGCTCCTCTTCGTCGAGGTGAAGCGGTCGCGCCGCTACGGCTTTCCGGTGTCGCTCGCGCTCGTGTCCGTCGACGCGTGGGAGCGGCTCGCGCCCGCGCTCGGCTCGCGGGGCCGGACCGCACTCCTCGCCGAGCTGCTCGGGATCTCGAGCGGCGCGCTGCGCGACATCGACATCGCCGTCCCCTTCTCGGACGAGCGGCTCGTCATCCTCATGCCGCATACGAAGGACGACGGGGCGCTGCGGGTCGCGCGGCGCCTCTGCGCGCTCGTCCGCGACCGGACCGGAGCGCCGAAGCTCACCGCGAGCGTGGGGGTCGCCTCCCATGGCGGCGACGGCACCGTCTCGTTCGGCGCGCTCGTGAAGCGCGCGGGCGACGCCCTCGCGAGGGCGCGCGCGGCGGGCGGTGATCGCGCCGAGCCCGCGGACCCACCGAGGAAGCGAGACCGGATCTCGATCGGATAGCGGCCGGCGCGCGCCCGCGCGCATAGGTTCACGCGCGATGCCTCGCGCCGGCCGCGCGCTCCTCGCCTCCGTGCTCCTCGCTCCGCTCGCCACGCGCCCGGTGCAGGGCGTCCCAGCGCGCCCGCCCTGCACCGGTCGCTACGCGGACACCCTCTCCGCGATGGTCCCCGCCGCGCGGGAGCGCGAGTCGCGCCCGGTGGCCGACTGGGTCTACTGCCTGCGCGCGAGCGCGGTGTACGAGCGGGTCTCGTACGGGCGCGGCGGGAAGCTCGTGCACGAGTACACCACCAAGGTCCGGCACGGGACCGGGTTCGCGTACCGGCAGCGCGACGGCGAGTGGCTCGTCGCGACGAACCAGCACGTCGTCGCATTCCCGGAGGTCACCGCGGACGGACAGGAGCTCGAGGGCGTCCCGGCCGGCTCGCGCCGGGTCCGGTCCGAAGTGCGGATCGTCTCGAACGAGTCGGAGCCCGACGCGCCCGAGCACATCCTCCTGCGCCCGCTGCTCGTCGACGACGCGCTCGACATCGCCGTCCTCGCGACGCGCGAGCCGCTCCGCACGATCCCGTACCGGCTCGGCCGGTCCGCCGACCTCCGCGTCGGCAACGCCGTGCTCGTGCGCGGATACCCGCTCGGCGCGTTCGCCGCGTCGAACGCCGGGCGGGTCATCGGCCTCGGCCAGCACGACCTCGAGCGCGCGTGGGATCACGAGGACTTCGTCGTCGACGCGCTCCTCAACCTCGGCAGCTCGGGGAGCCCGGTGCTCGCCGTGGCGTGCGACACGGGCGAGCCGGAGGTCGTCGGCGTCTATCACGCGGGGTACCGGAACGCGCAGGGGCTGAACGTCGTCATCGCGCTCGACCAGCTCCGCTCGGCGCTCGACGAGCTCCGCGTGCCGCAGCGCAACGCGTCGGCTCGCGAGCCCGCGGCGGATCCCGCCGAGACGCGCGCGGCGCTCGCGCGGGGCCCGGTCCTTTTCCCGTTCGGCGGCCGCGCCGTCCGGGCCGAGCGGCAGGGCGACGGCGTGCGCTTCGCGGTGCTCGACGAGGGGTTCCCGCTCTCCGCGCGCGTCGAGCTCTCCATCGTGGACCGCGGCCTGGCCGCGGAGGGGCAGGCCGCCGACCTGCGCTCCGCCCTCTGGGAGCAGCTCGCGCTCGTCCTGCGCTACCGCGCGGTCGAGGCGGGGGCCGAGGCGCGCCGTTCACCGACGGCGCGAGACCGGATCGCGGCGCGCGTCCGGCGGGGCGAGCCCGAGCAGGAGCAGCTCCTCGCGGCGGTGAAGGCGGGCGCGGAGGGGCTGACGCCTGTCACCCGCGGCGAACGTGATCCGGCTTCCCGGGGACGTTCCGACGCAGCCGATCGGGCCGGACGCGGGGTCGTCGAGGTCATCCTGGGCGCCCACTGATCGCGACCCGCGGCCGGCCGCCGCGCGCATTCTCGCCTTCGATCCGGTACCGCCCCCATCAGGGTACAAATTCACGCACGGGACGCCCCTTCCGGGAATCATTGGGGAAAATGCCCCGTGGTCCTGCACCGTTGATGGCGCGCCGGCAGAGGGGGGTGGCAACCGTGCGGGGCGTTATTAACGTCCCTTCGCTGGTGACGGCCGACCAAGCAGGGGCGCGTCGAGGAAGCCCCTGCCCGGAAGTAGACCGTGACGCCAGCGAGAATCGGCCCCCAGGAGGGCCTTTCCGGGGAAGGTAAAGAAATGGCCCAGATCGATATCGAGATCCTCACGCCGTTCGCCGCCAAGTTCATGGAGGGGACGACGCTCACGCCCGCCGAGCGTGCGGAGGTCCTCCGCATCGCCCAGGGCTTCGCCTGCAAGGACTCCGCAGCCGCGGCCGGCGTCTCGCCCGAGACGATCCGCGCGCGCCGCAAGAGGATCTACCGGAAGCTCGACGTCCCGGGCTCGGGTGAGCTCCTCGCGTCGCTCCTCTCGCTCTCGCTCAAGATGCTCGCGAAGGGCGAGAAGATCGAGCCGCGCCCGGTCGCCCCGACTCAGCCGCAGCCGCAGCCGCAGCAGGGCTCGGCGGCGATCGCCCGCTAGAAGCGCATCCCGTGACCCGTCGGTCCAGTCACGACGGGCCGACGCAGCCGCAGCGCGCGCCCTCCGGCTACGGCGGGCGCGCGCTCAGGATGCGCGGGGCAGCCAGCGCTCGATCCGCTCCGCCACCTTCGCCGGCGTGAAGCCGTACTCCTCGGCGAGCGCCTTCTCCGGCGCGCTCGCGCCGAACCGGTCGATCCCGACGACGAGCCCGTCGCGCCCCGCGAGCCGCCACCACTCGATCCCGCGCGCGGCCTCGACGACGGCGACCGGCAGCGCCCGTGGGAGGACCTGCTCGCGCCACTCCGCCGGCTGCATCTCGAACTGCTCGTAGCACGGCATCGACACGAGCCGGCCCTGGATGCCCTTCTTCGCGAGCAGGTCGAGCGCCGCCTGGGCGAGCGGGACCTCCGATCCGGTCGCGACGACCGTGAAGCGCGCCTTCTCCGGCGCGTCGACGACGTAGCCGCCGCGCAGCGCCGCTTCGGGCGTGACGCCCGCCGCGCGCCGGACCGGCGCGAGCTTCTGCCGCGTGAGCACGAGCGCCGTCGGCCCGTCGCGCCGCTGGAGCGCGTGCGCCCACGCCGCCGCGACCTCGATCGGGTCGCACGGCCGCACCACGTGGAGGTTCGGGATCGCGCGGAGCGCGGAGAGGTGCTCGACGGGCTGGTGGGTCGGGCCGTCCTCGCCGAGGAAGATCGAGTCGTGGGTCCAGACGTAGATTGCCTGGAGCTTCGAGAGCGCGGCGAGCCGAACCGCGGGACGCATGTAGTCGGCGAACTGGAGGAACGTGCCGGTGAACGGGATGAAGAGGCCGTCGTAGGCGAGCCCGTTCTGGATCGCCCCCATCCCGTGCTCGCGGATGCCGTAGTGGACGTTCCGCCCGGCGGGCGCGTCGGGCGAGGACGAGCCTCCCCCCTTGATGTCGGTGAGGTTCGACTCCGCGAGATCCGCGGAGCCGCCCACGAGCGAAGGCACGAGCGGGGCGACGCGCTGGAGCGCGGCCGCCGAGAGCTTGCGCGTCGCGTCCGCGGTGTCGGCCCCCTCGAGGAGCCGCTCGAAGATCCGCTCCGGAACCCAGCGATCGACGTGCACGTCGAGGAGCGCGGCCTGATCCGGGTGGGCGGCGCGCCAGGCGCGCTCGCGCTCGCGCGCGACCTTCACCTGCCCGGCCTTCTCCGCCTGCACCTCGCGCCAGAGCGCGCGCACGTCGTCGGGCACGAGGAAGCGCGGCTCCTCGGGCCAGCCGAGGTTCCGCTTCGTGGCCTTGAGCTCGTCGTCGCCGAGCGGCGCCCCGTGGGCCGACGACTTGCCCGCCTTGCCGGGCGAGCCGAAGCCGATGGTGGTGCGCACCCGCACGAGAGACGGGCGGCGGGTCTCCGCCTTCGCCGCCTCGATCGCGCGGTGGATCGCCTCGTGGTCGCGGCCGTCCACCGACTGGACGTGCCAGCCGTAGCCCTCGAACCGCTTCGTCACGTCCTCGCCGGTGAAGGCGATCGACGTCTTCCCGTCGATGGTGATCTCGTTGTCGTCGTAGAGGTAGACGAGGCGGCCGAGGCGGTTGTGTCCCGCGAAGCTCGCCGCCTCGGCGGCGACGCCCTCCATGAGGTCGCCGTCCGAGACGATCGCGTACACGTGGTGATCGCCGACCGGGCTCCCCGGCCCGAGCTTCGCCGCGAGCATCGCCTGGCCGAGCGCCATGCCGACGCCGTTCGCGAACCCCTGCCCGAGCGGCCCGCTCGTCACCTCGACGCCCGGGAGGTGGCCGAACTCCGGGTGGCCGGGGGTCCGCGAGCCGAGCTGGCGGAAGCCCTTCAGATCCTCGACCGTGCAGTCGAAGCCGGAGAGGTGGAGGAGCGCGTACAGGAGCATCGACCCGTGGCCCGCCGAGAGGACGAACCGGTCGCGGCCGAGCCAGCGCGGGTCCTTCGCGTCGAAGCGCAGGTGGCGCGTCCAGAGGACGAACGCCATGTCCGCGGCGCCCATGGGCATGCCCGGGTGGCCGCTGTTCGCCTGCTGGACGGCGTCTGCCGCCAGCATGCGGATGGTGTTCACCGCCTTCTCGACGAGGTCACGGCTCGCGTTCGGCAATGGGGCTCCTCGGTTACGCGCGGGGGGGTGTCGAAGGTGCGCAAGATCGCGCAGGGACGAAGGGAGATCAAGGGGGCCGGCCGAACCGCCGGCTGACCGGGCGACATCAGCCGGTCAGGCTGCGGAGGAGCCTGCGGAGCAGGCGAAGCACAGGGTCCCAGCCGGTGGCCGCTCCACCGAGCTCGCCGTCGAGCCGGCGCCGCTCGCGCGCGCCGACCTCGCGGGCGAGCTCCTCGCCCATGGCGCGCCGCGCCGAGGCGACCTCGGCGGCGTCGCGCGACCGCAGCTCTAGCCGCTCCGCCTCGTCGGCGGTGTCGCGGGCTGCCTCCTGCTGGCGCCGGGCCCAGAGTTGCTCGTTGAACTCGCGCTGCGCCTTGGTTTCGAGGCTCGCGCTGCAGCCGCTGCACTCGGTCGCGAAGACGCCGTGATCCATCCCGCACCGCATGCAGCGGGTGAACGGGCGCTCGCCTGCGGCGGTCTCGACGAGCTCGATCCGAGGCTCCGGCTCGGGACCGAAGCGCTCGAGGTCCGCTCCCGAGCTGCGCGGCGCCTGCGCGTCGCGGATGCCCGGCCGCTCGACCGTCTCGAACCGCTCGGCGGTCGCGGGGTCCGCCTCGGCCTCGGCCTCCCCCTGGGGCCGGTCGGCCCGGGAGCGCTCGATGTGGAGGAAGCGGCGGAGGCTCGACACGCGTCACCCGGCCGGCGGAGGGATGGGGTCGGGCGTCGCGCCGGACGCGGCTCGCGTCCGCGTGCGCGCCCACTCGCGGAGCCGGTCGATCTCCTCGCGCATCGTCGTCGAGAGCGGCAGCGCCTCCGCGATCGCCCTGACGAGGTGGCCCGGCTCGAGCTCCTTCGCCTCTGCGAACGCGTCGTAGAGCGCGGAGACGACCGCCTGCTCGATCTCCGCGCCGGAGAACCCGACCGTGCTCCGGGCGAGCGCGTCGAGGTCGTGCGCGCGCGGATCGCGCCCGCGCCGGCGCACGTGGATCTCGAGGATCTCGCGGCGCTCGGCGAGCGCGGGCAGGTCGATGAAGAACAGGTCGTCGAAGCGCCCCTTGCGCAGGAGCTCCGGCGGCAGCTGCTCGATCCGGTTCGCCGTCGCGACGACGAAGACCGGGGCGGTCTTCTCCTGCAGCCACGTGAGGAGGGTCCCGGCGACGCGGGCGCTGACGCCGCCGTCGAGCGTACTCGAGCCCTGGATGCCGGAGAGCCCCTTCTCGATCTCGTCGATCCAGAGGACCACCGGCGCGACGCTCTCCGCGACCTGGATGGCGCGGCGAAGGTTCTCCTCCGAGGAGCCGACGAGGCCGCTGAAGATCCGGCCCATGTCGAGGCGGAGGAGCGGCAGCCCCCACTGCGCCGCGATCGCCTTCGCGGTGAGGCTCTTGCCGCAGCCCTGGACACCGAGGAGGAGGAGCCCCTTCGGCTCGGGGAGGCCGAAGCGGCGCGCCGCCTCGGAGAAGGCAGCGCCGCGGCGGGCGAGCCACGTCTTGAGGAGCTCGAGCCCGCCCACGTTCTGGAGCTTCTCGTCGCTCGGGTAGTACTCGAGGAGCCCGCTCTTGCGGATCACCTGCCGCTTCTCCTCGAGCACGAGCCCGACGTCGTCGCGGCAGAGCCGCCCGTCATGCGCGATCGCCTTCGCGAAGGCGTTCTCCGCCTCGGAGAGCGTGAGGCCGAGGGCGGCCTTGATGAGCTGGTCCGCGTCGTCCTTCGTGAGGTCGACCTTCGCCCGGTTCCCCTGGCGCACGACTCCGACGATCTCCTTCAGGAGCTGGAGGAGGTCGCGGTAGGTCGGCAGCGGGACGTCGAGGACCGAGACCTCCTTCTCGATCTCCGGCGGGATGACGAGCGTCGGCGAGAGCAGGACGACCGTCGTGTAGGTGGACTTGAGCGCGTGGGAGAGCTCCCGCACGGCGCGCACGACCGCGGGGTCCGCGAGGTACGGGTGGAAGTCCTTCAGGACGACGAGGGCGGGCTCGGAGATCTCGTGGATCGCGGCGATCGCGGCGAGCGGCTCCTTCGTCCCCTCCGGCGCCGCCGCCGTCTTCGCGCCACCGAGCCGCTTGAACCCGGCCACGATCGACCAGCCGAGGAGCGCCTTCCCGTGGGTCTCCGCGAGCTGTTCGAGGATGGCGTCGAGCCGCTGCTCCTCCGAGGTGACGAGGTAGACGAGCGGGTAGCGAGCGCGGATGAGGACGTCGAGCTCCTGCACGAACTTCGGCGCGGGAGCGCCCGGGGTCGGGGCGGGCGGTGCGCCGGGGGCGGTCATCGCCGCGATTCTAGCAGGGCGAGCGGCCCGCGACTGGGAGGGGAGGGAACGTGGGCGGCGCGGCGCCGGGTTCGATTCCCGGCGCCTCCACTCTCAACCCCGCGGCGACGCGGGGGTTTTCTTTCACGTGTACCAAGGGCGCCGGGAACGTGACCCGGCGCCTCCTGGCAACCCCGCGAAGTCACTGTTGGTCACCTTGGTACATTGGTACGCGCGGCGGCCACGTCCGTTTGCCGCCGTTTGCGTCCGTTTTCGCCGGTTCTCGCACGGGCGACCCAGGCGCGCCGATTGACGCAGCGTCGCTTGGTACACGTTCGTGCACCGCGCGGGCACGTCCGTCTACAGCCGTTGCGACCGTCCGCTCATGTAGATCCGGGCCAGGTGCTCGGGCGCGGGCACGAACGGCACTGGCGGCTCGCTGTCCCCTCTATGCCCCCGCGTCGCAGGCGAAGAGGCTCTCGACGAACGTCTCGGAGCCACCGGAGATCGAGGCGACGCCGTCGGATACCGAGAGCTCCCAGCGCGTGCCGTCTTCGAAGACGAGCGTCGTCCCCTCGACGCGGAAGCGCCGGGCCGCCGCCTTCTCCGCACGCTCCGCCTCATCCCGCTCCTCGCCCTCGAGGAACTGGACCTGCGGGCACGAGACCGAGAAGACGCCACCACTGAAGCTCGGGCTGCCAGAGTAGAGGCCGCCCCCGCAGGACGCGCTGGTGAACGCCCAGCTCGTAGACTCGAGCGCGCTCGCGACCGCGCCGGGGCGGCGGAGATCGACCTCCCCGGAGGCGACGCGGAACGAGAGCGTCCCCACGTACGCGGGGAAGTCCTCCTTCGCCCGCGCCACGAGGCCCCGGTCCGCCGCGACCGCGGGCGCGAGGAATCGGAACACGCGCGCGGCCTCCTCCGGCTCGGCGCACTCCTCCATCTCCGGCTTGTTCTCGCGCGCGAGCAGCGCCTCCTCGTAGAGACCACGGCCGGTGACGGGCGCTTTCTCGCCGTAGCCGGCGTCGAGGTGGACGCCGACGACGCGGAGGCCCTGATCGTCCACCAATACGGCCGCGCGCCGCTCGAACGGGCTCTTCACCCACCCGCGCACCCGCGCGGCCGCGCTCCGCGTGGTCCCCACCTTCTTCCAGTCGAGCCGGCGCTCGGTGGTCTGGAGGCGACGGACGCGCAGGTCGCGGCCGTCGACGATCACCCTGTACTCGTGGAGATCGCTGACCAGCCGGACGGGATCGACGAGCACCTCCGCCGGAACGACCGGCGCGACGTCGTAGTGGGCCAGGATGGTGCCGTCGCCTTCCCAGGGGCGCTCGGCGAGCACCTTGTCGTTCGCGAGATCGACGACGCGCAGGATCGCGGCCGAGCCGGACCGGCGCTCGACCCACGCCACGCGGTGCGCGGGCGAGAAGCCGACGACCTCGGCGGCGGACTCGCCGGGAGCACCGGGCGCGAACGGAACGGAGGGTACGTTCGCGCCGCCGGCGGAGAGGACGAGCGCGGCGAAGAGGAGGATGGCCATGGCGCCCCGGAGGCTTCGTCGGGCGATGATATCAGGGGGCGCGCGGCGGCGGTCAGCGTACAGTCAACGGGAATGTCGAACACGCGCATCGCCCTCGTGTTCACCCTCGCCCTCTCCGCCGGCGCCGCGTCCGCGGGTGACGCCACGCCTACGACGCGGCGCCAGCCGCGGTTCGTCGCGCTCGGCTTCCTGCCGGGTGCGCACCGCTCCTGCTACGCGTGGGACGTCTCGGCCGACGGGACGACGGTGGTCGGCGACTGCGGGGGAATGCCGTTCCGCTGGCGCGAAGGAACGGGCATGGTCGCGCTGCAGATTCCCCCGGGGGAGGACCGCGATCACCGCGCGACGGCGGTCTCGAGCGACGGGAGCGTCGCCGTGGGCTTCTCGCAGGGCGCGGCCGTCCGGTGGGACGCTGCCGGACGCATGTCCGTCGTCACCGGAAGCGCCAGCGCCTGGGGCGTGTCCGCGGACGGCCGGACCGTCGTCGGCCGGATGGGCGAGCCGCACGTCGCCTTCCTCGCGGGACCCGACGGCCGGGCGCTGCCGCTCGGCGATCTCCCGGGCGGAGACACGCTGGGGCAAGCGCTATCGGTATCGGCGGACGGGTCCGTCGTGACCGGCTGGAGCCGCAGCGACCGCGCGCCCGGAACGGGCGAGAGCTTCCTCTGGACGCGCGACCGCGGCCTCGTCCCGCTGCCCGGCGCAGGGACTCCTGCGCCGAGCTACGCGCGCGCGGTCTCCCCGGACGGCGGCACCGTGGTGGGCAACGCGTACGGCGCGCTCGGGCACGAGGGCTTCGTGTGGGACGAGGCCCATGGCTTCTCGTGGATGGGAGACCTGCCCGGAGGCGGCTTCTGGAGCGACGCCGTGGACGTCGCGAGGGATGGCCGCGTCGTCGTCGGCGCCGGAGCGAGCGAGGGCGGGGGCGAGGCTGCCGTCTGGACGCGCGGGGGCGGGATGCAGTCGCTCGCGCGCGTCGCCCGTGAAGCGTACGGGCTCGACCTCGCCGGCTTTCGCCCCGGATCGGCCCAGGGCGTCTCGGCGGACGGTGACGTCGTCGCCGGGTATGGCACGAACGCTCGCGGCGAGCCAGAGCCGTTCCTGATCGTGCTCCCCCGGCTCGCGGAACGCCTCGCGCAGCTCGCGTCTCCTCCGGAAGAGCGCCCGGCAGCGCCGTCGGCGGAGCTCGCGCTCTGGTACCGGTTCGACGAGTCCTCCGGCCCCGTCCTCGACGCCTCGGGCCGCGCCCTGCATGGCACCGTTGGAAACCTCACGCGCGGCGAGCCGGGCGTGCACGGGGGGGCAGGGACGTTCACGGGTGCCGGCGGCGTGACGGCGCCGGCGGGCGCCGTGCCCGACCTGACGCGCGGGGCCACGATGGAGTTCTGGCTGAACCCGCTTCACGCCGGGCGGCATGACGACGCCATGACGGTGCTCTCCGCCGGGAAGGGCGGCGAGACGTTCCAGCTGAGCACGAGTTGCGGGAACCTGTCGGCGACCTTCACGCGGGCGCAGGGGTCTGCGTCCGCGACGGCGCAGTGCGGGACACTCTCCCCGGGCCGGTGGTCTCACGTGGCGGTGGTGAACGACGGCACAAGGGTTCGCCTCTTCGTCGATCTGCGCCTGGTGGGAGAAGGGCCCGGCGGCAGTCTCGGACCGATCCCGGGCGAGGTCTTCGTGGGCCACGCCGGCCGCGAAGGACGCACGCACCCGTTGCTCGCCTCGATGGACGACCTGCGTATCTGGAGCGGCGTCCGGTCGATCGCCGAGATCTGCGAGGACGCGGGCGGGCGCTGGCGTGCGCCGTCGTGCGCGCTCGAGGTCCCGCAGGTGCCGGTCTTCCCGCAGGTGCCGTACCTGGTCCGCGACGAGCTCATCCGACCGCCGGAAGGGGCGAAGCCGTCGAGGGGCTCGACGGTGCCCTGCACGTCCGCGGCGGTCGCTCCGCTCGCGTGGTCCCGCGGCGGGCGGATTGCCTTCGTGGAGGCGCGCCCCCGCGAGCTGCCTCAGCTCATCGTCGTCGACCTCGTGCGCGACCAGCAGGTGGCGCGGATCGACTGGAGCGGCTCGGCCGAGGACGTCCGACAGTTCGAGGTCTTCGCCGCGCCCGGCTCCCCGGCCGTCGTCTCCGGGCGGCTACGCCTCGGTAAGATGTTCGAGCTCGACGGCCACGCGTACGCGCTCCTGCGCTCGACGCGCGGCGAGCTCGTGCTGCAGCGAGACGGTCAGGCGAAGGTGATCGGACCCGCAGGCGCGCCGGTATGCGATGAAATGATCTGGGCGCGGAGCCCCTTCGAGGACCGGATTGCGATCTGGCTCGGCAGCATGGACGACCGGGTCCGTGTCCTCGGCGCGCACCTGCTCTCGGGGTTCGGCGCCGCGGCCAGGTGACGTGCATCCCGATCCATCTTCTCGTTCAATGCGGCGAACACAGATAGCGATGACACTCCCGAGCGGCGCGAGTCCTCGCGATCATCGGAGCGTTTCAGCAACTCCTTGAGCGAAGGGTGAGCGACTCAATAGCGAAGCTTGCAGCAAAGCAAATCGTGTTCGAGAACCAAGCCAACCGGCTGGAGCACCGCCGTGCCGTTGGTCCGTGGGCGGGCGTAGCGCCTTGGTACACTTGGTACATCGAAGCGGTCGCATCGGGTCGCATCGCGGTCGTAAGCGGGCGTATCTTCCCGCTCAAGCTCGCGGATCATCATCCGTTTCCGTCCGTTTGGGTCCGTTTGCGTACGTTTTCGACCCGCCTCGCGGAGGGTTCGATTCCCGGCGCCTCCACTTCACAACCCCGCGGCGACGCGGGGTTTTTCTTTGCGGTGTACCAAGGGCGCCGGGAAAGTGACCCTGGGCGTTCACGCAAGGTCGCTAAAGTAGGCGCGACGTGCTTGGTACACTTGGTACACGCGCCCGCCACGTCCGTTTGCAGCCGTTTGCGTCCGTTTTCGACCGTTCGAGGCTGGGGCAGGGGCGAGCGCCCGGCGAGCGTGTGATCGTCGCCGCGGGGCTGAACGCGCGTCGCGGTCGCGTCCGAGCCAGTGCGTCAGCCAGGACTTAAACCGCTCCCAGAGCCGAAGCGTGCCGCACGAAATTGATCACCCCCACGCCTTGGCGGTCGCGCTGTCGTAGTAGACGACCTTGAGCGGCTTCACGTTGCGGCGGCGCTTCGCGATCTGTTCTCTGCGCGTCACGATCTTCGCGACGGACGCTTGAATGGCGTTGTTGATCGAGCTCTTGGGGTCCCCGTGCAAGCCGACCAACATCACGGGTAGCTTCGAGTTGTCCGCGACCGCGTGTGCGATGTGCCCGTCCGAGTCACCAAGCGACAGGCCGAACACCACGAGCGGCCCCTCGATCTTCGAGAACTTGTGAAGCGCGTACCAGAGATACCCGTTCCTCTGGATCTGCTCGATCTTCTTCTCCGGCGAGCCCTCGGCGACGAACATCGGGTACTCCTTGTTCGCGAGTCCGGCCTTGATCAGGTGCGTGAGCGGCGTGCCCGTGCGACTCCAAGTGTGCTTCCGGAGCTCCCCCCCAGTCGTGTACAGGTGCAGCGCTCCGTGCAGGAAGTACAAACCGCGGTCATTCCCGAGCCGCTCCGAGAAGACGACGTACGGTGTTTCGGGATCGTCGTCGTCGCCACGAAACCCATCTCCCCAGAGCGGCCCTTCGCGCCGGTGCATGTTCACCCAGTACGCGAGCAAGTCGTAGTTCGTCGTGAAGACATTGTGGTACGGGCTGAGGAACTTGAGCGCGGCCGCCTTCTTCGCGTCCGGGACCTTTCCCGTGTGCTCGAGGTGTGAGTTCGCCACCGCGTCGACGAGCGTCGCCTTCACGATCTCGACGTCCTCGAGCATCTGCGACGGCCCGGTGAGGAGCCCGTACGTCTCGGCGACCCAGTGCGCGTCGTCGAGCAGCCTCATGACGCCTTCGAAGTTGCTGGTGCCGAGGTACTCGAAAACCTTCTGCGCCCGAGGGCTCAGCCCCGCACCGACGGCGGCGTCGTAGAGCCGCCCGTACTTGAAGACGGAGTCGCACGCGATGCTGAACCCGTTGCCCAGCAGGATGTGCTTCCGGCCAGGTTCGAGCTGCCCCACTGCCTGCTCGTACGTCAGGACTTCAGTCGCGAACGCCACCCCATCCCCCTTTCGCGTTGCCCAACGGTGAACTGGTAGGGCCAGCTTATCTCAGCCGGCGGACAGGGTTTCGGCGTCACGGCCTACCATTTTTTTCCGAGAAGGTGCTGCAGCGCCTGCTTGTCGAGCGTGAGATCCGCGACGAGCGTCTTCAGCTTCCGGTTCTCGTCCTCGAGCGCGCGGAGCCCGCTTCGCGTCGCTGACCTCGAGGCCGCCGTACTTCGACTTCCACCGGTAGAAGGTCGTCTTGGTGATCCCGAGCCGGCGGACGACATCCTGGACCTTGGCCCCGGCGTCGACCTCCTTCAGCACCCGGATGATCTGCTCCTCGGTGAACTTGCTCTTCCGCATCCGTCCTCCACTGCCAGTAGAGGACTCACGCTGCGAACCGTCCAGTTTCCGGGGGGCAGGTCACTTCCTCCAGCTGAAAACCGTCCAGCTTCTGGGGGGACGTCATGAGAGCGAGTGCTCCCGGCTCGTATGCTCCACATTCCAGGTACAAGGAGAGCGGCGGTAGAATCGGGAGATGGAGCGACTCGCGAAGCTCGAAGCCACATTTCGGCAGTTGGGCATCGACATCAGCGAGCCCGGGTTCTACGACTCGCCGGGATTCATGGCGCAGGAGCAGCGGGACCCGGAGTTCTTGGTGCGGTACGCCGAGTTTGTGAATCTCAGGCGGGCCACTCCAGAGTACGAAGCGTTCGCTCGATCCCAAACGGTGAAGGCGGCCGCGTTCCTCCACGAACGCCTCGTGAAGGACGGCCGCCCTGGAGCTTGCGTCGACATCTCTGGGCTCCTGTCCCGGTTCCTGGACCGACTCGGTGTGTGGAACTACGTGGTCAAGGGCGGCTTGGTACTCGAGTTCTCTGCAGCCACCGGGATTTCGCCCACGTATTTCTGGCCGATCATGGCGCCCGGAAATCCCGCCATCGCAGGCCACACGTGGGTCTGCGCCCCGCCGTTCAAGGTGATTGATATCTCTGCATCGGCCCAGCCGTACCGGCGTAGTGAGAGCGCATATATCTCCGGGTACATCGCGGAAGAGAACCCCACGCCCGTTCCAGCGCGCTCTGTATCGGTCGTGGACCTTCTTGACTCCGATGTTCGAAACCCTTTCATCAGGGATCACGGACGGCTACCAACGATGGACGAGTTGGGAGATGGTGCTAAGTGGATCCCCCTGCTCGGCGCATTTCAGGTCTCGAGGCCCAACGTCACGATGCGTTACATCGGGACGGCGGTTGGTGCGTCGGATGTCGGGATCGACAAAAAGAAGTATCCCACCTTGAGCGGGCTCTCCCCCGCCGATGCGTGGAATGAGTTTTGCGACCCGAAGTAGTTGGCCGCACAACGCGCTCCGCGCGTCGTCAGGAGTGCTCGACGACAATCACACCTCCCCACCGTGTTGCCTCACGACGAAATGCTACTCCTAACTCCCACCACTCGCCGACCGGAATGACTCTGCTGCAGGACCTGGCTCCAAGTCGGGCTTGGTGAAAATGAGGGCGCGAACGGCTTCGCCGCGCCACTGCTTGACGCGACGCTGAAGCGTTCGCGCCTGGCCATCGGTGAACTGGCCGGGCATTTCCCACTGAAGACGCTGAAGGAGTTCCTTGGCGGTGCGGTCAGGTTCGGCAACCAACCGTCGCAGACGCGCGGCCAGCACGCTTCAAAGGGATCCTTTCGCGTGCGCCAGTGACGGCGTGGCTTGGGCTTTGCTTCGCCGCTCACGAGGAATGACCCACCTCCGCTCACCAGAAGTAGCCCGGCGCGGATCACGACATGCGTGTAGTGGGTCGCTGGTTCCCCTGCGCCATGCCCATGCGGTAGGAGTCCGAGGGATGGAAGAACTCCCCCGAGAGATCGCTGGTTGGTGGCGGATCACCGAGACGTCGCAGTGGATGGACGACGACCTCGACATCCTG
>DASWEI010000183.1:0-11866 GCA_036394835.1 Anaeromyxobacter sp. | reverse complement strand
ACGTAGAAGAAGCGGGCGAGGAGCTCCGCGGTCGTGTTCTCCTGATCGAACGGAGGGATCTCGTTCAGGTTCTGGTGATCGAAGCGGGCGCCGATCTCGCCGACGAGCTTCTGCAGGTCCGCGAAGTCGATCACCATCCCGATCCGGTTCAGCTCGGAGGAGCGCGCGTGCACGCGGACGCGCCAGTTGTGACCGTGCAGCCGCTCGCACTTCCCGCCATGGAAGCGGATCTGGTGGGCGGCGCTGAAGACGAAGTCCTTCGCGATCTCGAAGACGGGTACGGCCATGAGGGGGGGCAATATAGCCGTGGCCGCGGCCGGACGCACCTCGGCCCGAAGCGTCCGCGCGCCGCCTGGCTCTCATGGGCATGACAGACGGGCATGGACACGGCGGGCACCGGCACGGGGGCGACGTCCCGCGCGACCGGCACGGCAATCCGGAGGACCTCGAGCGGTATCTCGCGAAGCTCGAGGATCCGGAGCGGCTCGCGTGGCAGAAGCCGGACGAGGTGGTCGCCGCGCTCGGGCTCCGGCCCGGAGACGTCGCCTGCGATGTCGGCGTCGGCCCGGGCTACTTCGCGCTCCGGATCGCGCGCGCCGTCGGCCCGTCCGGCCGCGTCCACGCGATCGACGTCGAGCCGCGGATGCTCGAGATCCTCGCGCGGCGCGTCGCCGACGCGGGGCTCGCGAACGTGACGCCCCTCCTCGCGGCCGAGGACGAGCTGGCGCTCCCGCCGGAGCCGTGCGCGGCCATCCTCACGGTGGACACGTTCCACCACTTCCCGGACCGGCCCGCCGCGCTCGCGCGGCTCGCGTCGCGCCTCGCGCCGGGCGGGCGGCTCGCCGTCGTGGACTTCCACGCGGGAGAGCTGCCGGTCGGGCCTCCGCCGGATCACAAGGTCTCGCGCGAGGGGTTCCTCGATGCGGCCGGCGCGGCGGGGCTCGAGGTGGTCCGGGAGGAGCGCTTCCTCCCGCACCAGTGGTTCTTCCTCGTGGCGCCGCGCCGCTGAAGCGCGCTGGGATCTACCGCTCGTCGCCGGCGATGAAGTCACGGCGCAGCACGAGGCGCTTCCCGGTCACGACGACGTGCCCGCGGCGCGCGAGATCGGAGAGGGCGCGCGACACCGTCTCGCGGCTCGTGCCGATCATCGCGGCGATCTCCGCCTGCGTCGGCCGCTGCCGGAGCACGATCCCGTCGTCGGTCTCCTCGCCCTCCGCCGCGGCGAGCTCGCGCAGCTTTCCGGCGAGGCGCCCGTACACGTCGAGGAGCGCGAGGTTCCCGATCACGGCGTCGGCGCGGCGCAGGCGCCGCGAAAGCTCGGTGAGGACGCGCAGCGCCGTCCGCGGGTGGCTCTCGATGTGCGCCTGGAAGTCCCTGCGGGAGAGAACCATGAGTCGGGAGGGCTCGGCCGCGATGACCGTCGCGGAGCGCGGCTCGTTGTCGAGCAGCGACATCTCTCCGAAGAAGTCGCCGGGCGTCTTGAAGATCGAGAGGATGATCTCTCGGCCGGAGTCGCCGTAGAGGACGACCTTCACCTTGCCGCGCACGAGGACGAAGAGCGCGTCGCCCGTGTCCTCCTGCGACACGACGACGCCGCCGTCCGGGAACTCGCGGACGTCCGCGAGCCGCTCGAGCGCCGCGACCGCCGGCGCGTCGAGGTCCGCGAAGATCGAGACGCCCTTCAGGAGGCCCCGCTCCTTCGGTCCGCCGTTGCGCTGGTCCATGCGCACCGACGCTAGATCGCTCAACTTGGGGAATCAAGGCGGGGCGAGGAGCGCCCGCACCGCGGCGGCCGGATCCGGCGCGTCGAGCCAGGCGCGGACCGCGGCCACGCCCACGGCGCCCGCGGCGCGCAGCGACGGGACGCGCTCGGGCGTGACGCCGCCGAGCGCGACGAGCGGCAGCCCGAGCCGCGCCGCCGCGCGCAGCGCCTCGAGCCCGATCGGCGGCCCGTAGGCGCGCTTCGAGGGCGTGTCGAAGATCGGCGAGAGGAACGCGAAGCTCGCGCCGCCGGCACGCGCGCGCGCGACGTCCGCAGCGGAATGGCACGAGACACCGACGAGCGCGCCGGGGCCGACGAGCCCACGCGCCTCCGCCGGCGGCACGCCGGCCGAGGGAAGGTGGATGCCGTCGGCGCCGGCGGCGAGCGCCACGTCGAGCCGGTCGTTCACGACGAGGCGCTGGCGTCGCGAGCGGCAGATCGCCGCGAGCGCGCGAGCGAGCGCGAGCAGGTCGCGCCCGCCGAGATCCTTCTCGCGCAGGTGGATCGCTGCCACGCCCGGCGGGAGCCCGGCGAGCGCCGCGTCCGCGCGCGCCAGGAGATCCGGGGCGAGCCGCCGATCCGTGACCAGGTGGACAACCGGGACGTCCATCTCTAAGCTCCGCTCGCACATCCTGCGTCGAGGTGAGCCGACGTGTCGAGCGATCCGCGGACCTTCCTCGAGTTCCTCCAGCGCCTGAGACCGAAGCACGCGGCCCGCTTCCCGGCGCTCCAGACGGAGCAGGTGCTCGCGTTCATGGGGACGACGAGCCTCGCCGGCACGTTCGCCTCCTGCTCCGTCCACCCGCTCCGGGGGATTGCGCGCGGCCCCTCGGCGCAGGAGCTCCGCATCACGCTCGGCGGCGCCCTCCCCCGTCCGCCGGCCGGCGGGGAGTGCGTCACGGTCCACCTCACGCGCGTCGAGCGCTACCAGGGTTACCAGGTCAAGACGCGCGCCCTCGCCGCCGGCGCGAGCGAGACGGAGCTCTTCGAGACGGGCGCGGCCGGCCTCACCGTGAAGGGGTCGCAGATCTACACGGTCCACCACAGCCCCTACACGCTCCAGTTCTTCGAGAGCGTGCCGTACGAGGAGGTGGAGGAGACGCTCGCCGGCCTCGGTCACGCGCTCGTCGCGGTCGGCGAGACGGCGAACCTCTCGCCGCGGTTCATCTTCCACCACGAGGTGCGGGACGGAAAGGTGCTGCTCTTCCACGGCGACGGCCTCGCGCTCAAGACATACATGAACCTCCGCCAGAACCGCGGCGAGACGCGCCTCGTCCTCGACCTCGACGACTTCAAAGGGTTCGCGCTGCGCGGCCAAGTCGAGGAGTTCGCGCCGCACCAGCACCCCGAGGCGTACGAGCGGATCTGCCACGGGTTCCAGGCGGGCGGCTGGGGCAAGCCGTCGCGCGTGTTCAGGTTCGCGCCCGAGTCGTTCGAGCCGATCGCTCCGCGCGCGTAGCCGCTCGGGCCTCTACCGCCGCGTCCGGCGCTCGCGCTTCTCGTCCGCCGGGACCCCGGTCTCGCCCGTCCCCTCGCGGTCATCGGCGAGGCCGGGGACGTCGGTCCGCCGCGGGCCCGCGCTCCGCTCCGCCGCCTCCCCCTCGTCCCGCTGCTCCGCCGCGGACGGCGGGGGCGCCATCCGCTCCGGCTCTGCGCGCCGCGGCATCGTGGTCCCGTCGTCGACGCCGGGCGGCGTCGGCCCGGGCCCGCCCGCGAGGCCCGGCGTCTCGTCGATCTCGCCGGCACCCGGCTTCTTCGGCTCCGACATGGCGATGCCTCCAGCTCGAATGTCCGTCATCGCCGGTTCGCGCGGAAGCGCGCCGCGGCGGCGCCGGACTAGATCGGCCTCGTGTCCGCGCTCCCGTTCGCGCCCCCGCTCGCCCCCATGCTCGCCCGGCTCGCGCGCGAGCTGCCGCCCGGCGACTTCGCGTACGAGCCGAAGTGGGACGGGTTCCGCTGCCTCGTCTTCGCCGAGGCGGGCGCGGTGGACCTGCGAAGCCGCCACGGCCGGCCGTTCGCGCGCTACTTCCCGGAGCTCACGGAGGCGATCGCGGCGCTCCCGCGGCCCGCGGTGCTCGACGGCGAGATCGTCGTCCCGCGCGAAGGCGGCCTCGCCTTCGAGCCGCTCCTCGCGCGGCTGCACCCCTCGCCCTCGCGCGTCGCGCGGCTCGCGCGTGAGACGCCGGCGGCGATCGTCCTCTTCGACCTCCTCGCGGAAGGCGCCGAGGATCTGCGGCCGCGCCCGCTCGTGGAGCGGCGCGCGCGGCTCGAGGCACTCCTCGGCGGCGCCCCGGCGGCGCTGCGGATCACGCCCGCCACGGGCGACGCGGCGATCGCGCGCGGCTGGCTCGACCGACCGATCGGTTGCGGGATCGACGGGGTCGTCGCGAAGCGGCGCGACCTGCCGTACGAGGCGGGGCGGCGCGGCTGGGTGAAGGTGAAGCGCGAGCAGACCGCGGACTGCGTCGTCGCGGGCTTCCGGACGTACGCGGGCGAGCCCGCCCTCGTCGCGTCGCTCCTCCTCGGCCTGTGGGACCCGGCCGGCGCGCTCGTCCACGTCGGCGTCTCATCGTCCTTCGCGGACGCCGAGCGGCGGGCGCTGTTCGAGCGGCTCCGCCCGCTCGCGGTGCCGCTCGCGGGCCACCCGTGGGAGCGCGGGTTCAACGTCGGCGCGAGCCCGGTCGGGCGGCTCGCCGGCTCCGCGGGACGCTGGGATCCCGCGGAGATGTCGCTCGACTGGTCGGCGATCGTCCCCGCGCACGTGGCGGAGGTCGCCTACGACCAGCTCGATGGGCTGCGCTTCCGGCACCCGGCGCGCTTCGTCCGGTGGCGGCCCGACCGCGAGCCGCGCTCCTGCGCGCTCGAGCAGCTCGCCCCTCTCAACTCCCGATGAGCCCCGTCATCGGCGACGACGCGGCGGCGTGGAGCTTCATCGGGATGCGGCCGGCGAGGAACGCCTTGCGGCCGCCCTCGATCCCCGCGCGCATCGCCTCGGCCATGAGGACCGGGTCCTTCGCCTCGGCGATCGCGGTGTTCATGAGGACGGCGACCGCGCCGAGCTCCATCGCGAGGGCGGCGTCGCTCGCGGTGCCGACGCCCGCGTCCACGAGGACCGGGATTTTCACGGTCTCCATGATGATCCGGAGGTTGTACGGGTTCCGCAGGCCGAGGCCGGAGCCGATCGGCGCGCCGAGCGGCATCACCGCCGCGCACCCGGCGTCCTCGAGCTTCTTCGCCGTCACCGGGTCGTCGTTCGTGTACGGCAGGACCGTGAAGCCCTCCTTCGCGAGCACGCGCGAGGCCTCGACGAGCCCCTCGACATCGGGGAAGAGCGTGCGCCGGTCGCCGATCACCTCGAGCTTCACGAGCTCGCCCATCTCCAGCTCGCGTCCGAGCCGCGCAGTGCGGATCGCCTCGTCCGCGGTGAAGCACGCGGCGGTGTTCGGGAGGAGCTTCATCCCCTTCGGGATCCATTCGAGGAGCGACTCGGCGCCCTTCTTCGAGAGATCGAGCCGCCGCACCGCGACGGTGACCACCTCCGCGCCCGAGGCGACGAGCGCACGCTGCATCGTGGGGAAGTCGGGGTACTTGCCGGTCCCTACGAGGAGCCGGCTCGTGAACGCGTGCTTCCCGATGCTCCAGCCGTCCGCCATGGCCTACCCTCCTCCGACGAACGCGACGATCTCGACGGAGTCGCCGGGGGCGAGCTGGTGGCCGTCGTACCGGTCCTTCGTCACGACCGTCTCGTTCACCTCGACGGCGACGCGCTGCGCCCTCACGCCGAGGTGCACGAGCAGGGCAGCGACCGACGTGCCGTCGGGAACCTCGCGGAGCTCGCCGTTGAGCCGTACCTGCATGATGGAGGGGTGACATAGCAACGCCCGCCCGGCCGGTCAAACCTCACCGGCCCCGCGCCGCCACGCTAAGCTCGCGCAGATGGGACCTCCACGCGACCTCGCGATCCGCCCGCTCGGCCTCGGCGAGATCATCGACCGCTCGGTCGCGCTCACGCTCCGCCACTTCCGGACGCTCTTCGCGGCGATGCTCGTGATCGAGGCGCCGGCGCTCGCGCTCGGCCGCCTGCAGCAAGCGCGGGCGGGCGAGGTGCTCGCGCTGCTCGGCGATCCGGCGCGCGCGACCGCCGCGTTCCCGTCGCTCACCGGCTTCTTCGGCGCGCTGCTCCTCTCGCTCCTCGTCCTCCAGCTCGCCGCGACGGCCGCCGCCGCCGCGATCGTCGCGCCGTCGCTCGACCCGGCCGCGCCGCCGGGGCCGTCGGGCCTCCGCCGCGCCCTCGCCGTCGTGACCGCGACGATCGTGCAGGTGGCCGCGCTCGTGCTCGCGCCGGCGTTCGGCGCCCTGCCGGGGCTCCTCCTCGCGGCGCGCGCCGAGACGTTCGCGACGCAGGTCGTCGCAATCGTCGCCGCGGCGCTCGGGGCCGTCGTCCTGTTCCTCCTCGTGCTCCTGCGCCTCGTGCTCGTCCCCGCGGTCGCCGCGGTCGAGGGCCGCGGCGCGTTCCGGGCGGCGCTCCGCTCGGCGCGGCTCATGGCGCCCGCGCGCGGCGGCCGGTTCCTCGACCGGCCCGCGCTGCGCGCGTCGCTCGTTCTCCTCGCGATCTTCCTGCTCGCCGTCGCCGCGAACGGCGTCGCGGGGCTCCCGCGCATCGTCGCCGCCCGGCTCGCCGGCGGCGAGGGTCCGGTCGGGCTCCTCGGGGCGACGCTCCCGCTGCCGCTCGAGGTCGCGATCTCGATCTTCGAGGCGGCCGCGGCCGCCGCGCTCCAGCCGTTCAGCCTCGTCGCGGTCGCGGTCCTCTACTTCGACCGGCGCGCGCGCACCGAGGCGCTCGACGTCGAGATCTGGGCGGCGCGCCTCGAGGGCGGGCGGTGACCGCCCTCCTCGTTCTCGCGCTCGCGGTCGCCCCGGGGTGCCCGGCGGCGCGCGCGGACGCTGGGGCGCTCGCGCCGGAGGTCCTCGCGGCGCGCGCCCCGGCGATCGTCGCGCGCCTCGACGCGGAGGGCGCGGGCGGACGGGTGACCGCGCTCGAGCGGGCGGCGGGCGCGCTCGGCTCGCCGGAGGCGCTCTCGGATCCCGCCCGTTCCGCGGCGGCGTTCCGCGGCGCGCTCGCGACCCACTGCGCGCTCGCCGCGGCGGCGCCGCTCCCCGGGGCGAGCGCCGCCGATCGCGCGGCGCTCGCGGAGGTGCTCGCGCGCCCCGAGCTGTCGCGCGCGCGGAGCGATCCGTACGCGCTCCGGCGCGCGCTCGTCGCGCTCTGGCAGCGGCTGCTCGAGCTGCTCGGCACGGCGGAGGCGGAGCGGTACGCGAGCCTCGGGCGCGCCCTCTTCGTCGCGGTGGCGCTCGGCTCGGCGGCGTTCGCGCTGTCGGCGCTGCGCAGGCGCAGGAGCTCCGGTGCGGGCAACGCGGCGACGCTTGGCGATCGGCGCAGGACGCCGACCGAGGCTGCGGACGCGAGCGCCGCGCTCGCGGAGGAGGCGCTGCGCGCGGGCGACGGTCGGGCTGCCGTCCGGCTCGCGTTCCTCGCCGCGCTCGGGGCGCTCGAGCGGGCGGGGCGCGTGCCGCGCGGGAGAGCGCTGACGAACGCAGAGATGTTGGTCGCGGTGGGGGCGACCGCGACCCCGGGTCCGTTCGCGCTGAGCGTAGCGCCGCCGCAGGCGGCGCGGAGTCGAAGGGCGCCCGCGACCCCGACCCTCGCCGACGATCTCACCGCCCTCGCTCACACGTTCGATCGCGCGATCTACGGCGGCCACCCGGTCGCGCCCGAGGACGCCCTCGCCGCGGTCGAGCGCGCGCGGCGGATCGACGCCGCCGCAGCGGGGCCCCGATGAGACGGGCGCTTCTCTGGATCGGGCTCGCCGCCGCCCTCGCGCTCGTCGGAGCCGCGGCCGCGGTCGGGCAGCGGCGCGCGCGGGAGCTCGAGGTCTCTCCCCTCCCCTCCGCCTCGAGCACCGGGCCGCGCGGCCTCGCCGCCGCGCGCACCTTCCTCGTCGCGACCGGGCGCGGCGCGCTCCGGCTCGCCGAGCCGCACGAGCGGCCTCCCGCAGGCGCGGTCGTCCTGCTCGCCGCGCCCGGCGCGGCGCTCGGGGAGCAGGATGCCGCGGCGCTGCTCGACCACGCCGCGGCGGGCGGGACCGTCGTCTGGATGGCGGGTCCCGTCCGGCAGCCCGCGCTCGAGCGGCGGCTGTCCTTGCGCGCGAGCGCCGGGCGCGGCGCCTCGACTTCGGAGGCGATCGCGCCGCACCCGATCCTGGGCGGCCTCGTGCTGCCCACCGGTTCGGGCACGGTCGAGGGCGGTCCGGCCCGCTCGCTCGCGGTCCTCGCCGCAGGCCCGGTCACGACCGGGCTCTCGATCCCGCTCGGCTCGGGCGAGGTGCTCGTCCTGTCCGGCCCGGAGCCGCTCACGAACGAGCGCGTCGGCGAGGCCGGGTCGGTGTCGCTCCTCGTCCGGCTCGCGGCGCGCGGGCCGATCGTGTTCGACGAGCGCTGGCTCGTCGCGCGTGACGGACCGTCCGCACCGTCCACGCGCGGGCTCGCCGTCGCGGCGCTGCAGGCGCTCCTCGCGGCGGCGGTGCTCCTCGCCGCGCGCTCGCGCCGCCTCGGCGCGATCCGCCCTCCTCCGCCCGAGGGGAGCGGCCGCACCGCGCGCGACTACCTCGTCTCGCTCGCGGCGCTCTACCGCCGCGCGGGCGCCGAGGAGGAGATCGCGCGCGCGACGTGGCGGCGCGCCCGCCGCGGGCTCGAGCGGCGGGCGGGGATCCCGGCGCGGCTCTCCGCGGACGAGGCCCACGCGCGCCTCGCGCGCCGCTCCGCGCCCGCGGCAGCCGCGCTCCTGCGCGGCGAGGCAGCGCCCCGGAGCGGAGCCGGCTCGCTCCTCGCGACGTGCCGCGCCGCGGAGGAGCTGGCGCGGGCGGTGGGGGGACCGTAGAGGCAGGGAGATGCAGGCCGTCAGCGCAAGCGCCCGACTTTTCGCCGGCGTCCAGCGCCGAAGCGGTCGTCAACTCGACCGTCGAGAGGCGCTCGGGCGGAACTTGATTCGGCTGATATGGTCATTGATTCGCGGAACCGAGTGGTCCGCGGTCGCAGGTTCAAATCGGGGGCGCGATGGCGACTATTCTGAGGGTTTCGTGGCGCGCACCTGAACGGCCGCGTCACCCGCGGACGAGCGGCGCGAGGACGGCGACGAGCCCCGGGATCTCCTCGACGGAAGTCTTCCAGACGACGTCCTCGTCCACGTCCATGTAGTCGTGGACAACCTTGTGGCGCATCCCGACGATCCCTCTCCACGGGATCTCGGGATGCGCCTTCTGGAACTCGCGCGAGACTCTACGCGCCGCTTCGCCGATGGTCTGCAGCAGGTGCGCGAGCGCCAGACGAAGGTTCTCGTCCTCGTCGAACTTCTCGCGGGGAATGCCCGCGCTCTTGGCGGCGACCTTGCGGGAGAGGTCGAGCATGTGCCCGACGTAGACGTCGTCATCCCGCTGCATACTGAACCTCGGCGGCGGCGAGCACACGATCACGGATGCGGCGATTCAGGAAGCGCTCGGTCACGAGGTCCACCGTACGCCCACCGAGCAGGCGCGAGAGCTCCTCTTCCATGTCGTGCAGCGCGATGAAGCCCGGAATGTGGTCCGGCTCGAACTCCACCAGCACATCGATGTCGCTGTCCTCCCTGAAGTCCTCGCGCAGGACGGACCCGAACAGGGACAGTTTGCGGACATGGTGGCGCCGGCAGAAGTCGGCCAGCGATCCGCGGTCGATGGGTATCCTCGTCGCCACGAACGCATTCTAGCCCGGGCGAGCGCGCCGAGCACTCGCGGTCCGCGCGGGCGCTCGCACAGCAACTAGAGCCGGAAGCTGGGCGCGCACTGCGCGAACGCAGGAGCGTTCCGACTTGAACCCGGCCTCCCAGTCGGGTTGGACGAAGATCGCCTCAGCCCGACCCAGAGTAATCGACCGGACCACCACCCTCGTGACGGAACGCGCTTGGCGCGTCATTGCTGACGACGTCGCCAGGAACGAGGCCCCCGCCCGCGAACGCCACGCGGGCGAGACGTCATCCACTCGCTACTGCGGGAGCTGCGGCGCAGGAGACCGCTCGCGGACCCCGACCGCCCAGTCGCTCCCGGTTGCGTCCGCCTCGACGAAGTCGAAGTCGTCGAACTGGAATTCGCCGGATATCGACGGGAGATACGCCACCACCGCCCCGATGGCAGCCGCGGCGACGACGGCCAAAGCCGCGACGCGTTGCGATGAGAATACCGACCTGTGCGCGATCCGCACCGTTCGTCCTTACGGAATGATCGTCGTCGAGGCCCTCGACCACGAAGAGTCGTTACCCCAGACCTCCAGCAGGTACCGAGTTCCACGGTCGATGACGAACGACCCCGTCGTAGGCCTCACCGTCTCGTAGTCTTCCAGCAGCTCGGGGCCGTCGCATGATGTTCGCGCTCCTCCTCCACACACCGGGACACCGCGGTTCTCCCCAACCCGAAGCCCGAACGTCCAGATCTGCGGCACGCGCCCCGCAGCCCTGATCTCCCACACGACCTCGCCTCCGCGGCTCAGGCGAACTCCTGCTACTGAGGTCTGGTACTCGCCCAACGTCTGCACGTCCACGATGAACAGGTCCCCGGTTCGCTGAACCCGGAGCGGCGGCCGGCCCGTCACTCCACTCCATGCCCCGCCCGCGATCTGGCGGGGCGCGTCGAAGGTGGCGACAACCCCGACGGCAGCCGCTGCAACGAGAAGCCAACGCCCACGGGTTCCACGCCGAGGTGGACGTTCGCCTTGGTCCGGCCGTGGGTCGCAGGTTCGGGCTTCCATGGCCTCAGCGTAGCGCACCGCTGCGCGCCCTCCGAAGAAGCGTTCGTCGCCGGAGCAACTCGTCAGCGGTGCGCCAGTCGTCGGTTTATGGCGGTCAGCGCACGAGCTACCCGTGCCCCCAATCGAAGAACTCGTCGACGCGCGACGCGTCCGCCACGGAAGGGCGCGCTCGAGGTCCGGCCGCGCCGGGTCGCACCCGCGCCCACAGATCGTTCGTCCCCACCGCGCGTACACCTCGCAGACGCCTTCCCCCGACGTGACCGCGTCCTGCGAAGCTGCTCGTGGCCCGCGCGCCGCGTCGCGGAGGGCCGAGGTGCTCACGTTGATCACGGCGGCCAAGTGGCCGCGAGAGGAGAGCGCATGCGCGTGCTGCTCGTCGGCCCGGACCAGGAGTCGAACCTGTCGCTCCTCTACCTCGCCGCGTCGTTGCGCCAGGCGGGGCACGAGCCCGTCATCGCTGCGTTCGACCGCTGGGACGACGCGCCGGCCGTCCTGCGCGCCGCGCGCCGCGCCGACCTCGTCGGGCTCTCGATGTGCTTCCAGCTCCGCGCGGGCGAGTTCCTCGCCCTCGCCGCAGCGCTCAAGTCCGAGGCGCCGCGCCGTCCGATCGTCGCCGGCGGCCACCACGCCTCCTGCGCCGCGACGGAGCTCCTCGACGCGTACCCGGCCCTCGACGCGATCGTGATCCACGAGGGGGAGGAGACGCTCGTCGCCCTGGCGGACCTCGGCGACGAGCTCGTCGCGCGCGCGGGCGAGGTGCCCGGCGTCGCCAGCCGCCGCGACGGGCGGGCGGTCCTCTCGCCACCGCGCCCGATCGCCGCCGACCTCGATCGCCTGCCGGCCGGATCGCACCGGGGCGGCGCGCCTGCTCTGCGGGGTCCCTACGGCTTACCTCATGGGCAGCCGCGGATGCGTCTCCGACTGCGACTACTGCTGCAATACGACGCTCCACCGCCTCGCCCCGGGGCCGGGCTTCCGGCAGCGCACGGCCGAGGACGTCGCCGACGAGATGGCGAACCTCTACCACCGCCGCGGCGTCGCCAGTTCGTGTTCCACGACGACAACTTCCTCGTCCCGAGCCGCGACCACAACCATGAGCGGATCGGGCGGCTGGATGGCGCGCTCGCCGTCTTCCTGAGCGATCGACGCTGGCGGGCAGCCATCGGCCTCTTCGCTGTCGGCGTCCTCTGCAGCCCATTCGTCGGAATCCAGATGGCGGGGGTGCTCCTGCCCACGCTCTTCCTCGTGCGCGGCCCATCCCGCTGGCAA
>DASWEI010000182.1:0-17112 GCA_036394835.1 Anaeromyxobacter sp. | reverse complement strand
ACTCGATCCGTCCGGATGATGTGGCCCGATGATCCTGCGCACCGAGGGCATCTCGAAGGTGTTCGAGGTGGGGTTCCGGAGGCGTCGCGTCCACGCCGTCCAGGACCTCACGCTCTCCGTCTCCGAAGGCGAGATCTTCGGCTTCGTCGGCCCGAACGGCGCCGGCAAGACGACGACCATCAAGATGCTGATGGGGCTCATCTTCCCGACGAGCGGCACGGCGCACATCTTCGACGCGCCGATCCCGACCGCCGCGGCGAAGCGGCGCATCGGCTATCTGCCCGAGCACCCCGCCTATCACGAGTTCCTCACCGGGGCCGAGGCGCTCCGCCTGTTCGCGGAGCTCGCGGGCGTCCCCCGTCACGAGCGGCGCCGGCGCTGCGACGAGCTGCTCGAGCTCGTCGGGCTCTCCGCCGCGGCCGACCGCCAGATCAAGAAGTACTCGAAGGGCATGCAGCAGCGGCTCGGGATCGCGCAGGCGCTCGTGGGCGATCCGGCGTTCGTGGTGCTCGACGAGCCGATGAGCGGCCTCGATCCCGTCGGCCGCAAGGAGATGCGCGACCTCATCCTCGAGCTGAAGCGCCGCGGGAAGACGGTCTTCTTCTCGACGCACATCCTGCCCGACGTCGAGACGCTCTGCGATCGCGTGGGCGTGATCATCGGCGGGAAGCTGCGCGACGTCGGCACGCTCGCGGACCTCCTCTCCGCGCGGGTTCGCAGCGTCGAGGCGACGTTCTCCGGCCCCGCCGCGCAGGGACCGTTCGCCGGCGCCGTCCCGATCGCGCTCGAGGGCGGCCGCGCGACCTGGGCGTTCTCCGACGAGGCGAGCGCCGACGAGGCGGTCCGCGCGGTCGTCGCCGCGGGCGGCCGGGTCGCCGCACTCGCCGCCCACCGCGAGACGCTCGAGGACTTCTTTCTCCGCCGGCTCGAGATCTCGCCGGACCCCGCCGCGGCCGCTCCCGTCCGGCGCGCGGGCTAGCCGACGTGGACCCGGCCGTCCTAACCGTGATCGGCGCGTGGGTGATCGTCGCCGGCGCGACGGTCGGGAGCTTCCTCAACGTCGTGATCGCGCGGGTCCCGGCGGGCGAGTCGATCGTCTCGCCGCGCTCGCGCTGCCCCGGGTGCGCGGCGCCGATCGCCTGGTACGACAACGTCCCGGTGGTCTCGTGGCTCGTGCTGCGCGGTCGGTGTCGCCGCTGCGGCGCCCGGATCTCGCCGCGCTACCTCCTGGTCGAGCTCCTCGGCGCAGCCGCGGCGTGGCTCGCCTGGCAGCGCCACGGGCTCGGCCTCGCCGCGCTCGCCGAGCTCGCGTTCGTGGACGTCCTCATCGCCCTCGCGTTCATCGATCTCGCCACCTGGCTCCTGCCGAACGTCCTCACCCGGCCGCTCGTCGTCGCGGGGCTCGCGGCCGCCGCGCTCGGCGCCGCGCGCGCCCCGAGCCTCCGCTCCTCCCTCCTCGGCGGCGCCCTCGGGTACGGCGCCTTCGCCGCCGTCGCGTGGGTGGGCAAGCTCCTCGCGAAGCGGGAGGCGATGGGGACGGGCGACGTCTGGCTCCTCGCGGGGATGGGGGCCTGGCTCGGGGCGGGCGCGCTCGTCCCGGTCGTCCTGCTCGCCTCGGTGCAGGGGAGCCTGTATGGGCTCCTCCTCGTCGTGCTCGGGCGAGCGCAGCCCGGCCCGCAGCCCGCCCCCGACGCGAGCCCGCAGCCGGCCCCCGACGCGAGCCCGCAGCCCGCGCACGACGCGAGCGCGGAGGCGACCCCTCGCCCAGAGGTCGCGAGCGACGAGGACTGGGTGCCTCCCCGCTACGCGGTCCCGTTCGGCCCCTTCCTCGTCGCCGGCGCGCTGGAGTGGCTGTACCTCTCGGCGTGGCTCGGGGCCCGGCTCCCGGGGCTCGACGTGTTCGGGTGAGGCCCATGGTGCGCGCCCGCGAGCTCCGGCTCGTGATCCTCCTCGACGTCGCGGCGATGGGCGCCGTCGTCACCGCGCTCCTGCTCGGGCTCGGGCTGCCGTTCGCGGTGCGCGGCGGCGGCCTCGGGGCGGGCCAGCTCGTGGCGCTCGCCGTGCTCGCGCCAGCGGCCGGCGCGGCGCTCGGGGGCGTCCTGCTCGCGCGCTCGCTCGGGCGGCCCGTCGACCGGATCCTGAGCGCGGCGGACGCGCTCGGGGGCGCCGCGGGCGAGCTGCCCCTCCTCGCGCCGCCGGGCGACGCGTCCGGACGCGGCCTGTCGCGCATCGCGGTCGCGTTCGAGCGGATCGCGGCCGCGCTCACGGACGAGCGCGCCCGGCTCGCCGGGAAGGTCTTCGAGCTCGAGCGAGCCAACGCGGAGCTCGTCCGCGCGCGGGAGTCGCTCCTGCGCGCGGATCGGCTCGCCACGGTCGGCCGCCTCGCGTCCGGGATCGCCCACGAGGTGGGCAACCCGCTCGGCGCGATCACCGGGTACGTCGAGCTCGCGCGCGAGCGGCTGCGCCCGTGCGACCGCGCGCCGGCGCTCGAGCAGGCGGACGACTTCCTCGCCCGCATCGGCGCCGAGGCGGAGCGCATCGACGCGATCGTCCGCGATCTCCTCGACTTCGCGCGCCCGCCCGCCGCCGGGCCGGGCGACGTCGAGCTCGGAGCGGCGATCCACGCGGCGGTGCGCCTCGCCCGCGTGCAGGCGCGCTTCCGGGACGTCGACGTCGAGGTGGAGCTCGGCGGCGCGGCGCGGCGGGTCGTCGGCGACGAGCGCCGGCTCGCCCAGGTCTTCCTGAACCTCGTCCTCAACGCCGCGGACGCGATGGAGGGGCGCGGGCGCGTGCACATCACCGGCCGGACGTGCGGGCGCGGCGCGCCGCGCGTCGTCGTCGACGTCGCCGACACCGGGCCCGGCATCGCGGCCGAGCACCTGTCGCGAGTGTTCGACCCGTTCTTCACGACGAAGCCGCCGGGGAAGGGCACGGGCCTCGGGCTCGCGGTCTGCCACGGCATCGTCGAGTCCTTCGGCGGGACCATCACCGCGTCGAACCTCGACGGCGGGGGCGCGGCCTTTCACGTCGAGCTCCCGTGCTCGTCCGAGGACCCGGCGTGACCTTTCGCCGGAGTCGGGGGACCTTCGTGTCGGCGGCCGCGCTCCTCGCGGTGCTCGCCGTCGCGGCGTGGGCGAGGCTCGCCGACGTCGGGAGCGTGCTCCGCAGCGGCGAGGTCGTGCCGCTCGACGGCGACTGCGCCTACCACCACCGCCGCATCCTGTACGCGGTGGAGCACTTCCCGTCGCTGCCCACCGTCGACCCCACGATGAACTGGCCGTACGGGGGAGTCTGCCCGTGGGCCGACGGGTTCGATCTCCTCGGGGCGGCGCTGGCGCGGACCGCCGGCGGGCTCCGGTCGCCCGAGCGGGCGGAGCTCGCGGCGGCGCTCCTGCCGGTGCTCCTCGGGCTGCTCGCGGTCTTCGCCGCCATGGAGCTCGCGCGGCTCGTCGCACGGCGCGGGCCGGCCGCTGGCCGCCGCGCCACCGGCGCGGCGATCGCCGCCGGCCTCGTCGCGGCGCTCCTCCCGCAGGCGGTCGCCTCGTCGCGCTTCGGCCGCACGGACCACCACGTGGCGGAGGCCCTCTCCATGCTCCTCCTCGCCGGGTGGGCGCTGCGGCGGCCGCGCTCCGGCGACCCGGCGGCGCGCGCCCTCGCGTGGGAGGCCGCCGGCGCCGCCACGGCGGCGTTCGCGTGCTGGATGTTCACCGGCGGCGCTCTCTACGTCGGGCTCGCCGCGGCGATCGTCCTCGTGGCCGTGCTGCGGGAGCCGCGCCCCGGCTGGCTCGGGTCCGGTGCGCCGGGCCTGCTCGCGGGCGCCGCTGGGGCGGCGCTGCTCTCGGCCCCGGCGATCCGCGCGCACGGGAGGCTCGTCTCGTTCCAGCTCCCGTCGCTGCTCCAGCCGCTGCTCGTCGCGCTCGCGGGCGCAGCGCTCGCAGTCGCGGTCCTCGTCGCGCGCAGGCTGCCGCGCGCCCGCGTCGCGGTCCGCGTCGTCGCGATGGTCGCGGGCGTCGCCGCCCTGGCGCTCGCGTGCGCGGTCGCGTGCCCCGGAGCGGCCCGAGAGCTCGCCTCGGGGCTGCAGGGGTGGCTCCTGCGCCACGACCCGTGGCTCGCGTCCGTCGAGGAGTTCCGGCCGCCGTGGGCCGGCGGGCGTGGGTTCGTGGGCGGGCTCACGTTCCTACTCGGCGCGCCCGGGGTCGCCGCCCCCGCGGTGGTGCTCGTCGGCGGGGCATGGGCCGTCCGGCGCACCGGGGCGCGGGGGCTCGCGTTCGCGGCCCTGTCCGTAGCGACGCTCGCGCTGACGCTCCTGCAGATCCGCTTCGGCCGCGTGTTCGCGTTCTTCCTCGCCGTGAACACCGCCCTCGTGCTCGAGGCGGGCGCGTGGCTCGCGCTCCGCTCCGCGCGGCGGCCGCGCGCGCTGGCGCTCGCGACGGGCGCGGCCGGGCTCCTCGTCGTGGCCGCCGACCCGCGGCTGCTCGCGATGACCCGCCAGCCCGAGCCGAGGCCGCTCCCGGCGGAGGCCGCCGCGGGGCTGGCCCTCCGGCGCCCGGCGCCCGCCGCACCGGAGGACGCTCCCGGCGTGATCGCGCACTGGGGCCACGGGCACACGATCGCGCTGCTGTCGCAGCGCCCGGTCGTCGTGAACGGATTCGGGACGTACCTCGACGAGCCGGCGTTCTGGGACGTCGCCGGGCTCGCCTCGATGGAGCCCGCCGCCTTCGACGCCTGGATGGCGCGGCGGAGGGTCGGCTATCTCGTGTACGGCGCCGCCTACGTGGGGCCCGGCGCCTTCGCCGCATCGCCCCGCGGGTTCCTCCTCGCGCCGGACCGGATGCGGGCGCTGCCGATGTCGCCCGTCGTGATCGCGGGGTCGGGCGTGCCGGAGGCGGGCGTCCCTCACCTCCCGCACCTCATGCCGATCTTCGCGAGCGAGCAGATCACGCCGGGGCTCGCCTTCGCGCTCCCCGCCCTCTGGGGCTACGAGCGCGTCGCCGGCGCGCGGCTCGTGGGGACGAGCGCACCCGGCGCGCGCGTCGTCGTCGAGCTCCCGTTCGTGGAGCGGCGGCGCCCCCACGTCTACCGGGCGTGGGCGGACGCCGGAGCGGACGGGCGCTGGCAGGCGATCGTGCCGCTCCCCACCGGACTCGCCCGAACGTCGCTCCGGTCCTCCGACCTCGCGGCGGTGCGCGCGGGCGCGGGCGCGGCGCTGCGCCTCTCGATCCCGGAGGACGCGGTGCGGCACGGCGCGACGATCTCCGTCCCTCCGCTCCCGGGACCCGCTCGGAATTGAGCGTGCGCAGCGGCGTGCTACAGTCCGGCGGTGTCACTGCACAGCGTGCTCGTCGTCGACGACGACGCGTCGATGCGCCACCTCCTCTCGACCATCCTCGCGGATGGGGGCTACGACCCGCGGGCGGTCTCGTCCGGCGAGGACGCGCTCCGGGAGCTCGCCGCGCGCGACTTCGACCTCGTCCTGACCGACGTGCGCATGCCAGGGATGGGCGGGCTCGAGCTGCTGCGGCGGGTCCAGGCGAGCCATCCCGAGCTGATGGTCATCGTGATGAGCGCCTACGGCGCCCACGACGCGGCCATCGAGGCGATGAAGGCCGGCGCCTACGACTACCTCTCGAAGCCGTTCAAGCGGGACGAGGTGGTGCTCGTCCTGCGCAAGGCCGAGGAGCGCGAGCGGCTCGCCCGCGAGAACCGCCGGCTGCGGACCGAGCTCGCCGGCGAGTACGGCTTCGCGAACCTCGTCGGCGTCTCCGAGCCGATGCAGGAGGTGCTGCGGCAGCTCCGCAAGCTCGCCCCGCAGAAGACGACGGTCCTCGTGCAGGGCGAGTCCGGGACCGGCAAGGAGCTCGTCGCGCGGGCGCTCCACGACCTGTCGCCGCGGGCGCCGCTGCCGTTCGTCGCCGTGAACTGCGGCGCGATCCCCTCCGAGCTCATCGAGTCGGAGCTGTTCGGGCACGTCCGCGGCGCCTTCACCGACGCCTCGCGCACGAAGAAGGGGCTCGTCGTGGAGGCGGACGGCGGGACCCTCTTCCTCGACGAGGTGGGGGAGCTGCCGCTGCACCTTCAAGTAAAGCTCCTGCGTTTCCTCCAGGACGAGGAGGTCCGGCCGCTCGGGGACGTGCGCGCGCGGAAGGTGGACGTGCGGGTGGTCGCCGCGACCGCGCGCGACCTCCGGCGCGCCGTCGCGGCGGGCCAGTTCCGGGAGGATCTGCTCTACCGGCTCGACGTCGTCGCCTTGCGGCTCCCGCCGCTGCGCGAGCGGGGCGCCGACGTCGAGGCGCTCGCCGCGCACTTCCTCGCCCGCCACGCGCGGCTCCGTCCGGAGCTGTCGGACGTGCGGCTCTCCGACGACGCGCGCGAGGCGCTCCTCGCGCACCGCTGGCCGGGCAACGTGCGCGAGCTCGAGCACGCCCTCGAGCGCGCCGTGGTGCTCGCGGACGGCCCCGTCATCCGCGAGGAGGACCTACCGGAGACCGTCCGCGCGCCTGCGGCCCCGGCCCCGGCCGCCGCGGCGGAGGGCGGCGATGGGATCTTGTCCGTGAAGCGTGGGACACGCGCGCTCGAGGAGCGCCTGATCCGCGCCGCCCTCGAGAAAACGGGCGGAAACCGCACGCGCGCGGCCGAGCTGCTCGAGCTCTCGTACCGGGCGCTGCTCTACAAGATCAAGGACTACGGGATCTCGTGAACGCTCACGAACGCATCAAGACGCATCACTTCGACACAGTTACGCATCACTCGCCTACAAAGGCCGATATCATCCCGGCGCCCTTTCTTGATCCGATCGGTCGCGATCGCTTAGCGTGTTCCCGCATGCCTGCCCGTACACGCGCCAAGGAAGCAGCCCCCGCGCTCGCCCAGCGCGCGGCGGCCCGGAACAACGTGCAGCGCCTCCGCGAGGAGCAGCTGCTCACGAAGGCGGAGCTGGCCCGCAAGGCCGGCATCTCGCCGCTCACCGTCTCCCGGATCGAGAACGGCCTCGATTGCCGCGTCGACACGAAGCGCAAGATCATCATCGCCCTCGGCCTCACGCCCTCCGATCGCCGGAAGGTGTTCGGCTCGGCGCGCGGCCGCGCACGGAGCCTGTGAGGGAGCCATGGCGAAGAGCAAGACCGCCGTCGGACTCGACATCGGCTCCTCGAGCGTGAAGCTCGTGCAGCTGAAGGAGAAGAAGGGCGGCTACCAGCTGCTCGCCTTCGGCTCGTCGCCGCTGCCGCCCGAGGCGATCGTGGACGGCGCCCTCATGAACTCCGCCGCCATCGTCCAGGCGATCCAGGAGCTCTTCGCGCAGCACAAGGTGAAGGCGAGGGACGTCGCGATCGGCGTCCGCGGCCACTCCGTCATCATCAAGAAGATCTCGCTGCCGCGCATGTCGCAGGAGGAGCTCGACGAGTCCATCCAGTGGGAGGCGGAGCAGTACATCCCCTTCGACGTGAAGGACGTGAACATCGACACGCAGATCCTGACGCCCGAGGCGGACGCCGCCGGGCAGATGGACGTCCTGCTCGTCGCGGCGAAGAAGGACATGATCAACGACTACACCTCGGTCTGCGCCGAGGCGGGCCTCACCGCGACGGTCGTGGACGTCGACGCCTTCGCGGTCCAGAACGCGTTCGAGGCCAACTACGACGGGAACCCGAGCGACACGGTCGTGCTCGTGAACGTCGGGGCCGCGGTCTCCAACATCAACGTGATCTCGCGCGGGGTCACCACCTTCACCCGCGACATCACGATGGGCGGCAACGCCTTCACCGAGGAGATCCAGAAGCAGCTCAACATCTCCTACGACGAGGCCGAGGCGCTCAAGGTCGGCGGCCAGGGCGAGTCGGACGCGGTCGTCCCGCAGGAGGTGGAGCGCGTGATCCAGGGCGTCGCCGAGCAGCTCGGCGGCGAGATCCAGCGCTCGCTCGACTTCTACGCGTCCACCGCCGCGGACGGCAAGATCACCCGCGCGCTCCTCTCCGGCGGCACCGCCCGGATCCCGGCGCTCTTCAAGACGGTCGAGGCCCGCGCCGGGGTGCCGGTCGAGATCCTGAACCCGTTCAAGAACATCGAGATCGACAACAAGCGGTTCGATCCCGCCGTCATCCTCGCCGCGGCGCCCTCGGCGGCCGTCGGCGTCGGCCTCGCGCTCCGTCGCCCCGGAGACAAGTGAGCCATGATCCGCATCAACCTACTGCCGGTACGGGTCTCGAAGAAGAGGGCGGCTGGCAAGCAGCAGCTCGTCCTGTTCGCCGTGCTCCTCGCCGGCGGCTACGTGGGCAACTTCCTCTGGGCCGAGGCGCGCGCGTCGGATCTGAAGACCCGTGAGCAGAAGCTCGCGAAGACGCGCGACGAGATCGCCCAGCTCGACCGGATCATCGGCGAGGTGAAGAACATCAAGGACCAGCAGGCCGCGCTCCGCGAGAAGCTCGACATCCTCGCGGAGCTCAAGGCCGGGCGCGTCGGGCCGGTGCGCGTCATGGACGCGCTCGCGACGCTCACGCCCAAGCGGCTCTGGATCTCGAAGATCGAGGAGAAGGCCGGCTCCGCCACCATCACCGGGCAGGCCGTGACCATCGACGATGTCTCGGCGTTCATGACGGCGCTGAAGGGGAACCCGCACTTCGGCACGATCGAGCTCTCGCGGACGTCCTCGACCACCGTGAACAAGCTCGACATCGTCGACTTCACCCTGACCGCGGCGATCCTCTACGCGCCGAAGAAGCCTGCGCCCGGCGATCCGGCCGCGGCGCCGAGGTGAGCCCATGGAGAAGCTCATCGAACGGATCGTGAAGGCGCCGCTCGGCGCGAAGGTCGGGGTGGTGGCGGGGCTCATCGTCGCCGTCACGGTCCTCAACTACTTCGTCGTCGGGATGAACGTCGGGGGCTCGATCTCCGCGACCGAGGACAAGATCCGCAGGACGAAGCAGCAGCAGGCGGCGCTCGACAAGGAGTACATCGAGAAGACCTCCATCGCGAACAACCTCAACCAGTTCCGTCGCGAGAAGGAGCTGCTCGAGCAGCAGCTCAACGAGGCGCTCGCCGAGCTCCCCGAGGACAAGAAGATCGAGGACCTGCTGCAGCTCTTCCAGGATCGCGCGATCAAGGCGGGGCTCAAGATCGGCAGCATCGAGCCCAAGGCGCCGATGACCGAGCGGTTCTACGCGAAGATCCCGATCCCGATGACGGTGACCGGCAACTACCACGAGATCGCGACCTTCTTCGACTCGCTCGGCCGCATGCGCCGGATCGTGAACGTCTCGGAGGTCAACCTCGACACGCCGAGGGACGTGAACGGGAAGATGATCCTGAACGGCAGGTTCCTCGTGACCGCCTTCATGTTCGTCGATCCCGCGAAGCCCGCGGCCGCTTCACCGGGCGCCGCCGCCCGCCCCGCCGGAGGCGCCCGATGATCGCCCGCCTCCTCCCGCTCGCGCTCGCCGCCGCCCTCGCCGCCTGCGGGTCGAAGCCCGCGCCGCGGCCGGCCGCGCCCGCGGCCTCGCCCGTCGTCGCCGCGCCAGCGCAGCCGGTGCAGGCCGGCCCCGCCGAGCCGAAGAAGGCCGCCGAGCCGGAGTGGGCGTACTCCTCCGCCGGCAAGCGCGACCCTTTCCGCAGCTTCCTGTCCGAGATCGAGCGCGGGCAGGGCAGCCTCGCCACCCGCTGCGCCACCCCGCTCGGCCGCTTCGAGCTCGAGCAGCTGAAGCTCGTCGCCGTCGTGACCGGGCTCGAGGATCCCGTCGCGATGGTCGAGGCGCCCACCGGAGTCGGCTACTCGGTGCGTCGCGGCGCCTGCATCGGGAAGAACGGCGGCCTCGTCGCCGCCGTCCGCTCGGGCGAGGTGGTGGTGACGGAGTGGGCGGTGCGTGCCGACGGCACCCGCGATCGGACCCAGACCGTGATCCGCCTCCCCAAGGAAGCGGCGCTGAATCTCGAGGAGTAGCCCCATGAGAACGAACCTCAAGCCCCTCGCAGGAATCGTCCTCTGGGGCGCGCTCGCGGTCTCGGCGCCTCGCGCGGCCGAGCCGAACGTGATCCGCGCCATCGACGTCGCCGAGCGGGAGGGCGCGGTCGAGCTCTCCATCCAGGGCACGCGCGCACCGTCGTACACCGTCTTCAAGCTCCAGGATCCGCCCCGGCTCGTCGTCGACCTCGCGGGCGCCGACGTCTCCCAGGTCGCCTCGCCCGTCGAGGTCGGCAAGGCGGGCGTCATCGCCGTCTCGACCGCGCAGTACAAGGACGAGCGGAGCGCCGTCGGCCGCGTCATCATCGCGCTCGAGGGTGCGCGCCGGTACGAGGTGACCCCGCGCGGCGACGCCGTCGTCGTGAAGGTGCTCGGCGAGGGCGCCGCGGACTCGACTTCGACTCCGACGGCGAGCCCGACGTCCGCTCACCCTGAGCGTAGCGCCGCCGCAGGCGGCGCGGAGTCGAAGGGGACCGCGGCCCCGACTTCGGCGGCGGCCAAGTCCGAGAAGGTGGTCGTCGCCGAGGAGATGCGGTTCGACGCCGCCCCCGAGCCTTCCGCTCATCCTGAGCGTAGCGTCGCCGCAGGCGACGCGAAGTCGAAGGACGCCGACGACCACGTCGTCTCGCGGCGCGTCGACGACGTGAAGGTGTCGACGCCGGCGCGCGCGCTCACGGCCGTCCGCTCCGCGAAGGGCCGCATCCTCCTCCTGGCGGACGGGGACGTCGGCCGGATCGAGGTGATCGAGCTGCGCGACCCCGCCCGGCTCGCGCTCGACCTGCACGGCGTCACCCGGGCCCCGGCGAAGGCGGCGAAGGGAAACGGCGGGTTCACGCAGGTCCGCTTCGGCAAGTCCGACGACAAGGTCCGCGTCGTCCTCGACACCGCGGGCGCGCTCCCGGCGTACGAGGTGAAGCGCATGAAGCGCGGCCTCGTCATCTCGAGCGGGGGGTCGCTCCCTCCGGCACAGACTCACGCGTCGGCGCCTGCCCCTGCGCCTGCGCTCGCCACGGTCGCCGCGAAGGCCGCGCCCGCCGAGGCCCCCGCCGCGCCGCAGCCCGCCGCCCGCCAGAAGATCGCCGACCTCCGCTTCGCGCAGCAGGGCGGCTTCGCCCGCATCGAGATCTCGGGCAAGGCGCGCCACGTCGTGTCGCGCCCGGACGAGCGCACCGTCGTGCTCTCCCTCTCGGCGGCCGAGCTCCCGAAGAAGCTCGAGCGCTCGCTCGACACGACCGCGTTCCAGGGCCCGGTCATGATGGTCTCGTCCTTCAACCAGCCCGCGAGCGGCGAGGTGAAGATCGTCGCGACGCTGCGTGGCGACGCGACGTATCAGGTGGAGGAGACGAAGGGCGGCCTCGCCTGGACCTTCCAGGCGGTGAAGGGCACGCCCGAGAAGTCGGCAGAGACGCCGGTCATCCGGATCACCGACGCCCAGTCGGCGGGCCTCTCGCAGGAGGCGCCCGGGTACGCGCTCTCCGGCGCGCCGCAGGCGCGCGGCTACACGGGTCGCCGCATCACCCTCGACTTCCACGACATCGAGGTCCGAAACCTCCTCCGGCTCATCGCGGACGTCTCGAAGAAGAACATCGTCGTCGCCGACGACGTCACCGGGAAGGTGACGGTCTCGCTCCGGAACGTCCCGTGGGACCAGGCGCTCGAGCTCGTCCTCAAGTCGAAGGGGCTCGGCAAGGAGGAGATGGGGAACGTCATCCGCATCGCGAAGTACGAGCAGATCGCGAAGGAGCAGCAGGCGCGCGCCGATGCCGAGAAGGCCCGCGCCCCGCTCCTGCCGCTGAAGGTCCGGATCATCCCCGTGAACTTCGCGCGCGCCGGCGACATGTCCGGCCGGATCAAGGACGTGCTCACGGAGCGCGGCTCCGTCTCCACCGACGAACGCACGAACGTGCTCATCGTGAAGGACGTCCAGGAGGCGCTCGTGCGGGCGGAGGGGCTCGTGCGGAACCTCGACACCGAGATCCCCCAGGTCCTCATCGAGAGCCGCATCGTCGAGGCCTCGTCCAACTTCAACAAGGCGCTCGGCGTGCAGTGGGGCGGCAACGCGGCGTTCACGCAGGCGACGGGCAACCCGACCGGCCTCATCTTCCCGAACAACGCCACGGGCGCGGGCGGCATTCCCGGCGGCTCGACCTCCGGCACGGCCGCCGCCCCGAACTACGCGGTGAGCCTGCCGGCGCCGGTCGGCGAGGGGTCCGGCGGCGCCATCGGGCTCATCCTCGGCTCGGCCGGCGGAGCGTTCAACCTGAACCTCCGCATCTCGGCGCTCGAGAACTCGGGCGTCGTGAAGACCATCTCGGCCCCGAAGATCGCGACCATCGACAACAAGGAGGCGACGATCGGGCAGGGCATTTCGATCCCGTTCTCGCAGGTCTCCGCGTCCGGCGTGAACACCACCTTCATCGAGGCGAAGCTCGAGCTGAAGGTCACGCCGCACGTCTCCGCGGACGGCTCGATCCTCCTCAAGATCAAGGCGACGAACAACGCGCCAAACCCGCAGCTCACCGGCGCGAACGGGCAGCCCTCGATCTCCAAGCGCGAGGCCGAGACGGAGGTGCTCGTGAGGGACGGCGAGACGACGGTCATCGGCGGCATCTACACCCGCCAGACCGCGAGCCGCCGCGCCGAGGTCCCGTTCCTCGCGAAGATCCCGCTCCTCGGCGCGCTCTTCCGCGCGACGTCCGAGCAGGACGACCACACGGAGCTCCTCATCTTCATCACGCCCCGCATCCTGAACCGCCAGGCGACGACGGTCGCCGCCGGGACGAACTAGGAGTCCGCCATGAACACGAGAGCCCTCCTCCTCGCGCTCCCGCTCCTTGCGCTCGCCGCCTGCCGGGACAACCGCGCGTCGATCCAGATGCAGGCCATCTGCCTCCCGCCCAAGACCTGCTTGTTCACGGGCAAGTGCGAGGCGCAGTACATCGGGTTCGTGTCGATCGACGCCGCGGTGAGCGAGCGGCTGTGGATCTTCATGCAGGTCGAGAACCAGCTCCCCGACAACACGAACGTCGAGACCGGCAAGCTCAACACGAACGACGCCCACGCCGACGAGGTGTCGGTCGAGTACGACGGGATCGCGCTCCCGCGCGCCGTGTACGAGCTCCCGAACTACTCGATGCCCGCTGGCACGACCTCGGTGATCTCCATCGACGTCATCCCCACGGCGCTCAACGCGGGCCTCAGGCTGGCGGCCTACGCGCCGACGCCATCGCCGCGCGACATGGTGGCGAACGTGACGCTCCGCGGGTACTACGACGACGGGTCTCGCTTCGAGACCGGGGCCTTCGCGGTCGGCGTGCGGGTCTGTTCCGGTTGCCTCTCGGCGGCTCCGTGCGCCGCGAACACCTGTCCTCCGAGCACCGCCGGGATCCTTCCGCTCACCTGCATGGACCCGGCGGGCGCGGGGACGACGTAGGCGCCTCCGGCGATCTCCGGTTGACGCGCCGCGTCCCGCCTCGAACCTTGACGCCCGGAGCGCGGGCGGGCTAAGTACGAGCCCGTCCCGCGCGCGTACGCCCGAAAACACGGGAGTTTTCACGCGGAAGATCACCCTATGAGCATGAGCTTCAGAGAACATCTCGAGGAGGTCTGCCGCAGCGTCGATGGCGCGGTCGCCTGCTCGCTCATGGGCGTGGACGGCATCGAGGTCGACACCCACGTGCAGGACGGCGGCGATCTGGATCTCAAGTCGCTGCTCGTCGAGTACTCCGGCGTCCTGCGGAGCGCGCGGGAGGCGGCCGAGGCCCACGAGGCCGGCGGGGTCGAGGAGCTCGCGATCTCGACCGAGAAGCTCCAGGCCGTCGTGCGGATCGTGACCCCCGAGTACTTCATGGTCGTGGCGCTCACTCCCGGCGGAAACGTCGGCAAGGCGCGCTACCTGCTTCGCGTCACCGCCCCCAAGCTGAAGGCGGAGCTCTAGAGGGCGGCGGACGACCCGGCGGACGCCCGGTAGGCGTGGCCCGCCGGAAGCATTTCTCGAACGAACAGAGTTCACAGGAGCTTCGAACAGATGGCCGACACCATGGACACCTCGGCGTTCCGCCGCGGGCTCAAGATCGAGATCGACAAGGAGCCGTGGGAGATCATCGAGTTCCAGCACGTGAAGCCCGGCAAGGGCTCGGCGTTCGTGCGGACCCGCATCAAGAACCTCATCACCGGCCGCTCCATCGAGAGGACGTTCAAGTCCGGGGACGTCGTGGGTAAGCCCGACATCGACGAGCGGGAGATGCAGTACCTCTACCGCGAGGGCGACCACTACAACTTCATGGACAACAAGAACTTCGAGCAGACGTTCGTCACCGCCGAGCAGATGGGCGACTCGAAGAACTTCATCAAGGAGAACACCACGACGCACATCCTGTTCTTCAACGGGAAGGCGATCGGGGTGACGCTCCCGAACGCGATGGACCTCAAGGTAGTGAAGTGTGATCCCGGGGTCCGCGGCGACACCGTCTCGGGCGCCACCAAGCCCGCGACGCTCGAGAGCGGCTACGTCGTCAACGTGCCGCTCTTCATCGAGGAGGGCGACACCCTCCGCATCGACACCCGCACGGGCGAGTACCTCACCCGCGTAGCCGTGTAGGCTCCGAGCCTTCGGACAGGAGACCAAAAGAAATGGCGACCCGACCGCTGAAGCAGGCCGACCGCTCCCAGGACCACGTCGCATCCGCCGGCTTCTCGCTGGACGACGTGAAGAAGCTCGTCCAGCTCGTGGAGAAGAGCGACGTGACCCACATCGAGTGGGAGAAGGGGCCGGAGAAGGTCGTCATCAAGCGCGGGAACGTCGCCGTCGCCGCACCCGCCGCCGCGCCGCTCGTCGCGCACGCCGCCCCGGTCTCGGCGCCGATCGCCGCGCTCGCGCCGGTGCCCGCCAACGCGGCTGCGGCCCCGAAGGCGGACGCGAAGCCGGCCGACAAGCCGGGCACCCTCGTCACCTCCCCGTTCGTCGGGACGTTCTACCGGGCGCCCTCGCCCGAGTCGCCGCCGTTCGTCGAGGTCGGCGCGAAGGTGAAGAAGGGCCAGACCCTCTGCATCGTCGAGGCGATGAAGCTCATGAACGAGATCGAGTCGGAGACGGACGGGATCGTCGCCGAGATCCTCGTGCAGAACGCCACCCCGGTGGAGTTCAGCGAGCCCCTCTTCCGCATCGTCCCGGGCTAGCTCATGTTCAAGAAGGTCCTCATCGCAAACCGGGGCGAGATCGCGCTCCGGGTCATCCGCGCGTGCAAGGAGCTCGGGCTCTCTACCGTGGCGGTCCACTCCACCGCGGACGCCGAGTCGCTCCACGTCCGGTTCGCCGACGAGGCGATCTGCATCGGGCCGCCGCAGTCGAAGCTGAGCTACCTCGACGTGCGCGCGCTCCTCTCCGCCGCCGACGTGACCGGCGCGGACGCGATCCACCCGGGGTACGGTTTCCTCTCCGAGAACGCCGAGTTCGCCGAGATGGTCACGCGGATGGGGATCAAGTTCATCGGCCCCCGCCCCGAGATGATCCGGCTCATGGGGAACAAGGTCGCGGCCCGCGAGGCGATGGAGAAGGCGGGGCTCCCGCTCCTCCCCGGCGCGCGTGGCAAGCTCGCCGACGCCGACGAGGCGGAGAAGATCGCCGAGGAGGTCGGCTTCCCGGTCATCCTCAAGGCGGCCGCCGGCGGCGGTGGGCGCGGCATGAAGATCTGCCGCGACAAGGCCCAGGTCCGGCAGATGTTCGTCACCGCGAGCAACGAGGCGCTCTCGGCGTTCGGCGACGGGTCGATGTACCTCGAGCGCTACGTCGAGCAGCCGCGCCACATCGAGCTGCAGATCGTGGCCGACGAGCACGGCCACATCATCCATCTCGGCGAGCGCGAGTGCTCCGTGCAGCGGCGGCACCAGAAGCTCCTCGAGGAGGCGCCGTCGCCGGCCGTCTCGCCCGCGCTGCGGCGAGAGATGGGCGAGGTCGCTCTCGGAGCCATGCGGAAGATCGCCTACAACAACGTGGGCACGATCGAGTTCCTCATGGACGAGAACGGGCGCTACTACTTCATGGAGATGAACACCCGGATCCAGGTCGAGCACCCGGTGACCGAGCAGGTCTATCGCCTCGACCTCCTCCGGGAGCAGATCCGGCTCGCCGCCGGCGAGACGCTCGAGCGCACCCAGGACACGGTCGTGCCGGGCGCGCACTCCATCGAGTGCCGCGTCAACGCAGAGGATCCGGTGACCTTCGCGCCGTCGCCGGGGAAGATCACGGGTTACCATCAGCCGGGCGGGTACGGCGTCCGCGTCGACACGATGGCGTACGAGCAGTACAAGGTGCAGCCGTACTACGACTCGCTCGTGGCGAAGCTCGTCATCACCGGCGCCACCCGCGAGATCGCGCTCCGTCGCGCGGCGCGCGCGCTCAACGAGTACGTGATCGAGGGGATCAAGACCAACATCCCCTTCCACAAGCGCGTGCTCGCCCACGCCGGGTTCATCGCCGGCCAGTACGACACCCGCATCGTCGAGCAGATCCTGAACCCGCCCGCCCCCGAGGAGCTGCCCACCCCGGCGAAGGCGGCAGGGTAGGTCCGCGCCCTCGGGGGGCCGTCGGCGCGCTTGACCCGCGATCGCGGGAGGCCCGGAAACCCCGGAAATCTCCGTAGGATCGCGGGTCTCCCGCCTTGACCGGCCGGGGGGCATCCACTACGCTCATCCGGCCCTGGGCCTTGCGAGGGCGAGGTGCGCCTGCACCCGCGCGCTCGCTTGCGCCCGGGATCCGCCGCCCCGGAGAGCGCCTCACCCCAGCCCGATGGCTGTCGACAAGAACAAGATCATCGCCGAGGCGACGAAGCTCGTTCAGAAGGGGGCGTACGACAAGGCGATCGCGGCGTACCAGAAGATCCTGACCGACGATCCGAAGGAGGTCCGCAGCCTCCTCAAGGTCGCCGAGCTGTTCCAGAAGAAGGGCGACGACAAGTCCGCCGCCCAGGCGTTCGAGAAGGTCGCCGAGACCTACGCCGAGCAGGGGTTCTTCCTCAAGGCCGTCGCGGTCTACAAGCAGATCGTCAAGATCGACCCGGACGACGTCCGGGTGAACGAGCGGCTCGCGGCCCTGTACCAGCAGCTCGGGCTCATGAGCGACGCCATGAGCCAGTTCCAGTTCATGGCGACGGCCTACGAGA
>DASWEI010000181.1:0-1956 GCA_036394835.1 Anaeromyxobacter sp. | reverse complement strand
ATCCCGAGGGCGACCCCGAGGATGAGCGCCCACCAGAGCGCGATCGCGAGCATGTCCCGGGAGGACTCTCCGAAACCGCCGTTGTCGTATGCCACGACGAACGCGACGGCCGCGACCAGGAGCGTGAGCCCGTACTCGCGTGCGAGGGCGAGCGGCCGGCTCAGCGGCCTCTGCTCCAGCGCGACGACTTCTGTTACCTCGGACATCGGGCTGTAGGCTAGATGCCCCGGTAGGCCGCGATGGTCAGGTCGGTGACGCGCTCCCAGGCAAGCTGCTCCGAGGCCCGCTCGCGCGCGGCCGTGCCGAGGCGCCGACGGAGGTCGGCGTCCCCGAGCAGGCGCTCGAGCGCGGCCTTGAGGGCCGGGACGTCGCCGGGCGTGACGAGAACGCCCGTCTCGCCGTCGTCGACGAGGTCGAGCAGCCCGCCGACCCCCGAGGCGACGACCGGCCGGCCGTGCGCCATCGCTTCCGCGCACGCGACGCCGAACCCTTCCCGCCGCGACGGGCACGCGACGACGGCGGCGCGCTCGTACAGGCGAAGCAGCTCGTGATGCGGGACGAAGCCGAGCGCCCCGGGGACACGGTGGCGCAGCGGCCCGTCTCCCGCGACGACGAGCTTCATCCCCCGGGCCGCCTCGACGAGGTCGAGGATCCCCTTCTCCGGCGACAGGCGGCCCGCGAACAGCACTTCGGGCGGGTCCGCCTCCGGGCCGACCTCGGAAGGGATCTCGACGCCGCTCGGGATCACGCGCACGTCGCGGGCGCCGAGCGCACGAGCGTCGTCGGCGAGCGCGTTCGAGGCGCAGACGACGATCCGCGCGCGCCGGACGATCGCGCTCGCCGCCCTCCGCGCCCGGCGCGCGAGCTCCACGTCCGTCCCCCAGAGCTGGAGCACGAACGGCTTCCGGATCGCGAGCGCGACGGCGCCCGCCGGCAGCCAGTGCGCGTGGACGAGATCCGCATCGCGCGCGGCCGCCCGCGCCGCCCGGACGAACGACGAGAGCATCAACGGCAGCAGCAGCCCCCGCTCGGGGTGCGCACGCAGATTCCCTGCAATGCCCGATCCGTACGCGATCCCGAAGTGGCGAAACGTTGCCGGCGAGACGACCTCCACCTCCACGTCCCGCCTCCTCAGTTGGGAGACCGCATCGGCGACGAACCGGCCGGCGGCGTCCCCCGCGAAGCGCGGGTAGGACGTGGTCAGGACGACGACCTTCACGCGCGCCCCTCGCCGCCGTCTGCTCCCGCCGGGCGAAGCCCGGCTCCAAATCGACGCGGAGAGGGCAAGCCCTCTCGCGCCGATTTTGAACTCTTAGTAACGGCGGAGGCCGGCATGCCGGCCTCCGCGGTGCCTGACGCCGCTGGCGGCAGGATGCTGCGCCGGCGGCGCTTGTCCGTACTGGTTGTACTGTCCTGCGCGCCGCCGGCTTGCCTCCTTTGCCAGCGGCGCCCGAGGAACGCGCGGGCGGCGTCCGAGGCCAACGCATGCCTCATGCCGACGAGCTCTCGAGGCGGCGACCGAAGACGATCGGCACCGCAAGCGCGAGCATCACGAACGCGTAGAAGTAATAGAACTGCATCGTCAGGTAGAAGAAGTTCGAGGCCATCGTCCCGACGAGCGCGGCGGTCAGCCCCCAGGCGAGCGGGCGCACGCGCACCGCTACCCAGTCGCCCGCGGCCGCCAGCGCCTTCCCGAGGCGGATCGCGACCCGTAGCCGCCAGAACACGTAGCCGATGAAGGCCAGGAACGCGAGCGTTCCGACGACGCCCGTCTCCACGATGAGGGCGACGTAGAACGAGTGCGGCCCCCAGTTCGTCTTCCCGGTCACGAACTCGTAGTAGATGGAGAAGTTGTTCAGCCCGAGCCCGAACAGGGGGTGCGAGTGCAGGATCTGGGGGATGAAGTCGTAGACGGCGAAGTGCACGCTGGTCGATCCTCCGCCGGTCTGGATCCGG
>DASWEI010000180.1:0-42503 GCA_036394835.1 Anaeromyxobacter sp. | reverse complement strand
CTGAACCGTGCAGATGCCCTCGTACGAGGAGGATCTCTCCGAGTTCGAGCGGCGTGACGCCCAGGTCCTGGGCATCAGCACGGATCAGGTCCCGACGAACGAGGCGTGGGCGAAGTCGATGGGCGGGCTGTCTTACCCGCTCCTGTCCGATCACTGGCCGCACGCCTACGTCGCCGCGAAATATGGCGTGCTCCGGGGCGAGAGCGGCATCTGCGAGCGGGCGATCTTCGTCGTCGACAAGCAGGGGAAGATCGCCTACGTCGACGTCCACGACATCTCCGAGCAGCCGCCCACCGACAAGATCATGGCGGCGCTCGACAAGCTGAAGCGCTGACGGGGGGGCGGATGGCACAGCCCTCCGATCCCAGGCTCCTCGAGCTCTCCCGCTACTGCGTGCCGTTCACGCCGTTCCAGGGGAAGCTCGAGGAGGCGGCGATCTGCCTCGTGTCGACCGCCGCGGTTCGCGCGAAGGAAGACGCGCCGTTCCAGATGGACGGCGACACGACCTGGCGCGTCATCCCCGCGGAGGTCGAGGCGGCGGACCTGCGCTACGACGACTCGCACTATGACCACGCCTGCGTCGACCGCGACATGAACTGCGTCTTCCCGATCGACCGCGTGCGGGAGCTCGCGCGGGAGGGGCGCGTCGGCGGCCTCACCGCGCGCCACTTCTCGCTCGGCTACAGCCAGGCGCTCCGCGAGCTGCGGGAGAAGACGATCCCGGCGCTCGTGCGGGAGGTGGATCGCGAGCGGCCGGGGGCGGTCCTGCTCACCGGCGGCTGACGGCTCTGCCACCGCACGGTGGTCACCGTGCAGCGGGCGATCGAGATGGTCGGGATCCCGACGGTCGTCGTGACGGTCGAGCCGGAGGAGACGCGCCAGGCGCGCCCTCCGCGCGCGCTCGCGCCTCGCGGGTTCATCGCCGGCCACTCGCTCGGGCGACCGGGCGACGCCGCGCTCCAGAAGTGGATCCTGATGGACGCGCTCGGTCTCCTCATCGGCGCGCCGCGGCCGGGGGAGATCGTGGAGCGGGATTACACCGGGTAATCCGCAGCAGCGTGGTCGTGGACGTGGACGTGGACCTCGACTTCGACCCGAGCATCAGCTCCAGGTCCAAGTCCAAGTCCAAGTCCAAGTTCTCACGGTGACTTGCAGTTCTCACGGCCCCCTGTAGATCGTCACGCCTCCCGGGCCGAAGCGGCTCGCAGCCTGGGCGACGTACACGATCCGCGGGGACGCCCACCGATCGATCTGGATGTTCCGCGTCGGCGCGAGCACCGCGTAGGAGGGCGGCGACTCCTGCGCGATCGTCCACCACTGTCCGCTCCAGCGGCCGAAGCCGCCCCACCCGAACCCGACCCAGACCGACCCGTCGCTCGGGTCGCAGGCCACCGCGGACGCGCTGTTGGCGGTGCCGGGAGGCAGGTCGACGTACGAGATGCTCCCGTTCGGCGCGCGCCGCGCGAGCCCGTGCAGCGAGGACGCGATCCAGAGCGTGCCGTCGTCGCAGAACGACAGCGACGAGATGGCGTCCAGCCAGGACGGATCCATGGCATCGAACTGCTGCGGGTCCGCGGGGTGCGGATCGGGCCAGACGTCGAGGAACGAGCCGAGCTCGTCGGGCATCCACGGCGGCCACATCGCCACGTCCCAGCCCGCCGCGGTCGAGCCGTAACCGCGCTTCGACGCGAGCCGCGTCTCGTTCGCCGCCCAGGGGTCGCCGGTCGTCGGGTCGATCGCGACGGCGGTGCTGTTGCCGCTGAGGAAGGCGAGCTGCTTCACGCCGTTGATGGTCGCCCACGCCGTCATCGCGGGGTGGTCGTGCTCCCACACGAACTTGCGGTCGTCGATCCCGGGCACGTCCCGGTGCTGCGACGAGAGGTCGTTCCAGCCGCGCGCCGCCGGGTTCGCGACGAGGACGTTGAACGTGCCGTGGGTGCCCGCCATCCAGACGTCCCCGTACTGGAGCGTCCCCGCCGCGTGGTTCACGGCAATCCGGAGCACCTGGCGGACCTTGCGCCGGCCCTTCTCCCAGGTCGCATCACCGATGGAGCACGGACCGGGCGAGTGGTCCATGCAGAACTGGTGCGGCATGCCGGAGACCTGCACGTGGCGCGTACGGGCGAGCTTCTCGCCGTCGAACCGGAAGACGTCGGCGCCGCCCGAGTCGAGCCACCAGTCGGGATCCGAGTCGCCGTCCGTGCCGAGTCCCTGCAGGCCGAACACGGCGACGCCGGAGGCGGCCCCGCCGACCGAGACGACCGGGCACGCGTTCGTCTTCCCCTCGTCGCAGTTGCGCGTGATCCCCGCGCTCGCCGCGTCGAAGCGGTGGAACGCCTCGTCGCCGCGGCGCTTCGCGAGGATCGCGTCGCCCGCCGCGGCGTAGACGTTCCCGGCCTCGTCCGCCGAGACGTCCCAGATGTCGGCCGCCATCCCCTGGGCGGACGCGTAATAGGTGAAGCCGTTCCTCGAAACCGTCGCGTGCGCGAGCGTGGGAGCCTGCGCTCCCGGCGCCGCGCTCCCGCCGCTGCCGCACGCCGTCGCGAGCGCGCACGCCGCAGCCGCCCCCCAGCCGAGCCTCGCCATCTTCGCCTCCCGCGGCGCCGAGCGCGCCGCCCCCGCGGAAAGCTGGGCCGGTCGAGGCCCGCCCGCCAAGCCGCGGGCGGGGTGGACGGTCGGGCGCGCGTCCCACGGGGGATGCCACGATCGCTCCGTGCGCCGCCTCGACTCACGTGCGCCGATGGGGCGCGGGGTCGCTCGCCCCCTCGCGACGGTCGCCGCGCGAGGCGCCCGGTCCCATCGTTCGAGCGTGGTCGAGATCCTCGAGCAGGGCGCGGTCTCCTTCCTGGCCGTGCCTCGCGTGGGTGGGGCCGTCGAGGGACGGAACGCCGTGGAGCGGCTCTTCGTCGTCCTCGCCCCCGAGGGGCGGCGGCCCCTGCGCCGCATCTCGGTGCGCCGCAGGCGGCTGCCCGACGCCGAGCGCAGGCAGCGTTTCTTCGCGCACGTGGATCGGATCGCGCCTGCGCCCGGCCGCCTGACGGAGGACGTCCGCGCGCCCGCGAGCCACGGGCACGACGCACGCGTCCTCGCGGTAGGGCGCTATGCGCTCGCGCGCCACAGCGACCACGTCCACCTCGCGTACGCGCTCGCCCGGGCGTGCGCTCGCGGCGCTCTCGCGCAGTCGCTCGGCGTCGCCGCCGGAGCGAGCTTCGTCCTGTCGGTGTTCCGCCGCAGCCTGCCGCCGACGCGCCGGCCGCGCACGGACGCCCCCCTCGCCCCCGCCACTCCGGAGCGGCTCGACGTCATCGGCGCGGAGGTCGCGCTCGTCGCGGGCGGCCGCCCCGGCGACGCTCGCCTCGGGCTGCCCGCCGGGCGCGACCACGTAGGCGAGGCGCTCGTCAGCGCGCTCCTCCGGCGCGGCCCGCGGCCGCGCGTGGCGTCGTTCGCGCGCGCGTCGGCGCCGGGCACGGGCGCGAAGACGCGCGCCGCGGGCGCGCGGAAGCCCTCGCGTCGCTAGCGGTTCGAGGGACCCGCGGCGCATTGTCGCGCGCGCACGGACCGCAAGTGAAGTGCGGCGCAGCCAATGCGCGTGGCGCGCTGCGCCGTGTGGGCGCGCTCCCCCATCGGTGCGCTGGCGCCGTCATTGTACGCCGGACGCCTCCACGAAAAGTGACGACCCGCGCGCTCTCCGCTGCGGCAACGATCGGATCGGGTGTAAATGAGGTGTACGCGGTGGCGGCACGGCGGCCCGCAAGAGGTGTGAGGCAATGCTCGGCGCAATGGACGGAATCGCGATGGGCAAGCGGCTCGCGCTCGCGTTCGGGGTGCTCATCGCGTTCCTCGTCGGGGTGGGCGCGCTCGCGGTCGAGCGCATGCAGACGCTCGACGAGAGCCTCACGCACGTCGCTGACGTGAACTGGGCGAAGGCGCGCCTCACGCAGCGCGCGCTGCTCGCGGCGAACGACACGAGCCTGCGCCTCAACCACGCTTTTCTACAGATGGACCGGGAGGCTGCGCAGAAGGACTTCGCGACGATCGACGAGAACCGCCGCAAGATCGACGACGCGCTCGAGCGGGTGGCCCAGCTCTCGAGCGACGACGCCGGGCAGCGGCTGCTCGAGGCGGCGCGGGCGTCGTGGCGCGCCTACGGCACCGCCGCGCTGGCATCGAAGGACCTGCTCGACCAGGACAAGCTCTCCGACGCGCAGCGCAAGCTCACGGACGAGGTGGTGCCGCTCCTCGGGGCGCTCATCGACGCGTTCAGCGCCTACGCGAGCCACCAGGGCGAGCTCATCGAGCTCGCGCGGACGCAGGGGCACGAGCGCTACTACGCGGGCCGCGCGCTCGTCCTCGCCCTCATCGTCATCGCCTCGCTCGCCGCGATCGTCATCGCGACGCTCGTCACCCGCAGCATCTCGAGACCGGTGCTCCAGGCGGTCACCGCGGCGGAGCGGATCGCCCGCGGCGACTTCTCCTTCGAGATCCGGGGTGGCGGCGGCGACGAGGCCGGACGGCTGCTCGTCGCGATGCGGAAGATGACGGAGGACCTCGTCCGCGTGCTCGGGGACGTGCGCGGCTCGGCCGACACGCTCGGTGACGCCTCGGGGCAGGTCGCGGCGGCCTCCCGTTCGCTCTCGGAGGGCGCCTCCGCGCAGGCGCAGGGCGTCCAGGTCACGAACGAGCTGCTCGGCAACATGCGGAGCGCGATCACCCGCAATGCCGCGAGCAGCCGCCGGATGGAGGAGATGGCGGTCGGGAGCGCGCGCGACGCCGAGGCGGGCGGCGAGGCGGTCGCGAAGACGGTCGAGACGATGCGCAACATCGCGGAGCGCACCTCGATCATCGAGGAGATCGCCTACCAGACGAACCTGCTCGCGCTGAACGCGGCCATCGAGGCGGCCCGCGCGGGCGCGCACGGGCGCGGCTTCGCGGTGGTCGCGGCCGAGGTGCGCAAGCTCGCCGAGCGCAGCCAGGACGCGGCGAAGGAGATCGCGCGCCTCGCCGCGACGAGCGTGGAGGTCGCGGAGCGCTCGGGGGTGCTCCTCGCGGCGCTCGTGCCGTCGATCCGCGACACCACGACGCTCGTCCGCGAAGTCGCCGCCGCATCGCAGGACCAGGCGCAGGGCGTCGCGCAGATGGCGGAGGCGATGGATCGGGTGGACCGCGTCACCCAGCAGAACGCGCCCGCCGCGGAGGAGCTCGCCGCGACCGCCGCGCACCTGTCCGAGCAGGCGCTGCGGCTCCAGGAGATCGTCCGCTGGTTCCAGCTCCAGGCCGGGGCACAGCCCGGGGCGCTGCACGTCCGCGCGCCCGCCCACCCGGACGGTGAGGGCCAGGTTCGTCGGCTCGCGTCGGGCCGTTGACCGACGTCACACGCACGAGGAGGAGGGACGATGCTGAACAGGATCGTGAAGGTGTCGCTGTTGCTCGCGGTCGCCGCGGGGGCCGTGGCGGCCCGCGCCGAGGAGCCGCCGCTCAAGATCGGCCTCGCCGCGATGATCTCTCCAAAGGAGACGATCATCTACTACAACGGGCTCCTCGGCTACGTCGGCCAGAAGCTCGGCCGGAAGGTCGAGATGGTCCAGTACCGGACCTACGACGAGATGGACGTCGCGCTCGAGAAGCGCGAGCTCGACATCGCCTTCGTCTGCTCGGGCCCGTACGTCCGCGACCACGACAAGTTCGGCGCCGAGCTGCTCGTAGCGCCGCAGTCCTACGGCAAGCCCTTCTACCACGCGTACATCATCGCGCCCGCAGGCAGCCCGGCGAAGACGCTCGCCGACCTCAAGGGCAAGACCTTCGCCTTCACCGATCCGAAGTCGAACACCGGCCGGATCGTGCCGACCTACATGGTCTCGAAGGAGTTCGGGGTCGCGCCCGAAAAGTTCTTCTCGACCGTGAAGTTCACCTTCTCGCACGACAAGTCGATCGACGAGGTCGGCAAGGGGACGGTCGACGGCGCGTCCGTCGACAGCCTCATCTACGACTACCTCGCGGCGAAGTCGCCGGCGACGACCCGGAACACCAAGGTGGTCGCCAAGTCCGCGCCGTACGGCATTCCCCCGGTCATCGTGAACCCGAAGATGGACGCCGCGCTGAAGGCGAAGGTGAAGGCGGCGCTCCTCGCGATGCACGAGGACGCGAAGGGCAAGGCGATCCTCGACGGGATCATGGTCGACAAGTTCATCGTCCCGAAGGACAAGGACTACGACTCGGTCCGCGAGATGGAGCGCTGGCTCGCGAAGAATGCCCCCGCCCCCGCGGCGGCCGCGAACCCGGCGGTCGTCCCCGTGTCCGCCCCCGCGAAGTAGCTCCGCGCCCCGCGGGCGCTCCGTCGCGACGGAGCGCCCCGGGGCCGCGCACCTCACCCTGGGCGCCTACTCCGCGAGGAAGTCCGCGATCGCCCCGAGGCGCGGGACGTACTTGCACGCGATCCGGATCGTCGAGAGGACCGGGACGGCGACGAACAGCCCGATCGGGCCCCACAGCCAGAAGAAGAACAGCGAGCCGACGAAGACGGCGAGCGCGTTCAGCCGGAGCTGCTTCCCGAGGAAGATCGGGTCGACGACGTTGCCCTGCGCCGAGACGAGCGCGAGGTAGACGCCCCCCGCGATGAGCGCGTGCTTCAGCGTGCCGTACTGCAGCACCGCCATGAGCACCGGGAACGCGAGGCCGACGGCCGGGCCGACGTACGGGATGAAGTGGAGGAGCGCGGTGGTGAAGCCCCAGACGGCGGCGTGGTCGAGCCACGCCGCGTAGGCGAGCCACGTCGCGAGGCCGAGCAGGACGTTGAGCAGGATCCGGTTCCACATGTACTGGGAGACGTCGCGGTGCAGCTCCTCGAGCGCGAGCCGGGCGCGCGCGCGACCGTCCGGGTCCTTCCCGGCGTGCTCGAGGAACTTGCGCCGGTAGCGCGGTCCCTCGGCGAGGGCGAAGTAGAGGACGAACACTGCGACCGCCGCCGCCGCGGCGATCGCGACGGCACCCTGCGCCGTGCCAAGGACGAGCGCGGTCCACGGAACGGTCTCCTCGACGCGCACGGTGCCGGGCTGTCGCGGCGGCGCGAGGTCCTGGGTCTGCGCACGCAGGTGGAGGAAGCTGCGGGTGAGGCGGTCCCAGGTGTCGCGGAGCCGGTCCTCGTACGCCGGCAGCTCGCCGGCGAGGTCCTGCGCGCCGCCGTAGAGGAGGACGAACACGAGGACGATGGCGCCGGTGGCGAGGAGCGTGCCCGCGAGCGCCGCGAGCGGGTGCGGCACGCGCCGCCGCTCGAGCCAGGCGACGAACGGGTGGACGGTGAAGGCGAGCACGAGCGCCACGATCGTCGGGACGAGCAGCTCGCGCACCACGTAGCAGAACGCGAGCACGGCCCCGGTCGCCAGGACGGCGAGGGAGCGCTCGGTGACAGGCGAGTTCTGCAGGACGCGCGTCGCGGCCACACCGAGAAGGTGGTCACCGGTCGCGCCCTGCACGCCCTGCGCACGGGGTGGTAGCTCGTCCGCGGCGTTGACGCGCGCGGGGGGAACGGCGAAAAGGGCGCATGTCGCCCACCCCGACGTTCGCCGATCGCGCCGCGCACCGCGCCTGGCTCGAGTCCCAGGCCGGGCTGCCCGCGGGTTTCCGCGTCGGGACGGCCTCGCTCGAGTTCGTCCCCGTCGAGGCCCCGAAGCCGTCCCGTCTCGACGTGACGCTCATCGCGCTCGACCGGCCGACCCCCGCGTTCGCGGCCAAGTTCACCCGCAACGCCTTCCCAGGCGCGCCGGTGATCGTGGGTCGCCGCCGGGTCGAGGGACCGACGCTCGCCGCGATCGTGGTGAACAACAAGGTCTCGAACGTCTGCGCGCCCGGCGGCATCGACGCGGCGGAGCGGGTGTGCGCGGAGGCGGCGCGCGCGCTCGGCGTCGCTCCGGAGGAGGTGCTGCCGTCCTCGACCGGCGTCATCGGGTGGCGGCTGCCGGTGGACGCGATGGTGGAGGCGCTGCCGCGCGCGGCCGCCGCCCTGCAGCCGCGCTCGATCCTCCCGGCGGCCGAGGCGATCATGACGACCGATCTCTTCCCGAAGGTTCGGCGGATCGAGGTCGGCGACGGGAGCATCGTCGGCATCGCGAAGGGCGCGGGGATGATCGAGCCGAACCTCGCGACCATGCTCGTCTACCTGCTCACGGATCTCGACGTGCCGCGCGCCGCGCTCCGCGCCGCGCTCGACGAGGCGGTCGAGCCGTCGTTCAACGCGATCACCGTCGACTCCGACACGTCCACCTCCGATACCGTGGTGCTCCTCTCCTCCCGCCGCCGCGCCACCCCGCCCGCCGGCGACTTCGCCGACGCGCTCGCGCGGCTCTGCGGCGCGCTCGCCGAGGACGTGGTCCGTAACGGCGAGGGCGTCCACCACGTCGTGCGGGTCACCGTCACGCGCGGCCGGACCTACGACGAGGCGCGCGGCGTCGCAAAGGCCGTCGCCAACTCGCCGCTCCTCAAGGCGGCGGTGAACGGCAACGACCCGAACGTCGGCCGGCTCCTCTGCGCCGTGGGCAAGCACGCCGGAGCGCTCGGGCTGCCGCTCGATCCGGCCAAGGTCCGCATGAAGGTGGGTGGCGAGGTGGTGCTCGAGGCGGGCGCCATGCGGCTCGATCCCGAGAAGGAGCGCCGCCTCGTCGCGCACATGAAGGCGGCAGAGCTCTACGCGAGCGTCGCCGGCGCCGATGGCGTCGCGTTCAAGCCCCCGATCAACTTCCCGCCGCACGCCCGCCGGGTCGAGATCGAGATCGACCTCGCGATGGGCCCGTCCTCGTGCGTCGTCTTCGGCGCCGACCTCTCTCACGAGTATGTGACCGAGAACGCGGACTATCGGAGCTGAGGGGACCGGGCCTCCCGCCGGTGTGAAGGTCCTTGGCCCGGGTGACCCTGATGGGGCTGCCGGCCCGATCCGGGGCGATCTGCCCCGCCGGGTGCGGGCAGCCGCCCCGGATCTCCCCGGAGGCCAGCCGAGCGGTCAAGCCGCCCCTTGAAAGCACTGGGTTTTGACTCGAAGAGCCTGCGGCACGCGCGATGCTCGTCTCCGCCCCAAACCGGCCCGTCGGACGGGCCCCTGCCAGACGGAGTCAAACCATGAAGCTCATCGCCACGGTCATCGCCGCCGCGTTCCTCTTCGCCGCCTCCTCGTCGTTCGCCGTCGAGGGCGCTGCCCCGGCCGCCCCGGTCGCCCCTGCTGCCCCGGCCGCCGAGCCGGTCGCTGCCCCCGCCGCTGCCGAGAAGGCCCCGGAGAAGAAGGCCGACGCGAAGCCGGCCAAGAAGAAGGCGGCCGCGAAGAAGGCCGACAAGAAGGCCGAGGAGAAGAAGTAGTAATCCTCGCCGGGAATCCTGCGAAACTCGGGCCGGTTGCGCAAGCAACCGGCCCGCTTCATTTGGAAGGTACGTGTCCCTCCGCCTGCAGCTCACCCTCCTGTTCGGCGCCATCCTCATCGTGACGATGACGGTGGCGGCGACGCTCGGCGCCGCCACGGCGCAGCGCGCCGTAGAGCAGGTCGTGCAGGAGCGGACGGTGGAGGTGGCGCGGTCCGTCGTCGCGGACCTCGATCTGGCGCACGGCGCGCTCCGGACGCTCGAGCACGACGCGGTCGCGGACCGCCTCGCCGAGGCGATGCCGCTCCACCGCGGCCTCAAGAGCGCCGAGCTCGTCCTCCTGCGGAACGGGAAGCTCGAGGTCTCCGGGATCGAGTTCGGCGCGGGCGGGCTGCAGGTCACGCTCGACACGCGCGCGGGTCCCCTGCCGGACCCGCAGGTGGTCCGGATCGAGGAGGACGAGGGCGGGCGCGTCGCGACGGCGGAGGTCTCCGTCCGCGACCTCGCGAAGAAGCCGATCGGGCTCCTCCACGTCGAGGCCGACGTCTCGTACGCGAAGGAGATCGCGGAGCGCGAGCGGGGCGTCTTTCTCGGGGTCACGGCGGCGAGCGCCATCTCGCTCGCGCTCTTCTTCGCCTTCGCGCTCGGCCCGATGCTGGCGCGTCCGCTCTCGCAGCTCGCCGACGTGATGGCGCGGTTCCAGTCGGGGGGGCCGAGCGCGCCGCCCGTCCCCGGCGCGGCCCGCTCCGACGAGATCGGCATCGTGGCGCGCGGCCTCGACGCGATGCTCGCGCGCATCCGCAACTTCAACGCCGAGCTCCAGTCGCGCATCGACGACGCGACCGCCGATCTGGCGCGCAAGAACCGCGCGCTCGGCGAGCTCAACGATCTGCTGGTCGCGGCGCGCCGCGACCTCACCGCGAAGGAGCGGCTCGCCGCGCTTGGACAGCTCTCCGGCACGATCGCGCACGAGCTCGGGAACCCGCTCAACGCGATGAGCGGCCGCGTGCAGTTGCTCGCGCGCGACCCCGCCTGTCCCTCCGGGATCAGGAGCGAGCTCGGCGCGCTCGACGGCGACGTGAAGCGGATGACCGCGATCATCCGGCGGTTCCTTGACTCGGCGCGCGCCCTGACGCCCGCGCCCGAGCCGACCGACGTCGGCGCGCTCGTGGACGAGGCGCTCTCGCTGTCGCTCTCCGCGGAGGCGCGCGTTCGCCTCGCGGTCGTGCGCGACGTACCCGCGGACCTCGGACAGGTCGTGACCGACCCCGGGCTCGTGCGCCACGTCCTCACGAACTTCATCTCGAACGCGGTGGACGCGATGCCGAGCGGCGGCACGCTCACCCTTCGGGTCACGCGGCACGGCGGGCAGCTCGCGCTCGCCGTCGCCGACACCGGCGCCGGCATCGGCGCCGAGGAGCGGCGCCACATCTTCGAGCCGTTCTACTCGACGAAGCCGCCGGGGCGCGGCACCGGGCTCGGGCTCGCGATCTGCCGCGAGATCGCAGGCGCGCTGAAGGGCCGCATCGAGGTGGAGAGCGAGCCGGGGCGCGGCTCGACCTTCATCTTCCTCGTGCCGGCGCCGGCGTGGCGCGAGGCGGGATAGCGGATGACGACGATCTGGGTCATCGACGACGACGCCTCGAGCCGCGAGCTGCTCGCCCGCGTCCTCGGCGAGCGCGGCTGGAACGTCGAGCAGCTCTCCGACGGGCGCGAGGCGCTCGATCGGCTCGCGGCCGGCAAGACGCCCGACCTCATCGTCTCCGACATCCGCATGGCCGAAGTGGACGGGCTCGCGGTGACCGAGGCGTTCCAGCGCGACGCGCCCGCGACGCCCATCATCCTCGTCACCGCCTTCGGGAACGTGGACGGCGCGGTCGAGGCCATCCGGCGCGGCGCGTTCGACTACGTCTCGAAGCCGTACGACGTCGACGCGGTCCAGCACACCGCGGCGCGCGCGCTCGAGCAGCGGCGGCTCGCCGAGGAGAACCGGGCGCTCCGGCGCCAGCTGCGCGACAAGTACCGGCTCGAGAACGCGGTCGGCCGGAGCGAGGCGATGCTCCAGGTGTTCAAGACCGCGGCGCGCGTCGCCGCGAGCGACGCGACGGTCCTCATCCTCGGGGAGTCGGGCACCGGCAAGGAGCTCGTCGCGCGCGCCCTCCACCAGGCGTCGCCGCGCGCCGCCGGTCACTTCGTGCCGGTCGACTGCGGTGCCATCGCCGAGGGCGTGCTCGAGTCGGAGCTCTTCGGCCACGTGCGCGGCGCGTTCACGGGCGCCCAGGCGGCCCGGCGCGGACTGTTCGAGGAGGCCTCCGGCGGCACCATCTTCCTCGACGAGATCGGCGACGTCGGGCCGGGCCTCCAGGCGCGCCTGCTGCGCGCGTTGCAGGAGGGGACCATCCGGCGCGTCGGCGCGAACGAGGCGATCCCCGTGGACGCGCGCGTCGTCGCGGCGACGAACCGCGACCTCGAGGGGGCGGTGAAGAGCGGCAAGTTCCGCGAGGACCTCTACTACCGCCTGAACGTCGTCACGATCCGGATCCCGCCGCTGCGCGAGCGGCGCGAGGACGTGCCGCTCCTCGCCGAGCACTTCGCCGCAAAGCACGGCCGCGGCGAGGGCGCGACGGTGTCGGCGGAGGCGCGCGAGCTCCTGCAGGCGTACCACTGGCCGGGGAACGTGCGCGAGCTCGAGAACGTCATCGCGCGCGCGCTCGCGCTCAACCCCTCGGGCGTCGTCGTGCCGGCGGACCTTCCCGACCGCCTGCGGGACGGGCCCGCCGCCGAGCCTGCCCGCGGCCTGCCGCTCCCGCCGGGCTTCCGACCGACGCTCGATGATCTCGAGCGACGCTACGCGGCGCTCGTCCTCGCCGAGTGCCAGGGGAACAAGACGCGCGCGGCAGAGCTGCTCGGGATCGACCGGAAGACGCTCTACCGGATCCTCGGGGAGGGCGAGTGACGCGGGCAGCGAGCGTGCGCCGCGGCAGGCCGGGGGACCCTCAGGGCTGGGCGGCGTCGAGCACCATCCGCGCGAGCTGGTCGTAGGCCCCGTCGAAGTGGTGTCCGCCGGGCAGCACGATCCGCTTCACCCACGGCAGGTCGCCGAGCGCGGGGCAGAGGCTGTCCCTCTCGTCCGAGCCCATCACGCAGAGCATCCGCATTCGCCCCGCGGTCGCGCGGACGGCGTCCTCGGTCGGCAGCGCGGAGGATCGCCGTCGCGACGAGAACAGGTCGATCGCGTGGACCTCGAACTCGGCGAACGTGGCGGGACCGAGCATCGCGACGAGCCTTAGCCGCTGCGCCACCACCGGCGGCAGCCGCCCGGCGACGAATGGGACGAGGTCGGCGCCGCGCGAGTAGCCGACGAGGATGACCTCGGTCCGCCGCCACGCCGCCCCGTAGTGCTCGATGATGCGCGCGACCGCCCGCGCGGTCTCGTCCGGCGTCCGCCGCTTCCAGAAGAACCGGAGGGAGTCGAGGCCGACGGTTGCGACCCCCGCCTGCCCGAACGCCCCCGCGAGCGCCTTGTCGATTCCGACCCAGCCGCCGTCGCCGGTGAGGAGGATCGCGAGCCGCGGATCGTCGCCCGCCGCCGGCACCTCGACGATCGGGAGGTCCGCGACGTCCGCGGGGGGGCGCGGCGGGGGGCGCGGCGCGGCGGCGCTCACCCGCTCGAGCGCGGCCCGGATGGCGGCGGCGAGCCTCCCGTCGAGCTCGCCGGCGGCGGTGGTCTCGATCGCGCCGAACCGGGCGCCGACGTCGCGGGCGAGCCGCTCGGCGCCCGCGGGGAGGCAAGCGGCCCCGGCGTGGGCGATCACCTCCATCGGCGCGGGCGCCTGCTTCGTCATGGGGAGGTCCCCGCCGTCGAGGTGCCGCGGCTTCGGGCCGGACCCCGCGCACAGGGGGACGCGGAGCGCCCGGTCCGGGCACGGGCCCACCGCCACCGCTCCCGCGAACGTACCCGGCGGCGCCTGCGCGAGCGCGGCCCACGCGACGAGGGCGCCCTGGCCCAGGCCGACGACGACCGGGCGCTGGTAGGCGTCGAGGCCGCGCTCCTTCTCGACCTGCTGCGCGAGGACCTCGAGATCGCCCGCGGGGTAGGCGCAGCGGGACTGCGCGTGCGAGACGAGCCAGGCGTGCGTGTCGAGTCTCGCGACGAGCGCGCCGTCGCGCGCGAGCTCCTCCGCGAGGCCGGCCATTTCCCACCCACGGCCGTTCTCGTCGGGAAGCAGGAGCACGACGCGTCGCGGGGCCCCCTCCGGCGCGAGCACGGTCGGGCGGCCGAACCCGGCGACGGGCGCGGAGGCCGGGCGCGCGGGGGCCGCGGCGGGCTCGGCCGCGAGCGCGGCCGCGACGACGAGCGCCATCCCGATCACTTCGACACCACTCCCTTCAGCCCGCGCGAGACGAGCGCTGCGACGTTTGCGAGAACGAACGGCAAGCGGAGTCCCCCGGGCGCGGCGAGGTAGCGCGGGCGCCACTCCGGCTCGAACTTCTCCTTGTACTGGCGCAGCCCCTGGAAGTTGTAGAAGTACTCGCCGTGCCGATAGAGGCGCGCGCCGACGCGGGTCCAGAGCGGCGCGAGCGTGCGGTCCTCGAGGCCCGAGAGCGGCGCCATGCCGAGGCTGAACGTCCGGAACCCCTGCTCGCGGCCCCAGAGCATGATCGAGACGAACAGGAAGTCCATCGTGGCGCTCGGGACGCCCGGCGCGTGGCGCATGAGGTCGAAGGACAGCTCGGAGCGGCTGGCGGGCGCCCACAGGTTCGCGTACGCCGCGATCCGGCCATCGAGCCGGCCAATCGCGAGCGGCCCCTCGCGCAGGTAGCGCTCGTCGAACGCGCCGACGGAGAACCCCTTCTCGCGCACGTTCTTCTCGCGGAGCCAGGCGTCGGAAATCCGGCGGAGCTCGGGTAGCAGCGGGGCGACGGCGGCAGCCGGGACGACCTCGAAGGTGAGCCCGTCTCGCTCCGCCCTCCGGTACGAGGTGCGGAGCGGCCGCCGCGGCCCGCCCTCGAGCGAGAACCCCTCGAGCGGAACGATCGCCTCCTCGCCGAGGCGGTAGAGCGAGAGCCCCATGTCGAGGTACCGCGGCAGCGCGAAGGGCCCGACCTGGTAGAAGCAGGCCCACCCGCCGTGGTGATCGGCGAGCTCGCGAAGCGTCCAGGCGAGCTCCGTCGCGGCGCGCTCCGGCCCGGCCGGATCGCCCATCGCGACCCAGCTTCGCCGCTCGACCGCGTAGGAGAGGAACGCGTCGCCCTCCCGCGAGAGGAGGAGCGCCTTGTCGCCGGCGAGCGCGAGATGCGGCAGCGACTCCGGGGCCGCGTCGATGATCGGGCGCGCGCGCGCGAGCTCGTCCGGGGTAGGCAGGTGGGGCTCGGGCGGGCGCGGGCGCAGGAGCACCGCGATGCCGTAGAGCGCGAGCGCCGAGACCCCGAGCACCGAGGCGCGGAGCGCGCGGGGCGCCTCGGCATGGAACGCGAACCGGAACCACGACGTGCGCGACCAGTCGGCGTGCTCGTGCGCGAAGATGCCGATCCAGACGGAGGCGGCCACGATCGCGGCGACCGCGACCGCCCAGGACGCGTTGAGCGGCTCGTCGAGGAGCGAGCTGCGCCGGTAGAACTGGCGGCGGAACGGGAGGAGCGTGAGGAGGATGACGCCGAGGATGATCGCCTCCTCGTAGTCGAGCCCCTTCACGAGCGACGCGACGACACCCGCGCCGAGGAGGCCGAGGGTGAGCAGCCAGGCGCCGTCGAGGCGGCGAGAGAGCCCGCGCGCGAGGACGAGGAGCCCGGTGCCGACGACGCTGCCGATGAGGTGCGACGCCTCGAGCACCGGGAGCGGCACGACCCGCCGCAGGAGGCGGAGCCGCTCGTCGATCGCCGGGAGCGCGCCCGAGACGAGCAGGACCGTCCCCGCGAAGATCGCGCCGAGCGCGGCGAGCCAGGGCACCACCGGCGCGAACGAGGCGTGCGCGCCGCGGAGCACGCGCCCGACCTGCTCGCGCCGCACGATGATCTCGTTCCCGACGAGGAGGACGATCGCGGCGAGGAACGGCACGATGTAGTAGATGATCCGGTACGCGACGAGGCACGAGAGCGCCTCGCCCGCCGGCACCGAGGGCGTCAGCGCCGCGAGGACGATCGTGTCGAACACGCCGACGCCGCCCGGGATCTGCGAGGCGAGGCCCCCCACCTGCGCGGCGATGAAGAGGCCGAGCAGGGACGGGAACGAGAGCGCGGCCGCGGCGGGCAGGAGCAGCCAGAGCACGAACGCGGCGAGGGCCCAGTCGGCGGCGGAGACCGCGATCTGCGCGAGCGCGAGCGGGAGCGACGGCGGCTTCACGACGAAGCCGCGGATCGTGAGCTCGCTGCCGCGCGCGGCGAGGACGAGGTAGCCGCCGATCGCGGCGAGCGCGAGGACGCCGACGGCGCGCGCCGCGGCGGGGTGGAGCGGGCCCGGCGCGCCCGCCAGGAGCGCGATGCCGAGCAGCGGCAGGAGCCCGGCCCAGAGCTGGACCGCCGTGAAGGCGACGATGCGGGCGATGTCCGCGGGCGCGAGCCCCCACTGCGAGTAGAGCCGGACGCGCACCGAGCCGGAGGAGAGGAGCGAGAGGCCGACGTTGTTGCCGAACGCGTAGGCGATGAAAGAGGTGAAGACGACGCGCCCGGTGGGCAGCCTGCGCTGCGCGTACCGGAGCGCGAGCAGGTCGTAGCCGGAGAGGAGGAGGTAGTCGATCGCGGTGGCGATCGCGGCGGCGACGATCCAGCGCGTCGGGATCGCCTCGAGCCCGCGCTCGACGTCGCTCGGGTGGAAGCCGTCGAGCTCGCGCGAGAGCGCCCACGCGGCCACAGCGAGGACCGCGACGGGCAGCAGGATCCGCGCGGTGCGCTTCAGCCCCTCCATCGGGGTGGAATAGAGCCCGAAATCCCGCGCCGGTCCACGTCCACGTCCACGTTCGTTCGCGGTCCGCGCGGCGTACGCACCGCGGCCGCGCTGGGCCGGCGGGTGGACTCGGTGGGCCGGCGGGTGGACGTGCGGGGCCGGGATTTGCGGCTGATTCCGCGGCCCCGCGCGGCACCCCGGGTGCAGGGTGCCGTTCATCCTGAGCGTAGCCTCCCCATAGGCGAGGCGAAGTCGAAGACGCTCGGGGTGCACGCCGATCCCGAGGCGTGACGGCCCAAGGCGCGGAGGAGAAGGATGCGCGTGAACGAGACGGCGGCGGCGCGGCGGACTCCGGCGAGCGCGGAGGCGGGTCGCTTCGCGGACGCGCTCCGGCGGGCGCGCACCGCGCAGGCGACGGCGCGGACCACCGACCTTGGCTCGACGGCGCGAGCGCGACCCATCGAGGCGCGCAAGGCGGCGGTCCGGGGCGGCGCAGCCGCCGTGGCGCGGCGCGAGGCGGCGCGCGACGAGGAGCGCGGTCTCCCGGGCGCGGCCGCTGACGCTGCACGCGAGCTTCGGACCGACCCGTCCCCGGTGCCCGGGATCGCGGCGCTCGTGCGGGCGCTCCCGGCGGCGGTGGACGCGGCGCGAGTCCGCGACGGCGCGCCCCTCGCGCTCTCGTTCGGCCGCTCGCTCGACGTCGAGCTGAGGTCGTCGGCGGCCGGCATCGAGGTCGTGCTCCGGCCCGAGCCGCGCCTCCTGCGCGCCGCCGAGGCCGAGCTGCCGCGGGTCGTCGAGGCGCTCCGGCTGCGGGGCGTCGAGGTCGCCCGCGCAGAGGTGCGGCCCCGTCAAGGCGGCCGGCGCGCGCGTTGACGGGCGGGGGTGCCTCCGGTAGAAACGCTCCCGGCACGGCACCGTCGCCAAGTGGTAAGGCAAAGGTCTGCAAAACCTTTATTCCCCGGTTCGAATCCGGGCGGTGCCTCCAACTTTCCCTCTCATTCCGGTGAACGCGCTCGAGGGGTCAGCGGGGGAGCGCTCCCGCCGTTCACCTGAGCGCACGCACTCCCCGCCTCGGTAGGGTACGAGACATGCTCGCACTCAGAGTAGAGGCCGCGAAGCGTGAAAGCCACGCGCGGATGATGCCGGACTGAAGCCGGAGCGCTCCGCTCAGTTGTGCGGCGGGAAGACCGCCGGCTCGTCCGGTAGCTGGCTGTTCCCGACCGGGCGGCGCGGCTTCTCCTCGCCCGCCTTCCGATCCTCGCCGATGCGCTTCTTCTTGCGGTCCGGGGGTGCGCCCGGGTGCCTCTCGCTCTCGGGGATGTTCGGGTCCTTCTCTCGTCCAGGCATGCCCAAAGGTGGATCCGGTTGAGCGCGAGCCGCCCGCACGTTAGCCGAGGGGCGTGGCGAGCACGATCTGCCAGTACTGCGGCGTGGACCTCGAGGCGACGCCGCCCACGACCGAGGTCGGCTACCTGTACGGCGTCGAGTGCAGCCGCTGCCCGCCGGGGCGCCGCCGCTCGCTCGTCCTCGCGCGCGCCTCGCGCGTCGCCGAGCTCAGCTGCCCGATGTGCGGCGTCCGGATCGCGCCTGCGGAAGCTCACCCCGACGTCCTCGTCGTGAAGGAGATGACGTACGAGGTCTGCGCCGCGTGCGGCGAGCGGAACGGGGTCGTCGGGGTGCGGCGGCTGCGCGACGTGTCCGGTGGGACGATGTGACGGTGCGAGAGCGGCGCTGCGAGAGCGGGGGCGTCTCGTCCCTCTCCGTCACCGCCGAGCTACTGCGAGAGGAGGTCGCATGCGCGAGGGTGGCGGACCCGAACGCCGAACGGAGTTGGCATCGAGGAGTGCGTCGGCCGAGACGGCTCAGCGCAGGGGAACCGTCGTGGCGAGATCGGCTCGCGGTCGGCCCCGAGCTTCTCGTTCGACGACACGCCCCAATTTCCCGCATCGAGCCCGCATCGAGCGCTTGACGCAGTTCACCGTCAGATGATCTCCGCGCTGCGCGACGGCCGCCTTTGCTTCACGAGCGTCGTCGAGCTCTCGAAGTAGATGGGGGAGGCGTCTGCGGCTCCACCCACCAGGTCGAAAGCGCGCTCAAGGCGAACCGGTGGATGCGCTCGACTAGAGCCACCCGCGCTCGACGTACCAGCGCGCGGCGCGACCGATCGAGTCGGCGAGCGGGGTGGTCGCCTCGAACCCGAGCCGCTCCTTCGCCTTCGCGGGGTCGCAGACCCAGCCCGGCGCGAGGAGCTGCACCGCGAGCTTGCGGTTGAGCGGCAAGCGCCGGCCGGTCGCCGCGGTGACGGCGTCGGCGAGCGCCGCGACCACGCGGAGCGCCCGCGCGGGGACCCGGACGCGCCGCGCGCGGACGCCGAGCGCCCGCGCCGCCTCGCGCATGAGCCCGGCGGCGGTGGTCGGCTCGGGCGAAGCGAGGAAGAAGACCTCCCCGCGCGCCTCGGGCCGGTCCGCAAGGAGGAGGAAGCCGCGCGCGCAGTCGTCCACGTCGATCCACGAGAGCGGCCGGTCGCCGAAGTCGAGCGCGAGGTGGGCGCGCGCGAGCCGGAAGAAGAGAAGGTTCTCGCGGTCGCCGGGTCCCATGATGCGCGGCGGTCGCGCGACCGCGACCGGCAGCCGGTCCGCGTACGAGAGCGAGATCGACTCGGCCTCCGCCTTCGAGACGCCGTACGGCTCGATCGGCTCGAGCGGCGCGCTCTCGCGGCGCGGCGTCCGCGACGGCCCCGCGGCCGCCATCGAGCCGGCGAGGACGAACCGGGTGAGGCCGGGCGCCTCGGCGAGGCAGGCCTCGAGGAGCGCGCGCGTCGATCCGGCGTTCACGCGCAGGAACTCGGCGGGATCCGTCGCGCGCCGGACGCCCGCGAGGTGGAAGACGAGCTCCTGCCCGCGCACCGCCGACCGCAGCGTCGCGGGATCCGTCGCGTCCCCGGTCACGAGCTCGACGCCGGCGAGGTCGAGCGCGGCGGCCGGCCGGCGCACGAGCGCGCGCACCCGGTCGCCTCGCGCCGCGAGCGCGCGGACGAGCGCGGTCCCGAGAAAGCCTCCGGCGCCGGTGACGAGCGCACGCATGGCTCCGACCGGACCACGCGGTCGGGCGAGCGGTCAACTCCGCGCGTGGGTGCCGAGCCTGCACGGCCGCCGGGTGAGGGCCCGGGGCCTTTGCGCCCGCCCGTGGCGCGCGCGCCCGGTCGGGTCCACCTTGTGACTCGACCAGGAGTCCGGGAGGGGAGGGGACATGCGACGAATGCTCGTGCGCGCGGCAGTTGCGACCGCGCTGCTCACCACCATCGGGCCCGCGGGCGCTGCGGACGTGGCGCTCGGAGGCACGCTCGATCGCTGGCCGACCGAGATCACGCGCCGGCCGCTCACGCTCGGGGCCGGCATGATCGAGATCTGGGCCCCCGTCCAGCTCAACGCCTCGAAGGACGCCGACTGGAAGCCAGTGACGCTCAACCCGAGCCTCGCCTTCGGCCTGACCGACCAGTGGGAGATCGGCGTGCGCCACCTCGCCGGCCTGTGCCTCGGCGGCGCCAGTAACGGGTGCCCGAACGTCTACAGCGACATCGGCGCGTTCACGCGGATCAGCATCATTCGAGGGGCGGGTCTCGATGTCGCGCTGCAGGGCGGAGTCGACGTCACCCGCATCCAGGAGCCGCGGAACTACGCGGCCTGGGGCGGGGCGCTGTTCCGCGCCGGCGGCGGGGCGCTCGCGCTCACCGTCGCGCCGACGGTGAACTTCGGCCTCAAGGACCGGGACACCATCGCGTCGCGCAGCGCGCCGATCTCGTTGAACCTCGCCACCTACGACGTGATCACGAACCAGGCGACGTTCGGGAACAAGGAGCACCTGTCGGTGCCCGCAACGCTCCAGCTGCAGCTCGGGCCCACCCTCGCCGTCGCGGTCGGCGCGTCGCTCGAGGGGCCGCTCAACCCGGTCGTCGGGTCGTTCTCGGACTTCTACAGGGTCCCCGCCGGCGCCGCGATCGTCGTGACGCCGTTCCGCTACCTCGACCTCGGCGCCGCCTTCACGTTCCCGGCGTTCGCGGGGAAGAACGACACGCGCGACATCCGTTTTCTGTCGGCGTTCGTGGCGTTCCGGATCTGAGCCGGACGCGGTCCTCGGTCGTCATACGACGTCGCGGGGCGAACGGGGATCCGTCCTCGTTCGCCCTTCGCCTTCGCTTCGGGGCCTACGGGGCTCGGGGCAGCGGATTTGCCCGGCCCCGCCGCATCGATCATCATCCCGGGACCTCGCCCGGAGGGTGACCGACATGCGGCTCGACCCCGAGATCCTCGACGGACCGCCCGAGACCGGGGCGCGGATCCTGGCCCTCGCGCGGCTCGCCGACGCGGAGGAGGCGCTCGGGCGTACCGCCGATCCGAAGGACCGCGGGGCGCCGCGCGCGCTGGCGGACGCGACCGAGCGGCTTGCCGCGGCGCTGTCCGCGCTCGCGCCGGCGCTCGCCGGGGCGGTCCCCGCCGCGCTGCGCACGGAGCTCGACCAAGGGGCGCGCGACGCCGCGCCGGCGCGCGAGCCCGAAATCCTCGCCGCCTGGCTCGCCGCCGCGCGCGGCGAACTCCCCGGGACCTACCGCGGCGCGCTCGACTGGCTCGCCGACCGGGTCGAGCGGCGCGCCCGCCGCGCCCGCGAGGAGGTCGCCGCGGACGCCGCGCCGCGACTGCGGCGGCTCTTGCCGCGGCTCGCGGCCGCGCTCACCGCCCGGCGCGCCGCGATCCCGCGCGCCGGCGCGCCCGCGACCTTCGCGGCGCTCCACGCCGGCGCCCTCCGCGTGCAGACCCACGCGCTGCGCGAGGCCCTCGCCGCCGTTGCCGGGCAGGGCGACGGGCTCGGTCTCGAGGCCGCGCGGAGCGAGGCGCGGCGGCTCGGCGACCTCCTCGCCCCGCTCCGCGCCGCCGGGTTCGGCGCCGCCGAGGCGGCCGGCGCGCTCGAGGCGCTCCGCGCTCCGCTCGAGGCGCGGCAGGAGGCGCTCGCCGCGGCGCTCGCCGTCGAGGGCGCGCTGCTCGAGGCGCGCGCAGAGGAGGTCCGCCGCGGAGAGGCGCTCGCGGGGCTGCGGCCCGGCCTCCTCGCCCTGCTGAACATCGCCGGGCAGCGCGGCGCCGCGGCGGAGCGCGACCTCGCGCTCCACCTCCGCACGAAGGCGACGCCCGTCACGGACGCCGCTTACGCCGTCGTCGCCGCGCTCGAGCCGAGCGGCGAGGAGGAGGACGAGGACGCCGGCGCGGCCGCCCCCGCCGCGCAGGAGCGCCGCTTCCTCGTGACGGTGATCCCGCCGGAGGGGCAGGGCGGCGACGTCGAGGCGCTCGAGCAGGGCTGGCTCCCCGGCGACTCGCGCGAGAGCGTCGGCGTCACGCGCTCGGCGCTCGGCGAGCAGTGGTTCCGGGCGCGCGCGGCGGCGCGCGGCCACCCGGGCCGCGTCGAGACCATCTCGCGCGCCGACTTCGACGCATTCTGGCCGCTCACCGAGGGACGGCGCATCGCGAAGCGGCGCCACCTCGTCGCGGCCGCTCCGGGGTGGCACTTCGACGAGTACGTCGATCGCCCGCTCGTGCTCGCGGTCGCGGAGGAGGGGAACGCCGAGGCGCCGCCGCCCTGGCTCGAGCCCGTGCTCGTCCGCGAGGTCTTGGCGGAGCGCGGCTACCTCGACGAAGCGCTCGCCCGCCGGCCCGCGCGGCGAAGCGCGTAACGGCCGACGCACGACGCCGTTCGCGCTACACTCCCGCGCGGGAGGGGGAGGGCGGAGGACCCCCAATGGACGTCGCGGCGGCGCTGAGACAGGTGGACCTCTTCAAGGACGTGCCCGAGGCGGGGCTCCGGGAGATCGCGGAGATCGCCGAGCGCGTGACGCTCGCGGCCGGCGACACGGTCGTCGTCGAGGGCGGGCCGCCCGACGCGCTCTACGTCATCTCGAGCGGGAGCTGCCGGGTCTTCAAGGAGAAGGGGGGCGACACGCTCCAGGTCGTGGACATCGAGGCCGGAAACCAGTTCGGCGCCTCGTCCCTCCTCGACCACGCGCCGCGCAGCGCGACGGTCATTGCCGCGGAGCCGACGGAGCTCCTCGCCTTCCGGGCCGAGGAGCTCACCGCGGTCCTCGAGCGCGACGCCGGGACGGCCGCCGCGTTCTACCGCGCGCTCGCGGCGTCGCTCTTCCGCCGGCTGCGGCGGACGACGGACGACCTCGGGATCGCTCGGCTCCTCGTCGCCGACCGGCGGCGCTGAAGGGTCCCGCCTCGCGGCGCGCGGTCGCCGCGCGCTACACTGCGACGCCGTGCCGGTCCTCCGCTCGGTCTGCCCTTTCGACTGCCCAGACGCCTGCGGCCTCCTCGTCGAGGTCGAGGACGGAAGGGCGCGCCGCGTCCGCGGCGACCCCGAGCACCCGTACTCGCGCGGCACGCTCTGCCCGAAGATGAACGGGTACGAGCGATCGGTCCACTCGCCCGACCGGCTCCTCCACCCGCTCGTCCGCGCCGGCCGAAAGGGCGACGCCGCGTTCCGGCGCGCGAGCTGGGACGAGGCGCTCGGGCTCGTCGCTGCCCGGCTCGCCGAGATCGCACGGCAGGACGGCCCGGAGGCGATCCTGCCCTACTCGTACGCGGGCTCGATGGGGCTCGTCCAGCGGAACGCGGGCATGCCGTTCTTCCACCGGCTCGGCGCGTCCCGGCTCGATCGGACCATCTGCACGCCGGCGCAGGGGGCCGGCTGGCGCGCGGTGATGGGCGACACCCCCGGGCCGAACCCCGACGAGGTCGAGCGCTCGGACCTCGTCGTGCTCTGGGGCATCCACGCGGTCGCGACGAGCCTCCACTTCGCCGCCCGCGTGAAGGAGGCGAGGCGGCGCGGCGCGCGCGTCCTCCTCGTCGAGACCTGGCAGAACGAGACGGCGCGGCTCGCGGACCGCACCTACGTCGTCCGCCCGGGATCCGACGGCGCGCTCGCGCTCGGGCTCGTCCACGTCCTCGCGCGCGACGGGCTCGCCGACGAGCCGTTCCTCGCGGCGGAGGCGGTCGGGTGGCCGGAGCTGCGCGCGCGGGTCCTCGCGGAGAACGGCCCAGAGCGGACCGCCGCCGCGACCGGGCTGCCGCCCGGGGACATCGAGGCGCTCGCGCGGGCGCTCGCCGCGGCGCGCGCGCCGTTCATCCGCATCGGCGGTGGGCCGTCGCGCCACGCGAACGGCGCGATGACGATCCGATCCATCGTCGCGCTCTCGGCGGTGCTCGGCGCGCCGGGCCGGGACGGCGGCGGCTGCCTCGCCTCGACCGCGTCCGGCCAGGCGTTCGACCTCGCGCCGCTCGTGCGCGAGGACCTCCAGCCACGGCCGGCGCGGCTCGTGAACATGAACCGGCTCGGCGCCGCGCTCGCGGACCTCCGGGACCCGCCGGTCCGCGCGATGTTCATCTGGTGCTCGAACCCGGCGGCGGTCGCGCCCGACCAGAACGCGGTGCTCCGCGGCCTCGCGCGCGAGGACCTGTTCCTCGTCGTGCACGAGCGGTTCATGACAGACACGGCGCGCTTCGCCGACGTCGTCCTGCCGGCGACGAGCTCGCTCGAGCACGCCGACCTGTACCGCTCTTACGGCCAGTATTGCGTGCAGCGCGCCCGGCCCGTCGTCCCGCCGCTCGGCGAGGCGCGGCCGAACTGGGATCTGTTCTGCGCGCTTGCGGAGCGAATGGGCTTCTCCGAGCCGATCTTCCGGATGAGCGCGGACGAGGTCATCGACCTCCTGCTCGCGCAGCCGTCGCCCTGGCGCGGCGCCGGATTCGCGGCGCGGCTCGCGGATGGGCGGGCGGTGGAGCTCGCGCCGCCGGCGGGGCCGCGCTGGCGCACCCCCTCGGGCAAGATCGAGCTCCGCAACGGCGCGCTCGAGGAGCCGCTCCCGCGCCACCTCCCCGCACACGCCGACGCGGGCGGGCTCCCGCTGCGCCTCGTGACCGGCCCCGCGATCCACACCCTCAACTCGACGTTCATGGAGCGCCCGGAGCTGCGCGAGCGAAACGGCGGGATGTCGCTGCGGCTCGCGCCGTCGGAGGCGGCCGCGCGCGCCCTCGCCGACGGGCAGCGGGTCGTCGCGTGGAACGACCTCGGCGAGGTCGTGTTCGTGCTGCGGGTGGACGCGCGCGTGCCCTCGGGCGTCGCGGTCGCGGAGGGGGTCTGGTGGACCGCCCACGCCCCCGGGGGGCGGAACGTGAACGCGCTCACCTCGCAGCGGCTCACCGACCTGGGCGCGGGGTCGACCTTCTACGACAACCGGATCGACGTCCGAGCCGACGAGCCGTGACTTCCGGACCGGACCGGTCGAACCCGACCCGTCGCGTCCGATACGTCGGCGGCCGAGCGCATCGCCACCCGAAAAGCGCCGTGTAGTCGGCGGTGTCAGCCCCGGAAAGGGGCCGGTCCGCCCCGCGTGTTCTCCGAGGAATCACCTCATGCTAACTTGCGCGGGATCAACCCACGAGGGGACCATCGAATGACCGCCTACCGCTACGACAACCGGACTGTCCAGGGGTTCATCCTCTCGGCAATCTTCTGGGGCGTCGTTGGGATCGTCATCGGCCTGCTCATCTCGATCCAGATGTGGGCGCCGGGCGCGAACTTCCCGCCGTACCTGACCTTCGGCCGGCTCCGGACGGTGCACACGAACGGCCTCGCCTTCGGGCTCGGCGTCGGCGCGATCTTCGGGCTGAGCTACTGGATCGTGATGCGGCTCTGCAAGCGGCCGCTCCTGTTCCCGCGGCTCGCGCGCGTGCAGCTGTGGCTGTTCAACGCGGGGATCGCGGCCGCGGCGATCTCGCTGCTCGCCGGGCAGACCCAGTCGCTCGAGTACGCCGAGCTCGAGTGGCCGCTCGACATCGCGATCGTCGTGCTCTGGGTGATGTTCGCGGTGAACGTCTTCGGGACGATCGTGAAGCGCAACGAGCAGCAGATGTACGTGTCGCTCTGGTACATCATCGCGACCGTCGTCGCCGTCGCGATCCTCTACATCGTGAACAACCTCGCGGTGCCGGCGGGGCTCGGCAAGAGCTACCACCTCTTCGCGGGAGTGAACTCGGCGAACGTGCAGTGGTGGTACGGCCACAACGCGGTCGGGTTCGTGTTCACGACGCCGATCCTGGCGATGTTCTACTACTTCCTCCCGAAGGCGACCGGGCTGCCGATCTTCAGCCACCGCCTCTCCATCGTCGCGTTCTGGTCGCTCGTCTTCGCGTACATGTGGACGGGCGCGCACCACCTCGTCTACTCGCCGCTCCCGGACTGGATCCAGACGCTCGCGATCGTCTTCACGGTGTTCCTCATCGCGCCGTCGTGGGGCGCGGTCGTGAACGGCTTCTACACGGTGGGCCAGGACTGGTCGAAGATGCGGTCGTCCTATCTCACCAAGTTCTTCCTGCTCGGAATCACCTTCTACGGGCTGCAGACGGTGCAGGGGCCGACGCAGGCGCTCCGCGTCGTCTCGCAGCTCATCCACTACACCGACTGGGTCCCCGGGCACGTGCACATGGGCACGATGGGCTGGGTGACGATGACGGTCTGCGCGTCGATCTACTACGTCATCCCGCGGATCTACGGGACCGAGATCTACTCGGAGAAGATCGCGAACATCCACTTCTGGCTCGTGCTCGTCGGCCAGCTGCTCTTCTCGATCACCATGTGGATCACCGGCATCCGGCAGGGCTGGATGTGGAAGGCCACCGACGCGGAGGGAAAGCTCGTGTACCGGAACTTCGTCGACACCATCGCGGGCAACTACCCGTACTGGCACACGCGCACGCTCGCCGGGATCATCTTCGCCGTCGGCATGCTGTTCTTCGTCTTCAACGTGCTCATGACGATCCGGAAGGGCCGCGCGCTCGAACGGAGCGAGGCGCCCGTCGCTCCGGCGGCGGTCACTGCGGCGTAGGGGGGACGACCATGGCCGGAAAGATCTACTCGAAGCCCGTCACGTTCGCGGTGATGGCGACCGCCGCCCTCCTCGTCGGCACCATCGTCATGATGGCCTACCCGCTCATCCGGCCCGACATGCACGTGAAGGTCGCGGGCCTGAAGCCGCTCCCGGCGCTCGAGCTCGCCGGGCGCGACGTCTACCAGCGCGAGAGCTGCAACGCCTGCCACACGCAGACGGTCCGACCGCTCAAGAGCGAGGTGGTCCGCTACGGCGGGAACCGCGCGCAGGAGCCGGCCGCGCGCTACTCCCTCGCGGGCGAGTTCGCCTACGACCACCCGTTCCTCTGGGGGTCGAAGCGGACGGGCCCGGACCTCGCGTTCGAGGGCTGGATCAAGCCGTCGGCGGCCTGGCACAAGGAGCACCTCGAGAGCCCGCAGAAGCTCGTGGCGCGCTCCAACATGCCGGCGTACGCGTTCCTGAACGGCGAGGCGATCGACGGCGCCGAGGTCCAGGCGTCGATGCGCGCGCTCCGCCGCGTCGGCGTCCCTTACACCGACGAGGACGTCGCCGGCGCGCCGGAGGCGGTGAAGGGCAAGACCAAGATGGACGGGCTCGTCGCCTACGTCCTCTCGCTCGGCAAGGCCGTGAACCGCGGCGCGCCGGGCGGCGTCGAGGTGGACCTCGCGACGGCGAACCCGCTCGGACAGGCGGTCGCGGCGGTCGTGAAGGGAAAGCAGCTCTGGGACGCGAACGGCTGCGCCGCGTGCCACGGCGACGAGGCGCACGGGCAGGAGGGCGTCGCCCCGAACCTGCTCGACGACGAGTTCCTCGGCGGGAAGGGCGACCTCGCCGACGGCGCCTACTTCTCGATGATCAAGGGCGGCAGCGACGTGAAGCCGGCGCTCGGCCGTCCGGGCGTGAAGGACGGCGGCATGCAGGCGTTCGGCGCCGACCTGAAGGACGAGGACATCTGGGCGATCGTGTCGTGGCTCCGAAACCAGCGGGCGCACGAGGCGACGGAGTCGCGGCACGGCGAGTCCTCGGAGCACAAGTAAGGGGGAGCCATGGCCTTCCATCCCGAAATCGAGAACCTCTCCGCCTTCGAGGCGAAGGACACCTCCCGGAAGATCCCCGTCGGCTTCTCCCTGCTGTTCTGGGGGCTCATCGCCTGGGGCGCGTACTACCTGTGGGCCTACACGCCGGCGTTCGGCGGGTGGCAGCAGGCGCAGGACGTGGAGGGGGGCGGCGCGCCGCTCTCCTCGAACCTCCTCGCGACGATCGCCTTCACCGCGATCCCGACCGCCGTCGCGCTCGGCCTCACGCTCGTGCAGCGCCGCAAGAGGGCGTGATGAGCCCTGACGTCGCCTACACGATCTTCGGCGCCACGCTCTGCGCGGCGCTCGCCGCGATCGGCGTGTTCTACTTCCGGCGGCACCGGAAGGATCAGGTCGAGGGGCCGAAGTACCGGATGCTGGAGGACGAAGATCGGCCGTAGCGTGCGACCCGCCTTCAAGACGTGGCGGCGCATCGCCGGGACCGCCCAGGCGCTCGTCGTCGTCGGGCTGCCCTTCCTCTCCGTCGGCGGCGAGAGTGCGCTCCGCCTCGACGTCCCCGCCGGCCGGCTGCACGCGCTCGGCGCCTCCTTCGCCATCGACGAGGCGTTCGTCGTCCTCGCGGCGACCCTCCTGGTCACGGCGACGTTCCTCCTCGTGACGCTCCTCCTCGGGCGGGTCTGGTGCGGCTGGGCGTGCCCGCAGACGGTCCTCGCAGATCTCACGAGCTGGGTCGTGCCCGAGCGCCGGGCGAGGCCGCGGCCCTGGCGCCGGCCGCTCGGCTTCGTCGCCGTCGCGGTCGTCTCGGGAGTCGCGGCGGCGAACCTCCTCTGGTACTTCGTCGCTCCCGCGGAGTTCTTCCGGCGCCTCGCCGCCGGCGCTCTCGGCCCGGTGCTCGCGGGCTCCTGGGCCGTCCTGTTCGCGATCCTGTTCCTCGACCTCGCCTTCCTGCGCGCCACCTTCTGCGCGACCGCCTGCCCGTACGCGAAGCTCCAGGGCGTCCTCTTCGATCGCTCGACGCTCGTCGTCGCGTACGACGCGCGCCGGGCCGCGGACTGCGTGGACTGCGGCGCGTGCGTCCGCGTCTGTCCGACCGCCATCGACATCCGCGACGGGCTGCAGATGGAGTGCATCGCCTGCGCGGAGTGCGTCGACGCCTGCGCGCCGATCATGGCGAGGCTCGGGCGCGCGCCCGACCTCGTCGGCTACTTCCACGGGGAGCCCGGCGGACGGGCGCGGCCGCTCCGCCCCGCCGTGCTCGCGCTCGGGGTCGCCACCGCGGCGAGCGGCGCGCTCCTCGTCGCGGTGCTCGTGACGCGGGCCCTCCTCGACCTCTCCGCCGTGCCTGACCTCGTCTTCGCGCCGCGCGCGACGCCCGGTGGCGATGTCATGAACGCCTACTCCGTCGCCCTCGAGAACCACGGCCGCGAGCCGGTGACGGTCGCCCTGGCCCTCTCCGCGCCGGGCGCCCGGATCGCGCTCCGGCCCGACGCGGTGGCGCTCGCCGCGGGGGAGCGGCGGCAGGTGCGGGTCCTCGCGTCCGCGCGCGGCCTCGCCGCCGGCCGCGGCTCCGCCGAGCTCAGCGCCGAGGCGCGGAGCGGCGAACGGGTCGTCGCCCGCCGCGCCCAGCCGGTCCCGCTCGTCGTGCCCGGAGTCTCGCCGTGAGCGCGTGGATGAAGATGGTGCTCCTGCTCGCAGTCGCGACGGTGCTCGCCCTCGTCGTCGCCACCGTCGTCGTCGGCTCGAAGGTGCGCGAGGAGACGGTGGTCGCCCGGCCCTACGAGGACGGGCTCCGGCAGGACGCCGAGCGCGCCGCCCGCGCCGCGCTCGGCCTCGCCGTCCGGGTCGACGACGAGGCGCCGCGCGCCGGCGCGGGGCCGCTCGTCTTCCGGCTCTCGGACCGGCAGGGCAGGCCGCTCGAGCGCGCGCGCGTGACGGTCGAGCTCTCACGCCCGGCGACGAGCCGCGGCGAGGTCCGCGCGGAGGCCCGCGAGACCGCGCCCGGGCGCTACGAGGCGGAGCTGACCTTCCCGTCCGCGGGGCCGTGGGACGTCCGGTTCGACGTCCTCGTCGGCGCGGACCGGGTCCGCCTCGAGCGGCGCCTCGTCGCGGTCGCGCCCTGTGATCTCGGCGTGGGGCCGTGCACGCGCGCGCTGCCGGACGGCGGCGAGGTCACGCTCGAGCTCAGCCCGCGGCCGCTCCGGACGATGCGGGAGCTCGCGGTGCGCGCAGTCGTGAGGCGTCCGGACCCGCCCGAGCTCCGTTGGCGCAGCTGGGATCCGCCGCTCGAGGTGGCGGTCGCGTTCTCGATGCCCGGCATGGAGATGGGCACCAACCGCGTCGCGCTCGCCGCGACGCGCGACGGGTTCGCGGGGACCGCCGTGCTGGTCCGCTGCCCGTCCGGCCGGCGCGCGTGGGTCGCCGACGTCACCGTCGCAGTGCGCGGCGCCGCGCCACGGACCGCACGCTTCCCGCTCACGGTGGCGGAGTAGCTCGTGGCCTCCGCGATCGCGATGGCGTTCTTCACCGGGCTCCTCGGGTCCTTCGGGCACTGCGCCGCGATGTGCGGGCCGCTCGTGGGGTCGCTCGCGCTCGCCGCGGGCCCGGCGGGCGTCCGGCGCTCGCTCGCGGGGCAGCTCGCGTATCACGCCGGCCGCGTCACGACCTACGGCGCCGTCGGCGCCGTGATGGGGCTCACCGGGTCGTTCGTGAACGTCGCCGGCCGGCTCGCCGGCGTCCAGCAGGTGGTCGCGATCGCGGCCGGCCTGCTCATGATCGGGCTCGGGCTCGGCGCGGCCGGCCTCTCGACCGCGCTCAAGCGCATCGAGTCCCGCGCCTCGGGCAAGGTGATCGCGCTCGTCCGCGGCGTGCTAGAGGGCGGCGGCCCGGGGCGGCTCTACCCGACGGGCCTCGCGCTCGGGCTCCTTCCCTGCGGGCTGTCCTGGACGGTCTTCCTCGGAGCGGCCGGCACGGGCAGCCTGCCGGAGGGGCTCCTCCTCGCGCTCGCCTTCGGGCTCGGCACGACGCCCGCGCTGCTCCTCGTCGGCGCCGCGGGTGGGCTCCTTGGCCAGCGCGCGCGCGGGCTCCTCGTCCGCGCGGGCGGCGTCCTCGTCGCGCTCCTAGGCGTCCTGTTCCTGCTGCGCGGCGCGGGGGTACTCCGGTGAGCGCCGCCGCGCCGGTCGCGGGGCGGCTCCGCTGCGACCACTGCCTCACCGAGTTCCCGGCGCAGGAGGCGGTGCGCGACGAGCTCGCCGGCGCACCGCGGGTCTTCTGCTGCGGCGGGTGCCGCGGCGTCTACCGGCTCGTCGCGCAGGAGGGGCTCTCGGCGTACTACGCGACGCGGAGCTGGGACGCGCCCGGAGCGCCGGTCGGCGAGGTCGGACCCGCGCTCGACCTCGCCGCGTTCCGGGACGCCGTCCGCCGCGAGGGCGACGTGGACGAGCTGCTCGTCTACGTCGACGGGATCCGCTGCGCCTCCTGCGTGTGGCTCACGGAGCGCGTCCTCCTCCGCACGCCGGGCGTCCTCGCCGCGCGCGTGAACTACGCGACGCACCGCGCACAGGTGCGTTTCGACCCCGCCCGGGCCGACCTCGCGACCGTGCTGTCGCGGATCCGCGCCGCAGGCTACGCCCCGAAGCCGTGGTCCGAGTCGGTGCGCGCCGCGGCGCGCCGGGCGGAGACGCGCGACCTTCTCGTGAGGCTCGGCACGGCCCTCTTCCTCGGCTCGCAGCTCATGATCTACCAGGCGGCGCTCTACGCCGGGTACTTCGAGGGGATCGACGCCGCGACGCGGCGGCTCATGGAGTGGATCTCGCTCGGGCTCACGCTGCCCGTGTACCTCTACTCGGGGGCGCCCTTCCTGCGCGGCACGTGGGCGGGGCTCCGCCGCGGAGCGCCCGGCATGGACGCGCTCGTCGCGATCGGCTCGGGCGCCGCGCTCCTCTACTCGATCTTCCAGATGCTGCGCGGGGGCGAGGTCTACTTCGACACCGCCGCGATGATCCCGACGCTCGTCCTCGTCGGGCGCTACGTGGAGGCGGTCGCGAAGGGGCGGGCGTCGGAGGCGGTGGCGCGGCTCGCCGCGCTCACGCCGCGCGAGGCGCGCCGTCTCGAGCGGGACGAGGGCGGGCGCGAGGAGCGGAGGTCCGTGCCGGTGGGAGAGATCGCGCCGGGCGACCGCATCGAGATCGTCCCGGGCGAGCGGATCCCGCTCGACGGCGAGGTGGTGGAGGGCGCGTCGGAGGTGGACGAGTCGCTCGTCACTGGCGAGGCGCGGCCCGTGGCGAAGGGGCCGGGCGCGGCGGTGATCGGCGGGACGGTGAACCAGCAGGGCGCGCTCGTCGTGCGGGTGACGCGGGTCGGGAAGGAGACCGTGCTCGCCGGGATCGTCCGGGCCGTCGAGGAGGCGCAGGCGGCGAAGCCCCGCATCCAGGCGGTGGCGGACCGGGTGGTGGGCGTTTTCGTTCCGGCGATGCTGCTCCTCGCGGCCGCCACCTTCGTGGGGTGGCGGCTGCGCGGCGCGCCGCTCGACCAGGCGGTGATGACCGGAATCTCGGTCGTCGTGATCGCCTGCCCGTGCGCGCTCGGCCTCGCTACGCCGATCGCGGTCCTCGTCGCGACCGGGCTCGCGACCGCGCGCGGCCTCCTCCTGAAGGGCGGCGACGTGCTCGAGCGCGCAGCGCGCGCCACCGACGTGCTCCTCGACAAGACGGGGACCGCGACGCGCGGGCGGCCGGTGCTGTGTGAGGTGGTTCCCTTCGATCGCGCGCTCGGCCCCGACGGCGCGCTCCGGCTCGCGGCGGCGGTCGAGGTGCGCAGCGAGCACCACGTCGGGCGCGCGATCGTCGCCGCGGCGCGGGCGCTTCCGCCGGTGGCGGAGCTCGTTGTGACGGAGTTTCGGGCGGAGCCGGGGAGGGGCGTCGTGGCGACGGTGCGCGGAAGGCGCAACGTGGACGTGGACGTGGACGTGGACGTGGACGGGAGCTTGTGCCGCTCGGTTCAGGCTCACGACCACGACCACGACCACGACCATGACCATGACCACGCAACGACCTCCGTCCTCCTCGGTAACCGCGCCCTCCTCGCCGCCAACGCCGTCCCGCTGCGCGCCGCCGCAGACGCCGCTGCGCGCGAGCGCGAGGCGCGCGGCGAGACGGTCGCGTTCCTCGCGGCGGACGGCGAGGTCCGCGCGCTCCTCGCCGTCGCGGACGTCCTGCGCGACGAGGCGGCGGAGGCGGTGCGCTCGCTGCGCGCCTGCGGTCTCGAGGTGGGCATCGTGAGCGGCGACGGGCCGGGTGCGACGGGCGCCGTCGCTGCGGCGCTCGGGATCGAGGGGATCGCCGAGGCGACGCCGCAGGTGAAGCGCGAGCTCGTGGCGCGCCGCCAGCGGGCGGGGCGGCGCGTCCTCTTCGTCGGCGACGGCGTGAACGACGCCCCCGCGCTCGGGCAGGCCGAGGTCGGCGCCGCGATGGGGCGCGGCACCGACGTCACGATGGAGAGCGCCGACGTCGTGCTCGTGCGGGACGACCTGCGGCTCGTCGCGGACCTCGTCCTGCTGTCGCGCAGGACGCTCGCGGTCGTGCGCCAGAACGTCTTCTGGGCCTTCTTCTACAACGCGGTCGCGGTCCCCCTCGCCATGGCGGGGCTCCTCCATCCGATCGTCGCCGCCGGCGCGATGGCGGCGTCGTCGCTCTTCGTCGTCGGGAACTCGCTCCGGCTCCGGCGCGCGCTCGGGTGAGCGCCGCGGCTCCGGGCGCGTGCGGGCGCCGGCGACGCGACGCACGAACGCCTCCCTGGACGGTGGTACGCTCGGCGCGTGAGCCCGAACCTCGCACCCGCAGCGGAAGCCGATCTCGCCACCACCGCCCGGGAGGTCCGCGAGGCGCTCGCCGGCGCCTGCCGCGGCCTCGTCGAGCGCGAGGCGCTCGTCGACCTCGTGGCCCTTGCCGCGGTGGCGGGCGAGCACCTCCTCGTCATCGGGCCGCCGGGGACCGCCAAGAGCGAGGCGGTCCGGCGCGCCGCCCGCGCGACCGGCGCGACCGTCTTCGAGTACCTCCTCGGCCGGTTCACCGAGCCGAGCGAGATCTTCGGCCCGGTCGACCTGCGCAAGCTCCGCGAGGGCGTCGTCGAGACCCGGACCGAGGGGATGCTCCCCGAGGCCGAGGTCGCCTTCCTCGACGAGGTCTTCCAGGGCTCGACCGCGATCCTGAACACGCTCCTCGGGATCCTGAACGAGCGGACGTTCCGGCGCGGCCACACCGTCGTCGCGTGCCCGCTCCGGGTCTGCGTCGGCGCCTCGAACGCGCTCCCGGACGACGAGGGCCTCGCCGCGTTCGCGGACCGGTTCCTCCTGCGCGCCTTCCTCGACCCCGTTCCGGCGCCCCGGCTCGAGGAGCTGCTCGAGGGCGGATGGGCGCTCGGGCGCGGCGCGCCGGAGCGGCGGGCCTCGCTCGCGCACCTCGACCGGCTGGCAGCCGCGGCGCGCGCCGCCGATCTCGGCGGAGTGCGGCCGCTCGTCGCCCACGCCGTGCGCAAGCTCCGCGCCGCCGGCATCGCGCTCTCCGATCGGCGCGCCGTCCGCCTCCAGTCGATCGTCGCCGCGGCCGCCGCGCTCGCCGGTCGTGCGCAGCCCGGGGACGCCGACCTGTGGCCCATCGTCTTCGCGGTCCCGGGTGCCGACGGCCAGCGGCTCGCGCGGGACGTGCTCCGCGACGAGCTCGCGCCGACCGAGAACGCGACCCTCCCCGCGGCGGCGGAGGACGCGTCCGCGGCGCCGCTCGCCCGCGCGACGCGCCTCGCCCGCGCCGGAGAGGAAGTCTTCGCGCTCCGGCCGGGCTCCGGGGACGCGCCCGCGCTCGCGCGCTGGTCGCTCCGGCTCGAGTCGGTGGCGCGGGAGATCGACGCCGGGTTCCCGCCGGAGGGGCTGCCGCCGCCGCTGTCCGCGCTGCGCGCCCGGATCGTGGAGGCGCTGGGGGCGCGGTGAGCGCGTCGGACCGGATGCGCGCGGAGCCGCTCCGACCGGCCGCCGCCGTCGCCGAGCGCGAGGCGGCCGGGCGCCTCGGGCGGCGCCTCCTCGCGCTGACGGACGACGGACTCGCGCGCCTCTCCGGCGTCTGTGCGCCCGGGATCCTCGCCGTCGTCGGTGCCGAGGAGGACCTCCCGTGGGTGGACGGCGTCCGTTACGTCGGGCGCGATCCCTCGGCGCCGTCGCTCCTCCTACCGACCGCGGCCGCGCCCGCCCTCCCGGCTGCACTCCTCGAGCACGCGCTCCACGCGCGAGCCGCGGGGGCGCCGCGGCCGCTCGCCGTGCTCTCGGGCCCGCTCCGCGTCGTGCCGCTCGGCGCGGCGCGACCCCTCGAGAGGGCCCGGCTCGCGGCGTGGCTCGCCCGTGAGGGCGGCGCGTGACTGGCCTCCCGCCCGCCCTCGCGCCCTGGGCGGCGCAGCTCGCGCCGTTCGCGCCGGACCTCGCGCTCTCGCTCGGAGGCTGGGCGCGCCGCATCGCCGCCGCGCTCGGACCGCTCTCCGGGCGGCGCGCGGGGGAGGGAGAGCCCGACGGCGTCGCCGGCATTGCGCGGCGCGGGCCGTACGAGCGGCTCCTCCTATCCGAGTGGCTCCTCGCGGAGGAGCTGCCGGACGAGTTCACACGGCGCGCTGCGGCCGGCGAGCACCTCTTCGTCGAGCGCGCCCGGCGGGAGCGCTCCGCGGCGCGGCGCTCCGTGGCGCTCCTCGACGCGGGCCCGGACCAGCTCGGGGCCCCGCGCATCGCCCAGCTCGCGGCCCTCGTCGTCCTCGCCGCCCGCGCCGAAGCGGCGGGCGCGGAGTTCGCGTGGGGGATCGCCCAGCACCCCGGGGGCGGCCTCGTGGGCGGGTTCTCCGCCGACCTCGCGCGGCGGCTCCTCGACGCGCGCACCGAGGAGGCGCCTTCCGACGAGGTGCTCGCGGCATGGCAGGAGCTGCTCCCGCCGCCGGCGGAGCGCGACGACCTGTGGCTCGTCGGCGGACCGTCGCTGCTCCGCGCTCGCGGCGCCGATCGCGCCTCCCGGCTCCTCGTCGAGGACGTCGCCGACCCCGACGCGCGGCAGGTCCGGCTCGTCCTCGGGACCCGCCTGTCAGGGCGGCGGGAGGTGGTGCTCGAGCTGCCGCCGGAGCCCGACTGCATCCGGCTCGTGCGGGACCCCTTCGCTGCGGCGGTGCAGGAGCCCGCCCGCGCGCCGCGCGCGGTGCTCCCGGAGGCGGGGATCCTCTTCCACCCCGGTGGCCACCGGATCGCGCTGCGGCTCCGCGGGGCCGCCCTCCTCGACCACCCCGTCCCGAACTCCCCACGGCAGAAGGTCGGCCGCGGGCGGGTCGTCGCTGGGGGGCCGGGCGTCGTCGCGGTGGGCTGGGAGGGGAAGCGGCTTGCCGTCGCCAGCATCAGGGGCGGACACCTCGTCGTCGGCAGGAGCCTCGTCGTGGACATCCCGGGCGGCGCCGCGGCGTCGCCCGCGGCGCCCGGCCCCGCGGAACCGCTCGGCTCGTGCTTCCTGTGGCCCGCCCGGAAGTACCGGGCCTGGTTCGTCGACGGCGCGGGGGCCCTCTTCGACACCGCGTCCCGGCCGCTCGGTTCGCTGCGTTCTGCCGTCGCCCAAGGTGAAGCCGTGACGGCGCTCCTCGCCGCCGGGCCGTGGCTCGCGTACGTCGTGGACGCACGGGCGGACCACCGGCTCGGCCTCGTCGTGCGGACGCCGAGCGGTGCGGAATCGCGGTACGAGCTCGGCGAGGGCGCGGGCCGGGCGTTCCTCGCGCATCGCGGCGAGCGGCTCCTCGTCGCGACCGAGGACGCGGCGGGCGGGAACTGGTCCGTGCGCGCAGGCGACTCGCCACACGACCTCGGGACGTCGCGCTGGCTCCGCCCGCCGGCGGGGACGGAGGTCGTGGGGCTCGTCGCGCGCCCGTTCGATCCCGCCCTCGTCCTGCTCGAGAGCGACCGGCGCCGGTTCTCGGTCCTCGGCAGGCACGGGATCGACCCTGCGCACGAGGCGGTGGGCGAGGTGGCCTCCGCCGCGGTGTCGCCCGCCGACGCGGTCCTCGCGTACACGACGCGCTCCGGGGCGGTGGTCGTCTACTCGATCCGCCAGCGCGCGGTCCTCCTCCACCTCTTGCCCGGGAGGGCGCCGTGACGGCGGTTCGACCGCGCGAGGTCGTCCACCGCGGGCGGCAGCTCGCCGCCGGGGTCGTGCTCGATGCGGGCCTCCTCGGCGAGCGCGGCGCCCGCGCGCGCGCGCTCGCTCTCTGGGAGCCCGGCGTCCGAGTCCTCGCGATCGACGGCGGGCTGCTCGTCCGGTTCCCGCGCCCGCGCCCGATCGCGGAGGCGCAGGCGCCCGGCCTCGTCGTCGTGGAGGACGGCGGTGTCCTCGCCGCGGCGCCGCTCTCGCGCGCGGAGCGCGCGGCGCTCTCCCCGGACCCGGGCGCGCTCGTCCTCGCCCTCGGCGGCGAGGCCCGCGCAGTCGTGCCCGGGCCCGAGCTCGATCCCTCGGAGTGGCTCGGCCTCGAGCCCGCGCTCGTCGCCGTCGAGCCGCTCGGCGGTCCTCCCCCGCCTCCGCCCGCGCCGCCGCTGCCGGCGTCCCCCGACGTGCGGAAGACCCTTCACATGTCGCCCGAGTCCGCCCGCGCAGCGGAGGCCGCCGCGGCGATCCGGCTCGCGCTCGCGCGCCGCGCGTCGCCGGACGCGAAGGGCCGGCCGCGCCTCTCCCTCCGGGGCGTCGTCGCCGGCGCGGGCGCCGCGTTCGGGATCGTGCGGTTCTCGGCTGGATGGCTCCGCGACGCGCTCGGCAAGCTCGCGCGAGCGCTCGCGCCGCTCGAGCGCCCGGGCGCTCCGGTGCGTGCCTACCTCCCTCCTCTGCCGTCGCGGCCGGGGCCGCTCCGGCGCGCGCTCTCGAAGGCGCTCACCCTGCTCCTCCTCGCCTCGCGCGTCGCCCGCCTCGCCGGGCTGTGGCAGGGCGCGTACGTGCTCCGGCTCGTGCGGATGTTCGAGCGAGGCGACCTCGGAGAGGCGCTCCGCCACGCGATCCCGCTCGGCGGCCTCGACGCCGACGCTGCGCCGTCGCTCGGAGTCCCCGATCCCCGCGCCGCGCTCCGCATCGACCCGGCGCGCAGCCCCGGCGCCGCGATGGTCGGGCTCCATCCCGGCGTCCGCGGCGCCCTCCAGCAGCTCTACCGCGGCGCGTTCGCGCGGCTCGAGGCGCAGGGGCGGTTCGAGGAGGCGGCCTTCGTCCTCGCCGAGCTGCTCCGCGCCGATGCCGAGGCCGTCTCGTTCCTCGAGCGGCACGGGCAGCTGCGCCTCGCGGCGGAGCTCGCCGAGGCACGCGAGCTGCCGGCGGGGCTCGTCGTTCGCCAGTGGTTCCTCGCCGGCGAGCGGGAGCGCGCGGTGCGGATCGCCCGGACCCGGCAGGCCTTCGCGGACGCGGTGGACCGGCTCGAGCGCTCGCAGCGACGCGACGAGGCGGCGGCGCTCCGGCTCTGCTGGGCCGAGGACCTCGCCGAGGCGGGCGACCTCGAGGGGGCCGTCGGCGCGGCGCGGACGGTCCCGGAGGCGCGGGCGGTCATCGCTCGCTGGATCGAGCTCGCCGTCGCGTCCCGCTCGGACGCCGGCCGCGCGCTCCTCCCGGCCTGGCTCGAGCTCGATCCAGCTCGCTTCCCTGAGGTGCGCGACCGCGTCCTCGCCGACTGCGCCGACGAGAGCGAGGACGGGGTTGCCCACCGCTCGGCCATCGCGCGCGGGCTCGCGCGCACGAAGGGGGTGCGGGGGATCTCCGTCCTCGCCCGGCCGCTCCTCCGCGCCGCGCTCCGCGACCGCGCGCGGGGCCGCTGGCCCGGCGCCGACCCGGTGAAGGAGCTCGCCGCCCTCGCCCGCGACGGCGCCCTCGAGGCGGACCTCCCGCGGGTGGCCGCGCGCCGGACACCGCGGCCCGAGGTGAAGGTGACGCTCCAGCACGACGACCGCGGCGCCCGCGCCGCGCTGGATGCGGCGGCCCTTCCCGGCGGTCGGGTCCTCGTCGCGTTCGGCGAGGCGGGCGCGGCCCTCCTCGCGCGCGACGGCCGGGAGGTGGCGCGCTTCGACGTGCCGTCGCACCGGCTCGTGGTCTCGGATCTCGGCACGCGCGCCCTCGCGCTCGGCGACCGAGGCGAGGCGACCCGCGTCTCCGTGCTCGATCTCGACGCGCGGACCGCGAGGCCGCTGTGCGACCTGCGGCTCGAAGGGTTCGCGCCGAGCTACGACGGCGCCAGGTGGTGGGTCGTCGTGGGCCGCTCCGTCGCGATGCTCGACGCGCTCCGCGACGACCTGCGCACGCTGTGGCACGTCAGGGACCTCCCCGGCCCGCCGTTCGCGCTCGAGCGGGACGGCGGTACCACGAGCTTCGTGACCGGCTTCGAACTGCGGGAGGGCTGGGTGTACGAGGGGGAGGTGCTGCGCCGGCGCGCACCGCTCGCCCCGGCGCTCGACGGCGAGTCGGTGCAGCTCGCCCTCGGCGGGTACGCGGGCGGCGCCTGGCACGCGGTGATGACGGCCGCGCCCGACGGCCCCGCGACGCTCCGCTCTGCCGAGGTGGGCGCGTCCGGCGGCTTGCCGCTCGCGCCAGGCGAGCAACTCCTCGGCGCGGGCGTCGCGGGTGGCGCGCGGGTCGGCGTGGCGCTCCGGACCGCGGCCGGGATCGATGTCGTCATCGTGGACCCCGCGGATCTCCGCCCGGTCGCGCGCGTCTCGCTGCCGGGCGCCGAAGACGTCGTCCTCCGGCTCGCCGGCGAGCGGGTCACCGTCGCCGATCGGTGGGGGCGCGTCGTCGGGATCGACCTCGCCGCCGGACGCGTGACGCACGACGTCCGGACCTGACCGGCGCGGTCGCGCTGCGCGCGGGCCGCTCGCGTCGATCCGGCGGGTACGCGCGAGCGGCGGCGAGATGCGGCTGCTACATTCGCCTGCCCGTGTCCCTCGGTCTCCTCATCGGCCTCTCCCTCGCGCTCGGCATCGCCGCCTGGCTGTTCTTCATGTGGACCGTGAAGAGCGGGCAGTACGACGATCCCGAGGGGCCGAAGTACCGGATGCTCGACGACGACGAGGGCGAGAAGCCGCGGGAGAAGGACGGCGCGGCGCGGCCGAAGGACGAGCGGCCGCCCCCTTGAACGTGCCGAGCCGCGGGGACGACCTCACCCGCAGGCGCGCCGCACGAGCTCCGCGACGCGCTGCCGGAGCGCCTGCGCCTCGACGGGCTTCTCGAGGCAGGGCCGGCCGCTCGCGAGGAACGCGCGCGCACGATCGGTGAACGCACCGCCCGTGAGGTAGACGATCCGCGGCACGACGTCCGGCGCGAGCTTCACGAGCCGCTCCTCCACGTCCATGCCGGAGAGCTCTGGCATCATGAGGTCGCACAGGATCGCGTCCCAGCGCTCGCCGCGCTCGAGGCGCGCGAGCGCCTCGGAGGGAGACGCGAGGACCGTCACCTCGTGCGCGCCCTGGAGGAGCCGTCCCATCGACCGGCCGACGAGCGCGTCGTCGTCGATGACGAGGACGCGCCCGCGGACCGCGGGAACGGCGGACGTCGAGAGCACCGGCGCGGCGTTGGCCCCCGTCGCGCGGAGCGGCTCGTCGAGGCGTGCCGGTGCGCCCTCCGGGCGCCCGGGTCCAGCGGGCAGCGGCTCCATGCAACCCCCTCCCCCGACCGCGAGTCTGCCAAACCTGCGAAGCGCCGGGGAACCTTTACGACGGGGCCGGGGAGGGGCGGGCGACCCAGGCGTTTCGCCGCGGCCATCGTGGACCGGTGCGGTCCCGTAAACACCCGTTCCCCGGGAGGTTTCCTGGCTTCGGCGCGGCTGACACCCACCCCCTCGGCGTGCTATACGGCCATCGCTTTTCGACTTCCCCATCCGCAACACAGCGAACGAAGGAGCAGCCCGTGATCGAGGCTTATCTGAAGACTGTCGAGGAGCGGAAGGCGCTCGGCGTTCCCCCGAAGCCGCTCGACCCCGAGCAGACGCGCGAAGTCGTGAAGCTCCTCCAGAAGCCGCCGAAGGGGAACGAGCAGTTCGTCCTCGACCTCCTCTCGAACCGGGTGCCCCCCGGCGTCGATCCCGCCGCCGAGGTGAAGGCCGGGTTCCTCGCCGAGATCGTGAAGGGGACGAAGAAGTCGCCCCTCATCGACAAGAAGAAGGCGATCGAGCTCCTCGGCACGATGGGCGGCGGCTACAACGTCCCGCCGCTCGTCGCCGCGCTGAAGGCGAAGGCGCTCGCCGACGACGCCGCGAAGGCGCTCTCGGGCATCACCTACGTCTACGACGCGCTCGACGAGGTCGCCGCGCTCGCGAAGGCGAAGAACGCCGCGGCGAAGCGGGTCCTCGAGTCGTGGGCCAACGCGGAGTGGTTCACGTCGAGGCCCGGCGTCCCCGAGACCATCAAGGTCAAGGTCTTCAAGGTGGACGGCGAGATCAACACCGACGACTTCTCGCCCGCCGGCGACGCCTCCACCCGCCCGGACATCCCGCTCCACGCGCAGGCGATGGGCAAGACCCGGTTCCCTGCCGGCCTCGCGACGATCGCCGAGTTCCGCGCGCAGGGCTTCCAGGTCGCCTTCGTGGGCGACGTCGTCGGGACCGGCTCCTCGCGGAAGTCGGCCTGCAACAGCGTGCAGTGGCACATCGGCGACGAGATCCCGTGCGTGCCGAACAAGAAGCGCGGCGGCGTGATCATCGGCGGCGTCATCGCCCCGATCTTCTTCGCGACGAGCCAGGACTCGGGCGCGCTCCCGATCAAGGCGGACGTGACGAAGCTGAAGACCGGCGACGTCGTCGTCGTCGACACGGTGAAGGGCGAGATCCGGAGCGAGGCGGGCGAGGTGCTCTCCACGTTCAAGCTCGCGCCGAGCACGGTCGCCGACGAGTTCCGCGCCGGCGGCCGCATCCCGCTCACCATCGGCCGCGCCCTCACCGAGAAGGCGCAGAAGCTGACCAAGAAGGGCCCGAAGGGCCTCTTCGCGACGGTCGTCAACCCGGTGCCGAAGCAGGGCCAGGGCTACACGCTCGCGCAGAAGATGGTCGGCAAGGCGTGCGGCCTTCCGGGTGTCCTTCCCGGCGGCTACTACGAGCCGAAGATGACGACGGTCGGCTCGCAGGACACGACGGGCCCGATGACGGCAGACGAGCTGAAGGAGCTCGCCTGCCTCAAGTTCCTCGCGCCGATGTTCATGCAGTCGTTCTGCCACACGGCGGCCTATCCGAAGCCGGCCGACGTGAAAATGCACAACTCGCTGCCGAAGTTCGTGCAGGAGCGCGGCGGCGTCCCGCTCCGGCCGGGCGACGGTGTCATCCACTCCTGGCTGAACCGGCTCCTGCTCCCCGACACGGTCGGCACGGGCGGCGACTCGCACACCCGGTTCCCCATCGGCATCTCTTTCCCGGCGGGCTCCGGGCTCGTCGCCTTCGCGGGCGCGCTCGGCTTCATGCCGCTCGACATGCCGGAGTCGGTCCTCGTCCGCTTCAAGGGGAAGCTGCAGCCGGGCATCACGCTTCGTGACGTCGTGAACGCGATCCCGCTGTGGGCGATCCGTCAGGGTCTCCTCACGGTGCCGAAGAAGGCCAAGAAGAACGTCTTCAACGGCCGGATCCTCGAGATGGAGGGCCTCCCGGACCTCACCGTCGAGCAGGCCTTCGAGCTGACCGACGCCGCCGCCGAGCGCTCCGCCGCCGCGGCCGCGATCAAGCTCTCCGAGAAGACGGTCGCGACCTACCTCCGCTCGAACGTCGCGCTGATGCGGAAGATGATCGCCGAGGGCTACGGCGACAAGAAGACGCTCGAGGGACGCATCGCCGCCGTCGAGAAGTGGCTCAAGAAGCCGCAGCTCCTCACGGCCGACCAGAACGCCGAGTACGCCGCGGTGATCGAGATCGACCTCGCCGAGATCAGCGAGCCGATCCTCGCCTGCCCGAACGACCCGGACGACGTGAAGGTCCTCACGGAGGTGGCGAACACGAAGATCGACGACGTGTTCCTCGGCTCGTGCATGACCAACATCGGCCACTTCCGCGCGGCCGGCGAGATCTGGAAGGGCCAGAAGTTCAACCCGGCCGTCCGGACCTGGATCTGCCCGCCCACGCGGATGGATCAGCAGCAGCTGAAGAACGAGGCGTACTTCTCCACCTACAGCGCGATCGGCGCCCGCATCGAGATCGCCGGCTGCTCGCTCTGCATGGGGAACCAGGCGCGCGTCCCGGACAAGACCACCGTGTTCTCGACCTCCACCCGCAACTTCGACGACCGGATCGGCGACGGGGCGAAGGTGTTCCTCGG
>DASWEI010000179.1:0-2357 GCA_036394835.1 Anaeromyxobacter sp. | reverse complement strand
CCGCGGAGCCTGGCGCCGTCCTGGACGTCGTAGCCGTACCCGAGGAACGGCGCCGAGGCCTTGCCGGTGCTCGCCGAGCCCCACGCGTAGAGGAAGCGGGTCCGGGCCCGGACCTCCGCGCGACGCGCGGAGAGGAACTCGTCGAGGAAGACCTGCTCGCGCTCGCGGAGCGCGGACGCGTCGAAGGGCCGGCCGCTCTGGCGCAGGTCGATCGCGCCGTGGCGCTCGACGAGCACGTCCTTCACCATGAAGCGCTCGGAGATCGCGTCCGAGAGGTCCTTCTCGATGAACGAGAGGTAGCCGTCGAAGAGCGCGATCGCGATGAAGCCGACCGCGACGGCGAGGATGGACCCTGCGCCATGGCGGGCGTTCTTGCGGACGCTGCGGGCGGCGATGCGGAGCAGCGGCGGGGACGAGGGCATCCGGTCACCTCACCACGTTGTTCACGTTGAAGAGGCTCGGCGCGTGGCTGTCGGCGCGCGGCGCCTCGTACGAAAGGACGGTCACCCCGCCCGCGCCCATTGCGTCCCGGATCGTCATCCGCGAGACGAAGTCGATCTCCTCGCCGGCCGGGAGGCGCACGCGGTTGCCGTACTCGAGGGTGGCGGTCTTGAAGAGCTCGCCCCCGACGGTGAGGAACTCGGCCTTCACCCCGAGCCGGCGCTTCTTCGAGATCCAGTAACGGATCCGGTCGTAGGTGACGTCCTTCGAGCGTGCGACGAGGTCGAGCTTCCAGGCGGGGTCGCCGTTCACGACGTCCTCGCCGACGATCGTGCCCTCGTAGTCGCGGACGTAGTTCGTGCTCGCGGCGTCGCCGTTCGAGGCTTCGCCCTGGAGCCGCTGCCGCGCGGAGATCGCGATCGGGCGGCGGAACCCCGGCTTCACGAACCAGATGGTCCGGTCATTGAAGAGGAACACCTCGCCCGTGTGGCGCGGCGGCGCGAGCGTCTCGGCGAGCGCGTCGGTGCCGCGCGCGCGCACGATCATGCTGCGCCTCGTCGTGACGCCCTCGTCGGTGGACTCGACGAAGAGCGTCCAGGTGACGCCCTTCTCGAGGCCGCCGCGGGCGCGGTCCGAGTCGCGCAGCAGGGCCGCGGGGTCGGGGCGAACGGATGCGGGGACCGCGGGGGCCGCCGCGAGGGCGAGGGCGAGGAGCATCGAGGTCATGCCGCCACCTCCGCGATGAGGGTCGCGACCCGGGCGCGCGCCTTCCGGCGGACGGCGAGGTGGGTCGCGGCGAGCGAGAGGACGAGGAAGAGGATCGCCGTCCCGGCGAAGACCGACGGGCTCGGGGTGAAGAGGAGCTGGATCTCGCCGCCCATGCCGGGTGGCTCGAAGCGGATGTCCGCGGCCTTCACGAGCGCGGCGATGGCGAGCGCGAGCGTCGCGCCGATCGCCACCGCCGCGCCGGTGAGGAGCACCGTCTCGCGCAGGAACAGTCCGCCGAGCTGGCGCCGCGTGAAGCCGAGCGAGCGGAGCGTCCCCATCTCACGCGTCCGCTCGAGCGCGGCGAGCGTCATCGCGTTCAGGACCGAGAAGGCGACGACGTTCGCGACGAGGATCACGATGAAGAAGACGAGCCCGCCGACGAAGCTCATCGTTCCGACGAGGTACGGGTTCGCGACGGGATCATCGAAGCGGTAGACGGACACGTCGAGCCCGGCCGCGCCGAGCTTCGCGCCGACGTCCTTCGCGACGGCCGGCGCGTCGCGGTGATCGCGCAGGTACGCGGCGACGTAGGTCACCCGATCCGTGTCGTAGAGCCGCTCCAGCAGCTCGAGCGGCGCGAGGAGCCCGGTCTTGTCCTCCTCGGTGGTCGCCGGGTCGTAGAGCCCCACCGCCTGCACCTCCAGCGCACCGAAGCTGCCGTCCTGGGTCCGGGCGCCGAGCTGGATGAAGGGGTCGGCCGCGATCCGCGCTGGCAGGTCCTTCGCGTCGCAGTCGAGCGGGGTCGGCGGCCCCGGCTCGGCGCGGCCGCCCGCCGCCGCTGGCGCGCTCTTGCCGACGTAGGTCGCGAGCCGCGGCGCGAGCACGACGGGGCTCTCCACCTCGGGGGTGTCGAACAGGAACCGGCCCCCGCGCGGCTCGACCTTGCCGCCGCGGAGCGCGACGACGTCCGGGTGCGCCATGATCCGCCGCTCGAGGTCCGGCTCGACGCCGACGGCGCGGAACGGGAAGCTCCTGCACCCGTTCCCCGCGATGCCGCTCCCTTGCAGGTAGCGGCCGACGACCTCGACGCGGGGATCGGCGCGGAGCACCGCCGCGATCCGCTCCTGCGCCTCGGGCGTGAGCGCGTAGACCGACGGCTTCGCCTCGGCGCGCTTCAGCCCGCCCTTCGCGTAGATGGAGAGGTGGCC
>DASWEI010000178.1:0-79971 GCA_036394835.1 Anaeromyxobacter sp. | reverse complement strand
TGGGCGCTGCCGCAGATGGTCCAGAAGTTCTACTCGATCCGCAGCCGCGTCGACGTGAGGCGCGCGCTCGTGATCGCCGGGGTCTTCTCCGTGTTCATGGCGTTCTCGTCCGCGCCGCGTTCGGAGACGAGCCGCCTGTTGCGCCCCGGCGAGGGTGAGGCCGCGTCCGCCTGAGGCCCGCGCGCCGCGCGCGCCGGCTCCCGGCCGCGCTCCCCCGATCAGCGCGCCGGCGCCGGGTCGGGCGGGGGCGCGGGCGGGGTCGATCCGGGTGCGCCGGCCGCCGGAGGCGAGTCCGCCACGGCCGCCTCCGCGACGGGCGGCGGAGGGGGCGGGAGCGGGAGCGCGTCGAGCACCCGCTCGGCGATCATAGGCGCAGCGACGATCTCGACGGGCGCGGCCGCGACCGGCGCGGGGGGGGCGACGACACGAGGCGGCGCCGCGTCCGGAGGCGGCGCCGCGATCGGCGAGGGCGCCGCGATCGGCGCGGGAGCAGCCTCCGGGGCCTCCACGGCCGGGTCGACCGGGACCGCCGGCGCCTCCCCGTCGATGCGGATCCCGCGCGCGGCGCGCCGCGCCTCGCGGAGCATCGCCATCAGCTCGTCCACGTCGCTCGAGATCGAGATCCGCAGCTCCACGTCGCGGTAGATGACCCCCGCCTCGGGGTGCATCGGCAGGTTCACCCGCTCCGTCCTCCAGACCGCCTTGCGCTTCCCGCCCCCGCGGAGCACGACGTCCACCTTCGGGACCTCGTCGAACCGGAGCGCCTTCGCGCGGACCGTCGCGACGAGCTCGATCTCGGGGTCCGTGGCGGGGGGAGAGGCCGCCGCGGACCCGCGCCCGGCGCCTTCGGGGGCGTCGGCGCACGAGAGCGCGACCGCGAGGGCGATGAGCGTGGGGTCGTCGGCGAGCGGGGCGCCGCCGCCGGACGCCCCTGCCCGCGGGGTGGACCCCGCGACGAGGAGGACCGCCGCCGCCGCACCCCACCGCTTCGGGATCGCCATCGCGCACGCTCCGCCGCCCGCAGTCCCGACGCGCGGCAGCGCGGACGATCACCATGCGGGCGGTTGCGCACCACGCTCCGCGGCGGGCCTGCCCCGCCCGGAAGGAATACGCTCCTTGGATGGCGTCACCCGTCGCGGTCGTCACCGGCGCGAATCGCGGCCTCGGGCTCGCGACGACCCGGGCCCTCGCCGGGCGCGGGCTGCGCGTGATCCTCGCGGCGCGGCGCGAGGCGGAGGGGCGGCGCGCCGCCGAGCCGCTCGCGGCCGAGGGTCGGGACGTCGCCGCCTGGCCGCTCGACGTCGCCGAGCCGGCGAGCGTGGATGGCTTCGCGGCGCGGGCGCGGGCGGCGGGGCTCCGGATCGACGCGCTCGTGGAGAACGCGGGCGTGTACCGCGCGCCGTTCGACCCCGCCTCCGCCCGCGAGAGCATGGAGGTGAACGCGCTCGGCCCGGTCCGGCTCGCCGACGCGCTCGCGTCGCTGCTCGCGCCCGGCGCGCGCGTCGTCATGGTCTCCTCCGGGATGGGGGCGCTGTCGAGCCTCCCGGCGGACCTCCGCCGCGCGGTCGAGGCGATCCGCACGCGGAAGGACCTCGCGGACCTCCGCGACGCGCTCCTGCGCCGCGCCGAGCGCGGCTCCGGAGGCGGCGCGTACCTCGCCTACGCAGTCTCGAAGGCGGCGCTCAACGCGGCGACCCGCCTGCTCGCGTCGGAGCTCGCGCCCCGCGGCGTCCTCGTGAACGCGGTCTGCCCGGGCTGGGTGCGGACCGAGATGGGCGGCGCCGGGGCGCCGCGGTCGGTCGAGGAAGGCGCGGCCGGGATCGTGTGGGCCGCGACGCTCCCTCCGAACGGGCCGACGGGCGGGTTCTTCCGCGACGAGCGCGCGATCCCGTGGTGAAGCAGGGCACCGGCGAGCTCTACATCCGGAACATCGCGCCCGCCTGCATGACGAACGTCGTGTGATCGAACTCGCCGAAGTACGGGTCGAGCTCGAGCGCGGCGCCGACCTTCAGCTTCTCCCGGAGCTGGTACCAGGCGCCGAGACCGAAGCGCGTCACGAACCCGAGCCCGTGGCTCGTGGAGGTGCCGCCGAAGTACGGCGTGCTGTCGTCGATCGTCGTCGACGCGTAGTAAAGCCCGAGCCCGGTGTCCGCGAACAGCGTGAGCTGCGGGGTGAGGGCGAACGAGAGGCGCGCGGCCGGAAGGACCTTCAGCACGTTCGCGGTCGTCGCGACCCCGAAGCCGTAGGCGTCCTGGGAGCGGGTGAGGTGCGAGAAGCCGATCGAGCCGACCCAGGACAGCTGGAGCGGCGGCAGGATCGCGCGGAACGGCACCTCGCCGTCCACGCGCGGCGCGATGCCCGCGACGCCGTCGCTCTCGTACCCGAGGAATCCTCCGAGCTGGAGCTCGTCGAGGAGCTTCCGCCAGCGGGAAGACGGGCCCGGCGACCCGACGGTGGCGGGTTCGGCGCCCGGCGCGGGCGCGGGCTCGGCCGCGTACGGCGCGGCGAGGGCGGCCGGCGCGAGGGCGAGCAGCCCGACGCAGATGAGCCAGCGAATGCTCGAGCACGTCCTTTTCGCGATCGCCATCGCACACGCTCCCCCGCCGAGCCGCCCGGCGGTGCGGGGACGATCGCCACGGCGACGGAGGCAGACCACACTCCGCGGCGGTCCTGCCCCCGGACGGAAGGCCATGGGTGGCATGGCATCCCACCCCGGATGCCGCTGGCGGCGAGTCGTTCTTCCGGGGGGCCCACTCCCTCGGCGAGTCTCGCCGGCGGGATCGAAAAGGCCCCGGCCGCTCGCGCGACCGGGGCCCTGGAACGAGGCGCAGGAAGGCGCGTGCTACATCCGGAACATCGCGCCCGCCTGGATGAGGAACGGCGACTGGCTCGACGCACCCGAGAAGCCGAAGTCGCCGAAGAACGGATCGATCTCGATCATCGCGCCGATCTTCGTCTTCGGGTTCACCTGGTAGAAGGCGCCGGCGCCGAGTCGCATGATGAAGTTGATCGTGCTGTCCGAGACGGACGCGGACCCGTACCCGGGCACCGACTCCTCGATCTTCGCCGAGACGTAGGCGAGGCCGAGACCGGCGTCGGCGAAGAGCGAGATCTGCGGGTTCACGGGGAACGTGAAGCGCGCAGCGGGAATCGCCTTCAGGATGTTGGCGGTGAAGTCCGTGGTCATGCCGAATGCGCTCACCGACTTCGTGAGGCGCGAATAGCCGAGCGAACCGACCCAGGACAGGTTGAGCTGGGGGCTGAGCGCGCGGAACGGGACCTCGCCGTCGACGCGCAGCGAGACGCCGGAAACGTCGTCGGTCTCGTAGCCGAGGAACCCGCCGACCTGGAGGTTGTCGAGCGGGTTGGCCGTGGTGGACGAGGCGGCGGCGGGCCTCGCAGCAGACTTGGCGACAGGGGCATTCTTGGCCGGAGCGGCGAAGGCGGCGGCGGGGACGAGCAGCGCAAGTGCGACGAGCGAGCGGAACTTCATGGAAATCCTCCCTTGAGCAGCGTTTGAAGAGCCGGCGTAACGCCAGGAATGAATACACGAGCGGCAGCGGTCCTCCAAGGGCTCGCTGTGCGCCGGAGCACAGGAGGTGCGTATCCCACACGACGCCACCGCGCGCGCGCGGCCGGCGTGGACGGGCACGGGGATCGATGCTTTCCTCGGGCGCAGGAGCGGTGCGGGGCGCGAATGAGCGAGGAGCGAAGAGAGCCAGCGGAGCGACGGCGGATTCGGGCGATCCGCAATCTCGGGATCATGGCTCACATCGACGCGGGGAAGACCACGCTCACGGAGCGCCTCCTCTTCGCAGCGGGGCGCACCCACAAGATGGGCGAGGTCCACGAGGGCGCCGCCGTGATGGACTGGATGGAGCTCGAGCGCGAGCGCGGGATCACCATCACCTCGGCGGTCACGAGCTTCGAGTGGCGCGGCCACGAGCTGCACCTCATCGACACCCCCGGCCACGTGGACTTCACCGTCGAGGTGGAGCGGAGCCTGCGCGTCCTCGACGGCGCGATCGCCGTCTTCGACGCCGTGAACGGCGTCGAGCCACAGAGCGAGACGGTCTGGCGCCAGGCGGATCGCTGGCACGTGCCGCGCATCGCGTTCGCGAACAAGATGGACCGCGTCGGCGCCGACCTCGAGGCGACGCTCGCCTCGATGCGGCGTCACTTCCCGGACCACGTCATCGTCGCGGTCCAGCGGCCGATCGGGCGCGAGGCGGCCTTCGAGGGAATGGAGGACCTCGTCGCGCAGCGCCGGATCCGCTTCCCCGACCCGGAGGACCCGCGCGCCGTCGCCGTCGAGGAGGGGCTCTCGCCGGAGGCGCAGGCCGACCGGCAGGCGCTCGTGACCGCGGTCGCGGACCTCGACGACGCCATCGCCGACCTCGTGCTCGCCGACCGCGATCCGGACGACGCGACGCTGCGCGCCGCGATCCGGCGCGCCACGGTCGCGGGCCGGCTCGTCCCGCTCCTGTGCGGCTCGGCGCTGCGGAACAAGGGCGTCCCGCAGATGCTCGACGCCGTCTGCGACTACCTCCCCTCCCCGCTCGACGTCCCGCAGCTCACGGGCGTGAACCTCGCGACCGGCGCGGAGGAAGTCCATCCCGCCGACGACCACGCGCCGCTGCTCGCCCTCGCCTTCAAGGTCTCGCTCCTCGACGAGAAACGGCGCCACGTCTTCGTCCGCGTCTACTCCGGCCGGATCGCCGAGGGCGACGAGATCTGGAACGCCGATCTCGGGAAGAAGGAGAAGATCGGGCGCGTCCTGCTCATGCACGCCGCGCAGAAGAAGCGCGTCCCCGCGCTCGGCGCGGGGCACATCTTCGCCGTGGTCGGGCTCAAGGAGACGCGGACCGGCGACACGCTCTCCGACCCCGCCCACCCGATGCGGCTCGGCGGCATCTCGGGGTACGAGCCCGTCATCTCGCAGGCCGTCGAGACGACCTCGCTCCGCGACCGCGACCTGCTCCTCGAGGCGCTCGCGCGCGTCGCCGACGAGGACCCGAGCTTCCGGTTCGGTGAGGACCCCGAGACCGGGCAGCTCCTCGTCTCCGGGATGGGCGAGCTGCACCTCGAGATCGTCGCCGAGCGGCTGCGGCGGGAGTTCGGGCTTCAGGTCCGCACCGGCCAGCCTCAGGTCCTCATGCGCGAGACGCTCACGGCGCAGGCGGAGGGCGAGGGCACATTCGCGCGCGAGATCGACGGCGCGCCGGTGTTCGGCCGCGTGCTCGTCCGCGTCGGACCGCTGCCGCGCGGCGGAGGGGTCCAGTTCCGGTTCGCGCCCGAGGCGGAGGCGCTCACGTTCCTGCGCGAGGAGGCCCGGCGCCTCGTCGAGGAGGGCGCGCGCGAGGCGGCCGAGGGCGGCGTCCTCGAGGGCTACACGCTGCAGGACGTCGAGGTGGTGGTCACCGGCGCCGAGTGGCGCGAGGGCGAGTCGAAGCCGTTCGCGTACAAGGTCGCCGCCGCCGACGCGGTGCGGGCCGCCGCCGCGCGCGCGAGCCCGGTGCTGCTCGAGCCGATCGTCCGGGTCGAGGTGCTGACGCCCGGCGAGAGCCTCGGCGCCGTGATGAGTGGGCTCGACGCGCGGCGCGGGACGATCCTCGACGTCGCCGACCGCGGCCTCGCGCTGAAGGCGATCCAGAGCGAGGCGCCGCTGCGGCGGATGTTCGGCTACGCGACCGAGCTGCGCTCCGCGACCCAGGGCCGCGCCGTGTTCACGATGCGCTTCGACCGCTTCGACGCGTCGCCCTGACGACGGGACGGGGTGAGCTCTCTCGCCTCCGCGCCGCCGGCCCGCGAGGACCGGCGGAGCGGAGCGGAGAGGGCGAAACCCTTACGCGAGCCGGCGCAGGATCTCGTCCGTCATCTGCGTCGTCGAGAGCGCCCCCGAGAGATCGCGCGTTCGGCACCCCTCGGCGATCGCGCGGTCCACCGCGTCCTCGATGAGCTTCGCCTCCGCAGCGAGGCCGAGCGAGTGGCGGAGCATCATCGCGGTCGAGAGGATCGTGCCGACCGGGTTCGCGATCCCCTTTCCCGCGATATCCGGCGCGGAGCCGTGGATGGGCTCGTAGAGCCCCGGCCCCTTCTCGCCGATCGACGCGGACGGGAGCATACCCATCGACCCGGCCAGCACCGACGCCTCGTCGGTGAGGATGTCGCCGAACATGTTCTCGGTCACGACGACGTCCATCGTCGCCGGGCTCGTCACGAGCCGCATCGCGGCGGTGTCGACGAGCATGTGATCGAGCGCGACGTCCGGGTTCCGCGCGCCGATCTCCGTCGTGATCTGCCGCCACAGACGCGACGACTCGAGGACGTTCGCCTTGTCGACCGAGGTCACCTTCTTGGTGCGCGGCTTCGCGAGGCGGAACGCGAGCTCGACCACGCGGCGCACCTCGAAGTCGCTGTACTCGAGCGTGTCGAACGCGCGCTCGTGGCCGTCCTTGCGGTCGCGCCCCTTCGGCTGGCCGAAGTAGAGGCCACCGGTGAGCTCGCGGATGACGAGGATGTCCACGCCGCGGAGCCGGTCCGGCTTGATGGGCGACGAGTCGATGAGGCTCTCGTGGACGCGCACGGGGCGGAGGTTCGCGAAGACGCCGAGCCCCTTCCGCAGCGCGAGGAGCCCCTGCTCCGGCCGCACCTTGGCCTTCGGGTCGTCCCACTTCGGCCCGCCGACGGCGCCGAGCAGCACGGCGTCCGAGGCCTGGCACTCCTTCAGGACCTCGTCGGTCAGCGCGACGCCGTGCGCGTCTATCGAGCAGCCGCCCATGAGCCGCTCGGTGAACTTCAGCTCGTGCCCCTTCTTCTGCGCGACGACCTTCAGGACGCGGAGCGCCTCGGCCGTGACCTCCGGGCCGATGCCGTCACCGGGCAGAACGACGATGCTCGCCTTCACGGTTCTCTCCCCTGTAGCGGGCGCTCCGGCTCCTGCGCGACGGTGAGGCCGTACTCCACGGCGTCCACCAGCGCGCGCCAGCTCGCCTCGATGATGTTGGTGCTCGCGCCCACGGTGCTCCAGCGCCGCGTGCCGCGCTGCGAGTCGACGAGCACGCGCGTCGTCGCGCCGGTGCCGTTCGACCCGTCGAGGATGCGGACCTTGTAGTCGACGAGGTGCAGCTCCGCGACCTCGGGGTAGCGCGGGACGAGCGCCTTGCGGAGCGCATGGTCGAGCGCGTCGACGGGGCCGTCGCCCTCGGCGGCAGTGTGGAGCACCGCGCCGTCCACCCGGACCTTGACCATCGCCTCCGAGAAGATCCCGCGGCCGGTGCGGTGCTGGACGTTCACGAGGAAGTCGACGAGCTCGAACGGCGGCCGATACCCCTTGTCGGCGCGCTTCATCATCATGGCGACCGACGCCTCGGCCGCCTCGAACGAGAAGCCCCTCGCCTCGAGCGCCTTGATCTCGTTCAGCACGCCGCCGACGTCGCCGCCGGTGAGCCCGTACTCCTCCGCCTTCGAGAGGAGGTTGCTGCGGCCGGAGAGCTCCGACACGACGACGCGCTGCTGGTTCCCCACGAGCTCCGGCACGATGTGCTGGTACGAGACCGCCGTCCGGCGCATGGCCGCGACGTGGATGCCGCCCTTGTGCGCGAAGGCGGACTTCCCGACGTACGGGAGGTGCTCGTCGGGCGCGAGGTTCGCGACCTCGGCGACGAAGTGCGAGACGTCCGTGAGCGTCTGGAGGTGGCCCTCCGGCAGGCACCTCTTCCCCAGCTTGAGCTCGAGCGACGCGATGACCGAGCAGAGGTTCGCGTTTCCGCACCGCTCGCCATAACCGTTGATGGTGCCCTGGATCTGGACCGCGCCCTCGACGACCGCGGCGAGCGTGTTCGCCACCGCGGTCTCGCTATCGTTGTGCGCGTGGATGCCGAGCGGGGTCTTCACCGCGGCGCCGACGACGCGGACCGTCTCGGCGATCTGCCACGGCATCGACCCGCCGTTCGTGTCGCAGAGGACGAGCGTCTCGGCCCCGCCGCGCGCGGCCGCCCTGAGCGTCTCGAGCGCGTAGGCCGGGTCGGCGCGGTACCCGTCGAAGAAGTGCTCGGCGTCATAGATGACCCGCCGCCCGTTCGCCTTCAGGAACGCGAGGCTCTTCTCGATGATGCGGAGGTTGTCCTCGAGCGTCGTGCGCAGCACGTCCGTCACGTGCAGCGTCCAGGTCTTCCCGACCACGGTGCAGACCGGCGCGCCGGAGTCGAGGAGGGCCTTGATGTTCGCGTCGTCCTCGGGCCCGCCGCCGACCCGGCAGGTGGAACCGAAGGCGGCCACGAGGGCGCGCTGCCACTTCATCCCGCGCGCCCGCTCGAAGAACTCGGCATCCTTCGGGTTCGACCCGGGCCAGCCGCCCTCGATGAAGGTGACCCCGAGCTCGTCGAGCCGCCGTGCGATCCGGAGCTTGTCCTCGCACGACAGCGAGATGCCCTCGCGCTGCGTCCCATCGCGCAGGGTGGTGTCGTAGATCTGGACCATAGGGGGTGGGAGTATACACACCCGGCGGCCGGCTCGCGCCGCCGCCGCACACCCCTCCGCCGCTCACTTCGGCGGCGCGACCCCGCCCACGATCCGCTTCGCCGTCTGCCCCGCCTGCAGCCGCCCGTCCTTCGGGAGACCGTTCACCGTCGCGATGACCTCGACCGGCGCAGTCGAGGGGTGCTCCGCCATGAACTCCGCGATCGTCATGTCGCGCGGGACCTTCACGAGCTCGATCCGCGCCGGCTGGACCGCGAGCGCAGCGGGATCCGTGAGCGGGCCGAAGCTCGCGAGCGTCGCCTTGAACGCGGGGTCGTAGGCGGCGAGGTTCGCCTTCGAGGTGTACCCGACGACCGCGAGCGTCTCGCCCGCGTGCGGTAGGAACGCGACGACGCCGCCGAGCGACCCCTGCTCCGTCTGCGCCTCGAAGTAGCGCGCGCCGGCCGGCAAGCCGCCGCCGGCCGCGAAGCTCGCGGGGCGCACTCCCTGCTGCGAGAAGAACTTCTTCGCCGCCTCCTCGGGAGACATCTTCCCCGCGGCCGAGAGCTGGAGCGCAGCGTCCTTCTTCGGCGAGAGCGCGACGACCGCGCCGGGCGTGTTGGCCTTCTGCCATCCGGCGGGGAAGTCGATCCGGAACTTCAGATCGGGGTGGAGGAAGGCGTTTCCCTGGAAGAAGCCCTGGCGGGGATCCTCGCCGAACTTCATTCCGTCGATGCGCGCGAGGTACTCCTCGCGGCGGATCGTCGTGCCGGCGTCCTTCACCGCCGCGGCGCGGTCGGTGGCCGTCTTCGCGCGGTTCCCCGGATCCGGATGCGTCGAGAGCCACTCCGGCGTCCGTCCCTGCCCCTGGCCCTGCTGCGCGCTCGAGCGCTCGAGGGTCGTGAAGACGTGCGCCATCTCTCGGGGATCGTAGCGCTGGGCCGTCATGTACTTGAAGCCGAGCTCGTCGGCCTGCCGCTCCGCGTCCCGGCCGAACTTGAGGAAGAGGAGCTGCAAGCCGGCGCCGGCGACCTGCCCGAGCTGGGCGACCTCGGGGCTGAGGATCGAGCCGATGCCGAGCCCGACCTGCGCGAGCTGCGCCTTCGAGAGCTGGTCGACGGAGTGGCGCGCAGTGATGTGACCGATCTCGTGGCCGACGACGCTCGCGAGCTCCGCCTCCGAGGTCATGTGCGTGAGGAGCCCGCGCGTCACGAACACCGGGCCGCCGGGGAGCGCGAAGGCATTCACCGCCGGGTCGTCGAGCACGGTGAACGACCAGGGAAGCTTCGGCCGCTCCGATGCCGCCGCGATCCGCTTCCCGAGCTGGTCGACGTACTCCTGGACCTTCGCGTCCGGATAACGGCTCATCTGCTCGGTCACCTGCTTCGCCGCCTGCTGCCCGAGCTCGATCTCCTGCTTCTCCGAGATGAGCGCGAGCTGGCGCTTGCCCGTCACCGGGTTCCGGGCGCAGGCGGCCAGCGACATCGCGAGGACGGCGGCGACTCGGGCGGTCATCGCCCAAAAACTAGGGAGTGCTCGTCCGGGCGGCCGACACCCACGAGGAGACGTGGGCGAGCGGGTACCCGCCGGAGAGCCGGTCGAGCGTCGCCTCCACCGTCGAGCGGACGCCGTCGGCGATCTTCCCGGAGCGCTCGCCGTCCGAGAGGACTCCCCGGCGATCCTCGACGTGCACCGGCGGGTGGAAGACGATCCGCCAGCGCGCGGGCAGCGGCAGGAGCGAGAGCGGCAGGCCGAACGCCGAGCCTACGAATGGCTCGAGGAGCTTCACCGTCCACGCCACGGGCAGGCACTCCTCGCCGCCGAGGACCGCGGCGGGGACGATCGGCAGGTCGAGCGCCGCGGCGACCCGCACGAATCCGCGGTTCCACGGGCGCATCTTGTAGGCCTGCCAGAACGGCTTCGTGTTGCCTGGGACGCCCTCCGGGAAGAACGCGGCTGCGCGGATCTGCCGCGGGAGGCGCTCCGGCCGGCGGAACCAGGAGGCCGGGACCGCCCCGACGCGCCGGATGAACGCGCCGACGACCGGAAGCGCGAGCGCCGCCTCCGCGGTCGCGAAGTACGGCGTGCGGCACGGCCCGATGGCGCGCCGCACCGCGAGTCCGACGAAGAACGCGTCGAGCGGGAACCACCCGGCGTGGTTCTGGGCGTAGATCGCGCGGCCGTCGCGGGGCACGTGCTCGAGCCCCTCGACGTCAAAGGAGAAGTAGCGGGCGCGGATGAGCCGCTCGACGAGGGGTACGAGCCGCTCCTCCCAGAGCGCGTCGTCGATCGGAGCGGGGGGAAACTCGCTCCGCTCCTCGGAGCTCGCGCTCCCCCAGTCCCCCCGCTCGCGCTGCTGAGCCACGGCTACCATCCGGAGCGGCAGTCTCGCACCGGGGGTCCGCGCGGTCTGCCGCCCGATTGGGCCTATTCCGAGTCGGCCCGGATGGAACGAGCCCCGGCCGCCGCGAGGGCGACCGGGGCTCGGAGCAGGAGCCGAGGAGCGTCGGCGCGGGCTACACGCCGAGCTTCTTGAAGAAGTCGTTCCCCTTGTCGTCGACGAGGATGAACGCAGGGAAGTCGACGACGTCGATCTTCCAGACCGCCTCCATCCCGAGCTCCGGGAAGTCGATGCACTCGACCTTCTTGATGTTCTCCTCGGCGAGGACCGCGGCCGGACCGCCGATCGAGCCGAGGTAGAAGCCGCCGTACTTCTTGCAGGCGTCGGTCACCTGCTGCGAGCGGTTCCCCTTCGCGATCATCACGAGCGACGCGCCCTTCGACTGGAGCAGGTCCACGTACGAGTCCATGCGGCCCGCGGTCGTGGGGCCGAACGAGCCCGAGGCCTTGCCCTTCGGCGTCTTCGCCGGACCGGCGTAGTAGATCGGGTGCTTGAGCAGGTACTCGGGCACGGGCTTCCCCGCGTCGAGGAGCTCCTTGAATTTCGCGTGGGCGATGTCGCGGCCGACCACGATGGTCCCGGTGAGGAGGAGCGGAGTCGAGACGGGGTGCTTCGAGAGCTCGGCGAGGATCTCCTTCATCGGCTTGTCGAGATCGATCTTCACGCCGTGCGCGTGCTTGCCGGTCCGGTACTGGGCCGGGATGAGCCGCTCGGGCGAGTGGTCGAGCTCCTCGACGAACACGCCCTCCTTCGTGATCTTCGCCTTCACGTTCCGGTCGGCGGAGCAGGAGACGCCCATCGCCACCGGGCAGGAGGCGCCGTGGCGCGGCAGGCGCACCACCCGGATGTCGTGCGCGAAGTACTTGCCGCCGAACTGGGCGCCGATGCCGAGCGCGTTCGCCTTCTCGAGGAGCTTCTGCTCGAGCTCGAGGTCGCGGAAGGCGACGCCGTGCTCGTTGCCCTGCGTCGGGAGGCCGTCGAGGTACTTCGCCGAGGCGAGCTTCACCGTCTTGACGCAGGTCTCGGCCGACGTGCCGCCGATCACGATCGCGATGTGGTACGGCGGGCACGCGGCGGTGCCGAGGTACTTCATCTTGTCGACGAGGAACTTCTCGAGCGTGGCCGGGTTGAGGAGTGCCTTCGTCTCCTGCCACAGCATCGTCTTGTTGGCCGAGCCGCCGCCCTTCGCGACGAAGAGGAACTTGTACTCGGCGCCCTCGGTCGCATAGAGGTCGATCTGCGCCGGCAGGTTCGTGCCGGTGTTGACCTCCTTGTACATGTCGAGCGCGGCGGTCTGCGAATAGCGGAGGTTCTCGCCCGTGTACGTCTGGTAGACGCCCTCGGACAGGAACTGCTCGTCCTTCACGCCGGTCCAGACCTGCTGCCCCTTCTTGCCGACGATGGTCGCCGTCCCGGTGTCCTGGCAGATGGGCAGCTCGCCCTTCGCGGCGATCTCGGCGTTCTTCAGGAAGGCGAGCGCGACGCCCTTGTCGTTCTGCGACGCCTCGGGGTCGGCGAGGATCTTCGCGACCTGCTCGTTGTGCGAGGGTCGCAAGAAGAAGGAGACCTCGCGCAGCGCCTCGCGGGCGACGCGGACGAGCGCGGACGGGTCCACCTTCAGGACCTCCTTGCCGTCGAAGGTCGCGGTCGAGACCCCCTCCTTCGTGACGAGCCGGTAGCGGGTGTCGTCCTTCGAGAGCGGGAACTGGTCCTGGTAGTGGAAGGCGGGGGTGGGCATGTCGGGCGCACTCCTCGGTGCGAGGGGGTCGATGCGGGGCCGACAGCAAACCACACCTCCCGCCGCCGGGTCGAGGCACAGATCGGTCCACGATTTCGTGCTTCGGGCGCGTCGCCGGCCGAGCCATCGCTCCCCGCCGGGGACCTTCCTCCCGACCCGCCCGGCATTACCTCCTCGGGGACGTTCTCACCGCACCCGTTCGACGGAGGAGTCCAGCGATGATCATCGACTTCCGCACCCTCTCCCTGCAGGACGCGCTGGATCTCGCGATCGCGATCGAGGAGGAGGCGAAGGGGCGGTACGACGAGTTCGTCCGGCAGGTGGGCGGTGGGCGGTACGCGGGCGACGCGGCCGACATGTTCCGGCTCATGGCTGGGTACGAGGAGAAGCACGGGGCGGACCTCGCCGCGCGAAGGCGCGCGCTGTTCGGGGACGCGCCGCGCCGGGTGACGCAGGAGGCGCTCGACGACGTGGAGGCGCCGGACCGCGGGAAGCCGCGCGTGTTCATGTCGGCGCGGCAGGCGATGGAGGTCGCCCTCGCCTCCGAGGAGAAGGCGCACGACTTCTTCGACCGCGCGCTCCCACACGTCGCGGACCCGAAGGTGAAGGCGCTCTTCGAGGAGCTGCGGGGCGAGGAGCGGGAGCACATCCGCCTCGTGCGGCAGCGGCTAGAGAAGCTCCCGCCCGGTCCCGACGTCGAGGACGGCGAGGCGGACGAGCCGGGCTCCGATCCTGGGTAGGGAGCGGCTTTTGGTCCGCGCGCGGCGCCGGCCCGAGCACCACTTCATGCTGGTGTGCGCGGAGCGTCGCGCGCCAGATTGGTGACCGTGCGCGCGCTCGCCACCGTGCTGTTCTATGGCTTCGCCGCGCTCGTCCTCTCGCTGTCGTTCCCGCTGACGCTCCTCGTCCGGCTCGTCACCTTCCCCTTCGACCGCCACCGGATGGCGGCGAGCCGCGTCCTGCGCGCGCTCGGCGAGGTCATCGTCACCGCGTTCCCCTACTGGCGCGTCACGGTCGAGGGGAGCCTCCCCGCGGCCCCCTCGACGTTCGTCGTCGTCCCGAACCACCGCTCGGCGGTGGACGCGCTCGCGGTCGCGCGGCTGCCGCGCGAGATGAAGTGGATCGGCAAGCAGGAGGCCTTCCGTATCCCGTGGCTCGGCTGGGCGTTCCGCGTCGCCGGCCACGTGCCGGTGGACCGGAGCGACAGGGTGAGCGGATCGGCCGCGCTCGCGCGGCTGCGGCACTACCTCGACGCGGGCATCGCGGTGGGCCTGTTCGCGGAGGGGACGCGTAGCCGCGACGGGACGCTCCGGCCGTTCAGGGCGGGACCGTTCAAGCTCGCGATCGACGCCGGCGTGCCCATCGTCCCCGTCGCGATCTCGGGCGCGGGCGACGCGATGCCGCCGGACGGCGCACGGATCCGCCCGGCCGACGTGCGCGTGCGGATCCTCGCGCCGATCCCGACCGCGGGGCTGCGGGTTGAGGACGTGGACCGGCTGCGCGGCGAGACGCGGGCGCGGATCGCCGAGGCGCTGGGGGCCGGGGCGCCGACCGGCGCGCCGCCTACGCCGTCGGGTAGCGGTCGCCCTCGTGGATGACCTGGAGGAAGGTCACCGAGCGGCGGGTGACCATGGCGTAGAGGCACCGGCAGTAGGTGCCCGGCCCCCACAGCCGGAGGATCGTGAAGGAGTGCCGGAGAACGTCCCGGCCGGTGATGATTCCCCGCATCGCGCCTCGCTCGTCCCCCAAACGGCGGCGGCATCCTACTGCCCGGGGAGGTCACAATGCCAGGGGCGATGCGCTACGATCTGCGCCGTGCCCCGCGATCCGTCCGAGCGCGTCTTCGAGCTCACCGGCTGCTTCGGCGTCCGGCTCGACGAGCGCCGCACGGAGGAGCTGCAGGCGTTCTACGAGGGCTGCCGCGACTATTTCGAGCTCGTCACCGGGCAGCCGCCGTCGCGGACCGAGGCCGCCGACCTCGTGGCGGCGCTGCCACGGGGAAAGAGCCGCGACGACAAGTTCGTCATCGGCCTGTTCGACGCGCCCGGGCACCTCGTGGGCGTGCTCGACGTGATCCGCGACTTCCCGAAGGAGCGCGAGTGGTACCTCGGGCTCCTCCTCTTCGAGCCGACGCTCCGGGGCAAGAAGCTCGGCGATCGGGTCTATCACCGGCTCGAGGACTGGGTGCGCGCGCAGGGCGGGAGCGCGGTCCACCTCATCGTGGAGGAGGTGAACCCCGGCGCGCTCCGCTTCTGGCAGCGGATGGGGTTCGAGGTGCGCGGGATGGGCAAGCGGACGCTCCGGGGGAAGGAGAGCGTCTTCATCCGCATGACCCGCGAGCTGCAGACGCGCCCGGAGCCGACCGGCACGTTCATCCCGAGCTGGCTCTCCGCCTGGCTCCGGGGGCGCTGAGGCCGGCAACAGCACCTCGGCGCCGGGAAATTGGGGCGCACCGTCCAACGAGGAGCTCGCGGGCGGCCGCAAGCCGATCTCGTCACGGCGCTTCCTCTTCGCGGACACGCCTCGGCCGCGATATGACCAATCATGAGCAGGTCCGAGCTAGGTCCGCCCCCGCCTGCGCCACAGCGCGTCGAGCGCGACCGTCAGGATCCCGACCGAGGTGAGGAGGGAGGCCGCCGCGAACGCGGAGATCGTCTCGTACTCGGCGTAGGCCCGCTCCACGTGCAGCGTGAGCGTGTTCGTCTCTCCGATGAGCTTCCCGGAGACGACCGACACGGCGCCGAACTCGCCGGCGGCGCGCGCGGCGCAGAGGATGACGCCGTAGACGACGGAGGAGCGGATCGCCGGGAACACGACTCGCCAGAAGGTCTGCCAGCGGTTCGCGCCGAGCACCGTCGCCGCCTCCTCCTCCGCGCGCTCGAGCTGGTACAGCGCGGGCAGGACCTCTCGCGCCACGTAGGGGAGCGTCACGACGACGGTCGCGAGGACGAGCCCGGGCCAGGCGAAGAGCACCTTCACGTGCGCGGCCCGCACCGGGGCGGCGAGGAGACCGATCGTCGGGCTCCAGGCGAGCACGACGAGGAGCCCGATCACCGTCGAGGAGACCGCGAGCGGCAGGTCGAGCGCGACGCGGACGAGCCGCGCGAGCGCGGTGCGGCGCCGCGCGACGACCCACGCCGCGGCGAGCCCGAAGACGGTGTTGGCCGGGACTGCGATCGCGACGACGAGGAGCGTGAGCTTCGCCGCGTGGCGCGCCTCCGGCGCCGAGAGCCCCTCCACGAAGCCGGCGACGCCGCGCGCGAACGCCTGGCCGTAGACGTTCACGAGCGGCAGGCCGACGAGGAGCGCGAGGTAGCTCGCCGCGGCGAGGATGAGCGCCGTCCGCCCGAGCGTCCGGCCGAGCCGGCGGAGCCGGTCACGCGACATGGCGCGCGCTCCGGCGCTGGACGGCGTGGGTCGCGCCGAGCACGGCGAGCGAGAGGGCGAGGAGCGTCGCCGCGACCCCGGTCGCGCCGGCGAAGTCGAACCCCTCGACGCGCTGGTACACGTAGACGGGCGCGACGAGCGTCTCGTACGCGACGTTGCCGGAGACGAGCACCGCGACGCCGTACTCGTTCATCGACCGGGCGAAGGCGAGGCCGAAGCCTGCCGCGACCGCCGGGGCGAGCTCCGGCAGGATCACGCGCACGAAGCGCTGGAGCGCGGACGCGCCGAGGACGTGGGCGGCCTCCTCCGCCTCGCGGTCGAGCGCGATGACGACCGGCTGGACCGTCCGGACGACGAAGGGGAGCGTGACGTAGAGCCCCGCGAGCACGAGCCCCACGCGCGTGCCGACCAGCCGGGGCGCGTCGAGCCCCGTCCAGGCGAGGAGCCCGCCCGGCGCGAACGCCGCGCCGACGGCGCGCCCGACCTTCCCGGCGGGGCCGAAGAGCGACATGAAGGAGATACCGGCGACCACGCCGGGGATCGCGAGCGGCAGGTCCACGAGCGCGTCGAGGAGGCGCCGCCCGGGAAACCGGTAGCGTCCGAGCACCCACGCGACGAGCAGCCCGAGCGGCACGTTGAGCGCCGCGGCGAGGAGCGCGACCTTCACGGAGAGCGACATCGCCGCGACGGCGGCGGGCGCGGTGATGGCGCGCCAGGTGTCGGCGGGGGACGTCCGGGCGAGCTGGACGAGCGCCGCCGCGAGCGGAACGGCGCCGGTGAGCGCGAGGTAGGCGAGGACGAACAGCTCGAGCCGCGACGGCCGCCAGGCCGGGCGGGCGGGACGCACCCCGAGCGGGCGCGCCGCTTCCGCCGGGGCCCGCATCAGCGACCGCCGCGAGCCGCCTGCGCCCGGTCGTAGAGCGCGCCGTCCGCGAAGAGCGCCGCGTCGACCTTCGCCCAGCCGCCGAGGTCGTCCACCGAGAAGAGCGCCGTCACCTCGCGAAACTTGCCGGCGGCGGCCTTGCGCGCGCCGTCGTCCAGCGGGCGGTAGCCCGCCTCCGCATAGAGCGCCTGCGCGCGCGTGCCGAACAGGAACTTCGCGAACGCCTCGGCGACCGCGCGGGTGCCGTGGCGGTCGACGACCTGGTCCACGACGATGACCGGGAAGTCCGTGCGCACGTTGGTCGTCGGCACGACATAGTCGATCGGCTCGCCGCTCGCCTTCGACGCGAAGAGCGCCTCGTTCTCGAAGGTGAGGAGGACGTCGCCGATCCCGTTCTTCACGAAGGCGTCCGTCGCCTCCCGGCCGCCGCTCGCGAGCGTGCGGGTGTTCCGGACGAGCGCCTCGACCCACGCGCTCGCCGCCTTCTGGTCCTTCTCGCGCAGGAGGGCGCCGTACCCGGCGAGCACGCCCCAGCGCGCGTTGCCGGAGGTCTTCGGGTTGATCGCCACGACCTCGATGCCCGGCGCGGCGATGTCGCCCCATGTCCGGATTTTCTTCGGGTTCCCGGCGCGGACGATGACGGCGATGACGGATGACGCCGGCGAGGCGCCGTTCGGGAGCCGCGTCGCCCAGTCCGGCTTCACGAGCCCTGCGGCCACGAGCGGCGTGACGAGCGACTGGAGGTTCGTCGCGACCACGTCCGCCTCGAGCCCTCCGACGACCGCGCGCGTCTGTGCGCCGGACGGACCGTACGACTCCTTGAACCGGACCTCCTGGCCAGTCTGCGCCTTCCACACCTTCTGGAACTCCGGGATCACCTTCGCGAAGAGCGGCTTCGCGACGGCGTAGGAGACGAGCGTCACCTCCACGGGACCCGGAGCCTGGGCCGCCGCGCGCGCGGGCGGCGCGAGCACGGCGGCGAAGGCGAGGAGCGCGGCGAGGAACAGTCGGCGGAGCGGCGGGCGCGAGGGCATACGATCTCCCGTGTCTGTCATGACGGAAGGTCGTCCTATATGCCAGACGCGCGCACGGCGCAACCGAGGACGGCGCGTACGCGTGAGCTCCGCGGTCGGCCCGCCTCGGGCCGCGCGGCCTGGTGCTAGAGGCTGATCACGCGCGCGTCAGCCCCGGGACCTCCCGGGCGAATCTCCACGCGCGCGTTCTGGCAGAGCGGGTGAGCGCGGAGGGTCGCCTCGACGCCCGCGAAGAGCCGCCCGGCGTCGGGACCGTACAGGAAGAGGGTCGTCTCGGAGGGATCGGTCTCGTTGCCGTCGTACTCGCCGAGCCCGCCCTCCTCGATCGCGGCGCGGAGCCGCTCCTCGAGCGACTCGAGATCGTGCTCGCGGTAGACGTGCTCGGGCAGCCCGCGGCCGTCGAGATGGACGAGCACCGCCTGCTGCGCGCCGCCCGCCCGCTGCGGCGCCGCGCTCCTCCCGAAGAGCCTCCCGAGGAACCCCATGGCACCGGGAATACCACGCCGCCCGGCCCGTCCGCCTCCCGTACACGCGGGCCTGGCGGTTCTCGAGCGCGGCGAGCACCGCCCGAGGATCCGACGCGGTCACCGGCCCTTCTCTCCCGCCTTCCGGTACGCCTCCTCGGGATCGATCCCGAGCCGCCTCAGGGTCTCGCGATCCGGGAACCCCGTCGCGGCGAGCCCCTCGTCTCGCTGGAACTTCTGGAGCGCGGCGGACGTGGAGGCGTCGAGCGCGCCGTCGCGGTGGGCGTGCAGGAGGCCGCGCGAGGCGAGCGCGCGCTGGATATTGCCGATCGCCCCTTCCGTGAGGACCGCCTCGGGCGCTGCGGGGACGGGCGGCCGGCCGCCCCGCGGCGGAATGCCTTTCGCCGCCGCGTCGCCCGGGGCCGCTTCTTCGCGAGCGGATCGGCGGTCGCGAAGATCGAGGCGCGGCCGGTCCGCTGGATCGTGCCGCGAGCGGCGAGCACCGTCGGCTCACCGCGCGAACGCGCCGGCCGGGTGGCGACATTCTCGAGCGTCGCCTCAACGGCGTGGAACCAGAGCCGCGGGTTCGAGGGCTCGCGGGCGTCGATCCAGAGGACCTCGCCCCCGCGAACCTGGACGCGGTCGACGAGGAAGGGGCCGAGCGAGCCGAGTTGGGCGACGAAGCCGGGCACCTCGTGCACCTGCTGCCCGGGCGCCCGCGCGCTCCTCTTCGCGACCGCCTCCGCGGACGAGCCCGGGCGCGCCGCCTCCGACGCCTTTTCCTTTTCGCGAGGCGGCGCGAGCGGAGGCGCATGGGGTCCCTCCACTCACGTTAGTTCCGGCGCGGGAAGGACCGCGAGGGCGGACCGCTCAGCGCCTGCAGTCCTGCTTGCCCGTCGCGGCGGCAGCGTCGTCCGGGTCGAGCGCGAGCGCCGCGTCGAACGCCTTCTTCGCGTCGGCGCACTTCCCCTCCGCCGCGAACACCTCGCCCTCGAGGCACCACCCCGCCGGCGACGGTGAGATGGCGACCGCCTTGCGCGCGTTCTCGTGCGCCTGGGCGTACGCCTTCGCCGCGAGGAGCTTGCGGCCGAACGAGAGGTGGCGCCCCGCGACGCCGGCAGGGTCGTCGCCGGGCAGGTGCGAGGACGGCGGGGCGATCGCGTTCGCGACGTCGACGTCGGAGATCTCGCCGAGCGCGCGGCGGATCCGGGCGACGACGATGCCGCAGTAGTCCACCTGGTGGTACGGCTCGTATGCGACGACACGGCGCCCGCGATCGACGACCGCGATGCCTGGGTGCATCCGGATCGCGAGCCACGCGTACACGGCGTCGCCCTCGTCCAGGAGGACGGGGAGGTTCATCCCGCTCGCCACGACGCTCGCCTTCGCCTCGGCGGGTGGGGTGTCGCCCGGGACCACTCCGACCCAGCGGACCGGCTTCCCGGCGAGCTGCGGCTGGCACCGGGCCATCATCCGGAGCGTCTCCTGCGAGCGCTCCTGCTGGGTGCGGAAGAACACGATCGCCGTGGCACCAGAGCCCGGGTCGACGAGCGGCGCCTTCCCGCCGTCCACGGTCTCGAGCGTCGTCTCGGCGACGACCTGCCCCGTCTCGACCGCCTCGACCCGCGCCGCCAGGGTGGTGAGCGCCGCGAGCACGGCGAACGGAGCCAGAACGGCGCGCAGTCCCCCCATGTGACCTCCTCACGGGTCGCTGCCCTTCGGGCGCGAGCCGGCGCAGACCCGGAGGTTACCTCGGACCCGAGTCCCGCGGCCCTGGGAGTTGCGCGGCGCAATGGCGCACGTATACAGGTGGTGAGGAAGCAGCCATGCGCGAGGTCTGGATCCGAAATCGGCCCGACGGCGTCACCGAGCTCACTCCGAAGCTCGCGCCGCTCGAGATCGGCGATCGCTGGATCATCATCACCACGGTCGTGATCGCCACCTGGGGGTTCTTCCTCGCCGGCGCGATGCCCGCGGCGGTCCTCGGGACGGTGCTCGCCTCGTGCTTCGTGGGCGAGGTCGTCCTCGGAGCGAAGGCGCTCGTGCTCGCGCTGCTCCGCCCGCCGGCGCAGGTCCACGAGGTCCCGGCCTGGGCCCTGCGGCGCCGGCGGTAACCGACCGTTCTCCCTGGCGCTGCGGCGAGACCCCCGGCCCGCGGGTGGGTTCGTCATAATGGGGCGCGAGTGTCCTCCGGCGCCCCATCCCTCGCGCGGTTCGCGTGGCTCTCGATCGCCGCGGCGATCGTCACGATCGCGCTGAAGACGCTCGCGTACCGGCTCACCGGCTCGGTTGGGCTCCTCTCCGACGCGCTCGAGTCGCTCGTGAACCTCGCGGCGGCACTCTTCACGCTCGGGATGATCGGCCTCGCCGCACGGCCCCCCGACGAGGATCACGCGTTCGGGTACGGGAAGGCGGAGTACTTCTCGAGCGGCGCCGAGGGGATCCTCATCCTCGTGGCGGCGGCGGCCATCGGCTGGACCGCGAGCCTGCGGCTGCGCGCGCCGCAGCCGCTCGAGGACGTCGGCCTCGGCCTCCTCGTGTCCGTCGCGGCTTCGCTCGTGAACCTCGGAGTGGCGCGCGTCCTCCTCGGCGCCGGGCGCCGCTACCACTCCATCGCGCTCGAGGCCGACGCCCGCCACCTCATGACGGACGTCTGGACCTCCGCGGGCGTGCTCGCTGGGATCGGTGCGGTTGCCCTCACCGGCTGGCAGGTGCTCGACCCGCTCGTCGCTCTCGCCGTCGCGGCCCACATCCTGTGGTCGGGGGCGAAGCTCGTCCGCCGCTCGACGCACGGCCTGCTCGACCGCGCGCTCGCGCGGGACGAGCAGGACGCGCTCCGGGGCATCCTCGCCCGGCACACCTCGCCCGAGGTGCAGTTCCACGCGCTGAGGACGCGCCAGGCGGGCGCGAGGCGGTTCGTCACCTTGCACGTCCTCGTGCCCGGCAGCTGGACCGTGCAGCGCGGGCACGCGCTCTGCGAGCAGGTGGAGCTCGAGATCTGCGCGACCATCCCGCACGCCAGCGTCGTCACGCACCTCGAGGCGATCGAGGACCCGGTCTCTTTCGACGACCAGGAGCTCGATCGGGACCGCGCCAACGATCCCTGAGCCGGTTCCGGGGTGCGTGGAGGGCCGGCGTCCGCTTCGCTTCCCTGCCTGGTTGACTACCCGTTCAGGGTCACTGAATCCGTCCACGTCCAGGTCCAAGTCAACGTCCAGGTCTCCCGCGGCGGGACGCAGACGCCAAGACGCCCGCCCCCTACCCCCGATGAGCCGCGCGCGAGCGCTCTGATCCGTGCTCCGACTCTGGCATGCTCGCGCCGTGCGCGCCGCGCTGTTCGTGCCCTGCTACGTGGATCAGCTTTGGCCGAGAGCGGCGCTCGCGGCGGTCCGCGTGCTCGAGTCGCACGGCGTCGAGGTCGTCTTCCCCGAGGACCAGACCTGCTGCGGCCAGCCGATGTCGAACGCCGGGCTCGCGGCGGCGGCGGAGCCGCTCGCGCGCCGGTTCCTCGAGGTGTTCGGCGGCTTCGAGGCGGTGGTCTGCCCCTCCGGTAGCTGCACGTCGATGGTGCGGAACCACTACGACGCGTTCCTCGCCGGCGCGCCGGGATTCGAGAAGCTGAAGGCGCGGACCTTCGAGCTGTGCGAGTTCCTCGTGGACGTTCTCGGCGTGCGCGGCGCGCGAGGGCGTTTCCCGCACAAGGTCGCGCTGCACCAGAGCTGCCACGGCCTGCGCGAGCTCGGCCTCGGCGTCCCGAGCGAGCGGCTCCTGCCGCGCACGAACAAGGTGGACGCGCTGCTCCGGACCCTCGGCGGCATCGACCTCGTTCCGCTCGCGCGCCCCGACGAGTGCTGCGGGTTCGGCGGCACGTTCGCCGTCGCGGAGGAGGCGGTCTCCGTCCTCATGGGAAAGGACCGGATCGAGGACCACACCCGCGCCGGCGCGGAGATCGTGACGGCGACCGACGTCTCCTGCCTCATGCACCTCGAGGGGGTCGCGCGCCGGGAGCGCCGCCCGCTCCGGTTCATGCACGTCGCCGAGGTGCTCGCGGAGGCGCTCGCGTGACCGGAGCGCGCGCCACCGGCGGCCACCCCGCCGCCGCGGCGGAGTTCGTGGCGAACGAGCCGCGGGCGCGCTGGCACGACCAGGCGCTCTGGTTCGTGCGCGACAAGCGCGACCGCGCGGCGTCGCTCGTCCCCGACTGGGAGCGGCTGCGCGACGCGGCCGCGGCGATCAGGGCGCACTCGCGCGGGCGGCTCGCCGACCTGCTCGAGGAGTTCGAGGCCAAGGCGGTCGCGTGCGGCGCGAAGGTCCACTGGGCGGCAGACGCCGCGGAGCACAACGCGATCGTCCACCGGCTCCTCTCCGAGCGCGGCGTCCGGCGCGTCGTGAAGTCGAAGTCGATGCTGACCGAGGAGTGCGGGCTGAACGAGTACCTCGGCGCGCGCGGCATCGAGGTGGTGGACACCGATCTCGGCGAGCGGATCGTCCAGCTCGCCGGCGAGCCGCCCTCGCACATCATCTTCCCAGCCATCCACAAGAAGCGCGAGGAGATCGGCGCCCTCTTCCACGAGAAGCTCGGGACCGCCGAAGGCCTCGCCGATCCGAAGGCGCTCACCGAGGCCGCGCGCGGCCACCTGCGTGAGCGGTTCCTCGCCGCCGAGGCGGGGATCACCGGGGTCAACTTCGCGGTCGCGGAGACGGGTGGCGTCGTCGTCTGCACGAACGAGGGGAACGCGGACATGGGCACCTCCCTGCCCAGACTCCACATCGCCTGCATGGGCGTCGAGAAGATCGTCCCGCGCCTCGAGCACCTCGCCGTGCTGCTCCGGCTCCTCGCGCGCTCCGCCACGGGCCAGCCGATCACGACCTACACCTCGCATTTCCAGGGCCCGATGGAAGGCGGCGAGCTGCACGTCGTCATCGTGGACAACGGCCGCTCGGCCCTCCTCGCCGATCCGTCCGTTCGCGGCGCCCTCGCCTGCATCCGCTGCGGCGCGTGCATGAACACCTGCCCGGTGTTCCGGCGCAGCGGCGGCTACAGCTACGGGTGGGTGGTGCCCGGGCCGATCGGCTCCATCCTCGCGAGCGCGCGAGATCCTGCCGCGCACGCGACGCTCCCCTTCGCGTCGACGCTCTGCGGCTCCTGCGACGCCATCTGCCCGGTGAAGATCGACCTGCATGGCGAGCTGCTCGTCCAGCGACGCACGCTCGCGGCGCGGGGGCTCGTCTCGCCCGGCAAGCGGCTCGGGATGCGCCTCGTCGCGTTCGTGCTCGCACACCGCGCGCTCTACGAGGCGGCGGGGCGGCTCCTGCGGCTCGCGCTCCGGAGGCTCCCGCGCAGCCTCCTGTACGGCCCCTGGAACGTGTGGGGACGGCGGCGCGAGCTGCCCGCCCCGCCGGAGGAGAGCTTCCGCGAGACCTGGCGCCGGACGCGAGGAGCGCGTGGATAGCCGCCGCCGCATCCTCGACGCCCTCCGGGCCGCGTCGCCCCCGGCCCCGCGGGCGCCCGATCTCTCCGGCGTCGGGGTGCGCTGGGACGATCCCGTCAAGAAGCTCTCCGAGATGGTGCTCGCGGTCGCCGGGCGGCTCGTGCGCGTCCCGGACGCGGCGGCCCTGCCGGCCGCGGTGGCGGCGCTCGCGTCGGAGGTCGGCGCGGCGCAGGTCGCCTCGGCGGTCGAGGGCGTCCCGGGCACCGTCGACCTCTCCCGCGCGAAGGACGCCCACGCGCTCGAGGGGCTTGGGCTCGCGGTGCTGCCCGGCGCGTTCGCCGTCGCCGAGAACGGCGCCGTCTGGGTGCGCGGCGAGACGTTCCGGCCGCGCGGCGCCTTCGTCATCGCCGAGCACCTCGCACTCGTCGTCCCCGCCTCGGAGGTCGTGCACGATCTGCACGAGGCCTACCGCCGGATCGTCCTCGACGGCGCAGGGTTCGGCACCTTCATCGCGGGGCCGTCGAAGACCGCGGACATCGAGCAGGCGCTCGTCATCGGGGCCCACGGCGCCCGCTCCTGCACGCTCTTCCTCGTGGGTTGACGGGAGGCAGGACATGGCTGACGTCGGCTTCGTCGGGCTCGGGATCATGGGGCGCCCGATGTCCCTCAACCTCATGAAGGCCGGCCACCGGCTGCACCTGTTCAGCCGCAGCGGCGTGCCCCGGGAGCTCGTGGAAGCCGGCGGGATCGCCTGCGCGAACGGCCGCGAGGTGGCGCAGCGTTCCGAGCTCGTCTTCTGCATGGTCCCGGACACGCCCGACGTCGAGCGCGTCCTCTTCGGCGCGGAGGGCGTCGGCGCGGGGCTCTCGGCGGGGAAGGCGTTCGTGGACATGAGTTCCGTGTCGCCGATCGGCACGAAGGAGCTCGCCACGCGAGTGAACGCGCTCGGGTGCGAGTACGTCGACGCGCCGGTCTCGGGCGGCGACGTCGGCGCGCGCGCCGCGACGCTCACCATCATGGTCGGCGCCTCTGAGGCGGGCTTCGCGCGGGTGAAGCCCCTCCTCGACCTGCTCGGGAAGAACGTCACGCACGTCGGGCCGAACGGCGCCGGCCAGACGGCCAAGGTCGCGAATCAGATCGTGGTCGCGCTCACCATCGAGGCGATCGGGGAGGCGCTCCTCTTCGCCGCGAAGGCGGGCGTCGATCCCGCGAAGGTGCGCCAGGCGCTCCTCGGCGGCTTCGCCGCCTCGCGCGTACTCGAGGTCCACGGCCAGCGGATGATCGAGCGGAACTTCGAGCCGGGCGCGAGGGTCGCGCTGCACCAGAAGGACCTCGAGAACGCGCTGCAGGGAGCGAAGGCCATGGGCGTCGCGCTCCCGGGCACGGCGAACGCCCAGCAGCTCTTCAACGCGGTGAAGGCGATGGGCGGCGCGGGGTGGGACCACTCGGCGATGGTGCGCGCGCTCGAGGCGCTCGCGGGGCGCGCGATCGCCGGCTGAACGGATCCGTCCGGCGGCGCCCCTGCTGCCGCGTCGGGCGCTCGAGACGCCACCTCACGGGGCGGGGGCCACCCGCCTGCGCACCATCACCATCTGGACCTCGGCGCCGTCCAGGACGGCCCAGAGCGGAGGTGATTCCGTCGCCTCCTCGGCGCGCTCGAGCGCGGCGGCGGGGGTGATGACGGGCTCGCCGAGGAAGGTCGGCGCGGGTGGCAAAAGGACGATTCGTCGCGAGCGATTCGGCGCCCGCGCCTTCGCGAGCTTGCGCGGGAGGAGGCCGCGGCGCGCGCGGGCGGCGTTCTCGGCGCGCAGCTCGGGATGCGGGTCGGAACGCGCTCGCGGCGCGCCGGCGGCGGCCGCGAGCGAGACGACGAGGAGGAGGCAGCTCGCGAGCACGGGAGTTTCTCGCGCGAGAGGGTGGAGATCGCAGGGGAGCGAGGGAAGGCCCCCTGGGCGGAGGAGCACGGGGGCCGTTCCGATGGGGCGAGCGCGTACTTGCGGAGGTGAGAGACCGTGACCGGTCTTTTCAAGACGCGCCGCTTCGCCCCCGGTTGAACCCGCCCCCCCCGAAGTGCTCTCCTCCCCGCCTCCCGATGCGCTCGACCTGCTTCCGCTGCCTCCGCCCCACCCCTTTCTGCGTCTGCGCGGATCTCCGCCCGGCGCGCGCCGCGACGCGGATCGTGCTGCTCCAGCACCCGCGCGAGGCGCGGCTCGCGATCTGCTCGGCGTGGCTCACGCGGATCGCGCTCGAGAACGTCGAGCTCCACCGCGGCGTGCGCTTCGAGGACCACCCGCGCGTCCATGAGGTCGCCGCCGCGCCCGGCACCGCGCTGCTCTTCCCGGGCCCGGGCTCGACGCCCGTCGAGGAGGTCGCGCCCCCTCCCGCGGCGCTCGTCGTCATCGACGGCACCTGGCTGCAGGTGGAGCGGATGCTGCGGGACAACCCTTCGCTCGCCGCGCTGCCGCGCATCGGCCTCTCCCCGTCGCGCGAGAGCGGCTATACGGGACTGCGCCGCGAGCCCGCCCCGGGACACCTCTCCACGATCGAGGCGGTGGCGCTCGCGCTCGGCGCGTTCGAGCGCGATCCCGCCCGCTTCGCGCCGATGGCCGACGCGTTCCGCCGCTCCGTGCAGCTGCAGATCGAGTGCACTCGGACGCGCCGGAACCCGCGCCACCGTCCCGCCCGCCCCGCCTGATTCCGCCGCTCCGCGGGCCGCCTCCGTCCGGCGGGTGCATCCCGCGCCCAGATGGGATATTTCCCGTACCCCCCGCCCGTGGCGGGACGGACCCTCCCATGCCCCAGCGCACAGAAGACCTGAACGTCGCGACCCTCGACATCATGCCCTCGCCCGACGAGGTGAAGGCGAAGCTCCCCCTCACCGAGGCGGCCGCCAACACGGTCGTGAAGGGGCGCCGCACGCTCGAGGCGATCCTCGACGGCAGGGACCCGCGGCTCTTCGTCGTCGTCGGCCCCTGCTCGATCCACGACCCCGTCGCGGGGCTCGACTATGCCCGGCGCCTCGCCGGCCTCGCGCGCGAGCTCGAGGACGTCTTCTACTTCGTGATGCGCGTCTACTTCGAGAAGCCGCGCACGTCGCTCGGCTGGAAGGGCTTCATCAACGATCCGTTCATGGATGACTCGTTCCGGATCGACGTCGGTATGGAGAAGGCCCGCCGGTTCCTGCTCGACGTGAACGAGCTCGGGTTGCCCGCCGGGACCGAGGCGCTCGATCCGATCGCGCCGCAGTACTACGGCGATCTCATCGCCTGGACCGCGATCGGCGCGCGCACCTCCGAGTCGCAGACGCACCGCGAGATGTCCTCCGGCCTCTCCTCCCCGGTCGGCTTCAAGAACGGCACGGACGGCGACGTGGACTCGGCGGTGAACGCCATCGTCTCGGCGAGCCGGCCCCACAGCTTCCTCGGCATCAACGGCCAGGGGCGCTCCGCAGTGGTGCGCACGCGTGGGAACCGGTACGGCCACCTCGTGCTCCGCGGCGGCGGCGGCCGCCCGAACTTCGACACCGTCTCCATCTCGCTCGCCGAGCAGGCGCTCGAGAAGGCGAAGATGCCGAGGAACATCGTCGTGGACTGCTCGCACGCGAACTCCTGGAAGAAGCCGGAGCTGCAGCCGCTCGTGATGCGCGACGTCGTCCACCAGATCCGCGAGGGGAACCGCTCGGTCGTCGGCCTCATGGTCGAGAGCTTCATCGAGGCCGGTAGCCAGCCCATCCCGTCGGACCTGTCGAAGCTCAAGTACGGCTGCTCCGTCACCGACGCCTGCGTCGGCTGGGACACGACGGTCGAGATGCTCCGCTCGTCGCAGCCGGTGCTCCGCGAGGTGCTCCCCGGCAGGAAGCGGGCCTGACGCGCCGCCTCGCACGAGCCCGGACGCCGCGCGCCGCGCGCGTTACATCTCCGGCGCGAGGAGGCGCGCCATGGTCGAGAAGGTCGTCCTCACCGACGCCGAGTGGCGGGAGCGGCTCACCCCGGAGGAGTACGAGGTCCTGCGCGGCCACGGCACCGAGGCCGCGTGGTCCGGGTGCTTCCTCGGGACGCAGGAGCCCGGGATCTACGTCTGCGCCGGCTGCGAGAACCCGCTCTTCCGCTCGGGCGGGAAGTTCGAGTCCGGCACGGGCTGGCCGTCGTTCACGGACCCCATCTCCGCCGACGCGGTGACCGAGCACGTGGACCACTCCTACGGGATGCGCCGCGTCGAGGTCCGCTGCGCCCGCTGCGACGGCCACCTCGGCCACGTCTTTCCCGACGGTCCGCCCCCGACCGGGCTGCGCTACTGCATGAACTCGATCGCGCTCCGGCACGTCCCCGATTCTGCGCTGGCGGACGCGAACCTCTAGGCGGCGGGACACTCCGGGGCAGCCTCATCCCCCGCTGATCACGGCTCGTCGTCGCCCGGCTCCCCGGGCCCCGGCGGCGTCGGGCCGCGGGTCATGTTACCGCCGCCGCCCGTCACCGCGTCGCCGCGCGGCTTCCTGAGCGCCCCCGCGTCCGTCTGCTGACGGGTGGCGCGGTCGCGATCCTGCGCCGCCGCCTCGAGCGGGCGGTGCTTGGCAGGAATCCCCTCGCGGTCGGCGCGGCTCGCGTGCTCCTGCCCTCCCGTGTCCGACTGCTCCGAGCGATCGAACTCGGCTCGCGCCTCCTTGCGCAGCGCCCGCATCGCGTCCCGCGGGTCGTTCGAGTCGCGGCTCTCCGACATGGCACCCTCCTCGCCGGGCGAGGCCCGGTCCCCTCGGACCTTGGGGATGCGCGGACCGCGCGACCACCCCGCCCGTCCCCCGCCGCGGCGCTTGCGGCGGCGAGGCGCCGTGCGGACGCGGGAGGCATGCTCCCCGGCAGGACGGGCGCCGATCGGACCTGTTACCGTGGGCCCGTGCGACCGTTTGCCGCATCCGTCCTCGCCATCGCGGCGCTCGCCGCGCCGCGGTTCGCGGCTGCGTTCCGGGACGCGCCCCCGGGCACGCCCATTCGCCAGCGGACGATGCCGACCGTCGGGGGCGAGCGCGCACCGCTCCTCGCCGAGGGCAAGGTGAGCGTCTTCGTGTTCGTTCGCGCCGGGCAGGAGAACACGGAGCGCGTCCTCCGGCAGCTCGCGCAGCTCGAGGTCGAGCTCGCGGTGCCGGCGCTGGCCTGCGCGGCGCGGTGACACCCAGCGCCACGGCGTGCCCCGGCGGCACGCCGGGCGCGCGAAACATCGTGCAGCCCCACGCAATCCGCGCGATCGTTCGTTGGCGCCGCGCGTGCAGAGGTCCCGTCAAAGGTGAGCTGCTGGAGCGCGGGAGGGAGGGCCATGGGGATCCGCCGCATCGTTCCATTCTTCGCCCTCGCGCTCGCGGCGGGCTGCGCCCACGCCCCGCGCCGCGAGATCGCGGCCCCGGCCGCCGCGCTCCGCTGCGAGGAGGCGGGGGTCCTCCTCGCGCGCCGCGCCCGCACCCAGCCGCTCGACGAGCTCCGGCTCGTCCTCACCGCGCCGCTCGCCTACGCCGCCGCGGGGGCGGGCTGGATCACAGACGGCGCGCTCGTCGTCACCGTCGCGGGCGGCGGCGGGCTGCTCGTGTGCGCGCCGCTCGCGATGCTCGAGGGGGCGACCCACGGGGACGGCGAGCTGACCGGGAGCTGCTTCGCGTCCGTCGCCGGCGCGGTGCTCGGGGCGGGGCCGCCGGGCGTCGGGCGCGGTGTCTACCGCGCGACGCGGAGGTGGCGCTGCCCCGATCACGTCCAGCTCGCGCGCGAGGTCCGCGCCGTCGCGAGCTGCCACGCGACCCGCGGCGCGCCGGGGGACACGGAGGCGGCGCGGGTCCAGCTCGTGCAGCTCCGCTCCGATCGCGGCATCTGGGAGTGCCTCCCGGCGGAGGAGCGCCGCGAGGTGGAGGACGCGCTCGCGGCGCTCGGCGCGCCGCCGTAGGAAGCAAGTGCCGGCATCGATGCGTGAAGCACGTCGAGAGCCGTGGTGAGGGAGTACCGGGGGGCGACGACGGACGAGACGGCTTCTTCAACAGCGTGCGAGCTCGCGCTGCCGTGATCTCGTCACCGTTCGCGGAGATGGCTCGGCTCGCCACCCTCGCACACGCGCGCTCCCGCCGCGCGTCGTCACGCGCCTGCGGCGGTTCGCGGCGGGTGCGCAGCCGCGGCGGGCTCTCGGCGCCGGATGCGGGGGACGAGGATGAGCGCCGCGCCGTAGAGGCCGAAGGCGAGGAACTGCGTCGCGGGCCGGCCCGCGTGCAGGTCCTCGAGGAGGAGCTTCAACCCTGCGAGGGCGAGGACCGGCCAGACGAGCCAGCGCGCCTCGCTCCACGGCTCGAGCCGGCCGAGCGCGGCGAGCACGAGCGCGCCGAGGGAGAGCACCACGGTCCGGACCGTCGCCACGACGCCCGGGTCGGCCCCCGCGCCGGGCGCCCCCGCGACGGCGGGCGTGACCCAGCCGATGACGAGCCCCGCGCCCGACACCGCGAGCACGACGAGGAGGACGACACGCGGGACGCGATCGAGCGGACCGCGCACCGGCGCCGTCCCGAGCGCCCAGGCGCACGCAGCGACGGCGACGGCGGCGCCGATGGCGGCGAGCGATGCGGGCGACCAGGCGACGTCCGGCGCCTCGATCGTCGCCTCGACCGCGTGGGAGATGAGCCCGCTCGCGAGCGCGGCGGCGACGGCGAAGGTGGCGGCGTGACCCGCGAGCGTCCTGCGACCCGCCTTTCGCGCGCCGAGCGCCGCCGCGAACGCGAGCGCTGCCCAGAACAGGCCCCGCGCCGCGCCGGGCATGAGGAACGTCGCGCCGGCGAGGAGGAACGCCGCGCCGGCGGTCGTGTAGAAGTAGAAGTTCGCCGGGGTCCGCTCCCGCTCGACGAACGCGAAGGCGATGGCGTACGCCCCCGCGCCGAACGCGAGCGACAGCGCGCCGAGGGCGAGCGCGCCCGTCCCCATCCCCGCTCGCGCGGTGACGAACGCGGCGGCGCCGAGCCCCGTGACGAGCACCGCCGCCGACTGCACCATCTCGAAGACCACGACGTTGCGGCGGAGCCCGAGGGTCCGGACCGCGGTGCTGCCGAGGTAGGCGGCCATGAGCGCGAACTGCACGAGCACCGCGGTGACCGGGCCGTCCGGCGCGCCCGGGCGGACCGCCTCGACGGCGAGGAAGAGGACCGCGAGATCGGCCGCGAACGCTACCGGCCAGCGCAGGCCGTGCCAGTCGAGCACGTACCCGAGCCAGACCGTGCCGGTGCCGAGGACGACGAGGAACAGGAGCGGCGGCGCGACGCGCCCCTGCGCGAGCATGAGCGCGTAGGCGGCGGGGATCGCGGCGAGCACGACGAGCCACGCGAGCGTCTGGAACCTTCGCCGCGCCGCGACCGCGAGCGCGACGGCGGTGAACGCGGAGAGCAGGATCGCCGCGATCCAGGTCGGGAAGAGCTTGAACCGCGACGTCACCTCGACCAGGAGCGGGAATCCGATGGCGACCGCCGCCGCGCCGTGGAACCCGGCGCTCACGAGGTCGCGCCGCGCCGCCGACCGGTCCGCCAGCGCGATCCAGATCCCTGCGTAGACGAAGCCCATCCCGACGCCGATCCAGGTCGGGAGCCGCCCCGTGTCGGTGAGCGCGCGCAGGAAGAAGGCGCCGGCGAGGACGAGGAGGGTGCGCCCGGTCAGCGAGACGGTGCTCGCGAGAGATGCGGCATCCTGCCGCAGCATCGCCGCGGCGGCGTCGCCCGCGGGCGCAGCGGCCGCGGCGGCCGCGCGTGCCCTGCGCGCCGCGGCGGGCGTGAGCCCACGCTCGAGCAGCGCCACGCGCTCGTGCACTTTCCCGAGCGACTCCGAAAGCTCCGCGACCTTCGCTTCGAGCTCGGCCACGCGATCGGACATGTGGGAAGCAAATCACAGTCCGTGCGACAAAAGGTACCAGTCACCCGGGCACCCTTGAGCCTGAGTCTCAGTCCTACCGTGAGCGGCGGGCGGGCGGCCGGCTGTCAGCGACGGTGCGCCCGAATCTCCCTCGCCCCCGCGAAGCGCGCGCGAAGCGGGGAGAGGGTTGGGGCGGGTTGGGGTGAGGGGGTGGTCGAGCTCGCGGCGGCCGGCCGGCGGTCAGCGACGGTGCCGCTGCACGAACGCGGCGTGAAATTCGCCGATGCGCCGGACCATCGTCTCGATCTCGTCGAGCGGAGGCAGGATGGTCGTGCGGAAGTGCGCCGTCCCGGGCAGCTGCCCGAACCCCGTGCCGTCCACGACGCAGATGCCCGTCTCCTCGAGGAGCGCGAGGCAGTACTCGAAGTCGGTCACGCCCGGCGGCAGGTCGATCCGGGGGAACGCGTACATGGCACCGGTGACCTCGTTGCAGCGGATGCCCGGGACCTGGTCGAGCCCCCTGCCGACGACGGCCGCCTTCTTCCTCAGCGCCTCGAGCACCTCGCGCTTCTCGCGCTCCCACAGGGCGCGCGAGGGCCCGCCCTCGGGCGGGGGCGAGACGAGCAGGTAGGTCACGATCTGTCCGACCGAGTTCGCGCAGAGCGCGATCGACTGGAGCTTCGTGATCTCGTCCTGCACCGCGCCCGGCACGTTCCGGCACTCGAGATAGCCGCCGCGGTGGCCGCACTCGCCGAGGTAGCCCTTCGACACCGAGTGGAAGCTGAAGAGCGACACGTTCTTCAGCTTCATCCGCTCGAGCACCTTCGCGAACGAGACGAACCGGTCCTCCGGGCGCCAGACGTTGTCCTGGTAGACCTCGTCCGCGAGCACGGACAGCCCGTGCTCGTTCGCGAAGGCGAGCACCATCTCGACGTTCGCCTCGTCGAGGACCGCACCCGAGGGGTTCCCGGGGTTGATGACGCAGATCGCGCGGGGGCGGATGCCCTTGCGCCGCGCGTCCGCGATCGACCGGTCGAGGATCTCGCGCGAGAGCTTCCAGCCGTTGGCCTCGTCGAGGTGGTAGCCGACCTGCGCGCCCCCGTAGAGCGTGATCGTCGCAGAGTAGAGGGGGTACTGCGGGATCGAGACCATGATCCCGTCGCGCTCGTCCGCGACGAGGAGCCGGAGCACCGCCTGCACGCCCTTGCTCGCGCCGTCGGTGAGGAAGATCGCGTCCGGGTCGGCGGCGATGCCGTCGCGCGCCGAGATGAAGCGCGCCACCGCCTCGCGGACGAACCGGTAGCCCTTCGATTCGGTGTAAGCGCCGAGCCCGTGCTTCGTCTCGCGCGCGATGAGCGCGGCGGCGTCGAGGGCGTCCTGCGGGAACGTGCCGGCCGGCACGACGCGGGCGAGCTCGCCGTACTCGGCGAGCGCGAGCACCTGGCGCACCCACGTCAGCGGGCGCTGCCCGAGCGACTGCGGGTTCCCGATGTTGCAGTAGATGATGCGGCGGCCCTGCCGCTCGAGCTCCTGGGCGCGCTCCACGATGGGCCCGCGGACGGCGTACTCGCACTCGCGCACCGCGCGGCCGATCTCTTCATGGCGAATCACGGACGGTCTCCTCGCGAAAGGCGCGCCATGTTACCAGACCTCCCGCCGCGCCGTGTCGCCCGGTGCGCCGCTCAGCGCGCGGGCGCGCGGCGCGACGCGACCGCGGCCGCCAGGGTCGCCGCCGCCGCGGCCGCCGCGAGCGCGCGGCGGTGCATCCGCAGCCACAGCTCGACGCTGCCCCGCCGCGCGATCCCGCCGAAGATGCCGCGCGAGCCGCGATCGCCGGGCAGCGGTGCGTCCACGTTGTCCTCGGTGGGCTTCGGCGCGAGATCGGTCATCTGCGCGCTCCACGCCGTTCGCGCGAGGTACCGGTCGAGGAGGCCGGGCATCACCCGCTGTCCCACGATGGCCTTCATCGTGGACCAGCCGATCCAGAGCTCGCGCGGCGCCCGCTCGGCCGCCCACAGGATCCCCTCGGCGATGGTCTCCGGCTGGTAGACGGGGGGCACCGGCCGCGCGTGCGCGTCGAGCCGGTTCCGGACGACCTCGAACTGCGGCGTGTTGACGGCAGGGAGCTGCACCATCGCGACCTTCACCCGGCTGCGGTCGTGCAGGAGCTCGCAGCGGAGCGAGTCGGTGAAGCCGCGGATGGCCGCCTTCGAGGCGCAGTAGGCGCTCTGGAGCGGGATCGAGCGGTACGCGAGCGCCGAGCCAACCTGGACGACGACGCCCGCGTCGCGCGCCCGCATGTGCCGGAGCGCGGCGAGCGTCCCGTGCACCGTGCCGAGGTAGTTCACCTCGGTGACCCGGCGGTACTCTTCGGCGCGCATCTCCGCGACCGGCGAGAAGACCGACACCATCGCGTCGTTCACCCACACGTCGATGCCGCCGAACCGGCGCGCCACCTCGTCGGCGGCGCGGTCCACCGCCGCCGCGTCCGCGAGATCGAGCGGGAGGACGAGCGCCTCGCCGCCAGCCGCTTGGATCTCCGACGCCGCGTTCTCGAGCGCATCGCCCGTCCGCGCGATGAGCCCGACCCGCGCCCGCGCCTTCCCGAACGCCCGCGCGATCGCGCGGCCGATCCCCGCGGAGGCGCCCGTCACGACGACCGACTTCCCCTCGAACCGACTCGCCCTCGCCACCTCGCTCCCTCCCGGCACGCGCCGTCGTCGCCCCCCGGGAATGTGGGTCGCGAGTCGTCGGGCCGCGCGCGAGCGCGCTCACGGTGTGCCGGTCCGCCACGCCGGAGGCGCGCACGGCAGGCTCGGAAGTCCCTGATCTAACGGAGGTTCTGGCGCTCGCCTCCTGGTCCGCGAAATGCAAATCTGGTGGGCATGAAGACCCGCACGCTCATCGCGCTCCTCGTCGCCCCCGCCCTGCTGCTCGGCGGCTGCGTCACGACCACGACCCGGTCGCAGACCTGGGGCGACGCATACGCCGCGGGATGGGCGAGGTACGGGCGTGTCGAGTCGATCCGCGAGACCGTCCAGACGCAGCAGGGTGATCCGGCCGCGGGCGCGGTCGCGGGCGCGATCATCGGCGGGCTGCTCTTCGGGGGGCGTTCGCCGGCGCACACGATGGCGGGCGCGATCGGCGGCGCAATGGTCGGCGCGGCGGCGAGCCAGGGCCAGGCCGAGGACCGGACGTACGAGGTCTTCGTCCGCTTCGATGACGGCGCGCTCGAGACGTTCGTCTACCGGAACGTCCTCCCGTTCCGCGCCGGGGACGGCGTCGCGCTGACGGCGCAGGGCCTCTCGCACCAGTAGCGCGTGGCGCGGGCGGCGCCCTCCACGCCAGGCCATGGATGTGGCGTTGCGGCGGCGCGCGCTCGCCGTAGAACTCGGTCATGAGCACCGAACGCACCATCGCGGAGGTCGTCGCGCCGACGCCCGTCGTCGAGGGAGCCGGGGTGCGGCTGCGCCGCAGCATCGCCACCCGCCACCTCGATTACCTGGACCCCTTCCTCCTGTTCGATCACTTCGGCTCGGACGATCCAGACGACTACGTCGCCGGGTTCCCGGTCCACCCGCACCGCGGGATCGAGACGGTCACGTACATGCTCGGCGGCAGCGTCGCCCACAAGGACAGCCTCGGGAACTCCGGCGTCATCGGCGCGGGCGACGTGCAGTGGATGACCGCCGGGAGCGGCATCCTGCACGAGGAGATGCCGAAGGTCGGGCCGTGGCGGCTCGACGGGTTCCAGGTCTGGGTGAATCTGCCGGCGAAGCTCAAGATGACGCGCCCGCGTTACCAGGACGTCGCCGCCGCGAAGATCCCACTGAGGATGCGCCCGGACGGGATCGAGATCCGGGTGGTCGCCGGCGAGGTCGACGGCGTGCGGGGCGCGGTGAAGGAGATCCACGCCGAGCCCGAGTACCTCGACGTCTCGATGCCGCCCCGGAGCACGTTCGAGCAGCCGGTGCCGCGCGGGCACACCGCGCTCGCGTACGTCTTCGCGGGCGAGGTCTCGTTCGGCGACGCCGCGGACGCGGACCACGGCAAGGTCGCGGCGACACGGCTCGTCGTCCTCGGCGACGGGGACGTCGTCCGGGCCCGGACCGGGGAGAAGCCGGGACGCTTCCTCCTCCTCTCCGGGAAGCCGCTCGGGGAGCCCGTCGCGCGCTACGGTCCGTTCGTCATGAACACGGCGGAGGAGATCCAGCAGACGCTCCGCGAGCTGCGCGACGGGAGCTTCATCCGCCGCTGAGCCGGCGCACCGGGAGCAGGCGGCGCTACGTGGTCCGCGGCGCGGAGCGCGTGTCCGGCCCCACCTCGCGCTGCGTGATGCGCGCGTTCCGGTCCTCGTGCAGGAACTCGATGGGGTCCTCGACGGTGACGACGTGCTTGCGTGTCGTCTGGTTGATCTGGCCGACCATCGCGGCGAGCGTCGAGGTCTTGCCGGAGCCGGTGATGCCGGTGACGAGGATGAGGCCGCGCTCCTCGCCGGCGATCCGCTTCACGACCGGCGGGAGCCCGAGCTGGTCGAGGGTCGGGACGTTGAACGGGATCGCGCGCAGGATCGCGGCGAGGTTCCCCTTCTGCCGGAACACCGAGGCGCGGAACCGGCTCACGCCCTCGAGCGCATACGAGGTGTCCACCTCGTGGAGGCGCGCGAGGTCGCCGTCCCAGCCGGCCGCGCCGAGGATGTCGCGCGCGACGCGCGGCGGGCGCGGCCCTCCGCGCGGCCGGCACGCGCCCGGCGGCCCCCGTGTTCAGGGGACGCGTCGGGGCGGAGGTCGGCGTCGGGCCGGTGCGCATCCAGGTGACGACGCAGCAGCTCGGGGCCGCGGAGGAGTGACCCGCCCGGAGCGCGCCGCCGCCTTGATCCCGAGGATGACGGCGTGGCGCACGCCGCCCCCACCGCCGCGCGCCGCGACCGTCTCCTCGCGGACCTCGAGCCCGACGCGCTCGAGCCGCTCCCGATAGCGCTCGTCCGGCCCCGCCGACCAGACTGCGAGCACGCCGCCCGCGCGCAGGGCGTCGGAGCAGGCGCGGACGCCGCGGACGCCGTAGAGCGACGCGTTCGCGGCGTGGGCGAGCGCGGCGGGGCCGTTGTCCACGTCGAGCAGGATCGCGTCGTACGCGCCCTTCGCCTCGGCGATGCGCGCGCCGACGTCGCCCTGCTGCAGCCTGACGCGGGGATCCTCGAGCGGCCGGCCCGCGAGGTCCGCGAGCGGGCCGCGGTTCCAGGCGACGAGCCCCGGCACGAGCTCGACGACGATCGCGCGCGCGTCCTTGGGGAGCCGATCGAGCGTGGCGCGGAGCGTGAACCCGAGCCCGAGCCCGCCGACGAGCACCGCGCGCGGCGCGGTCACCTTCCGGAGCGCGATCGCGGCGAGCGCCTCCTCGGACCCGTGCACCCGGCTCGACATGAGGACGCGCCCCGCGACCCGGACCACCCACTCGTCGTCGCGGCGGGCGAGGACGAGCTCGGTCCCGTCGGGCCCGCGGGTCCGGTCGACGATCTCCCAGGGTTTCACGGCCCCTCTCCTCGCTGCCGGACCATCCGGTCCATGAGCACCTCGAGCGCGCGCTCCGGGTCGTCGCACAGCCCGGAGTGGACGGGCGACACCTGGATGACGGTGGAGCGTGGGGCGACGAGCCAGTGGAACCGCTCGCGCAGCGTGAGCCGGCCGATGGGGCCGCTCCCCTCGCCGCCCGCGGCGATGCGCGGGATCGCGGCGAGGTGCTCCTCGATCGTGGCGAGGTCCGCGCCCGGGGACAGCGCGTGCACCCGCGCCGCGTCGAGCTCGACCCGCGCGCCGAGGAAGTCGCGCTCGAGGCAGAACAGGATCACGCCCGCGTTCACGAACTCCTCCCGCTCGACGCGCGGGACGACGCGGATGATCGCGTAGTCAAACGACCGCTGCGCGGGCACGTTCCGCCTCCTCGACGAAGCGCGGGGCCGCGGCGAGCCTGCGCTCGAGCTCGCGCGCGTACGCCGCGCGGTGATCGGCCGCCGTCGCGAAGCGCCGCTCGCCCGCGAGCCACTCCTCCGGCACCTCCGCGACCGCGCCCTCGATGGCGGCGCCGACCCGCGGCCCGAGCGCGGCGCCGGCCGCGGCGAGCGCCGCCGCCCAGGGCAGGAGCACGTGATCCCTCACCGGCGCGATCGGCGCGCGCGCGGGGTCGAGCGCGTCCCACGCGTGGTGGAACACGAGCGACGCGCCGTGGTCGATGAGCCAGAGCCGGCGGTGCCACATGAGGAGGTTCGGGTTCCGCGGCGTCCGGTCCACGTTGCCGACGACCGCGTCGAGCCAGACCACCGCCGACGCCTCGTCCGCTGCGGGCGCGGGCCCGGCGGCGGGATCGAAGGTGATGCTGCCCGGGAGGTAGTCCACACCGAGGTTCAGCCCGACGCTCGCCTTCAGCAGGTCGCGGATCTCATCGTGCGGCTCGTTGCGCGCGAGCGGCGCGGCGATCTCGATCGTCACGAGCTCCGGCACCCGGAGGCCGGCGGCGCGCGCGAGCGCGCCGGCGATGACCTCGGCGACGAGCGCCTTCGGCCCCTGGCCCGCACCGCGGAACTTCGCGACGTACAGGCCCGAGTCGTCCGCCTCGACGATGGCAGGGAGCGACCCGCCCTCGCGGAGCGGCGTGACGTAGCGGGTCGCGGTGACGGTCCTCATCCGGCGCCAAGGTAACGCGCCGCCCGCCCCCGGACGAGCCGATTCCTTTTCCCGTCGAGGAAATGGCCCCGGCCGTCGGTGCGGCCGGGGCCCTCGGGATGACCTCTCGTCTACAGCGGAAGCTTCGGCGCCGTGGTCGGCGGATCGGTCGGCGGATCGTCGCATTGCTCGCAGACGGGGGGGGCGCCCGGACAGAGGCACTGCCCCGGCGGACACTTCAGCTCGCACTGAGCCAGGCCATGTACCTGGATGTTGCTGTTCGCGACCGGGGTCGTCCCGATCAAGAGCGGGTCCATGAATATCGTGTCGTTGGCGGGCTCGCCGCCGTCCGTCACGACCGCGGTGAACCGGCCGTCGCCCTCGCGCTCGATGATCCCGGAGAAGGTCGCCGTGAGGACCCCGTCCTCGCGGCTGCAGCCCAGAATCGTGTCCACTGCGCCCCGAATATCCACCACCAGCGCGCCCTCGTTGGCCGGGACCGCCTGGAACTGGATGTGCCCCTTCGCGGCGATTCCCGCGCCCCCGAACCCCGGCCCGGCCGCCGGGCCGGACTCCGGAATGGCCTCCGCCGCGAACTGCACCCGCTGCGTTCCCAGGAAGATCTGCCCGCCGCCGTTCACCTTGCACTCGGCGCAAACGGCGTTCTCTCCCTTGTGCTCGTCCATCTCCGCCTGGCTCGCCGTCCCGACCGACCCACCGCACCCGGCCACGACGAGCGCCGCGGCCAACCACCCCATCGTATTCCGCATGGTCCCCCCTCGGGCGCCTGCACACCGTCCGGGAGGACGGCGGTGGCGCGTCGAAACGGACGCTGGGTACTGCGCCCAGCGAGCGGCCACGGGACGTGGGGGTGAGGCCCGTCTCAGGGGACGTGCGGGCTACCAGGGCGTCGGCCGGTAGTCCTTGAAGAACAGGCCGGCCGCGTGCCTCCCGGTGTGGAACCCGTCGAGAATCGGGGCCACGATCCGGGCGGCTCCGTCCACGACGTCGAGGGGCGGCGAGAAGGCGTGCTCCTCGACCTTGCGCTCCGCGAGGTGCGCCGGGTCCTCGTCGGTGACCCAGCCGGTGTCCACCGCGTTCAGGAAGATGCCGTCCCGCGCGCAGTCGGGCGCGCTCGTCCGGACGATCATGTTGAGCGCGGCCTTCGCCATGTTGGTGTGCGGGTGGCGATCGGTCTTGTGCTCCCGGTAGAACTGCCCCTCCATCGCGGAGACGAGGACGACGTGCTTCGCGGGATCGCGGCTCGTCGCGGTCCCGGGCGGCGCGTCGCGGTGCCGGAGCATGAGCCCCTTGAGCCGCGCCGTCATGACGAACGGCGCGGTCGCGTTCACGAGCAGCACCTCGAGCAGCTCGAGGGTCGGCACCTCTGCGAGCCGGAGCCGCCACGAGTTGTGCGTCCGGAGGTCCACCTGCTGGAGGTCCTGGTCGAGGACGCCGTGCGGGAAGAGCTCGAGCGCGGTCTTCCCGGGGAGGAGGAGGTCGGCGTCGCTCGCGGCCTGCGACAGGAGCGCGGGGCTCGCCACCCCGGCGGCGGGCCGGTGATCGCGGAGCGCGCCGCGGAGCTCCTCGTACTCGCGCAGGAGCGGGCGCTGCGGCTCCGGCACGGACGAGAGCGGCCCCTCCTCGCCGTGCACGAGGTGGGCGTAGAACCCGGGCGGCCGGCGCACGGTCTGGCAGGCGTTGTGGATCTGGAAGTCGAGCCGCGGCAGCGTCGCGTCGAGCTTCTGGCAGAGCAGCTCGACGGAGGGGGTGTGGCGCAGGTCGATCCCGTAGACCGTGAGCCGGTCCCGCCAGTCTGCGAAGTCGGGCTCGCGAGCGTAGCGGGCCGCGGCGTCGCGCGGGAAGCGGGTGAGCACCACGACGCGGCAGCCCGCGCGCAGGAGGAGGATCGCGGCCTGATAGCCGATCTTCACGCGCGCGCCGGTGACGAGCGCGACGCGGCCGCGGAGGTCCGCGGTCGCCGTGCGGCGCGCCTGGTTCTCCTCCGCGCAGGCGCGGCAGAGCTGATCGTAGAACGGGTGGAGCCGCCGGTACTCGACCTTGCACACGTAGCACTTGCGGGGCTCGGCGAGCTCCGGGCCGTCGCCCTCCGCCGGGGCAGCCGCTGGCGGCGGGGCGTCGTGCGGCGGGAGCTCGGGCCACCACCGGGACGCGTCCTCGCCTCCGCGCGGCAGCGCGGGGAGCGGCGTCCGGAACACGGCGGCGCCGCGGAGCCGCTGGATGCCGGTCCCCTTCCGCAAGGCGCCGTCCTGCTCCTTTCGCGCGACGCGCTCGCCCTTGCGGAGCGCCTTGCGGAGCTTCTTCCGCTGGCGCCCGTCCGGGCGCGCCACCTCGCCCGCGAGCTTCTGGAGCGCCTCGCGCGTCGCGGCGTCCACGCGCGAGAGCGCGCCTCGATCCTGCGCGACCCGGGCGAGCACCGCGAGCGCGCGGTCCACGTCGGCGGGATCGAGGAGCGCTTGGGCGTCCTCCTGCTCGGCCGGCGTCGCGCGCTTGCGGGTCACGGGGCCACGTCGTAGCCGAAACCCGCCCCGGGTTCCAGGGCGCGGGGCCGGACGGGTCTCCCGCGACGCGCGGGCGCGCTTCCTCGGCGAGCGGGCGCGCGCCGACCGGCGTCCGCAGCGCCGCGGCGACCGCGGCCCGCGCGTCCGCGAGCACCGGCATCTCGGGCTTGCGGACCACGGTCACTTCGAGGTCGTCCGGCAGCTCGATGGGGAGCGTTCCGCGACCGTAGGACAGGTCGATCCGCACGGCGTATTCTTGTGCGGTACGGGGCCGGCGCCATCCGGCTGCGCCGCCAGCCCGTGCCGCGACGCCCCAGGAGGGATTCTCATGGATCCGAAGGACCTGCTCGTGCACCTCGACTCGAGCCCACGCGTCGCCGAGCGGCTGGGCATCGCCGTCGCGCTCGCGCGCCGGTTCGGCGCGCGCCTCACCGGTCTCTTCGCGGAGAGCGCCACGCTCGGCTCGAGCCTCCTCGGACGCCGCGCTCCCGAGAACGTCGCGAGGGCTGCCGCGGACGCGCGCGCGAAGTTCGAGGCGGCGTGCGCCGGGGTCCCCTCGCGGTTCTGGCAGCTCGAGCCCACCGAGTACTCCGAGCTCGTCGGCTGGGTGGCCGTCTGTTGCCGCCAGGTGGACCTCGTGATCCTCGGGCAGCGGCAAGGCGACGACGCCCCCGTCCCGGAGGGGCTCGTCGAGGAGGTGATCGCGGGGTCCGGGAGGCCCGTGCTGATCGTGCCCTCCGCCGGGCGGTTCTCCGACGTGGGGAAGCGGGTCGTCGTGGCGTGGACCGGGAGTCGCGAGGCGACCCGCGCGCTCCACGACGCGCTGCCGCTCCTGCGCGGTGCCGAGAGCGTCACGGTGCTCTCGCTGCAGCTGCCGAACGAGGGCACCACGCAGGGCGGCCTCCCACCGCTCGACATCCTCGAGCACCTGCGCGCGCACGGCGTCGAGGCGCGCTACGATCGCTGGCTCGTGAGCGATCTCGCGGCCGTCGACGCGGTGCTGAACCGCGCGTCGGACGAGGCGGCGGACCTCACCGTCATCGGCGCGTACGGGCTACTCGGCGGCCCGCGCCTCAGGCCGCCCGAGACGACGCGGAAGATCCTCGAGACGATGACGACGCCGGTCCTCCTGTCCTGCTGAGCCCCGAGCCCCGGCGCGCCCCCGCCGGACGGCTCACCGGAAGTCGGTGAGCTTCTTCCGCCGCGCACCGAGCCTCGGCTCGCGCTTCGCCTGGCACGGAGGGCAGAGCGCCGCGTACGGAACGAGCGCGAGCCGCTTCGACGCGATCTCCTCCTCGCACTCCTCGCACAGGCCGAAGTCGTCGGGGCTCTCGGAAAGCTTCCGGAGCGCCCGGTCGATCTGCTGGACGAGCGCGGTCTTCCCCTCGTTCCGCTTCGAGGCGAGGACCTGCAGCATCTCCGAGAGCGCCTGCGCGTCCTCGTCCGCGACGCCGGTCGTCGCCGCGTCGCGCCGGTTCGGCTCGATCCGCGCGGGACCGGCGCTCAGCGCCTCGGCGCGGAGCCGCTCGAGCGCCTCACGGTGGGCGAGCCGCTGCTTCGGGGTCATGCTCCCCCTCGTACCGGAAACCGGCTCCCCGTTCCAGCGGCGCGAGGGGCGCCGCGTCCCACGCGGACCGCCCCTCGCCCCACCCGAAGCCCGCTCAGCGAACGCCCGCGCGCCACCCCGGCGGGGGTTCGCAGTACGACGCCTCCGTACGGAAGGGCGACGCCGTCTCGCGGCGCCGCGCGTCGTCGCGACGCGCCCACCGGTCGCCGTCCACGTCGATGCCGAGGGCGAGGAGCCCCGGCCGGTCGTCGTAGCGAAGCGTCAGGATCGCGTCGGGCCGCGCGCTGGCGCGCTCGAACGAGACCCTCTCGACGTGCGACTCGTGCTGCTCGCCGAACTCGGTGCCGAGGCCGGGCCGCAGCGCGCGACGCGAGGGCGCCGCGGCCGAGGCCTCGCCGGGAGCGGACGGCGCGGCGGACGGCGGTGGAGGCTGCGCGACGCCCGCCTGCGGGCCGGGCGCCTCCGCTGCGCCGGCGCTGTCCTGCGAGCGGTCGCGCAGGTTCGACCCGTTCGGCGTCGGATACGGGTACGGATACGGGTACGGAGGCGGCGGCGGGACGAAGACGCGCTCCGCGAACACCGCGATCCCGACGACGCCGACGTCGCGCGCGTCGCCCTTCCGCGCCGCGTACGACCTCGGCACGCTCGAGAACCGGAACGCGGCGATCGACTCCTGGCTCGTGCGGAAGCCGTCGATCGTCACCTCGCCGTACGGGGCGACGATGTAGCCGCGCCTCGCGAACGACGCGGGGCGGCCGTCCACGACGTCGCGTCCGTCCACCGACGCGACGACCTCCACACGGCGGCTCGACTGGTTGCGGAAGCGGAGCAGGTAGCGCTCCCCGAGCGCGCCGAGGACGTACGTGCGGCCTCGGTGATCGAACGTCGGCAGGGATCGACCGGACTCGTCCACCGCCTCCACGGAGTAGGCGCCCCAGCGCGCCGGGACCTCCTGCGCGGGGACGAGGCGCGGCGAGCAGGCGACGAGGGTGGCGGCGAGGACGGCGAACGGGATCGGGCGCATGGAATCTCCTGTCCCCCGGTCGAACGCACGGCCGCCGAAAAGGATCTATCTGAACGGGGCGACGCTCGCGTCGCTTCGCTCCCGCTCGCCACGCAGGCGACGATCCGCTGGAACTCGCGGGGGACGCCTTGCTACACGGTGTGGCATGCGCGCGCGCCTCAAGTCGCTCCGCTGCGACGACATCCCGGATCTCGCCCGCTGGTCGCCGCCCGAGCCCGACGAGTTCGCCGTCCCGCTCGTGCTCGAGGTCGGCCCGCTCGGGCTCCGCGGAAAGGAGCGGTTCGAGCTGCTCGTCGTGACGCCGCGCTGGCTGCAGGCCCGCCACGGCCGGCGCGGCGCCGTACCCGGGCGCGGGAAGCTCATCGTCTTCGAGTGGAATCTCGAGCGGCTGAAGGCGTACCTCGCGCGCGAGGTGGAGCGGTGCAGCGGCCGGACGTGGCCGGAGGTGGCGCGCAAGGTCGGGCAGCTCGCCGAGTGGGAGGGCGAGGGCGGCGAGGTGATCGGGCTCGGCTGACGGCGCTTCAGCGCTCGCGACCTCGCGCTCCCGCGGGGAGGATCCGCGCCCAGCGCGCGAGCGTCGCGCGCTCGGCGTCGGAGAGGCGCGCGGCGGGGTGGACGAGGGCGTACAGGAATGGGGGCATGTCGCCCTCCGAGACCTCCTCCGCGATCTTCGCGCCCATCCGGTCGGGGCGCCGCGCCGGCTCGCGCCGCGAGAAGTTGAGCTCCTGCCGCCCCTCGTTCACGTCGTGGACGGTGAGCCACGACAGCGGAGCGACGAAGGTGTGCCAGGCCCAGACCGTCTCGTTCGAGTGGCAGTCCCAGCAGGCGCGCCGCAGCAAGGCCGCCACCTCGGGTGGGACGGTCAGCTCGGTCTCGACGGGCGGGTTCGTGTGCGCGGGCCGGACGACCTGCGCCGCGAGGAGCGCGATGGGCACGACGAGGAGCCAGCGGGCCTTCGTCATCGATCGTCCTCCTTCACCCGCGGTGCGCGACGCCGGGCGCACCATCCCGGCGGAGGAGCCTGTCACGCGCCCCGCGACGCGGCAAGCGGTCGGGACCTCCCGGGCGGGACGTCCGCGCGGGCGCGTCGCGCGGAGGCCCGCGCCGGGGCTCGTGATACAACACCTCGCTCCGGAGGCGACGCATGAGCGGCGACACGAAAGCGATCAGGGTCGGCATTCTCGGGCTCGGCAACATCGGGGCCGGCACCGTGGAGATCCTGCGGAAGAACGGCGCGCTCATCGAGCGCCGGCTCGGCGTTCCGTTCGTGCTGACGCGGGCGGCCGACCGCGACGCGTCGCGCGCGCAGCATCTCGGCCTCGCGCCCGGCGTGTTCACGACCGACGCGAACGAGGTGGTGAGCGACCCGGAGGTCCAGGTCGTCATCGAGCTGATCGGCGGCATCGAGCCGGCCCGCACCCTCATCCTCGCCGCGATGGAGAACGGGAAGCACGTCGTCACCGCGAACAAGGCGCTCCTGTCGACCCACTGGGAGGAGCTCGTCTCGAAGGCGGAGCAGAAGCGGGTCTCGCTCGGCTTCGAGGGAAGCGTCGCCGGCGGCATCCCGCTCATCCACACGATCCGCCGCGGCCTCGTCGCGAACCGGGTCCAGCGCGTCACCGGGATCATCAACGGCACCTGCAACTACATCCTCACGCGCATGGCGCGCGAGCGGAAGCCGTTCGCGGAGATCCTCGCGGACGCGCAGGCGCACGGCTTCGCCGAGGCGAACCCCGCGCTCGACGTGGATGGGATCGACGCGGCCCAGAAGCTCGCCATCCTCGTCGACCTCTGCTTCGACCTGACGGTCGGGCCGGACGCCATAGCCCGCACCGGCATCACCGAGGTGACCCCCCTCGACCTCGCGACCGCCGAGGAGCTGGGCTTCCGGATGAAGCTCCTCTGCTCGGCGTCGAGCGACGGCGGGCAGGTCGAGGCGTGGGTTCACCCGGCGCTCGTGCCGCTGTCGCACCCGCTCGCCGCGGTGGACGGGGTGTTCAACGCCGTCTACCTCGAGGACGACAACCTCGGCCCGTCGCTCTACTTCGGCCGCGGCGCAGGCGCCCTCCCGACCGGGTCCGCCATCGTCGCCGACCTCGTCTCAGCCGGCCGCGACATCCTCTCGGGCGCGGTCTCGCGCATGCCCGCGAGCGGCGCGCGCATCCGCAGCGGCGAGAAGAGCCGGCTCCGGCCGGCGGGCGAGGCGCGCAGCGAGTTCTATCTGCGCGTGACGGCGCTCGATCGCCCTGGCGTCCTCTCGGCGGTCACCGGCGCCCTCGGACGCCACGGCGTGTCGATCGAGTCGATCGTCCAGCGCGGTCGCGCTGGCGGCGAGGACCAGGCGGTGCCGATCCTCATCGTCACGCACGAGGCGACCTACGAGGAGATGCGCGCCGCGCTCGCCGAGGTGGACGCGCTCCCTGCCGTGAAGAAGGGGAGCTTCCTCGCGCGGATGATCCCCGGCCCCGCGTCGCCGTAGCGGAGCGCTCTCATGATCCGTCAAATTCCGGGGTCATGAACGAGCTCGTTCAAAAACGAGGGCCCGCCGTGTGCGGGCCCTCGACGATTCTAACGGGTGCGCCGCCGGCCCTATACGCCGCGCAGTCTCACCGTCTTGCCGTCGAAGCGAGCGATGACCTCGAGCTCGCCTCCGAGGGCTTCGATGTAGCGGCGAAGCGTCGAGAGAAGGTGATCGTCGCGACGCTCGATGCGGGACAGCTCGGGCTGGTTCATCTTGGTAGCGCTCGCGAGCTCGGTCTGCGTCTTGCCAGCGAGCTTTCGGAGCTCCTGGAGATTCATCTCCAGGATCTCCTTCGGAACGTACTTGTCGGCGTCAGCGAGCTCGTCCGCGGTGAAGTACTTCTTCGAACCAGCTCGCCGCGCGCGAGGTCTACGGCGACGCGTGGATGGACAGGTTCACGGGGGGAGGAACCGCAGGGGAATCGGTCGCGGTATGGTCGGTTTCGCGGCGCACCCGCGTCCGGCGCTCCTCAGCGGACGCGAGAGATCGCGCATTCGGGAGGAAGGCGGAGCGCTACGGGATCGGCTCGCCGAGCGCTCCGTCGGCGTAGCGCGCGAGCGTCCGTCGCCAGAGCGTGCGCCCGCGCTCGGCGTCGACCGCGGTGAGCACCACCTCGGAGCCGTTTCGGTGCGTCCACCACACCCGCCCCGCGACGACGGACACGTCGAACGGCGCCTCGAGCGTCGCGATGCGCGCGCCGCCGTCGATCGCGTGCACGTCGACGAGCCGCTGGTCGCGCGCGCGGCGGAGCGCGACGTGGCGCCGGTCGAGCGTCGCCCAGATCGCGTCGGTCTCCGCGCGGATCTCGACGGACGTCGCGCGCGCGCCGGTGGCGGCGCTCCACTGGTGAACGGTCACCGCCCCGGGCGCCCACCCGAAGCCGACGAGCACGTCGCCCGCGACGAGGACGCCCTCGACGTTCGGTGGCGGCCCGCCGAGCACGACCGTCTCGTCCGCGGCGCGGGCATGGAAGCGCACGAGGGCTCCCGCCCCTCGCGGCGGCTGCGCGGTGAGCGGCGGCGCCGGCAGCCGCCCGCCGGGCGCGACCTCCGCCGCGCCCGAGCGCGTGTCGATCGCCGTGACGGCGTGCGCCTCGGGTCCGGGGATGAGCCCCATGCCGCCGAGCGTGACCTGCTTCGCGTCGAGGCCGACCTCGAGCCGCGCGCCCGCGAGGCGCGCCGCGACGGAGACCGTCGTCACCACCCGCCCGCCGCCGTCCGCGAGGCCGGCCCACGCGGGGAGCGCACCGGGCGGGAGCGGCCACGCGCTCGCGCGCACGCCGGTGCGGGGCTCGACCGCGAGGACGCGCAGCGCGCCGGGACGGGGCTCCTCGAGCACGTACGCGATCCCGCGCGCGACGAGCAGCGCGCGCGCCGGAGCCGCCGAGGTCCAGAGCGAGGCGCCCGTCGCCGCGTCCACCGCCTCGACCGCGCCCTCGGGCGTGCGGACGAGGACGAACGTCCCGTCGGCAGCGGCGACGCCGCCGGGGATGCGGACCGGCAGGACGGGAGTGGGCCCGGCGGGCGCCGCGGACGCGGATGCGAGCGCAAGAGCGACGGCCCCGAGCGAGCCGGCGAGCGCGGAGCGGAAGCTCATCCGCCGAGCGTCGCATGACGGCCCGTGCGGCGCCACGGCCGAGCGCCTACGGATGCGCGCGCTTCGGCGCCGCGACGGTTGCGAGATTCAGCTTCAGCTTGAGCTCGCCGCGCGCGTAGGCGCCGCTCGCCACCTGGTAGTAGCCGATCGTCTCGTCGAGGACCCGGCGAGTACGGTCGTCGAGCGGCCGCTCCTCTCCCGTCGCCGCGTCCACGATCCGGAAGCGCCGGTTCGGCTTCAGCTCGACGACGAGCCCGTCCTGGTACAGGCCGACCGTCTGGTAGTTGGCCATGAGCGCGCGCGGATGGGCGGCGCCGTCGCGCAGGATGTCGTTGCCGAAGAAGCGCGAGCGGTAGCCGAACCCGAGCAGCCCGAGGATCGTCGGCGCGACGTCGATCTGCGACGCCACCGTGTCGATCCGCGCCGGCGCGACGTGGCGCGGGGACCAGACGATCATGGGGATGTGGTAGTTCTCGAGCGGTAGATCGGTGCGACCGCGCCCGCGGTGCGTGTGATCCGCGACGACGACGAAGAGGGTGTCGTCGAACCAGGGGCGCTTGCGCGCCTCCTCGATGAAGTGACCGATCGCCCAGTCCGTGTACTTCACGCCGCCGTCCCGGCCCGTCTTGGACGGGATGTCGATCCGCCCCGGCGGGTAGGTGAACGGCCGGTGGTTCGAGGTCGTCATCACGTGCGCGAAGAAGCGGGTGCCGGCGGCGTGGCGCCTGTCGAGCTCGCGCAGCGTGAGCTCGAAGAGATCCTCGTCCGCGACCCCCCAGATGTTCTCGTAGTGAATCTGCTCCGGCCTGAGCACGGTCCGGTCGACGACGGTGTAGCCGTTGCCGCCGAAGAAGGCGTTCATGTTGTCGAAGTAGCCGTAGCCGCCGTACACGAACAGCGGCTCGTACCCCTTCTCGCGGAACACCTCCCCGACGGTGAACAGCCCGCCGTTGTCGGGGCGCTTCACGATCGAATGGCCGGGCGTCGGCGGGACGGAGAGCGAGATCGCTTCGAGGCCGCGGACGGTCCGCGTCCCCGTCGCGTACAGCTTCGTGAAGACGAGCCCCTCCCGCGCGAGCTGGTCGAGGTTCGGCGTGAGCCCCCGATCGTTGCCGAAGGCCCCGAGGAACTCCGCGGAGAGGCTCTCCACGCAGACGAGGACCACGTTGAGCCGCCGCTCCGGGCGGCTCGCCTTCACCTCGCGCTCGAACGGCCGGAGCGGACCGCCGTCCGGCGGTGGGGCGAGGTCCATCGCGAGCGCCGCGGCGGCGCGGTCGGCGGGGAGCGTCGAGTAGAAGCGGTCGTAGTCGATCTCGTTGCGCCAGAACGCGTGCCCGAAGTCGAAGTACCCGTTGCCGGCGAGCTCGTTGAGCCGCCCATCGGACGAGAACTCCTGGAAGCGCGCGTCGAGCGCGCCGTATGCGCCGAGCGCAAGGACGAGCCAGGCGCCCACCGCGGCGCGCCGGATCCCGACCGCCTCCGGCGCCGCGAGCGCCCGCCGGACACCGTAAACGAGGAGGAGCCAGACGACGAGCGTGACCGCGCCGATCCCGGCGAAGAGGAGCCGGAGGTCGTAGGACTCGCGGATGTTCCCGATCACCTCGCTCGTGTAGACGAGGTAGTCCACCGCGATGAAGTTGAAGCGCGACGTGAACTCGTTCCAGAAGACGAGCTCCGCCGTGCCGACGAACGCGAAGAGCGCCGAGAGCGGCAGGAGCACGGCGGCGAGCGCGTGCCTGAGCCCGCCCTCGAACCGCGCCGGCCACGCCCAGAGGAGCAGCGCCAGCGGCGCGAGGAAGAAGGACGCGACGCCCGCGTCGAACCCGAGGCCGATGAGGAGCGCCGGGACGATCCGCCACGGCGCGAGCAGCGACGGATCGCGCTCGTAGAGCGCGAGCGCGAGCCGCACGAGCAGATTGAACAGCACGAACGCCGCGAGCACGACCCGCAGCACCCGAAGCCGCCCCGGAAAGAGCACCCGGTCGACCGCGGCGATCCACGTCTTCACCATCACCTCTCCTGCGCTCACGCCCGCGACAGCGCGGACGATCCGTACGGTCGATCCTGCGCCGGACCGGCGCGGGGGGGGGACAGCCTGACAAAAGGAGGGCCCGACCTCAAGGAGGGGGCCCGGTTGCGGCACCGGGAATCGCGCTGCTAGGTTGCCGCCTCCCGCGCGGCCCCCGGTCGGTGGCGGGTCCACCCGAGGCGGGCCGTGCCCGCGGAGCGGCCGCTGGAACCCGTCATCAGCTCGTTCGTGCTCGTCGCCCTCTCCGAGATGGGCGACAAGACCCAGCTCCTCGCGTTCTCGCTCGCGACGCGGTACCGCCGTCCGTGGGTGGTGATGGCCGGGATCCTGGTCGCGACGATCCTGAACCACGCGCTCGCGTCGAGCGCCGGCTCGTGGGTGTCGGCCCACGTCCCGCCGCGCGTGATGGCGGGCGTGCTCGCGGCGACGTTCATCGGATTCGGCGTGTGGACGCTCAAGCCGGACACGCTCGAGGGCAACGCGCGGCTCGACCGCTTCGGCCCGTTCCTCACGACCACGATCCTCTTCTTCCTCGCGGAGATGGCGGACAAGACGCAGCTCGCGACCGTGGCGCTCGCGGCGCGCTACCAGGCCATCGTCCTCGTGACGCTCGGGACGACGCTCGGGATGCTCGCGACGGACGGCCTCGCCGTCTTCGTCGGGGAGCGGCTCGCGCAGCGTGTGCCGATGCACTGGATCCGCCGGGCGGCGGCCGGGCTCTTCTTCGCTTTCGGCGCCGCGTCGCTCCTGCACGTCCTCGCCACCTGAGCGGCGGGCCCGCGCCAGGCCGCTCAGCCGAAGACGCCGTCGCCGGGCGCGGGCGCCGAGGGGTCGAGGCGGGCGTGGACGTCGAGCAGCGTCCGGACCGCCGCCCGGCCCGCGTCGCCGAGGTCGATCGAGAACTCGTTCACGTACAGGTCGATGTGCCGGCGCATCACCGTCTCGTCCATCTCCTGGGCGTGGCGCCGCACCCAGCCGCTCACCGCCGGCCGTCGCGCGAGCGCGTGCTCGACGCTCGCGCGCACGAGACGATCTACCTCCCGCCGGACCGCCGGGGCGAGGGTGCGCCGCGCCACGATCCCTCCGAGCGGGATCGGCGCGCCCGTGGTCCGCTCCCAGAACTCGCCGAGATCCTGGATCTTCGCGAGCCCCTTCGCGGCGTAGGTGAAGCGCCCCTCGTGGATGATGACGCCGGCGTCCACTGCGCCCGAGAGGACCGCGCCCTCGATCTCCGAGAAGACCGTGAACCGCTTGTGCGCCGCGCCGGGGTACGCGAGCGAGAAGAGGAGGTGCGCGGTGGTCTCGCGCCCCGGGATCGCGACCGACATGGTCTCGGCGCGGAATGGGGCGAGGCCGGGGCGCGCGACGAGGAGCGGGCCGACGCCACGGCCGAGCGCGCCGCCCGAGCCGAGCACGACGTAGGCGGCGGCGATCGCCGGCAGGACACCGTAGCTCACCTTCGAGATGTCGAGCCGCCCCTCGAGCGCCCACTCGTTGAGCGTCTGCACGTCCTCGAGGACGACCTCGAAGGTCAGGTCGCCCGTGTCGAGCGCGCCGTTCGCGAGCGCGTCGAAGATGAACGTGTCGTTCGGGCACGGGGAGATGCCGAGCGTGAGCTTCATGCGTGCCGAGACATCATACCGCGCACCTCGCGCCCTCGCGCATGGAGGCCAGCGGAGGCGGCGGAGCAGCGGCGTTCGCGATAGGCTCTTGCGGATGAGCGAGTCGGTGCTCCAGGACCTCACCCACACGATCCAGCTCGCCGTCGCGCCGGTGTTCCTCCTCACCGCGCTCGGGACGACGCTCGCCGTCCTCACGACGCGGCTCGCCCGCATCGTCGACCGCGCGCGCCGCGTCGAGGCGCGGCTCCGGGACGAGTCCGGCGCGCTGCGGGAGGGGTCGGTCCGGGAGCTGCGCTCGCTCGAGGGACGCGTCCGGCTCATCCACTGGGCGCTCACGCTCGGCACGAGCGCGGCGCTCCTCGTCTGCCTCCTCATCGCCGTCGCGTTCCTCGGGTACCTGTTCGGCGCGCGCGTGGGCCCGGCGATGGCGATCCTCTTCATCGCCGCGATGGCCGCCTACGTCGGCGCGCTCGTCTGCTTCCTGCGCGAGGTGTTCATCGCGATCGCGACCCTGCAGTTCGGGCTGCCACCCGAGGTCCGGCGCGGCGGCTCCTCTTCCGGGTCCGCGACGGCAAGCTGACGGCGGCGCCCCCCGCACGACAGGGTGCGCGCCGCGGATCCTGCGGTAGCATCCGCCTCCATGCTCCGCCTCCTCCTCGTCCTCGCCGTCGCCCTCCCCTCCTCCGCGGCACTCGCCCAGAACAGGAAGTCCGGACCGTCGGCGAAGGGGGACGTCTACGCCGTGTTCGTCACCTCGCGCGGCCGGATCGGCGTGAAGCTCCTCCCCACCGAGGCGCCGAACGCGGTGAAGAACTTCGTCGAGCTCGCGAAGGGCGAGAAGCCCTGGACGGACCCGAAGTCGATGCAGCCGGTGAAGGAGAAGCTCTACGACGGCACGCTCTTCCACCGCGTCATCCCCGGGTTCATGATCCAGGGAGGGGATCCGCTCACGCGCGGCGAGCCCATCGGCCGGAGCTTCGCGGGGTTCGGCACGGGTGGCCCGGGGTACCGGTTCGACGACGAGCTGCAGCCGAGCGCGTCCCCGTTCGCGTCCCCGTGCCAGCTCGCGATGGCGAACATGGGGCCGAACACGAACGGCTCGCAGTTCTTCATCACCGAGGTCCCGACGCCGCACCTGAATCCGCGACCGTGCGCAGAGTCGCGCTCCGGCACCTGCGGCTACGTCCACGTCGGCCAGGGCGTCTGCGGGTGCGAGCACGTCTCGGAGATCGCACACGCCGGCAACGGGCAGACCTGGCTCGAGAAGGTCGAGATCACGGCGAAGCCGCCGACGTGCCGGTGACCGCGGCGCGCGCGGGCCGCTACGGCGTTCGGACCCAGAGCGACCAGGTCGTCCCGACGACGCCGTCCTCCCACCAGACGCGGCCGCTCGGATCCACCGCGACGTTCTTCTTCGTCGAGATGTGGAACGTGAGCTGCTGCTGGGTCTGCTCGACCGCGTTGTAGAGGTAGATCTGGTCGCCGCCCGGGGATCCGGCGGTGACGTACGCGACCCAGTTTCCGGCGATGTCGAACTGCGACCCGTCGAGGAGCTGGGACGCGAGGGCCACCTCGGTGTCGTCGGCGGTGGCGAGGTCGCCATCCGGTCCTGCGTCCACGAGGAGCAACGACCCCGGCAACGCGCCGAGGACGACGCGCCGTCCGGACACCTTGAGGTACTGGACCGGGATCACGGTCCCGGCGCCGGGGGCGCCCGGCGGGTGGAGGAGCGCGACCGCGGCGGGCGCGCCCGCGCCGCGGAAGAGGTTCCCGGCGCCCTTCCCTTTCACGCACGCCTGGTACCCGACCCCGAAGCTCCCGCTCCCGCAGAAGTAGACCGCCTGTCGATCGGTGAGGCCGAGGCCGTACGGATAGTCGATGCCGGTCGCGAGCGTCACCGCGACCTGTCCGGCCGTGAGCGGCTGGCCCGCCGACGGCGGGCTCGATGGCGGTCACTGTCGTCGTGGGCGTCCCCCACGGGCGGTTCGCCGCGAGCACCGTCTCGCCGAGCACGACCGAGTGCATCGGGAAGTACGAGCTGAAGATCAGCTGCGCCGTGGACGAGCCGGTGAAGAAGCAGCCGGACGGGGCCGCGCCCGTGGTGTCGCGCGTCCCGAGCCACAGCCCGCCGCCGTCGTACACGACGTAGTCGCCGCCGGCGGAGAACCAGTTCGGGGTCGTGCCCGGGCCGGAGTCCCGCCCGGTCGCGCAGCGGGCGACGAGCGGCATCCCGCCGCCGAACGGGTTCGACCCGCCGAAGAAGACCGAGCCGGAGGCGGCGGTGACGAGCGCGCCCGAGGTGTCGTAACCCGACGGCACGTCCTCCCAGCGGACGTTCGTGAGGTCGAGCGCGAAGACGTCGCTCCCCTCTTCGTACACGAAGAGGCCCGCCGAGAGCGCGGCGTACCGCCGCCGGACCTTGGACGGCTTGAGCTGGCCATACAGGTCGTCCGCCGTGCCGAACTTCCCGTCGGGTCCTGCGTCCCAGTGGAGGAGGGCGCCAATCCCCGCGTCCGCGACGACGAGGTGGTTTCCCTCGATCGCGATCGACGCGGTGTTCGTACCGACGAAGCCCTGCGGCAGCGGCTTCGTCACGGTCACGTCGCCCGCGCCGTAGCGCCCGGCCGTCGGGAAGCGGACCACGACCTTGCCGAGCGACGTGTCGGTGTACGCGAGCTTCGAGCCGTCCGGCGAGAGCGCCGCGAGCGACACCGAGGAGTACGGGAGATCGAAGATGGTGAAGCCCGAGGCGAAGCTCGCGGAAGAGGAGAGCACGCGCTCCACCATCTGGCCGCCGGTCGCCGTCCCGGCCACCATCGCGCGGACGTACGATCCCGCCAGCTGGACGTCCCACACGTAGCCCGAGAAGGTCCCGAGCGAGGTCGTCGCGTCGTCCGGATCGCCGAGCACGCCGTTCGCGCCGGGCTCGCGCACGAGGACGGTCCACGCGCCCGACGAGCCGCCGACGTACGCGACCCGCTCGCCGGAGGCGCCGAGCAGGTACATCGGCGGGTAGATCCCCGTGCTCGTGGTGGTGTCGACGCCGCAGAAGGCGGCGCCCGTCGCGGACCTGCGCAGCTTGAGCTCGCCGCTCGCGAGGTAGGCGAGCAGCGACTTCGAGCCGAGCACGCCGTTGCTGCCACCCGCGACCGTGCAGGTCGTGTCCGTCGAGTCGAACCGCCGGTTGGCACCCAGATCGACGAGCACCTGTCCGACGCCGCTGCGCGTGTAGCTGACGAGATTCCCGGCGAGCGAGGGCAGGAACTCCGACGACGAGGTCGCGGCGATCACCCCCGCGGTCGTCTCGGTCGCGACCTCCTGGGACAGCCCGTTCGACGCGGTCCCGGCGAGGTCCACCGATCGGACGGCGATCCAGTTGTGGCTCGCGGTCGCGAGCGGCACGCGCAGGCCGGTGAACGTCGTACCGTCGCAGCGCACCCTCGCGTCGGTGCACCCGCAGTCCGCTGTGCAGGGGTTGTAGGCGTCGTTCGGGTGACAGGCCGCGGCGGTGCAGAGCGCCTGGAACCCGCCGCCGCCGTCCACCTCGATCCAGCCGATCCCCTTCCACGCGCCGCCCCAGGCCGCGTCGGTCGGCGCGGTGGCGAGGAACAGATCCACCCACTCCGCCCGGACCGTCACGGCGGCGGGATCGTAGCTCGGACGGAAGACCGGCGCGGTCGGCGCCGAGACGTCGCTCATGATGGTCGTCGCCGCGACCGAGCTCGTGCGCCCGGCCTTGTCCACCGCGCGGGCCCACAGGCAGGTGCGCTGGTTCGCGGCGAGCAGCACCGGGTAGCTCTGCGCGACCGGCGCGAACGCGCACGCCGCGGCCCCGGGGCAAGCCGCCGCCGCCGCGACGGTCGAGGTGCAGGCCTCGTAGCGCAGGAAGGTCGGGTCGGCGTCCGAGCCGGTGAACGTCACCGTCGCGGTGGTGTCTGGCACGACGGTGCGCGGCGAGGTGATGGTGGGCTCCGGCGGCGCGGTGGAGTCCTGCACGACCTGCAGGCTCGACGCGGGGCCGGTGTTCCCGGCCCAGTCCACCGCGCGCACCCAGACCGTGTTCGTGGCGCCGACCGCGAGGCCGCCGACGTCGAGCTGCACGGGCTCGATCGGCGCGACGTCCACGCGGGTCGCCGCCGACCAGTCCGGCCCCGCGCCGACCACGGTCTCGTAGGCGCGGAGGTTCGCGGCGGGCGCCGTCGCGTCGGTGGCGGCCACGTCGATGGGCACGGTGACGGTCGTTCCGCTCACCCAGCCCGAGAGCCCCGACTCCGTCGCGAGCGGAAGGCCGAGCCCGACCGGCCCTGGCGCGATAGCGTCGGTGCACTGGCGGATCCCCGCGTCCGCCGTCGCGCCGGGCGCGACGACCGCACTGCCGTACGCCGCGCACGTCCGGCCGGCGGACGAGAGCGCGACCGCGTAGGTGCCGGGCGGGAGCGCCGGGAAGGACCACGCCCCCGAAATAGGCGTCGTGAAGGGCGCAGGGTTCCACGCGACGCCGTTGAACGCGGTCCCGGAGACGGCGATCTGCGCGCCGGCGCTCGAGCCGTTCGGCCCCGCGCCGCCGACATTGTCCCAGAGGAGGACGCTCCCCGAGAGCCCGCCCGCTGAGAGCGGGAGCGACAGGTCGCCCCCCCCACGCTGACGTCGGGCTGCGGGACGACCGTGCTGGTGCGCGTCGCGAAGTAGGGGCGCTGCGCCGCGACCGTGTAGCTCGCGGCGACGGTGAGCGCCGGCACGTCCGTGAAACGGAGATCGGCGATCTCGCCCAGAAGAAGCGGATCGGCGCCATCGTCACCGCGGAGGTGGCGACGGACCTCCGCCGCGACCACGACCTCCTCCTCGTCGAGCGGGCGAAGCTCGGCGAGATCCTCGGCGAGCTGAAGCTCCAGCAGATGGCGGGGGTCGACGCGGCGCAGGCGGGGCAGATCGGCAGGCTCGCGGACGCCCAGGCGCTCGTGATCGGGACGGTGTCGGAGGCGGGGGACCGCTTCCTCGTGAACGCGCGGATCGTGGCGACGCAGACGGGGGAGACGCTCGCGGCGGAGTCGACCTCGCTGCAGGCGGCGGGCATGGTGGCGCTCGCGAGCGACGCGGTGGTGCTCCGCTCGCGCTCGGACGCCGTCTACCGCAGCCTGATCGCGCCGGGCTGGGGCCAGCTCTACAACCGGCAGCCGGTGAAGGCCTGGATTGTGATCGGGGTCGAGCTCGGCCTCGGCGCGGCGGCGCTCGGATACCACCTCTCCGGCAGGTCGGACTACGACCGGTACCGCAGCGCCGGCCCGGGCCAGCTCGGGGCGCAGCCGTCGGTGGAGGCGCAGCGGCTCTACGACGACGCCGCGTCGAAGTACCGCGTCCGAAACGGGCTCCTCGTCGCGTTCGCCGGCGTGTGGGCGCTCAACGTCGCGGACGCGTGGCTCTCGGGGGTGGACGGCGCTCGGATGCTCTCGGGCGCAGGGGCGCGGGGGCCGGCGATCGTCCCGATGGCGCTCCCGGGCGGCGGCGCCGGCGCGGTCGCCTCGCTGGCGTTCTAGTACTACTCGGTCACTTCGTACGCCTGCTGCGAGCGCCGATGCTCTCGCTGCGGCGCAGAAGTGACCGAGTAGTACTGGGGGGGATCGCGGCCGTCAGGCCGCGCGGACCACGACGCCGCTCGCCGCCTCGGCGAAGGCGAGCTCCGGGTGGAGCCGCTCGGCGGTGCGGAGCGCCCACTCACGGTCGAAGAGCGCGACCACCCGGTCGCGCACGTCGAGGACCACGAGCCCTTCGATGGCGCCGTGAAGCGCGTCGAGGTCGAGCGGCAGGCCGTCGGCGCGCGACACCCAGCGCGCGAGCTGGTACGGCACCGCCTCGCGGCGGACCTTCACGCCGTACTCCGACTCGAGCCGGTAGATCACGACCTCGAACTGCAGCTGCCCGAGGGCACCGAGGACGAGGTCGCCCGCGCGACCCGCGGGCGGGCGGTAGAGCTGCACCGTGCCCTCCTGCGCGAGCTGCTCGAGCCCGGTCGCGAACTGCTTGCGCTTCATCGGATCGACGAGCACGAGCCGCGCGAAGTGCTCGGGCGCGAAGCTCGGGATCGCCTCGAAGGCGAAGCGAGAGCCGCCGGTGAGCGTGTCGCCGATCTCGAAGGTCCCGGGGTCGTGGATGCCGACGACGTCGCCCGCGAACCCGTCCTCCACGACGTTCCGCTCGCGCGCGAGGAACTGGGTGGGGTTCGCGAGCCGCACCTCGCGACCGGTCCGGACGTGGTGCGCCTTCATCCCGCGGCTCATCTTCCCCGAGCAGATCCGGACGAACGCGACGCGGTCGCGGTGCGCCTTGTCCATGTTCGCCTGGATCTTGAAGACGAAGCCGCTGAACTCGTCCTGCATCGGCGAGATCGGGCCCTGGTCCGACGCGCGCGCCCGCGGCGGCGGCATGAGCTCGCAGAACGTCTCGAGGAACGCCTCGAGGCCGAAGTTGTTGATGGCGCTCCCGAAGAACAGCGGCGAGAGCTCCCCCGCCTCGAACCGCTCGCGGTCGAAGCCATCGCCGGCCAGGTCGTGCAGCTCCGCGTCGTGGCGGAGCCGGTCGTAGCCGGCGTCGTCGAGCGTCTCGCGGAGCGTGGGGTCGTCGAGACCGGTGACCTCGACGGGCGGCCGCTCCGCGCCGACTCCGGCGGAGGAGCCCGCGTGGTCCGCGTCGAAGAGGTAGACGCGGCGCGCGAGCCGGTGCCACACGCCGCGGAAGACTCCGCCGCGGAAGATGGGCCAGGTGATCGGGTAGACCCCGATCCCGAGCACGCTCTCGACCTCGCCCACGAGCTCGAACGGATCGCGGCCGGGGCGGTCCATCTTGTTCACGAAGGTGAAGATCGGGATCGCGCGCTGCCGGCAGACCCGGAAGAGCTTGCGGGTCTGCACCTCGACGCCCTTCGCGCTGTCGAGGAGCATCACCGCGCCGTCGACGGCGTGCAGCGTCCGGTAGGTGTCCTCGCTGAAGTCGGCGTGCCCGGGTGTGTCGAGCAGGTTCATCTGGAACCCGCGGTAGGGGAACTGGAGCACGCTCGTCGTGATGGAGATCCCGCGCTCGCGCTCCATCTCCATCCAGTCGGAGACGGCGCTCGCGCGCCCACGCTTCGCCTTCACCGCCCCGGCGAGCTGGATAACGCCGCCGTACAGGAGGAGCTTCTCCGTCAGCGTCGTCTTGCCCGCGTCCGGGTGGGAGATGATGGCGAACGTTCGCCGGCGGCGGATCTCGTGTGCGCTCATGTCGGGGGTCGCCGCCGGGGTCGGAGGCGTGACGGCATGTTCTAGTCCAATCGGCGCGGGAAATCACCCCACCGACCGCTCGGCGCCAAGGCGAGCGGTTCCATTTCGGCACCTGCGGGCACAGATCGAGGCGCTGGGCAGGAAGGGAGGCGCGCGTGGGCACCCTCGAGCACTATCGTGACGTCGAGTTCGAGCATTGGTCGACGCGGTCGAAGCTGAACACCGCGGAAGACATCCTCCTGGAGCGCTACCTCGACCCGCGCGGCGCGACGGTCGAGGCCGGAACGGGCGGCGGTGCGATCCTCCACGAGCTGCGGCGCCGCGGCTACGCGCGGCTGCACGGGTTCGACGTCGTCCCGGAGATGGTCGAGGCCGCCAGGCGGCGCGACGCCTCCGGCACCATCGACTTCCGGGTACAGGACGCCGCGCGGCTGGAGTACCCGGACGGCGCGTTCGACCAGGCGCTCTACCTCGCCGCGGTCCTCTGCTTCGTCGAGGACAGCGCGGCCCGCTCCCGCGCCCTGCGCGAAGCGCACCGGATCCTGCGGCCGGGTGGGACCGCGCTCTTCTCATTTCTTTGCCTCGACGGGCGGCTTCGCATCCCGGCGTTCGCGGCCTATGCGCGTTACCTCGCGCTCCTCCGGCGGGTGCGCGGCGCGCTGCGATCGCCGCAGCTCCTTCCATGGCTCCGGCGCCGGGGGCGGCCGAACCTGCGCGCGCTGCTCGACGTCGGGCCGCACGTGTATTGGTACCGCCTCCCCGAGGCGGCCGCGGCGCTCGTCGCGGCGGGGTTCCGGATCGTGGCGGCAGGGGGCGCGGCGCACCTCCAGCGGGGTGAGATCGCGGACGACGCGGCGCGGCTCGACGCGGGCGACGTCGGGACCACAGTCTACTTCGTGTGCGCGAAGGACGCGTCCGCGGGCGAGCGGGTTCCAGCTTAGCTCGCCCGGGCGCGCCGCCCGGGTGGTCCACGATCACTCGCCGGAGGTGAGCCGCTCGAGCTCGGCGGCGAGCCGCTCCGGCCGGAACGGCTTCTGGAACGACCGGTCGGCCTCGACCGGCGGAAGCTCGTCGAGGTACGCGCTCGCGACGATCACCCTGCGGTGCTCGTGCTTCGGCTGCGCGCGCATCCACTCGAGGAACGCCCTCCCGCTCATGCGAGGCAGCGACAGATCGAGGAGGATGACGTCGGGCTCGAGCCCCGCCTCGAGCAGCTCGACCGCGTCCTGGCCGTCCGCCGCCTCGGATACCGTGTAGCCCTTTCCCTCGAGCCACCGCGCGATGAGCTCGCGCAGCTCGTGCTCGTCCTCGACGACGAGCACGCGAGCGTGCCGGTCGAGGTGCGGCTCGTTCCGGGGCGCGCTCTCGGTGTCGGGCTTGGGGGCGGGCGCGGCCGGCTCGATGACGTCGCTCACGGGATCGGATTCTGATGCGCGGGCGCGCGGCGCGCACGGGGAAGTGAGCGCCGTGCGCCCGCCTGGCGCGCGGGCGCCCCCTTCGGCGCGCGCCGTCTCCCGCGCGGGTGCGGCAGGGCACCCCGCGGGAGCGCGACGGCGGCGCCCGTCTGGCGTGGTCAACGTGGGGGCACGCCGGCTGCCGGCGCGGAGGATATTCATGCGTCTCGCCTTCGTCGTCGCGCTCGCGCTGTTTGCCGCATCCGCGGGCGCGCAGGATCCGGTCCAGTCGGGGAGCGCCGGCGCGGGCGGCCGCACGGGGTCGTCCCACGGCAGCAAGGCACCGGAGGCCCGGAAGTCGCCCCCACTGCCGGCGGCGGCCGCGCTCGCGCGCGCGCTCCTCCCGCAGGAGCAGTGGGACCGGATCCTCGATCGCTACGCGACGAGCCTCTCGAGCCAGGTCGCCGAGGCGCTCTCGCGCGGCGGGGAGAAGGTGCCGGACGATCTCCGCGGCAGCGTCCGGCGCGAGCTCGCGCAGCGGCTCCCGTATCAGGAGACGGTGAACGCGCAGGCGCTGGCGCTCGCGAAGGAGTTCTCGCCCGACGAGATGAAGAAGGCGGCGGACTTCTACTCGAGCCCGCTCGGGAAGAAGCTGCTCGACAAGCTCCCGGACGCGCAGACTGACGTCGCCGGGCAGCTCCAGGAGCGGCTCGCGGTCGCCGTCCCGGAGATCGTCCAGCGGCTCGCACCGAAGGCGATGCAGCCACCGGCGGGCGAGGGCACGGGCGCCAAGCCGCCCGCCGCGCAAGGACGCAAGCCGCCGGCCGGCGGGCCGTCGAGGAGCCCGTGACGCGCCGGCGTATAGATTGAAGCGCGCGGCTGCGTCGACCGGCGCGCCGTGAAAGCCATGGCGCGCCTCCTTATCGTCTCGAACCGACTGCCCGTGACCGTGCGCCCCACCGAGCGCGGCGCCGCGGTCGAGCGGAGCGCTGGCGGGCTCGCGACGGGGCTCGACGGCCCGCACGCGGAGCTCGGGGGGCTCTGGGTCGGTTGGCCGGGCTCCCTCGAAGGGCTCTCGCCCCAGGCGGACGCGGAGGTGCAGCGCCGGCTCGCGGACCTGCGGCTCGTCCCGGTGCCGCTCACGTCCGACGAGGTCACGCGCTACTACGAGGGGTACTCGAACTCCGTCCTCTGGCCGCTCCTCCACTACTCGGTCGCGCGCCTGCCGCAGGAGGTCCGCGACTTCGAGGCGTACGCGGCGGTGAACGAGCGGTTCGCAGACGTCATCGCCGAGCGCCACAGGCCCGGCGACCTCGTCTGGATCCACGACTACCAGCTGATGCTCGTGCCGGCGCTGTTGCGCGAGCGGATCCCCGACGCGCGGATCGGCTTCTTCCTCCACATCCCCTTCCCCTCCTCCGAGATCTTCCGCCTGCTCCCACAGCGCGAGCAGCTGCTCGAGGGGCTCCTCGGCGCCGACCTCGTCGGGTTTCACACGGCGGCGTTCGTCCGCCACTTCGCGTCCTCCGTCCTGCGGCTCCTCGCCTCGCGAACCGAGGTGGACCGCATCGCGTGGCGCGGCCGGAGCGTCCGGCTCGGCGTCTTCCCGATGGGGATCGACGCGGCGCGGTTCTCGCGGCTCGCGGAGTCGCCGGAGGTCGTGGCAAGCGCGGAGGGTCACCGAAAGGACGGGGCCCAGCTCCTCGTCGGCATCGACCGGCTCGACTACACGAAGGGGATCTCGCGGCGTCTCGCGGCGTTCGAGACGCTGCTCGTGCGCCACCCCGAGTTGCGCGAGAAGGTCCGGCTCGTCCAGGTCGCGGTCCCGTCGCGCGAGAACGTGGGCGCGTACCGCGAGCTCCGCGACGAGGTCGAGGCGATGGTGGGGCGCCTGCAAGGCGAGTTCGCGACCTCGAGCTGGTCCCCCGTCCACTACCTGCATCGGAGCCTGCCGATCCCGGAGCTCGTGGCGCTCTACCGCGCCGCCGACGCGGTCCTCGTCACGCCGCTGCGCGACGGCATGAACCTCGTCGCGAAGGAGTTCGTCGCCTCTCGCCCGGATGGCGACGGCGTGCTCGTCCTCTCGGAGTTCGCGGGGGCCGCGGCGGAGCTGTCCGAGGCGCTCCTCGTGAACCCATACGACGTCGAGCAGACCGCGGCGACGCTCCACCGTGCCCTCACGATGCCCGCGGACGAGCGCCGGACCCGCATGGCGGTCCTCCGTGAGCGGGTCATGACGTACGACGTCCACCGCTGGGCGCGCTCCTTCATCACGCGCCTCGAGCGCGCCCCCGCCGCGCCGGAGGCGCCGGGGCTCTCCCCTCCGGACGCGATCCGGAGCGCGGTGGCGAGGGCCACCGCGGCGCCCCGGCTCGCGCTGCTCCTCGACTACGACGGGACGCTCGTCCCCTTCGCGGCCACGCCGGAGCTCGCAGCGCCCGACGCGCCGCTCCTCGCGCTGCTCCGCCGCCTCGCCGCGCGCGCCCACACCGAGGTCCACCTCGTGAGCGGGCGAAAGCGCGCCTCGCTCGAGCGCTGGTTCGGCCCACTCGACGTCGGGCTCCACGCCGAGCACGGCTTCTGGTTCCGCCCCCCGGGCGGTGCGTGGGTCGGCGCGGAGGTGACCGCCTCGGAGTGGCGCGAGCCGGTGCTCGCCATCCTGCGCGAGTTCGCGGAGCGCACCCCGGGATCGCTCATCGAGGAGAAGACGGCGGGGCTCGCGTGGCACTACCGCGCCGCGGACCCGGAGTTCGGCGCGTCGCAGGCGAACGAGCTCGCGCTGCACCTCTCCACGTTCCTCTCGAACGTCCCCGTCGAGATCCTCCCCGGCGACATGGTCCTCGAGGTCCGGCCCCACGGCATTCACAAGGGCCGGGCAGTGACGCAGGTGCTCGCGCGCGCGGGGGCGGGCACGGTCCTCCTCGCCATGGGCGACGACCGCACCGACGAGGAGCTCTTCGCGGCGCTGCCCGACGGGAGCATCTCGGTCCACGTCGGGCCCGCTCCGAGCCGCGCGCAGCTCAGGATCCGCGGCGTCGGCGCGGCGCGCGAGCTCCTCGAGTCGATCGCGGCGACGCGGTAGCGGCCGCTCGGCCCCGGGCGGCGGTCGGGCGCCTCCGCGCACGTCGAGAGGACCGCCGCGGCGAGAGAGGGGCGGGCCTTCGCGGGCCGTTAAGCATGGCGCCGGGCCGTGCCCCCCACTACGCATGGATCCCGAAGGGCCCCGATGATCCCGAAGGGGCCGGAGCGATGGCGCTCGCCGAGGCACACGACACCCTGTCGGACCGGCTGCTCGATCTCCTGTTCGAGCACGCGCGCGGGGGCCTTTGCGTCGTCGGTCCGGGCGGCGCCGTGCTTCGCGCAAACGAAGAGTGGCTCCGCTCGGGGGAGGGGCTCGTCCTCACCGCACGGGCGGTGGAGGAGAATGGCCGCTGGACGGGGCCCCTCGGCCGGGATGGCGAGGCGTTCCTCCGCAAGGTGATCGACGCGACACCGAGCATGGTGTTCGTGAAGAACTGGGAAGGCGAGTTCGTCCTCGGCAACGACGCGCTCGGGCGCTGCTACGGGAGGCCCGTACAGGACCTCGTCGGGAAGACGGACGCCGACTTCAACCCGAACGCGGAGGAGGTGGCGAGCTTCCTGCGCGACGACCGGGAGGTGATGGCGGCTCGCTGCGCGAAGCTCATCCCGGAGGAGCCGGTCACCCACGCGAGCGGGGAGGTCCGCTGGTTCAGCACGGTGAAGGTGCCGCTCCTGAACGACGACGGGAGCTGCGACAAGGTCCTCGGCGTCGCGACTGACATCACAGCTCGCAAGCGCGCCGAGGAGGCCCTGCGCGAGGCCCACCAGCGAAAGGACGAGTTCCTCGCGACGCTCTCGCACGAGCTGCGCAACCCGCTCGCGGCGATCACGAGCGCGACCAGCGTCATCCGGCGCCGGCTCGCGACCGGGCAGGACGTGGAGCGGCCGCTCGAGGTGCTCGAGCGCCAGATCCGGAATAGCGCGCGGTTGCTCGACGACCTCCTCGACGTCGCGCGCATCACGCGCGGCGTCATGCAGCTCAAGAAGGAGCCGGTCCTCATCGAGGGCGTCGTCCGCAGCGCGATCGAGTCGCAGGCGGCGCTCATCGAGTCGGCCGGGCACGCGCTGACGATCGAGCTGCCCCCGGAGCCCGTCATCGTGGACGCCGATCCCACGCGGCTCGAGCAGATCGTCTCGAACCTCCTCAACAACGCGGCGAAGTACACGCCCGCGGGGGGCCGGATCGTGGTCGCGGTCGAGCGGCGGTGGGGCGAGGTGGCGATCCGCGTGAAGGACAGCGGCAACGGCATCCCCGCCGCGCTGCTGCCGCGGGTGTTCGACCTCTTCGTGCAGGCAGAGCAGTCGCTCGCGCGGTCTCAGGGTGGGCTCGGCCTCGGCCTCACCCTCGTGAGGAAGCTCGCGGAGCTACACGGCGGCGCCGTGGAGGCGCACTCGGAGGGGCCCGGGAAGGGGAGCGAGTTCGTGGTCCGGCTCCCCGCGACCGTCACGACCCGGCGGCCCGCCGCCGCCGCGGCGAGGGGACCACCGCGCGCGCGACGCATCCTGCTCGTCGAGGACAACTACGACTCCGCCGAGCTACTTTCCGAGTTCCTCGCTTCACTCGGGCACGACGTGGCGGTCGCGCACGACGGGCCCGAGGCGCTCGACGTCGCGGTGCGCGTCCAGCCGGAGATCGTCCTCCTCGACATCGGCCTGCCAGGGATGGACGGCTACGAGGTGGGCCGCCGCCTGCGCACGGCGAAGCCGGACGTTCCGATCCTCGTCGCGCTCACCGGGTACGGCCAGGAGGAGGACCGCGGCCGCTCGCGCGACGCGGGCTTCGCGCACCACCTCACGAAGCCGTTCGACCCGGCGACGCTCGAGCGGCTCCTCGCGGGTCTCGGCCGCGCCCACTGAAGACCGGTCGCGGCGAAGCGGCGGGTCGGCGTCACGGGGCGCGCGCGCACCGGAACCCGAGGTCCGGGCTCCGGCGCGTCGGGACGTGCTTCACCCGGACCCCGGCGGCGAGGTATGCCGGGTCCACGTCGGCCCAGCCGCCGCCGCGCGCGATCCGCGCCGGAGATCCGCCGCGGCCTCGGCTATCCGCGAACACCACCGCGCCGGAGGAGGTCCACTCCCAGACACCGCCCGCGAGGTCCTTCACCCCCGACGCGCCGTCCGCGCCCGGGTGGCTGCCGACCGGGCACGTGCCGGTGCGGCGCGCGATGCCGGCCTCGTTCCCTTCGCCGTTCCAGCACGGCCGGTGTCGCGGTAGATCGTTTCCCCACGGGTACGTGGTGCCTCGCGGCCCGTTCCGCGCCGCCCACTCCCACTCCTCCTCGCTCGGGAGCCGCTTCCGCGCCCACGCACAGAACGCCGCCGCCTCCGCCCAGTCCAGGCAGTTCGCCGGGTGATCCGCGCGGTCCGCGCGGTAGCCGTTGCAGTACGCCGACCAGGCCGCCCGCTCCGGCTCCCGCAGGCCGTCCCACTCCGCCGTCGCGGGCGCAGGCGCGCACCGCCCTGCCCTCGCGCACGTGCACCTCCTCGGGGCGCGCCGGTTCGGTGAGCGCGTCGCCGCCGCTGAGATTATGTAAAAAATCGACGACGGAGGCCGCCATGAGCGTTTCGAGCCGGTGGGTCGTCTGCGCATTCCTCCTGCTCCCTCCAGCGCTCGCCCGCTCGGGTGACGCGCCCGACCCGGGCGGAAGCGAGCCGCAGGCGTCGCCGCCCCAGAGCGCGGGACCCGAGCAGGTGCTCCCACCCGCCGAGGAACCCGCCCCTCAGCAGGCGCCGCCTGCCCCACCGTCGGCGATTCCGCCGGCACCGCCGCGCGCGCAGGCTCCCGCACCGCAACAGGCACCGGTCCCGCCCGGGCAGTGGGTCTACACCGCGCAGTACGGCTGGATCTGGATGCCCTACTCCGACGCGTACACGTACGCGCCGCCGAACGGGTACGGCGAGCCGTACATGTACGTCTACTACCCGGTGTACGGCTGGACGTGGCTCGCGGCTCCGTGGGTGTGGGGCTGGGGTCCGTGGCCCGCCTTCGGGCTGCGCGGGCCCGCGTTCTTCGCGTGGTACGGCTGGGGCGGGTGGCGCCAGCCCTGGCGCACGCACTTCCACCCGGGCGTCGCCCCGTACCGGCCCCCGCCGTACCGCTTTGCGCCCGGAGCGAGATTGCCGCTCCGGAGCGGCGCCGTGGCCCCGCCACGCGCGTACGTCCCACGCGGCCACGCCGCGGCGCCGGCCCGCGGCGGCGGCCACGCGCGCTCGCATCGGTAGCCACGCCTGCCGCCGATCAACCAGGTCGCCTTCGCGGCGTGAGCGCGACGGCGCGGCGTTCGCGCCGGTGTCCGGGGCTCCCCCCGGCGGGCGGCCCTACCGGCAAGTGAACGTTCCCCGACCGCTCCCTCGGGCCGGCCCCGCGAGATGGACTGCTCGCGTGTCGATCTCGCGGCTCGCCGTTCGTCGTGACGGTAGAGCCAGGGACCGACCGGTCGAAGCCGCCGGCCCGGCCCGGCCCATCCAGGAGAGGAGAAACGGCGATGCGAGTCATGGTGCTGGTCAAGGCGAACAAGGACACGGAAGCAGGCGTACCGCCCGACGAGAAGATCCTGACGGAGATGGGGAAGTTCAACGAGGAGCTCGTGAAGGCGGGCGTGATGCTCGCGGGCGAGGGGCTCCACCCGAGCTCGAAGGGCGCACGGGTCAGGTTCTCGGGGCGGAAGCGGACCGTCGTCGACGGGCCGTTCACCGAGGCGAAGGAGCTGATCGCGGGCTTCTGGCTGTGGCAGGTGCGGTCGCTGGACGAGGCCATCGAGTGGGTGAAGCGCTGCCCGAACCCCACCGGCGAGGACTCGGAGGTCGAGATCCGGCAGGTGTGGGAGATGGAGGACATCCCGGCGATGACCCCCGAGCTGAGGAAGCAGGAGGAGGATCTGCGCGCCCAGATCGAGGCCAGCCCGCACTGACGCAGCGCGCTCCGGCCCGCGCGACCTCGCGCGAGGCCGGAGCTCCGAGCCGTGAAGCCTCCCGACACCCAGCGCGCCGTCCACGCGGTCTGGCGGATCGAGTCGGCCCGGCTCATCGCCGGGCTCGCGCGCTGGGTGCGCGACGTGGGGCTCGCGGAGGACCTCGCCCACGACGCGCTCGTCGCCGCGCTCGAGCGGTGGCCGGAGTCGGGCGTCCCGGAGAACCCGGGCGCCTGGCTCATGGCCACCGCGAAGCACCGCGCGATCGATCTCCTGCGCCGAGGACGGCGGCTCGAGCGCGCCCACGAGCAGCTCGCCCGCGAGCTCGACGCACAGTGCGAAAGCGCGACGCGGGAGCTCGACGCCGCGATCGACGAGGACGTCGGCGACGACCTCCTGCGCCTCGTCTTCGTCGCCTGCCACCCCGTCCTCTCCCCCGAGGCGCGCGTCGCGCTCACGCTGCGCCTCCTCGGCGGCCTGACCACCGAGGAGATCGCGCGCGCGTTCCTCGTCCCGGAGCCGACCGTCGCCCAGCGGATCGTGCGCGCGAAGCGGACGCTCGCCGAGGCGCAGGTCCGGTTCGAGGTTCCCCGCGGGGCGGAGCTCGCGGACCGGCTCGCGTCGGTGCTCGAGGTCCTCTACCTCGTCTTCAACGAGGGCTACTCGGCGACCGCCGGCGACGACTGGACGCGACCCGCGCTCTGCGAGGACGCGCTCCGCCTCGGCCGCATCCTCGCCGGCCTCGTGCCCGGCGCGCCGGAGGTGCACGGCCTCGTGGCGCTCATGGAGCTCCAGGCGTCGCGTCTCCGGGCGAGGACGGGGCCGTCGGGCGCGCCCGTCCTGCTCCTCGATCAGGACCGGACGCGCTGGGACGCGCTCCTCATCCGCCGCGGGCTCGCGGCGCTCTCCCGCGCCGAGGCGCTCGGCGGTGCACCCGGTCCGTACGCGCTACAGGCCGCGATCGCCGCCTGCCACGCGCGCGCTCGCACCCCCGAGGAGACGGACTGGGCGCGGATCGCGGTGCTCTACGGCGTCCTCGCCAGGGTCGCGCCGTCCCCCGTCGTGGAGCTGAACCGCGCGGTGGCAGTCTCGATGGTGGTCGGTCCGGAGGCGGGGCTCGCGCTCGTCGACGCGCTGACTCCGGAGCCGTCGCTCGCGCGCTACCACCTCCTCCCGGCCGTGCGCGGGGACCTGCTCGCGAAGCTCGGCCGCCACGGCGAGGCTCGCTTGGACTTCGAGCGCGCGGCGTCGCTCACGCGCAACGCGCGCGAGCGCGACGTCCTGCTCGGTCGCGCGGCCGCGTGCGCGAGCGCGGCCGGGGCACCGGACGCCCGCGACGAAGGCTGAGGGAGCTCGACGGATTCCAGCGGCGCTCACGCCTTCGCGAACTTGCGGGCGTCGAGCGTCTCCCCCTGGTGACGCCCCTCGACCGCCGCGACGTACGCCCTCGCGCAGGCCGCGGCGGGGAGGCCCGCGGCCGGATCCATCTTGAGCGCGACGAGCGTCTCCTTGATCCACGGAGGACTGACGACGTTGACGCGGAGACCGCGCGGCAGCTCGATCGAGGCCCCGAGCACGAACCCCTCGAGCGCGGCGTTCACCATCGAGATGGCCGCGCCTCCCGGCATCGGCTCGCGCGAGAGGACCCCGCTCGTGAGCGTGATCGAGCCGCCGTCCTTCACGTGGTGCATCGCGGTGCGGACGAGGTTCACCTGGCCGAGGAGCTTGCTCCGGAGGCTCGCCTCGAGGTCCGCGTCCGAGAGCTGCGGGAGCGGACGGAACGCGGCGCTGCCGGCGCAGCACACGACCGCGTCCACGTCCTTCACGTTCTCGAACAGCTTCCCGAGGGACGCGGGGACCTCGAGGTCCGCGATGATGGGCCCATGGCGAGAGACGCGCACCACCTCGTGCCTCGACGCGAGCGCGTCCGCTACGGCCTTGCCGATGGTGCCCGTGGCTCCGATCACGACGATCTTCACGCTGACCTCCGGTGTCGATATGTGCGGGCGAGCGCGAGCACGCTCACGTTTCGTGGGGTCGCCCTGCTACGGCGCAGCGGGGGGCTCACGGCCGTCGTCGCCGCCGGCAAAGGCCGCAGCCGCGGGGGCGCGCGGCGCCGCCTCCCACGCGTGCCACGCGGCGCGACTGCGCGGGAGCCCCTCGGCGCGTCCGCTGGCCGTCCGCTTCGCGAGGAGGAGCTGATACACGCTCGTCCGGCCGATCCGGAAGCCCACGGCGGACGCCGCGAGGTAGAGGCGGTAGAGCCGCGCGCGCCGCTCGCCGGCGATCGCGACCGCCTCGTCGAAGCGCGCCTCGAGCCGCCCGAGCCACGCGGCGAGCGTCTCGGCGTAGTGCTCGCGCAGGCACTCGAGATCGCGCACCTCGAAGCCGCCCCGCTCCGCGGCGGCGATCACCTCTGCGATCGGAATGAGCTCGCCGTCCGGGAAGACGTACCTCCAGATGAACCCTCCGCCGGCTTGCCCCGCCCACGGCAGCGTCGGACGCCCGCCGCCGACGTCCGCGATGGCGTGATTGAGGAAGAGCCCCCCGGGGCGGAGGAGCCGGTGGACCGCGGCGAAGTACGCGTCGAGCCGGGCGCGGCCGACGTGCTCCATCATGCCGACGCTCGCGACCTTGTCGAATGGCGCCTCGGCCCGGAGCGTGCGGTAGTCGTCCTCGCGGACCGCCACGTCGGCCCGTCCAGCGAGCCGGTCGCGCGCGAACGCGAGCTGGGTCGCGCTCACCGTGATCCCGAGCGCCCTCGCGCCGTGGCGCGCTGCGGCGTGCTCGACGAGCGCGCCCCAGCCGCAGCCGATGTCGAGGAACCGCTCGCCGGCGGAGAGCGAGAGCTTCCGGCAGACGAGCTCGAGCTTCGCGCGCTGGGCGTCCTCGAGCCGCTCTGCGCCGCGCGGGAAGTACGCGCACGAGTAGACCATCGCGTCGTCGAGGAACAGCCGGTAGAAGTCGTCCGGCAGGTCGTAGTGGTGGCGGACGGCGTCGCGGTCGCGCCCGACGCTGTGGCGCGGCCCGCGCATCCGCGCCTCGAGCGGCGCCGCGCGCCGGCCCCGCAGCGCGCGGCGGACGACGGCCGCGAGGGCACGCGCGACGAGGGACGGACTCGCGCGTGGACCGGTCCAGCGCGCCGCCGCCTCGATGAGGCTGATCGCGTCGCCCTCGAGGTCGAGCGCGCCTTCGACGAAGGCGTCCGCCAGGCGGTGCTCGGCCGCCGGTGGGAAGAACGCCTCGAGTACGCGCGGCGTGCGGAGGACGACGGCTCCGCGGAGACCCGCGTCGCGGGGGGGTGGCAGCACGGTGCCGTCCCAGAGCCGCACTGCGAAGGACCTTGAGCTCGACGTGAACAGATCCGAGGCGATCCGGACGGGGTCCATGCCCGGAGGAACTAACGGCGACGCGCGGTCCGGGTCCGGTCCCGCTGGGAGCCTCACTTCACCCGCACGCACCGGCTACCGGGCTTCTCCTCCGGCCGATACTCGAAGGTGCCGAGCCAGCCCTCCGCCTTGTTCTGCACGAGGCAGGCGCCACACTCGATCCGCTGCTCGCCCTGCACCTGATTGCAGTCCGACGCGTCCTTGATGACCACGTGCGCGCACCCCGAGGCGAGCAGCGCCACGACGACGAGCTTCCTCATGCCGCCTCCCCTCGCGGGTCTCGGACGGCGACGGACCGCCCTCCTGGAAGGTAGGGCCGCAGCGGCGCGCCTCCTCGTCCCCGGATAGATACGCCGCATCCCCCGACACCGACGTTCTCGTGAACAACGTCGGCGTCTTCGAGGCGCGCGCCTTCCCGGAGATCACGGACGCGGAGTGGGTCCACATGCTCGAGGTGAACCTCCTCTCGGGCGTCCGGCTCGCGCGGCACCGGGGTGAGACCGCGGCCGAGGTCGAGCTCGACTTCTTCCGGAACGCGGGGCCCACGTCGCTCCTCCAGCGGTTCGAGACCCCGGGGAGATCGCGGCGCTCGTCGCCTTCGTCGCGAGCAAGCGGGCGTCGGGGGTGAACGGGGCCGCGCTGCGGGTGGACGGCGGCGTCGTCCGCGCGATCGTCTGATGGCGCGCCACGGACGCCACTCGCGCGCGTCCCGCGACGGTGCGGTGGCTACCTTTCGGCCATGCGCACCGGGCTCTCGATCGCCATTGCGGTCGCGGTCGTGATCTCGATGGCGTGCCGCACCGAGAGCGCGGCCGGGCGGTCGCAGCCCGAGGCAGCGGTCGCGCCGCCGGCGCCGCCTCCGGACGCCGCCCCGCTTCCCCCGCCCTCGGCGGGCGGGGTGCCCGACGGCCAGTGGGTCTACACGCAGCAGTACGGCTGGGTCTGGATGACGTACGACGACGCGTTCACCTACGTCCCGCCCGGTGGCGCCGGCGAACCGCTCGAGTACCTCTACGAGCCGACCTACGGCTGGACGTGGGTGGTCTCGCCCTGGGTCTGGGGCATCGGTCCCTGGCCCTACTTCGGTCGCCGGGGACCGTCGCCGTTCGCCTGGTACCGTCACGGATGGTGGCGGTCGCCGTCGCGCTGGCGCTACCGCCCCGCGCCGGCGCGGGACCAGGCGACCGCCCACGGGATCCGCCCTGCGCCGCATCGAGGCGAGCGCCGGGCGCGCAGCGCTCCCGAGCGCGCGCAGCCGGAGCGCCGCCAGCCGCAGCGCAGCGGCGGCCCGGAGCACCGCGGCGATGGCGACGGGGGCCGGGGCGGCGCGTACGAGCCTCGCGGCCGCGAGCGCGATTGATCCGGCGTCCGCGCGAGCAGGGGGACGCCTCGCGACCGCGCGCGGCCGCGCGCCGACTCAGCTCACGCTCTCGGCGCTGTACCGGGCGACGAGCCCGGTGCGGACCGCGTGCCGGTACACGCGGGCGAACAGCCAACCGGCGAGCAGGATGTCCGCCACCGCGAGGACGCCCGCCCAGGCGAGCGCCGGCCAGGAGACCGTCCCGCCCGACACGAGCGCGCGGAGCGCCTCGAACACGTACGATGGCGCGAGCAGCGCCGAGACGGCCTGCATCCAGCGCGGCAAGGTCGCGACGGGGTAGAACACGCCCGCGAATGGCGAGAGCACCGCCGGGATGGGCCAGATGAGCCACTCCGCCGCGGGCCCGAGCCGGAGCACGATCGCGCACCCGGCGATCCCGAGCGCGATCCCGAAGAGGAACAGGACGAGCAGCGCGGGGACGAGCACGAGGCCGTACCCGAGGAACGCGAGCCCGAAGCCCGCGGTGGCGAGGAGCACCATCACCGCGAGCCCCACCGCGCTCGTCACGACGCTCGAGAGGACGAGTCCGGTCACGTACTCGGCGATGGTGAGCGGCGTCGCGAACACGTTCAGGAAGTTCCGCGACCAGACGTCCTCGAAGAACGCCATGGTCACGCCTTGCATCACCCGCCCGAAGAAATCCCAGAGAAGGACCGCCCCGAGGAGCACCGGGACGAAGTCGAACCCCGACGAGGCGACCGAGTTCAGGTACCTCGTGATGAACCCCCACAGCACCACGTCGATCGCGACCCAGGCGAAGAGCGGCAGGACGCGCGCGGGGCTGCCCCGCAGGAGGTACGCCTGGCGCAGCACGATGGCCGAGACGCGCCGTGGCCGGAGCGCGATCACGCGTGCTCCAGCGCGAGCGGCTCGCGGGCGACGGCGATGAACAGGTCCTCGAGCGTCGCGCGCCCGTGCTCGCCCGGCAGCGTGCGCGGGTCGCCCTCGAGCAGGATCCGCCCGTGCGAGAGGAAGAGGACGCGGTCGCACACCTCCTCGACCTCGTGCATGTTGTGCGAGGTCCAGAGCACGCCGCCCGCATCGCGCGTCGCGATGTCGCGGATCCGGGCGCGGAGCTCGCCCGCGGTGGCCGGGTCGAGGGACGCCGTCGGCTCGTCGAGCAGCAGGATGCGCGGGCGGTTGAGCATGGCCTTCGCGAGGGAGACGCGCGTCTGCTCGCCGGACGAGAGGACGCCCGTCTTCGTCCCTCGGAAGCCGAGGAGGTCGAACTCTGCGAGCAGCGTCTCGATGCGCGCGGTGAGCTCCCGCACGCCGTACATGAGGCCGAAGACCCGGAGGTTCTGCGCGACCGTCAGGTTGCCCGGAAGCGGCGCGTAGACCGCCGCGAAGTTCGTCCGCTCGAGCGCCTCGGTCCGGCGCGTCGCCAGGTCGAGGCCGTCGATCCGGATGACGCCCGACGTGGGCGAGAGCACGCCGAGGATCATGTTCAGCGTGGTGGTCTTCCCTGCGCCGTTCGGCCCGAGCAGCCCCACGATCTCGCCGGGGGCCACCTGGAACGAGACGCCGTCCACCGCAGGGGCGCCGCGGTAGGTCTTGCGAAGGTCCTCCACCGCCAGGATCGGCGCGCCGGGCGCGAGAGCGCCGTCGCGCCCGCGGCTCTCGCGCGCGCTCTCCGGGGTCAACGGTCCACCGTCCGCATGCGCTCGGCGTCGTAGCGCGGGCCCGCGACGGATCCCGGCGGGAGCGCCGCGTCGAGCTCCGCGAGCTCGGCGGGCGAGAGGGCGAGCGCGGCGGCGGCGACGTTCTCCTCGAGGTAGGCGCGCCGCTTCGTCCCGGGGATCGGCACGACGTCCGGGCCGCGGTGCAGGAGCCACGCGAGCGCGAGCTGGCCCGGCGTCGCGCCCCTGCGCGCCGCGAGCGCACGCACCGCGTCGGCGGCGCGGACGTTCGCGTCGAAGTTCGACCCCTGGAAGCGCGGGTCGCGCCGGCGGAAGTCGCTCTCGGGGTACTCCTCCGCCCGCCGCGCCGTGCCGGTGAGGAACCCGCGCCCGAGCGGCGAGAACGGGACGAGGCCGACGCCGAGCTCGCGCAGGAGCGGGATGATCTCCGACTCGAGGTTCCGCTCCCAGAGCGAGTACTCGCTCTGCAGCGCGGAGATGGGGTGGACCGCGTGGGCGCGGCGGATGGTGCGCGCGCCCGCCTCGGAGAGGCCGAGGTACCGCACCTTGCCCTCGCGCACGAGGTCGGCCATGGCGCCGACCACGTCCTCGATCGGCACCGCGGGGTCGACCCGGTGCTGATAGAGGAGGTCGATGCGGTCGGTACGGAGCCGGCGCAGCGAGGCCGCCACGGCCTCGCGGACGTGCTCCGGCCGGCTGTCGAGGCCGACGCTCGCCCCGTCCTCGATCCGGAACCCGAACTTCGTCGCGACCACGACTCCGTCGCGCCGGCCCGCGAGCGCGCGGCCGAGGAGCTCCTCGTTCCGGAACGGCCCGTAGACCTCGGCGGTGTCGAGGAACGTGACCCCGAGCTCGAGTGCCCGGTGGATCGTGGCGATGGACTCGGCCTCGTCGGCCACTCCGTACGACTGGCTCATCCCCATGCAGCCCAGCCCGAGGGCCGACACCTCCAGCCCCTGCCGCCCGAGCTTGCGCCTCTCCAGCCCCATGCGGTCCCCCTTCCCGGATCCGGATGCGTTGTACCCGTTCCCGGCCCGCCGCGCAGCGGCCGCGTGATCGGCCCATCGTGCACCGGCGGCGGCGCATGATTACGTGCTCGCGATGACGACCCCTGCCTCCACCGCGCTCCGCGCGCTCGGCTCGACGGGCCCGACGGTGTTCCCGCTCGCCCTCGGCTGCATGGGCATGTCGGGAATGTACGGGGCGGCGGACGAGCGGGAGAGCATCGCGACGATCCACGCGGCCCTCGACGCGGGCGTGAACCTGCTCGACACGGGCGACTTCTACGGCATGGGTCGCAACGAGCTGCTCATCGGGCGTGCGCTGCGCGACCGTCGCGACCGCGCGCTCGTCTCGGTCAAGTTCGGGGCGCTCCGCGCTCCCGACGGGAGCTGGGGCGGCTTCGACGCGCGTCCCGCGGCGCTCCGGAACTTCCTCTCGTACTCGCTCGTCCGGCTCGGGCTCGACCACGTGGACATCTACCGTCCGGCGCGGCTCGATCCCGCCGTCCCCATCGAGGAGACCGTCGGCGCGATCACCGATCTCGTGAAGGCGGGGCGGGTGCGCGGCATCGGGCTGTCCGAGGTCGGGGCCGATACGGTGCGGCGCGCGCAGGCGGTCCACCCGATCACCGATCTGCAGATCGAGTACTCGCTCGTGAGCCGCGGCCCCGAGTCGCGGATCTTCCCGGCGCTCGCGCAGCTCGGGATCGGGATCACGGCGTACGGGGTCCTCTCCCGCGGGCTCCTCACCGGGTCCCGGCCAGCGGGCGCGGGCGACTTCCGCGCCTACCTGCCACGCTTCACCGGCGACAACCGGGTGCGCAACGACGCGCTCGTGGCCGCGCTCCAGAGGCTCGCGGCCGAGAAGGGCCTCACTCCGGCGCAGCTCGCGATCGCGTGGGCCCTCGCGAAGGAGAAGCACCTCGTGCCGGTGATCGGCGCGCGCACGCGCGCGCAGCTCGCCGACGCGCTCGGCGCGCTGCGCGTGACGCTGTCGCCGGAGGACGTCGCCCGCATCGAGCAGACCGTCCCCACCTCGGCCGTCGCGGGGACCCGCTACGGAGGGGACCAGATGGCGCACCTCGACAGCGAGCGCTAGGCGGCGCGATGGAGCCGACCGCGTCACGCGACATCGTGTGGAGCCCGTCGCCGGAGTATGCGGAGCGCTCGCGCCTCGCGTCCTTCCTGAAGTCGCACGGGGTGCCTTCGCTCGCGGAGCTGCAGCGGCGCGCACGCGACGATCCCGGATGGTACTGGGAGGCCGTCGAGCGGCACCTCGACGTTCGGTGGGCAAGGCGGTACGACCGCGTCCTCGACCTGTCGCGCGGGGTGCCGTGGGCGAGCTGGTTCCCGGGCGGGCTCCTCAACTTCGCCGAGAACTGCACCGACCGGAACCTCGATGCGGGCCGCGCCGGCGAGACGGCGGTGGTCGCGGAGGGCGACGACGGAGAGGTCCGCAGCCTGACGTACGCCGAGCTCTCGCGCGAGGCGGGGCGGCTCGCGAACGGACTGCGGAGGCTCGGCGTCGTGCGGGGCGATCGCGTCGGCATCTTCCTCCCCATGTCTGCGGAGACCGCCGTCGCGCTCCTCGCCGTGGCGCGCCTCGGCGCGATCGCGGTCCCGTGCTTCTCTGGCTTCGGCGCGCAGGCGATCGCCGCCCGGCTCCAGGACAGCGAGGCGAAGGCGCTCGTCACCGTCGACGGGTTCCGGCGCCGCGGGCAGCTCGTGAGCTCGAAGGAGACCGCCGACGACGCGGTCGCGGCGGCGCCGTCGGTCGAGCACGTCGTCGTCTGGCGGCGCCTCGGGCGGGAGGTCCCGTGGACGGCGGCGCGTGACGTCTGGTGGGACGAGCTCATCGCACGCGAGCCGGAGACCTGCCCGGCGGAGCCGGTCGAGGCGGACCATCCGCTGTTCATCCTGTACACGTCCGGCACGACGGGGCGCCCGAAGGGCGCGGTGCTGTCCCACGCCGGCTTCCTCGTGAAGTCCGCGAGCGACTTCGCCTTCTGCCACGACGTCGGCGAGCGCGACCGCGTCTTCTGGGTGACGGACCTCGGCTGGCTCATGGGCCCGATGGTGATCGGCGCGAGCCTCTTCCACGGTGGGACGGCGGTGCTGTTCGACGGCGTCCCGGACCACCCGGGACCGGATCGGCTCTGGGCGCTCGTCGAGCGCCACCGGATCCAGGTGCTGGGGATCTCGCCCACGGTCGTCCGTGCGCTGATGCCTCACGGAGCGGCGCCCATTCGCGCCCACGACCTCTCGTCGCTCCGCATCGTCGCGTCGACCGGCGAGCCGTGGAACCCCGAGCCGTACCGCTGGCTGTTCGAGCACGTCTGCGCGGGTCGCGTGCCGATCATCAACTACTCCGGGGGAACCGAGATCTCCGGCGGCATCCTCGGCTGCTTCCCGATCGCGCCGATCAAGGCGTGCGGCTTCGCGGGGCCGATCCCGGGCATGGCGGTGGCGGTGCTCGATCCGCAGGGCCGCCCGCTCCAGGGAGAGGTCGGGGAGCTCGCGATCGAGGCGCCCTGGCCCGGCATGACGCGAGGGTTCTGGAGGGACGCCGCGCGTTACGAGGAGACGTACTGGTCGCGCTGGAAGGACGTGTGGGCCCACGGCGACTGGGCGCAGGTCGACGCCGACGGATTCTGGTTCGTCCGGGGGCGCTCGGACGACACGCTCAAGATCGCGGGGAAGCGGGTCGGTCCGGCGGAGATCGAGTCCGCGCTCGTCGGGCACCCCGCGGCCGCCGAGGCCGCCGCGATCGGCGTGCCGCACGACGTGAAGGGCGAGGCCATCGTCTGTTTCGTGATGCTGCGCCCCGGCACCGCCGCGTCGGAGGCGCTCCGGGCCGAGCTCGCGGGGCGGGTCGCGTCCGAGATGGGCAAGGCGCTCCGCCCCGAGCGCGTCCTGTTCACCCGCGACCTGCCGAGGACGCGCAGCGGCAAGATCATGCGGCGGGTCATCCGGGCGACGCACCTCGGCAAGGAACCGGGCGACCTCTCGTCCCTCGACAACCCGGGGGCGGTCGCGGCGATCCGGGAAGCGACGTAGTGCGGAGGGCCGGCCATGGCCTCACGGAAGAGCGAGCTCCTCGTCATCGACGGCCGACAGGTGGCGGTGTCGAACCCGGACAAGCTCTACTTTCCGAAGGCCGGCATCACGAAGCTCGAGCTCGTCCGCTACTACCTCGCGGTGGCGGACGGCGCGCTCCGCGGTGTGCGCGATCGGCCCATGGCCCTGAAGCGGTACGTCGACGGCGCCGAGGGCGAGTTCTTCTTCCAGAAGCGCGCGCCGGCGTCGCGGCCGCCCTGGGTGGACGTGGTGGAGCTCGCGTTCCCCTCGGGGCGAAGCGCGCGCGAGGTCGTCGTCCGAGGCGCCGCGCAGCTCGCGTGGGTGGTGAACCTCGGCTGCATCGATCTGAATCCGCACCCGGTGCGGGACTCCGACCTGCATCACCCCGACGAGCTCCGCGTGGACCTCGATCCCGTCCCAGGCGTCGGGTGGGAGCAGATCCGGCGGGTCGCGGCGGTGACCGACGAGGTGCTGCGCGAGCACGGCCTCGTCGGCTGGCCCAAGACGAGCGGCTCGCGCGGGATCCACGTCTACGTGCGGATCGAGCCGCGCTGGATGTTCACCGAGGTCCGCGGCGCGGCGCTCGCGCTCGCGCGCGAGGTCGAGCGGCGCGCACCCGCGCTCGCGACGAGCAAGTGGTGGAAGGAGGAGCGGCACGGCGTCTTCATCGACTACAACCAGAACGCGAAGGACCGCACCGTCGCGTCGGCCTACTCGGTGCGGCCGACCCCGGACGCCCGCGTCTCGGCGCCGGTCACGTGGCAGGAGCTCGCCGCTTGCGATGCCGCCGACTTCACGCTCCGCACGATGCCGGCGCGCTTCGCGCGCCTGGGCGACGTGAGCGCGGGGATCGACGCGACGCCGGGATCGCTCGACGCCCTCCTCGAGCTCGAGGCGCGGCAGCGCGCGGCGGGCGTCGCCGACGCGCCGTGGCCGCCGCACTACGCGAAGGGGGCGGACGAGCCGGCGCGCGTCCAGCCGTCCAGGCGGAAGGGTGCGCCGCGAGAGAAGGCGCCCCGCGTACGCGTGAACCTCCGCCACCTGCCGGAGTCGGAGCGCCCCTCGCCCGACCCGCCGGATCCCGGCTACGACCCCTGAGCGGGCGCGCCCTCGCGGAAGATGCGCGACAGCTCGTAGGCGGGGGTCTCCTCGAGCTGCGCGTACGTGCACTGCCGCGGCGAGCGATCCGGCCGCCAGCGCAGGAAGTGGGTGGCGTGCCGGAAGCGATCGCCCTGCAGGTGGTCGTACGAGACCTCGCAGACCCGCTCGACCCGCAGCGGCTCCCAGGAGAGATCCTTCCCGCGATTCCAGCGGCTCGACGCGCCGGGCATTCGGTGGTCGGGCGTTCCGGCGTCGGCCCACTCGGCCCAGTCGCTCCAGGGGTGGCCCTCCATCGCGTTCACGCGGAGTGGCGCGAGCTCCTGCACGAGCTGCCTGCGGCGCTCCGTCGTGAAGCTCGCGCAGATGCCGACGTGGTTGAGCTTCCCCGCGTCGTCGTACAGGCCGAGCAGGAGCGATCCCACCATCGTCCCCGGTCCATTCTTGTGCCAGCGGAACCCGGCCACGGCGCAGTCGGCGGTGCGCGCGTGCTTCACCTTCACCATCGCCCGCGCGCCGGGCTGGTAGGTGCCGTCGAGTCGCTTCGCGACGACCCCGTCGAGGCCGGCGCCCTCGAACCGCGAGAACCAGTCCGCGGCCGCCGCCGCGTCGCGTGTCGCCGGCGTGACGAGCACGCGGCCTCGGGCATCGCCGCCGGCGAGCGCGCTCTCGAGGAGGGCGCGGCGCTCGGCGAGAGCGGCGCCGCGCAGATCCCGGTCTCCGAGGGCGAGCAGGTCGAACAGCACGAGGCTCGCCGGGCTCTCGCTCGCGAGCTGCTTCACGCGCGACGAGGCGGGGTGGATCCTCAGGAGGAGCGCCTCGAAGTCGAGCCCCTCCTCGCCCGCGATGACGATTTCGCCATCCACCACGCACCGCGCGGGGAGCCGCGCGAGCAGCGGTCCCTCGAGCTCCGGGAAGTAGCGGTTCAGCGGCTTCAGCTCGCGCGACTGGAGGTGCAGCCTCGGGCCGTCGCGGAACACGACCGCGCGAAACCCGTCCCACTTCGGCTCGAACAGCCAGCCGTCGCCAGACGGGAGCGCCTCGCTCGCCTTCGCGAGCATCGGCTCGATCGGGGGGGCGATGGGATATGCCATTCCCTGCTCTCTACTCGGCGCGGGCCCCCGACGCAGCGCCGGGCGGAGCCGCTCCGGGCCGGCTATTCACCGTCACGGAGAGGGGGAATCCATGACCGTCCGCATCGTCCGCCTCGGCTCGCCGCGCACCCCCGGCGAAGGCCTCCGGATCGGCACCGTGCGTCACCCGCCTCGCGCGGTGCCGAAGTCCCGGCACGCCGTGGACGCACGCTCGACCTGCTCGCCGCGCTCTCGCGCACCGCGGACTTCTCCGTCGGGTGTTACTGCGCGGACGAGAGGCGCTGCCACCGATCGATCTTGCGCGAGCTCCTCGCCGCGCGGCGCGCGGCTGGAGTGACGTCCGATCATCCCTCCGCGTCCGCGAGCACGCGGCGCTCGAGATCCGCGACGACGAGGAGGAGCGCACGGACCTCGGCCGCGAACGCGGTCGGAATGCGCGCGGCTCGGACGAGGGC
>DASWEI010000177.1:0-16390 GCA_036394835.1 Anaeromyxobacter sp. | reverse complement strand
CCCCGAGGAGCACCGGCTCGACTGCCTTGGCGGCGCCGTGCGCGGCGACCAGGTGCGGATCGTGTGCCGCGCGCGCCCCGACGTCAGCGTCCGGATCTTCCACGTGAACCCCACGCGCGGTCCCGGCTCCGTCGACTCCGGTGAGCTCCTCGGGTACGCGGATCTGCGCGCGTGCAATCCTGACGGGGGCAGCCTCTACGCGGACATCGACGTCTCGGTCGAGAAGCTCGCGTCGATGTACTCGTACATCGAGTGGCTCGACGATGGCGCCTTCGCCGCGTGGGCGGCGCGCGGGCTCTCGAGCCGTGACGCCGCGATCGTGAGCAAGGCGGAGCGCGACGCCAACCCGTGCAACTACCAGGATTATCTGATGTGCCAGGCGGACACGATCACTTTCCCGTGAGACCGTGACGCGGCGCTCGGGCGCGGGTCAGACGACGCGCAGGCGGAACAGGCGCCGGACGTTCTCGGTCGTGCAGCGGGCGACCTCGTCCATGGTCGTCCCCCAGACCTCGGCGACCTTGCGCGCGGTCTCGACCACGTACGCCGGCTCGTTCCGCTTCCCGCGGTACGGGATCGGGGCGAGGAAGGGGCAGTCGGTCTCGACGAGGAGCCGGTCCCGCGGGACGATCCGGAGCGCCTCGCGGATGGGCTCGGCGGTCTTGAAGGTCACGACGCCCGCGACCGAGATGAAGAGGCCGAGGTCGAGGTAGGCGCGCGCCGCGGCGGCATCCCCGGTGAAGCAGTGGATGACGCCGCCCGCCGGCGGGACGCCCTCCTCGCGCAGCACGCGCGCGCAGACCAGGTCCGCCTCGCGCACGTGGACGATGACCGGCTTCCCCGCCCCGCGCGCGATCGCGAGCGACCTGCGGAACGAGGACTCCTGCACCGGGCGCGGCGAGTGGTCGTAGTGGAAGTCGAGGCCGGTCTCGCCGACCGCGACGACGCGCGGATCGCGGGCGAGCGCCTCGTGAAGCGCCCAGTCGTCCCCCGGCACGCGCGCGCACTCGTGCGGGTGGACGCCGACGGTCGCGGCGAAGAAGGCCGGGTCCTTCGCGGCGAGCTCGAGCGCGTTGCCGAACGAGCCGGGCGCGCGCCACAGGCCGACGCAGACGATCGCCTCGACGCCTGCCGCGCGGGCGCGGGCGACGACGCCGTCGAGGTCCTGGGCGTAGTCGTCGAGGTCGAGGTGGGCGTGGGAGTCGATGAGCATCGCCGTGTCAGCGTTCCACGTGGTCGTGGTCGTCGACGTGGTCGTGGTCGTGAGCTCGGACGGAGATGTTCGTCCTCGTCATCGCGCTCGAGGTCGTCAGGTCGCGCTCCCGTCCACGTCCACGTCCACGACCACGTCCATGACCACGACTCCTACTTCACGCGGGTCCCCGCCGCGATCGACTCCCCCACCGTGACCACCGTCAGGTTCGGCGGCTCGCCGGCGGCGAGGAGCATCCCGTGCGAGGTGATCCCCCGGAGCTGCCGCGGCGCGAGGTTCGCGACGACGACGATCCGCCGGCCCACGAGCGCCTGCGGGTCGGGGTAGGCCTGCGCGATCCCGGCGACGATCGTGCGCGGCTCGGCGTCGCCCGCGTCGACGGAGAGTTTCAGGAGCTTGTCCGCCCCCTCCACCTTCTCCGCGGTCCGAACGATCGCGACGCGCAGCTCCACCTTCGCGAAGTCGTCGTACGAGATGACGCCCGGCGGCGCGGGCAGCGCCGCCTTCGCGCTCGCCTTCGTCGCGGTCTCGGCCGGGCTCGGCGCCTTGGAGACCTTCTGCGGCGCGGCCTCCGCCGCCGGGGCGGCGATGAGCTTCTCCACCTGCTTCGCGTCCACCGGCAGGATCGCCGGCGGCTTCGCGGTGAAGCGGACCGGCTTCCCGTCGAACGGGGTGAAGCCCTCCGGCCATGCGAGCGAGAGACCGCCGAGCGACTCCGCGAGCCCCGCCGCGAACCGCGGCATGACCGGCGCGAGCATCACCGCGATCGCATGGAGCGCCTTGCCGAGATCGTGGAGGAGCGCGCGGGTCGCCGGCGCGTCCGGCGTCGCCCACGGCTTGTTCTCCTGCACCGCCTTGTTCGCGAGATCGGCGAGATCGTTCACCGCCTTCAGCGCAGCGCGGTACTCGAGGTCGCGGAACGCGACCCGCGCGGCGGCGAGGGCCTCGGCCACCCGCGCCCGCTCGAAGCCGCGCGTCTCAGGCCCCGTGGCGAGCCCGTCGCCTCCGAGCTTCGCGACCGGCGAGTGCACCCGCGCCGCGAGGTTCGCGATCCGCTTCTGCAGATCGGCGTTGACGCGGTTCTTGAACTCCTCGAGCGACAGGTCGATGTCGTAGATGCCGGGCGAGAGGTTCGACGCGTAGAAGTACCTGAGGAGCTCGGGGTCGAGCCCGGAGTCGAGGTACGTCTTCCCGGTGATGAACGTGCCGCGGGACTTTGACATCTTCTCGCCGTTCACGGTGAGGTGCCCGTGGACCGGCATCCGGTCCGGCCGCTTGATGCCTGTCGCCCAGAGCATCGCGGGCCAGAAGACCGCGTGGAAGCGGAGGATGTCCTTGCCGATGAAGTGCTCGACCCGGCTCGGCGCCCCCTCCGCGAGGTAGTCCCGCTCGAACGCGGCGGGCGCGCGGCGCTTGTCCGGCGGCGCCTCCTCGGCGAAGAAGTGCTCGGCGGAGGAGAGATAGCCGATCGGAGCGTCCACCCAGACGTAGAGGAACTTTCCCGCGAACTCGGGATCCTTCACCGGGAACCCGAAGTACGGGGCGTCGCGGGTGATGCACCAGTCCTGCAGGTCCGCGAGCCAGCCCCTCACCTGCTCGCGGACGGCCGGCTCGAGGTGGCCGGGCGCGTCCACCCAGGCCTGGATCACCGAGAACACCTCGGGCTTGCGCAGGTTCACGTACGCGTGATCGCTCGTGCGCACCACTGGAGCGCTCCGGCAGAGCGCGCAGTAGGGCGCCTTCAGCTCGCGCGGATCGTAGGTCGTGCCGCAGTTCTCGCAGACGTCGCCGTACTGGTCCGGCTTGCCGCAGTTCGGGCAGGTCCCCTTCACGTATCGATCGGGGAGGAAGCGCCGGTCGGTCTCGCAGTAGAGCTGCTCGACGGTCTTCTTGTAGATGAGCCCCTTCGCCTTGAGCGCGTCGTAGACGCGGTACGCCCACTTCGCGTTCTCGGGGGAGTCGGTCGTGTAGTAGGTCGAGAACTCGACACCGAAGCGCTTGAAGTCCTCGTGCTGCTCCTTGCGGTACTTCTCGACGAACTCCTTCGGCGTCATCTTCGCGACCGCGGCGTTCACCTCGATCGGTGTGCCGTGCGAGTCGGCGGCGCAGACGTAGGTCACGTCGTCGCCGGTCGCCTTGCGGAACCGGACGTAGACGTCGGTCTGGACGTACTCGACGAGGTGGCCGAGGTGGATCGACCCGTTCGCGTAGGGGAGCGCGCTCGTGACGAGCAGTCGCTGGCTCAAGGTATGCTCCTTTCCGGTGCGCGGGCCGCGAGGAGACCGGCGAGGACGCGCTCGAGGCGCACCTGGCCGTCCTGGCCCGTCTTCATCGCCACGTCGGCCTCGGCGAGGCCGGCGAGGGCGTCGAGCAGCTCCTCGCGCGAGAAGCGCGTCGAAGCCTGGTACTTCATCCAGAAGCCGTACGGCTTCTTCTCTCCGACCTCGTCGTCCGGGATCGTCGGGAACACCGTCGCCTCCCACTCCCGCGACGAGGCGATCTTCCGCTGGCCGACCACCCTCCGGGCCCGCTCGCGCTCGACGATCATCCGCCGCACGGCGCCCGCGAGCGAACCGAGCAGCATGAACGGCGACGCGCCGTCCTGGATCGACCGCCCGAGCACACCGAGGGCCCCGGCGAGGTCGCGCGCCTCGACGGCGTTGCCGAGCGCGAAGAACGGGTCGGACGCGACGCGCGTCACCACCTCGTCCACGTCCGTCGCGCCGATCACCTTCCGGTCCCCGACGTATGCCGCGAGCTTCGCGACCTCGGAGGCGAGCTGCCGCGCGTCGTCGCCGACCAGCGCCGCGAGCCGCGCCTCCGCCGCATGGTCCACGCGCTTGCCGGTGCCGGCGAGGAGGGACTCGAGCACGGGGCCGAGGACGAGCCGCTGGTCGTCCCACTTCCCCTCCTTCTCGAGCTGCACCGTCACCCGGCGCCCCGCCGCCGCGAGCTTCTTCACGAGAGGGAGCCGCCCGTCCACCTTGCCGGCGGCGACGACGAGGACGTGCCCGCGCGGAAAGCCCCGCTGGAGCGCGGCGTCGAGCGCGGAGGCGTCGTCCTTCGCCGCCTTCATCTCCCGCTCCGCCGCGAATCGGGCCGCACCCTGGACGAAGGCGCGCGCGGCGCCGTCGAGTGCGATCCCGAGCTCCTTCTGGAACGCGCCGTCCCCGACCCAGTCGTCGCCCTCGGGATCGAGCTCCTTTGCCGACCAGCCGGCCTTCGCCGCGAGCGCGAGGAGCCGACGCGTCGCCTCCCGGTGCCGCCCCTCGCCCCACATCTTGAGCGCGCGCTCGAAGAGCTCGGCGGCGTCCTCCTTCGACGTGAGGAACGCCGGCTCCTGCACGAGCACGACCTTGCCCCCGCCGAATAGGCCGCCCGTCGCGATCTCCGCGGCCACCTCCGCGGGAGAGACCGCCGCGTCGAGCTCGACGAGGTTCAGCGGACGCTGCGCCTCCGGCACGAGCGCGAAGGCGAGCTCGCGCGCGGCGCGGAGCACGAGGAACGCGTCGCCGTCGAAGAGGTAGACGGGCTGCGGCGACCCCGCCTTCGCGTCGGCGAGGCAGGTCCCGAGGGTCGCCGCGGCGGCGCGGGGAGCTCTAGGTCCGGCCATGGAACCACCCGATGAGCATGGCCTCGAGGGCGAGCACCGGCGCGCCGTTCTGGCGGAGCGCCGCCGCCGCGCGCCGCACCTCGCGGCGCCTGCGCAGCGCCTCCGCGGGCGAGAGCGCCGCCGCGACGCGACGGGTCGCGTCGGCGAGGTCGGCGAGCGCGAGCTCCGCCGCCCCGGCCTGCGCCGCAGCGACGTCCCGTAGCCAGAGCTGCAGCGCCTCGCAGACTTGCCCCGCGCGATCTCGATCGGCGCCGTGGCGGCCCGCGAACGCGAGCCACGCGCCGGCATCGTCCTCGGGGAGCGCGACGACCTCCTCGAGGGCCTCGCGGATCGCCTCGAGGGACGCCTGAGCTCCGAGCGCCCGGGAGAGCGATCCGCTGGCGAGCGCGACGCCGATGCGAAGCTCGCGCCGGACCTCCTCGGCGACCGCGCCGCGTTCGCGCTCGCCGAGGGTCTCCCCCTCGGCCGTGGCCGCCTTCTCTCTCTCGTGCAGGCGCTTCTCGATGCGGCCGGCCTCGAGCTCCCCGAGCCGTGCCTGGATGAAGTCGTCCGGAAGCGGCCCGAACGTGACCCGCGCGCAGCGCGACCGGATGGTCGGGAGGAGCGCGTCGGGGCTCGACGCCACGAGGACGAGCGTCGTGCCGTCCGGCGGCTCCTCGAGCGTCTTGAGGAGCGCGTTCTGGGCCTGAGGGTTCATGGCATCGGCGGGATCGACGATGACGAAGCGCCGCCGCCCCTCGTACCGCTTCATCGCGAGCCGCCGGTCCACGAGATCGCGCACCTGGTCGACGACGATGTCGCGCGACGGCGAGCGGCCGCCCTTCGGCTCCCAGGCGCCCCGCTTCGCCATCTCGCGCTCCTCCGCGAGCACGAGCACGTCGGGGTGGACCCCCTTCGCGATCTTCCGGCACGGGCCGCAGACGCCGCAGGCGTCGTCGCGCGGCGCGGTCCCGTCGCCCTCGCAGTTCGCAGCTTGGGCGAGGAGCCGCGCGGCCCGCGCCTTGCCGACGCCCTCCGGGCCGCCGAACAGGTACGCGTGGTGGAGCGTCCCGCGCCGCAGCGCGGACCGCAGCGGGGAGAGAGCGCGGTCCTGCGCGATGAGCTCCGAGAACGGCATGAGGCGGCGCGGAAGATAGCATAAGGGGGTGTGGCGACGGCCGCCCTGGGAGGGCGACAGCAAACGGGCGGTGAAGGTGTCCGGACCGAGAAACCGAAAGAACGGTCACGGGCACGGGCACGGGCCCGTCTTTTCGTCGTTGGCTCGCCATGTAGGCCTCGGTAGGCCCCGGAAATGGACTCCCTCCCCCCGGCCGTTATCATGTCTGCCCGGGAGCCCCCATGAACATCACCCCCCTCGACATCACCCAGAAGCAGTTCCGCAAGGTCTTCCGCGGCCTCGATCCCGAGGAGGTGGAGGCGTTTCTCGGCCTCGTCGCGGTCGAGTTCGAGGGGCTCGTGAAGGACGTGCTCTCTCTGCGCGAGGACAATCAGCGCAAGGCCGAGGAGATCGTCGAGTTCCGCGGACGCGAGCGGGCCTTGCAGGAGACGCTCGTCGCCGCGCAGAAGGCGTCCGAGGAGATCCGCGACTCGGCCCGCAAGGAGTCGGAGATCACCATCTCCGACGCGGAGCTGCAGGCGGAGAAGATCGTCCAGGCCGCCCACACCCGCTTCCTGCGGATCGTCGACGACATCAACGAGCTGAAGCGCCAGCGGATCCAGTTCGAGACGAACGTCCGGACGCTCGTCGAGAGCCACGTGAAGCTGCTGGAGGCGTTCAGGGAGCCGGCCCGGGAAGAGGCCGTTCAGTACATTCCCGCCCGAAAGAAGATCGCCGACGAGTAGTGCTCGGCTAGTGAGCCTCGGCCCAGCTCCTGCCGTGTCCGACCTCCACGTCGAGCGGCACCTTCAGCGAAGCGGCCCCTTCCATCTCCCTCTTCACGAGCGCCGCGGCGGCCTCGACCTCCGCCTCCCCGACCTCGAGCACGAGCTCGTCGTGGACCTGCAGGAGGAGCTGCGCGTCGAGCCGCTCCCGCACGATCGCGCCGTGCACGCGGACCATCGCGACCTTCACGACGTCCGCCGCCGTCCCCTGGATGGGCGTGTTGATGGCCGTCCGCTCCGCCGCGTTCCGGAGCGCCGGGTTGCGCGCCGCGATCTCCGGCATCGCCCTCACGCGCCCGTAGAGCGTCCGCGACTCGCCGGTGCGGCGCGCCTCCTCCACCGCCGACTCGACGTACCGCTTCACCCCGGTGTAGCGCGCGAAGTACCGCGTGATGATCGCCTGCGCCTCCGCCGCCGGCAGGTCGAGGCGCTGCGAGAGCCCGAAGGCGGAGAGCCCGTACGCGATGCCGAAGTTCAGCATCTTCGCGACGCGGCGCATGTCCGGCGTGACCGCGGACGGATCGACGCCGTAGGTCTCCGCCGCGGTCCGCGTGTGAACGTCCTCGCGATTCCGGAACGCCTCGAGGAGCGCCGGATCGTCCGAGTAGTGGGCGAGGATCCGCAGCTCGATCTGCGAGTAGTCGGCGGAGAGGAGCCGCCGTCCCTGCGGCGCGACGAAGGCCGCCCGGATACGGCGCGACAGGTCGGTGCGGATGGGGATGTTCTGAAGGTTCGGGTCGGTCGAGGAGAGCCGGCCCGTCGCCGCGCCCGCCGGGTTGAACGTGGTGTGGATCCGGCCGTCGGCCGGATCGATGAGCAGCGGCAGCGCGTCGACGTACGTCCCCTTCAGCTTCGCGAGCGCGCGGTGCTCGAGGACGAGCCTCGGCAGCTCGTGCTGCTCTGCGAGCTTCTCGAGGACGTCCTGGTCGGTGGACGGCCCGGTCTTGAGCCGCTTCAGCACGGGCAGGTCGAGCTCGCCGAAGAGGACCTGCGCGAGCTCGCGCGTCGAGGCGACGTTGAAGCGGCGCCCGGCCGCGTGGTGGATGCGCGCCTCGAGGTCCTCCATCGCGCGCCCGAACTCCTCGCTCATCCCGGACATCGCGCCGCGATCGACGAGGATGCCGGTCCGCTCCATCTCGAACAGCACCGGCAGGATGGGCGCCTCGACCTCGCGGTGGAGCTTCGCGAGCCCCGTCTCCTCGAGCGCACGCTCGAGCGCGGGAGCGAGATCGACGATCGACGCCGCGCAGGGGCCCGCCCAGGTGGCGACCCGCTCGACCTCGAGCCCGTCCACCGGGACCCGCTCGGACTTCCGGGCCGCGTCGCCTCCGCTCGGATCGCGCGGCACCTCGCAGGAGATCCGCTCGCGCGCGACGTCGGCGAGGGCGTGCTCGCGCCGGGTCGGCAGGAGAAGCCGGCTCGCGAGCTCGGTGTCGAGGCCGGGGGCGCGCAGCGCGAGCCCGAGCTGCGCGAGCGCGTGGGCCGCCGCCTTGCGGTCGTGCGCGTGCAGCGGACGGTCTCCCTCGACGAGCGGCCGGAACGCGTCGCGCACCGCGTCGCGCGGGAGCTGCGCAGGCGCGCCGAGGTAGTGGTGCGCGAGCGGAACGTAGAACGCGCGGCCGGCGCCGGCGAGCGCGAGCCCGACGACCCGGTCCGTCCGCGGAGCGGGCCCGGCGAGCACCGGGCGAAGCCCGATCGCCGGCGCGCCGCGGAGCGCCTCCACCGTCGCCGCGAGCGCGGCCGCATCGAGGACGAGCTCGGTCCGCTCGGTCCGGGCGGTCGGCGGCGGCGCGGGGAGGTCCTTCAGCAGCCGCGAGAACTCGAGCTCGGAGAAGAGCGCCCGCGCCCGCGGCTCGTCGGGGGGATTCCGCCCGAAGCTCTCGGGCGAGAACGGCAGCACCAGATCGCACTTCAGCGCCACGAGCTTGCGGTTCGTCCGGATCCGCTCCGCGCCGGCGAGGATCTTCTCCTTCAGCTTCTCGCCGCCGCGCGCGACCGCCTTCGGGATCTCGTCGGGGCGCCGGAGCAGCTCCTCGACCGAGCCGAAGTGGCGCACCAGGGCGGCGGCGGTCACCTCGCCGACGCCGGGAATCCCGGGAACGTCGTCGATCTTGTCGCCGAGGATGGACATGTACTCGACCACCTGGTCCGGCCGGACGCCGAGCTTCTTCTCCACCTCGGCCGGGCCGGTCCACCCTCCCCGCCCGCTCGCCTCGGCCATCGGGTCGTAGAGCGAGACCTTGGCGTCGACGAGCTGCGCGAAGTCCTTGTCCCCCGTGACGACCACGACGTCCCAGCCGCGCTCGCGCGCGCGGCACGCGAGCGTGCCGATGACGTCGTCGGCCTCGACCCCCGCCTCCTCCACGATCGGCACCGCGAGCGCGCGCGCCACGTCCCGCACGAGCGGGAACTGCACCTTGAGATCGTCCGGCGCCTCGGGACGGTTCGCCTTGTAGCCGGGGTCGATCTCGTTCCGGAAGGACTTGCGGCCCGCGTCGAAGACGAGGGCGACGTGCGTCGGCGCGTGCTCACGCAGCGCCTTGAGCAGCATCGTCGTGAACCCGTAGGCCGCGTTGGTGGGGACCCCCTTCGTGGTCGAGAGGTGCGGGATCGCGTGGTAGGCCCGGAAGATGAAGCCCGAGCCATCGATGAGGGTCAGCGTCGGCATGCGGAGCGAGACGATAGCCCCGCGCGCCGGCGGCCGCAGCGGGAATCCATCAGCGGACGCGGATCTGCCAGCCGGTCTTCGCCCCGGCGCCGTCCACGAGGACGAGGGAGGCCTGCCCCTGGGCGAGCCCGACGACCGCCACCGTCTCGCCCTCGACGCCGACCCGCGCGACGCCGTTCTCCTCGACGAGAACGCGGGCGACCCCCGGCGCGCGGAAGCGCCGCTCCTCACCGACGCCGAGCGCGATCTCGTTCGGGGTCGTGGAGCGGGGCGAGAGCCGGCGCGCCGAGTCCACCGTGACGTCGTACACGACCGTCGCGCCGTCGGCGAAGGTGACGTCGAGCGTCGCGCGGCCGGCGCGGAGCGCGGTGACCGTCACCCGACCGCCGGCCGGGCTGATCTGAAAGAGGTCCGGGTCGGTCGTGGCGATCCGCGCGACCGGCTGTTGGAACTCGAGCGTCACGACCTGGCGCTCCGCGAGCGCGAGCGGCACGGCGGCCGAGGCCGGCGCCGCCGCGGCGAGGAGCGCGATCAGCGCAGCTCGCACCGCAGCCGCTCCGCGCTGAGGAAGTACTCGTCGCCGTGCTCGACGCGGCGCCGCGAGATCCGCTCGCCGTGGAACCAGGTCCCGTTCGACGAGCCGAGGTCCTCGATGGACCAGCCGTCCGCGGCGCGCACGAGCGCCACGTGCTCGCGCGAGATCTTCGCGCTGTCGATGACGAGGTCGCAGTGGGCGCCGCGGCCGATGACGTACCGCTCGCGCGTCACCTCGAGCACCGCCCCGTCCTCGCGTACGAGCCGGAGGACGCCGGCGCGCAGCTGCGCCGCGGGCACGGGCACGGGCGGCGGGCGCGCGGCGATGTCGCGCTCGAGCCGCTCGGCGGTCTCGAGGACCCGCTCCGCGACGGCCTTCCGCTCCGCCGGAGCGGGCGGCGGGGTCAACGCCGGCGCGGGCAGCGGCGTCGGCGCCAGGGAGGGCGGAGGGCGCGCCGCCTCGGGGGTCCCGGGGACGACGTAGCCGTTCAGGCGCGCGAACACGTGCATCGCCTGGTTGACGAGCGCGTCGCGGTCCGCGCCCATCTCGTCGGCCATGCGCCCGAACGCCTCCCACAGGTGGTCGGCGACGATGATCTGCTGGGTCGATCTCGGCACCCGGACACGGTAGCAGATGCGGCCGCCGCGCCGGAAGTCTGCCGATCAGTGCAGCACGCCCGCTCCGCCGCCGACGAGGGTCGGGGACGTGTCGAGCACGAGCCCTGCCGCGAACGGCACGAGGAAGCGGACGCCGCTCGCCGGAGACCACGGCGACCGATCGAACGCGGTCACGCCGCGCGGGTCCACGGGGGATCCCGACGGCGGGACGACGCGGAACGCGACCCTCCCGTCGCTCGTCGTCACGACGAGCGCGAGGTCGCGCGGCGGCGCCGCCGCCGTCTCGAGCGCGAGCGTGAACGCGAGCGCCGGACCCGAGACGTCGGGGAGCCCCGGCCAGCGCGCGAGGCAGGTCGCGTCGCTCCCGCACGTCTCGGTGACGTAGCCGACGCGGCGCGCGAGCCGCGCGCGCACGAGGTCCTCGCAGTCGCTGCGGCAAGGCGAGTCGGGGCAGCTCGCCACCGCGCCGGGGGTCGCGGGCCAGGGCTGCGCCGGGGGCAAGAGGCAGGTCGTCGCGAGCGTCGCCTCGTCCTGCCACGCGACCGCGAACGGCGCGCCGAGGGCCGGACGGCCCACGTGGATCGCGGAGGCGCCGGTCCCGCGCACGAGCACGTAACCGCCGGCGCGCACGCTCGCGAGGAGGTGGGCCGCTCCGGGGACGACGAGCGCATCCACGCAGGCGTCCCACGCGGCGTTCGTGGGAAGCTTCTTCGCGAGCCGCACCGCGCCGCCGGGCCTCGACGTGTCCGGCTGCGAGAGCGCAGCGACGCTCGCCTCGAAGGTCGCGCAGGTCCCGAGCCCGGTGGCGTCGATCACGACCGTGTCGCCGACGTGCACGCCGAGCGTCGGATCGAAGAGGCGCACGACCTCGGAGAACACGGAACCGTCGTGGACCTGGAGCGCGAGCCACGGAGCGCCGCCGTCATCCCCGCTCTCCGCGCGGCGCGAGGCGAGGCCCGGCAAGAGCCCCTCGTGCGTCACGGTCCAGCGGTCGGTCGGCGTGTAGCCTGGGGTGACCGTCACCGCCGACGAGAGGCCGGTCGGGTCCGCGTGCGACACGGTCGTCCCGTTTCCGGGGTCGTGGATGACGAGCCACTGATCGACGACCGGCGAACCGGGCGCCTGGGACGCCGCGAGCGTCGCCTTGACGTTCGCGTGGACCACCTGCTGGCTCGGGAGCTCCCACCGGCCGAGGTCCACGAACGAGACCGCCCCGTCGGCGCCGGCGACCGCGGCCGCGGCGGTGCTCGCGCGTGCGCCGAGATTCGTCGCGACGCGCAGGAACGTCCCAGCGTAGATGGGATCCGCCGCGGACGGCGGCGCGAAGGGGGGCTGCGCCGCGGCGAGCGCGAACGCGCCGGCAACGATCGGAATGGGCGGTCGGAACGCGGCCTCGGTCGGCCCGGCGGGCGCGAGGCCCGCCGCGAGGCCGCCGATGGCGGGATCGAGCGCGACGAGGCCACAGTCGATCGGGCCGTAAAGCCCGCAGCCGGACTCGTCGAGGACTGCGTAGACCCTTACCGCGGGCGCGGTCGTCGCCCAGGTCGCGGGATCGAGCCCGGCCGCTCCGGGGCCACGCTCGGCGAGCCGCGCCGCCGCGACGAGGCGGGTGGGCGCCCGCGCGTCGAGCACCTGCGCGAGGAAGGGCGTGCTCGCGACGTCGATCCCGGCAGCGCCGTGGACACCGCCGCCGAGGTCGTCGCGCGTCGCCGCCCAGACGAACCCGGGGACGCCCGGGGTCGCGGCGAGATCGACGGGCTGGAAGCCGAGGGCGCCGCTCGTCGCGACCGACCCCTGGGCCGTCGTGACGTCGATCCCCGTGCCGTCGCCGGCCGAGGACCGCGTGAACGCGACGACCGCGATGCGCTCACCCGCGAGCGCGGCGGCGATCTTCACCGCCCCGGGCGCGCCGGGGTCGAAGGGCAGCGCGACGAGCGCGAGGATGTCGCCGCCGAGGTCCACCTCTCCCTCCACCGCGCCGTCCGCCGCCCAGGTCCGGATGATCTGAAGGCTCGAGTCGCCCGAGGAGACCGCGACGAGCAGGTCGGGCTTCCGGTCCCCGAGGTCGCCGGACGCGAGGAGCATCGGCCGCGCCGGCACGGGGTAGACGAGCCCGCGCAGCGGGACCGGCGCGTCGACGAGCGAGTCGTCCACGGCGTCGACGATGCTGAGGTCGTTCCCGCCGGCGTTCGCGATGGCGAGGTACGGATGGTACGGATGGACCGGGTTCGCCGGATCGACCCCGTGCTTCGAGGTGACGCCCCGGAACACCGCCACCGCGGCGGGCTCGTTGAGGAGCAGCCCCGGCGGCGTGGCGGTCTTGCTCCCGCAGGCGGCGAGGTTCGCGGCGACCGCGAGCGCGGCGAGACGGACGTGGCGCGTCACGGCGTGCCCCCGGTGATCTTGCGCTGGGTGCCGCCCGCGAACGCCGCGCGATCCGGCGCGTCGAGCGGAACCTCGATGGGGGTCACGTAGTTCTCCCCGTAGGAGCCGACGTAAAGACGGGCCGCCGTCCCTACGGCGACCGGGTCGACCGCGAGGCCGAAGGGCTGGTGACCGAGCGTCGGCGCGCCCGTCGTGCCGCCCCGGCCGAACGCGGCGAGCGAGAGCGTCTCGTCGTCGTAGATCCAGAGGACGCCGTCATCGATCGCGACCGTCGCGACGACGTCCCGCTTGCCCGGGCGCGCGGGCAGGACGCGAACGTCCTGCAGGCCGTGCCCGAGGTCCCCTTCGAGCGGCATGCGGCGCACGACCTGCGCATCCACGCCGCCTCGGGCGTTCTCCACGAAATCGACCACGATGAGCAGGCCGCCGAACTCCGTCGTGCGGCCTCCGGCGGTCGCGGCGCTCGCGACGTCGTAGAGCCGGCCCGTGAGGTACGCGCGCTGCGGCGCGCCGGCGAGCGGGTGTGCGAGCGCGATCGAGCGGAGCTCGATCCCGGGAGGCAGCGGCGAGAGCGATGCGCTCCCGACGGAGCAGCCGCCCGATCCCGCCGCGAGCCCGAGCGTGCAGCCGCCGAGCTCGATCCAGCGGAGCGGCGTCGGGACTCCGGTCGCGAGCCCGACGAAGTAGAGCCGGTCGCGGGCGGCGTCGTAGGCGAACGCGCGGACGGGGCCGATCCCGGCGCGCACGGTGCGCAGCGCGCCGGTGACGAGATCGTACTCGGTCAGCCAGGCGCCGGCGTCCGGCGCGTGGAGGTAGCCGACGAACGCGCTCGCCCGGCCCGGACCGCAGGCGACCGCGACCGCGAACGGATCCCCGAATGTGCCGGAGAGCGGGGTGCCGCACCGTTCGCAGGAGAGCCTGCCGTCCGCGGCCACGCTCAACGTGTTGAGCGTGTTCGAGCCGCGCGTCGCCGTGATCGCGAGCGTCGTCGCGAGCGCGGTCCCGCAGGCGTCCGGCTCGGGCGCCGCGGGATCCTGGACGACGTTCCGGGCGATGACGAGATCCCCGGCGAAGCTGCGCAAGTTCACCGCGCCGCCGGTCGGGATGTGCGCCGGGTCCACCGACGGGTCGAGGGCGATGAGACTCCCGCCCGTGTCGTCGTCGTAGAGCAGATCGCCGTTCGAGGACGCGACGAGCAGCCGCCCCGATTCGACGGCGAGGCCGGTCGGCCGGTAGATCCGGTCGAGCGGGCCGGACTGGGTCTTCGCCGTCTCGCCGCACGCCACGGCGAGCGCGACCGCGCACCACGCGATGCTTCGCAAGGAGCTCCCCCTCACGCCTGTGGCTGCTGCGGCAGCTCGGCCTGGATCTTCCGGAAGTCGGCGAGGTCGGCGAACAGCGACGCGACCCGCCGCATGAGGCCGAGCCGGTTCGCGCGGAGCGCCGGCTCCTCGGCCATGACGAGCACGTCGGCGAAGAACCGGGCCACGGCGGGCTCGATGGTGGCGACGTTCCGCAGCACCGCCGGGTAGTTCCGGTGCTCGCGGAGCGAGACGCCTTCGCTCTCGACCCGCTCGAGCTCGGACATGAGCCGCCGCTCGGCCTCGTCGCGCAGGAGCGCCGGGTCGACCTTCGCGGCGCCCGGGCCGCCCGCCTTCTCCTGGATGTTCGCGACGCGCTTGAACGCGAGGGCGAGCGGGACGAAGTCCGGGCGCGCCTTCACCTCGGCGAGCGCCTCGAGCCGCTTCCGCGCGTCCACGACGTCGTCGAACCCGGCGGAGAGGACCGCCTCGACGAGGTCGGGCGGGTGCTCCTCCGACCACTGCGCCTTGAGCCGGCCGCGGAAGAAATCGAGCACCTGCTCCGCGACGACCGACCGGTCCGCCGCGAGCCTCACGCCCGAGAGCGCGTTCAGGCTCTCCTCGATCGCCGCGGCCAGCGAGAGGTGGTAGCCGCGGTCGAGCAGGATCCGGAGGATGCCGATGGCGGCCCGGCGCAGGCCATACGGGTCGGCAGCGCTCGTGGCCCTCTCGCCGACGCCGACGATGCCCACGAGCTGGTGGAGCCGGTCGGCGACGCCGACGAGCGCGCCGAGGTCGCCGCGCGGCATGTCGCCCGACGCGCCGATGGGCTTGTAGTGGTCCTCGATCGCGTCCGCGATCTCGGGCTTCATTCCCTCGGCGCGCGCGTAGTGCGCACCCATGATCCCCTGCAGCTCGGGGAACTCGCCCACCATGCCGGCGGTGAGATCCGTCTTCGCGAGCCGCGAGACCTCGAGGACGTCCGGGACGAGGCCCTCCTTGCCGAGCGCGCGCGCGAGCGCGGTCGCGACGGCGCCGATCCGGTGGGTGCGGTCGAGCTCGCTCCCGAGCTTCGCCTGGTAGGTCCGGCGCCCGAGCGCCTCGATCCGGTCGCGCAGGCTCTTCTTGCGATCCTCCTCGAAGAAGAAGCGCGCGTCGGCGAGGCGCGCGCGGAGCACGCGCTCGTAGCCGTGCCGCGCGAGCTTCGGGTCCTTCACCGGCGTGCCGGCAACGGCGATGAAGCGGTTCTTCAGCTTCCCCGCCCCGTCCACCACCGCGAAGTAGCGCTGGTGGCTGCGCATCTCCGAGACGACCACCTCGCGCGGCAGCTCGAGGTTCTGCTTCTCGAACTCGCCCGCGATCGCGGTCGGCGTCTCGACGAGGAACGTCACCTCGTCGACGAGCCCCGGGTTCTCGAGCACGCGCCCGCCGGCCGCCTTCGCGGCGCGGGCGAGCTCCTTCTCGACGAGCGCACGGCGCTCCATCGGGTCCACCACCACGAACGCCTTGCGGAGCTTCGCGACGTAGTCCTCGCGCGTGCCCGTCAGCCGGATCGCCCGCGGCGCCTTGAAGCGGTGGCCGTAGGTGACGCTACCCGAGACCACCTCGCCGAAGCGGACCTTGAGCGGGCGGCCGGCGTAGAGCGCGACGAGCCACCGGATGGGACGCGCGAAGGTGACGTCGTCGTAGCGGGAGCGCATCGACTTCTTGAACCGGAGTCCGTGGACGAGCTTCTCGACGAGCGCCGGGAGGACCTGCTCGGCCCGCTTCCCCTTCTCGACCCGTGTCACGGCGACGCGCTCGCCCTTCGGCGTCTGCGCGCGCTCGAGCTCCGAGACGTCCACGCCCTGGCTCTTCGCGAAGCCGAGCGCGGCGGGGGTCGGCTTCCCCTCTGCGTCGTACGCCTGCGCGACGGGAGGCCCGAACGCCTCGGTGCGCGCGTCCGCCTGGCGCCCCGCGACGTCGCGCGCGGTGACGGCGATCCGGCGCGGCGTGCCGAGCGCCTTCACCTCGCCGTGCAGGAGGCGCGCGTCGTCGAGCGCCTTGACGAGGTCGCGCTCGAGCTGCTCGATCGCCAAGGGGACGAAGCCCGCCGGGATCTCCTCGGCGCCGATCTCGAAGAGCAGCTCCGCCATGGTCACTTCGCCTCCCGCGCTTCACGCGCCGCCCGCGCCGCC
>DASWEI010000176.1:0-49532 GCA_036394835.1 Anaeromyxobacter sp. | reverse complement strand
ATCGCCCAGATCGACGGCATCGAACTCTTCGCGAACCACCTGCCGCCGCTCGGGCTTTCTCTTCACCGCAACCGTAGATCACGCCCCGATGGGCGCTGTCTAGATGTGAGGGATCATGAGCGCTTCGCGGGGGCGAGGGAGAATCTTGCTAGCCGAGGTTGCCGGGATTGTCTCGACAGCCTGCTGACGCAGCCGCTCCCGCACGGCCGGCCATCCGGGCGGTCGGAGGGTCCCTGCCCGGGCCGTGAGAGCGTGCGTACGTTCGTCACATGCAGGTGCAGCCGCAGCCGCTCTTCGCGCGCGTCGCGGTGTGGGTGTCCCAGGCGACGGGCACTCCGTGGGCGTTCGTGGTCGCGCTCGCGGTCATCGTCGTTTGGGCCGTGACGGGGCCCCTCTTCGGCTTCAGCGACAGCTGGCAGCTCGTCATCAACACGGGGACGACGATCGTCACGTTCCTCATGGTCTTCCTCATCCAGGCGACGCAGAACCGCGAGACGCGCGCCCTCCACCTGAAGCTCGACGAGCTCATCCGCTCGCAGGCTCGGGCGCGGAACATCTTCGCCGACCTCGAGCATGCCACCGACGAGGAGCTCGACAATCTCGAGGCCGAGTTCAGGAAGGTCCGCGCGCGCGCGGAGGGGCGAGAGCTCGTGAAGGCGAACGAGTCCGCGCGCTGATGCGGGCCGCTGACGTCGGTTCAGCCGAGCCGCGCAGCGAGCCAGGCGGCGGCGTCGGCGAGCGACGTCTTCGTCACGAAGTGACCGGCGTCCGCGTGCTCGCGGTAGACGAGCCGCGGGCCGAGGCGCGGCGCGAGCAGGTCCCGGATCTCTCGCCCGCGCTCGACGGGCAACACGTCGTCCTCGACGCCGTGCAGCACGAGCGCCTCGAGCCCGGCGAGCGCCTCGGGCGGCGCGATGCGCGCCGCGAGATCGGCGACGAGGCGCCCGGAGTGGATGACGACCCCGCGGACGAGCTCGGGGCGCGTGAGGGCGACGGCGAGCGCCATCGCGGCGCCCTGGCTGAAGCCGAGGAGGAACGTGCGCGCGGGGTCGGTCCCGTGGCGCGCGACGAGGCGCGGGACGAGGTCGCAGAGCGCAGCGCGGCTCTCCTCCGCCTGCGCGAGATCGTAGGCGGGCGGCGACGTGCGCCAGTCGATCGCGAACCAGGCGTACCCCATCCCCGTCGCCTCGTGCGGCGCGCGGACCGACAGGCAGAGGAGGCGCGGGTCGAGTCCGTCGGCGAGCGGGAGGAGATCGCGCTCGTCCGCTCCGACGCCGTGGAGCAGCACGAGGAGCGGCGGCCGCGGCGACGGGACCCTCGGCTCGCGCGAGACGTATGGGAGATCCACGCCCATGCTGTAGCGCGCCCGGCGGCCACGGTCACGCGCCGAGCGCGGGCCGCTCCTCGCCGACGAGCGCGAGCAGGTCGAGGGCGTCGCGCACCGCGTGCCCGCCCACGTCGTTGTTGAAGTAGACGAACACCGGGACGCCGCGGGCCGCGGAGTCGAGGTAGTCGAGGGCGAAGGGCCGGAGCGACGCCGCGCCGTACCGGCCGGCGTACCTTCCGGTCGTCCCGTGGAAGCGCACGTAGCGGAACCCGCCGGTGAGCCGCGGCGGCGGTCGCTTCACCTGGTCGTGCTCGCAGAACGCGGCGCCGTGGCGGTCGAGCACGTCGCAGGTCTCGTCCGAGTACCAGTCGGGATCGCGGAACTCGACCGCGTGGCGCCCCGCCGGGAGCCGGGCGAGGAAGTGGTCGAGGCGGTCCGCGTCGGGCGCCATCTGGGGCGGCAGCTGCCAGAGCACCGGGCCGAGCTTCGCGTGGAGGCGCGAGACGGGGCGGTAGAAGCGGCGGAGCCCCGCGCCCGCGTCGAGGAGCCGCTTCATGTGCGTGAGGTACCGGCTCCCCTTCACCGCGAACGTGAACCCCGGCGGCGAGGCGTCCCGCCAGCGCTCGACGGTCTCCGGAGACGGGAGCCGGTAGAAGGTCGCGTTCAGCTCCACGGTGTCGAACAGCGCGGCATAGCGCTCGAGCCAGCGCCGCTGCGCGAGCCCCTCGGGGTAGAGGAGGCCGCGCCAGTGCCGGTACATGTAGCCGCTCGTTCCGATGCGGATCCGGGCCATGGCTCAGGGCCCCAGCGGCGCGCCCTGCGCGCCCGCCGCGAGGCGCGCGACGTCGAGCCGCCGGCGGGCGCCGTCGTACCCCGCCCACGGATCCGCCCGGAGCGTGCCGAGGCGGCGCGGCACCGAGGCGATCGTGAAGCGCTCGGGCCGGAGCCGCGGCGAGAGCTCGTCCCACGCGACCGGCACCGACACCGGCGCGCCCGGCCGGGCGCGCGTCGAGAACGCAGCGACCGACGTGTTCGTCCGGTTGTTCCGGAGGTAGTCCACGAGGATCTTCCGCTCGCGCCCCTTCTTCGCGAAGGACGTCGTGAAGCGGCGAGGGTCGTGGCGGGCGAGGGCGTCGGCGAGCGCGCGGGCGACGGCGAGGCACGCGGTCCACGGCGCCGGGACGAGCGGCGCGACGACGTGGAGCCCGGCGCCGCCGGTCGTCTTCACGAACGCGGCGAGCCCGACCGCCGCGAGCGCGTCGCGCGCGAGCCGCGCTCCGCGGACCACCTCGGCGAACGTCACCTCCGGGCCGGGGTCGAGATCGAGCACGAGCCGGTCCGGCTCCTCGAGCCGATCGGTGGTCGCGTTCCAGGTGTGGAGCTCGAGCACGTCCATCTGGACGAGGAAGAGGAGCGCCGCCGCGTCGTCCGCGACGAGGTACTCGCCCGTCTTCGTCTTCTCGGAGATGCGGACGCGCCGCACCGCCGCGGACGCCCAGACCTTCGAGTGCTTCATGAACCGGCACTCGCCGCCGAGCCCCTCCGGGCAGTGGAACAGCGTGAGCGGCCGGCCGCGCAGGTGAGGAATCATCGCGTCGGCGACCGAGTCGTAGTAGCGGGCCACGTCGAGCTTGGTCGACGGCAGGTCCGGATAGATCACGCGGTCGGGCGAGGAGATGCGGATCCCGCGGAACGTGGGCTGTCGAGGGGTTCCGAACTGACGGTCACGGTCACGGTCACGTTCACGGTCACGGGAACTACCGGATGACGGGACACGAGAAGCGGACACGGATCGCGCGCCGTTCCCGGTTCCCGTGCGCCCTTCCCGGTCTTCCCCGTGAACGTGACCCTGACCGTGACCGGTCTCTCGAAGATCGGTTCCGGCCGGCGTCTCTCGGACGATCTCCTGGGGCCTCTTGTCCTCCCGAATCCCCTGAAACGAGGGGTGCCTCATCTTCCCATCCGAGGTCCACTCGGTGAACTCGACCTCGCACACGAGCACCGGCCGGACCCAGTGCGCGTTCTTCCCGAGCCAGCCCGCGGGCGGGGGCGAAAAAGGGCACTCGCGAGCGGCGAGGCCATCGAGGCGCGCGCGGAGCGCGCGCGCCTGAGCGTTCGTGAAGCCGGTGCCGACCTTCCCGGCGAACCGGAGCGCGCCGCCCTCGTGGACGCCGACGAGGAGCGCGCCGATCCCGTCCCGCGCGGCGCCCTCGGGCTCGGTGAAGCCGCCGATGACCACCTCCTGCCTGAGGATGCACTTCGTCTTCACCCAGCCCGCGTTCCGTCCAGGCCGGTACGGCAGGTCGGCGCGCTTCGAGACGATCCCCTCGAGCCCGAGCCGGCACGCCTCGCGGAACACCGACGCACCGCCGCCCGCGACGTGCGGCGCGTAGCGGACGAGCCCGCGTCCTCCGCCGAGGAGCCTCTCGAGCGCCGCCTTGCGCTCGACGAGCGGCTGCGCCGCGAGCTCCTCGCCCTCGAGGTGGAGCAGGTCGAAGACGAAGTAGGCGAGCGGCGGCCGGGCGCCCGCGGAGAAGGCGTTCTGCAGCGCCTGGAAGCTCGTCCGGCCGTCGGGGAGGAGCGCGGCCACCTCGCCGTCGAGGAGCGCGCTTTGCACCGGCAGCGCGCGCGCCGCCTCCGCGACCTCCGGGAACTGCGCCGTCCAGTCCTTGCCGTTCCGGCTGCGCAGGGTCGCCCGCCCACCCTCGACCGCGCAGCCGATGCGATAGCCGTCGTACTTCACCTCGTGCAGCCACCCCTCGCCGTCGGGCGGCTCGGAGACGAGGAGCGCGAGCTGCGCGCGGAAGGGCGGGAGCGGAGCGCGGCGGGCCACGCCCTGAACGTCCGCGCGGGCGGGGGGCGGTGCAACGGACTGCGGGCGACCGGCCGGGCCCTCACCGCCCGGGACGCGAGGCGAGCGCGGGCGCAGCCGGATGAGGCTGCGCCGGAGCGTGAGGCGCCTCGGGAGGCGCACACCCTTACACATGCGCGCTCTCCCTAAGACCTTCGCTCGGGAGCGTGGCGCATCTTGAGGGCCCGGTCCGCTCGCTCACCGCCCCCGCGGCACCGGCGGCGTCGCCGTGCGGGGGTCCTCGGGCCAGGCGTGGCGCGGGTAGCGCCGCGACAGCTCGCGCCGGAGCGCCGGGTAATGACGATCCCAGAACCCCGCGAGGTCGGTCGTCACCTGCACGGCGCGCTGGTTCGGCGCGAGCAGGTGCAGCACGACCGGCACGCGCCCGCCCGCGACCGCAGGCCCCGCCGCCATGCCGAAGAAGTCCTGGAGCCGGCTCTCGATCCACGGCGGCTTCCCCGTCTCGTAGTGGATCCGGGTCGAGCGGCCGCCGGGGAGCGTCACCCGCTCGGGCGCGAGCCGCTCGAGCGCCGCGCGCCCTCGGGGTTCGAGCGCGGCGAGGAGCGCGCCCGGGAGGTCCGCGTCGCGCAGCTCCGCGAACGAGCGGCGCCCGGCGCACAGGGCGCGGAGCGCCGCGGCGAGATCCGCCTCGGCGGGAGGTGCGAGCCCCGCGTCGGGCGCGTGAGATGCGGCGAACGCGAGCCGCGCAAGGACGCGGTCGACGGCGCCCTCCTCCGCGAACGTGCGCGCGCCGCGGGCGAGCGCCTCGGCCGCGAGCCGGTCCGCCACCGCCTCCGGATCGGCGCGCGCGGCGCGCGCCTCCTCGAGCACGAGATCCCGGTACAGGAGCCGCTCCGTCGCCTCGACCCGCTCCGCCTGCGCGTTCCACGAGACCGCCTCCTCGTAGCGGAGCGCCTCCGGGAAGAGGTCGAGCAGCATCTCCTGCGTGACCGCGCTCGCGATCCGGACGCGCGCCTCGGCAGCGCGCGCACCGGGGATGCGCCGGTCGCCCCGGCGCTCCTCGGCGTCCACCGCGACGAGGAGCGGCGCGTCGCGGACGACGCAGGCCGGGTCGAGCCGCGCGCTCCCGCCACCCGTGAGGACGATCTCGTCGGAGCCCGGCGCGCGTCGCCGGGCGACGCGGTCCGGGTACGCGGCGAGCGTGGCGAGGAGCAGGGCGTCCTCGGCCCTTCGACTCCGCGCCTCCGCCGTCGCGGAGGCGCTCCGCTCAGGGCGAACGGCCGCGTCGGACGGCGTCGCCGTGGTCCGCGCGAGCTCCCGCGCCACGCGCGAGAGCTGCCTGCGGCTCCGCTCGACCGCCTGCGCCGCGCCGGGGGCGACGCCCATGCGCCGGAGTCGGTCGGGCGCGAACCGCGCCCGCGCCGCCTCGTCGAACACCTGCGCGAGCTCGAGCAGGTCGGACGGCCCGGTCGCCGGCACGGACGCGCCCTCGAGCGACCGCCGGTCGCGCAGGTCGCGCTCGCCGAGGAGCGCGGCGAGGAGCGCCCCCTCGTCGGCCGCCCCGCGCCGCGCGGCCTCGAGGACGAGCCGGCCCGCGCGCGGGTGGCCCGGCACGCGGAGCACGCTCCGTCCTATCGCGGTGAGCGCGCCCCCGTCCGCGATCGCGCCGAGCCGGACGAGCAGCGTCCGCGCCGCGTCGAGCGCCGCCGGCGGGGGCGCCTCGAACCACTCGAACCCGTCGAGCGCGCCGAGCGCCGCGAGCGCGAGGAGCGTCTCGGCGAGGTCCTCCCGCAGCACCTCGGGGAGGTCGAACTCGGGCCGGGCGTCGTGGTCGGCCCTCGTATAGAGCCGGAGCGCGCGCCCCGGCTGCGTCCGGCCCGCCCGCCCCGCGCGCTGCGTGGCGGAGGCGCGCGAGATCTTCCGGAGCTCCAGCGTCGGCAGCCCAGACCACGGCGAGTGGGACGCGACGCGCGCGAGGCCCGCGTCCACCACCGCGACGACGCCCTCGATCGTGACCGAGGTCTCCGCGACGTTCGTGGAGAGGATCACCTTACGGCGCGGGCCCGGCGACACCGCCCGGTCCTGCTCCTCGGGCGGGAGATCGCCGTGCAGCGGCAGGAGGTCCACCCCGCCGCGGTCGGCCCACTCCCCGAGCGCCTCGCGGGCGCGCCGGATCTCGGCCGCGCCCGGCAGGAACACGAGGACGTCGCCCTCGACGCCCTCGCGGTGCAGGCGCCGCACCGCGCGCGCCACCTGGTCCTCGAGCCGGTCCGCCTTCGCGGCGTCTTCCGGAGAGAGGTGCTCGATCGCCACGTCGAACCGCCGCCCCTCGGAGCGGAGCGACGGCGCGCCGAGGTAGGACGCGACCGGCGCCGCGTCGAGCGTCGCGGACATCGCGACGAGCTTCAGGTCCGGGCGCGAGGTGCGCTGCAGGCGGCGCAGCAGGGCGAGGGCGAGGTCGCCCTGCAGGTGGCGCTCGTGGAACTCGTCGAGGACGACCGCGCCGACGCCGGGCAACGTCGGCGAGCCGAGGAGCCGGCGCGTGAGGAGTCCCTCGGTCACGTAGCGGATCCGGGTGCCGGGCCCGGCGACCTCCTCGAACCGGACCTGCCAGCCCACCGTCTCGCCGGGTCGTTCGCCGAGCTCCTGCGCGACCCGTCGGGCCGCGAGCCGCGCCGCGAGGCGCCGCGGCTCGAGGACGACCACCTCGCCCGCGCCCGCGAGCCCGGCCTCGTAGAGCGCGCGGGGGACGCGCGTCGTCTTCCCCGCCCCCGGCGGCGCCTCGATGACGACGGACGGCGCGGCGCGCAGCGCGGCGACGACCTCGGGGAGGAGCGGGTCGATCGGGAGCGGCTCGCGCGGCGGCACGGTCCGGGTTCTACCCGACCGCAGGCGCGGCGGCGACCCCGCCGGCTCGGGTCAGAACGTCCCGGCGATCCCGGCCGCGGTGCCGCCGCCCGCCACCGGCAGGAGCGCGGGGGCCGCGCGAGGCCCCATCGCCGCGAGCGGGCGCGGCGCGTCGTCGTCCCAGGTCCGGGTGAGGTGCGTCGCGGTGCCGAGCCCCACCGCGATCCCGACGAGCGTCGCGGTGCCATACGCGTCCGGGTTCCGCGCGTTCGCGAACACCGGGATGGCGACGCCGACGAGCGCGCCGAGGACGCCGCCCGCGTCGACGACGAGCATGCGTCCGCGCGAGATGTCGACTCGGCTCGCGGTGAGGCCGCCCGCGAGCAGGCCGAGATCCGTGCCGACGAGGAGGGTCCACCCGAGACGCTGCGGGGAAACGTCCTCGCCGGCGAAGGTGAGCGAGAGCGCACCCGCCACGAGCCCCCACGCGCCCGCGCTGTTCACGATCGACATGTCCCCCGCGGAAGGCGCGCGACTCGAGGTCAGGGACGTCGAGAGCGCGAGGCCGAGGACGCCCGCCCCGAGCGTGGTGGCGAGCGTGGGCCGCCCGTCGACGTTGGAGATGGCGCAGAGCGCGGCGGCGTTCAACGACGACCAGGTCGTGGCCCCCTGGATCGCCGCCGCCCGTCCCTCCGACATGGGCACGTCGCGGGTCCCGAGGAGCGCCCCGACGAGCCCGACGCTCGCGCCCGCGATGGTGAGGGCGAGGTACGCCTTCCCGTCCCGCAGGTCCGAGAGCGCCCCGAGCCCGTCCGCGACCCCGATGCCGTAGAAGGTGGTGAACCACGCCAGGTCGCCGCGACCGCTCCGGTCGAGCCGCGGGACGTGCCCCGGCTGCACCCCCGGGAGCGCGGGTCGCAGCACGAAGTCGCCACGCCGGGCGAGCTCCCGGGTCGCCTCGGCGAGCACGCGGGCGGCCTCGGCGAGCGCCGTCTCCGCGGAGGGATCGAGCGCGACGGCCTCGAACCCGCTCCCGGCCCCCCCGAGGTCGCCGCGCAGGAGCGCGGCGCGCGCCGCGTCGAACCGGGCGCGCGCCGGGGAGACCGCGGCGGTGGGCGCTCCTCCGGGAGCGTTGCGCTCCGAGGCGGGCGGCGAAGGGTCCGCGGCGAGAACGAGGGTCAGGGCGGCGAACAGGATCGGGCTCACGCGCCGAGCGTATCACCGCGGGTGAGCGGTAGGGCGCCGCACGCGACGCCCGGCGAGCCGTCCGACCCGCGACTGCCGCTACGCCGGCACCGGGGCCGGCGCCGTCGCGGGCGTGACGACGAGCTGGAGCTTCTGGCCGCCGTCCTCCACGGTGATGCGCACCGTGCCGCCGTCGTGCAGCTCGCCGAACAGGATCTTCTCGGCGAGCGGCTTCTTGAGCTCGTTCTGGATGAGGCGCGCCATCGGGCGCGCGCCCATCTTCCGGTCGAAGCCGCGCTCCGCGAGCCAGCCGCGCCCCTCGGCGCTGAGCTCGATCCGGACCTTCTTCTCGGCGAGCTGAATCTCGAGCTCCTTCACGAGCTTGTCCACGACCTTGAGGATGATCTCGGGCGGGAGCGACTCGAACGACACCCACGCGTCGAGCCGGTTGCGGAACTCCGGGCTGAACGTGCGCTCGATGGCGTTCCGGGCGTTGCCCGGGTCAGAGAGGTCCGTGCCGAACCCCACCCGCCGCGCCGAGAGCTCGTGCGCGCCGGCGTTCGTCGTCATGATGAGGATGACGTGCCGGAAGTCCGCCTTGCGCCCGTTGTTGTCGGTGAGCGTGGCGTGGTCCATCACCTGGAGCAGGAGGTTGTAGACGTCCGGATGCGCCTTCTCGATCTCGTCGAGCAGGAGCACGGCGTACGGAGTCTTCCGGATCGCGTCGGTGAGCAGGCCGCCCTGGTCGAAGCCGACGTACCCAGGCGGCGCGCCGATGAGGCGCGAGACCGTGTGCTTCTCCTGGTACTCGGTCATGTCGAAGCGGAGGAACTCGACCCCGAGGATGCGGGCGAGCTGCTTCGCGAGCTCGGTCTTCCCGACGCCGGTCGGGCCGGAGAAGAGGAAGTTGCCGATGGGGTGCTCGGGCGCCCCGAGGCCGGAGCGGGAGAGCTTGATCGCCGAGACGATCGCCTCGATCGCGGCGTCCTGCCCGTAGATCACCTTCCGGAGCTCCGGCTGAAGCGCGCGCAGCGCGGCCTCGTCGTCCGCCGAGACCGTCCGCTCCGGGATCTTCGCGATCTTCGCGACCACGCGCTCGACGTCGCGCCCGGTGATCCGGTGCTTGCGGTGCTTCTCCGCGCGCATCCGATCGCGCGCGCCGGCCTCGTCGAGGACGTCGATGGCCTTGTCCGGCAGCTGCCGGTCGTTGATGTGCTTCGCCGAGAGCTCCGCGGCCGCGCGCAGCGAGCGCGGCGTGTAGACGACGCCGTGGTGCTCCTCGTAGACCTTCTTCAGGCCGCGGAGGATCTTGACCGTGTCCTCCACCGTCGGCTCGTGGATCTCGATCTTCTGGAAGCGGCGCGCGAGCGCGTGGTCCCGGTCGAACGTCGCCTTGTAGTCCTGGAACGTCGTCGAGCCGATGCAGCGGAGCTCGCCCGAGGCGAGGCCGGGCTTCAGGAGGTTCGACGCGTCCATCGAGGAGCCGGTCGTCGCGCCCGCCCCGACGATGGTGTGGATCTCGTCGATGAACAGGATCGCGTTCGGCGTCTTCTTCACCCCCTGGATGACGCCCTTGAGCCGCTGCTCGAACTCGCCGCGGAACTTCGTGCCGGCGAGGAGCGCGCCCATGTCGAGCGAGTAGATCGCCGCCTTTTCGAGGATGGTGGGGACCTTCCTCTGGTGGATCCGGAGCGCGAGCCCCTCGACGATGGCCGTCTTGCCGACGCCGGGGTCGCCGACGAGCACCGGGTTGTTCTTCCGGCGGCGGCAGAGCACCTGGATCATCCGCTCCACCTCGGCGTCGCGGCCGATGAGCGGGTCGATGAGCCCCTGCGCGGCTCGCTCGACGAGGTTCATCGTGAAGGTCTTGAACGGATCCTTCACCGGGCGCGGCGCGCCGTCGTCGCCGGGCTCCTCACCGGGCTCGCCGTCGTCCGCGCCGTCCCGGCCGATGCCGTGGGAGATGTACTGGAGGATGTCGAGGCGCCGGACGCCCTGCTTCTCGAGCAGGTAGACCGCGTGAGAGCCGCGCTCGCGCGTGATCGCGACGAGCACGTCGCCGGCGTTGAGCTCCGTCCGCCCCGAGCCCTGCACGTGCCACGCGGCGCGCTGGAGCACGCGCTGGAACGCGGCGGTCTGCTCCGGGTCCTGCGTGGAGGAGTGCGACTCGAGCGTGCGGTCGAGGTACTCCTCGAGCTCCCGCTCGAGCGCCTTGAGATCGGCCCCGCAGGCGAGCAGCACCTCGGACGCCACCTTGTCTTTCGTCATCGCGTGGAGCAGGTGCTCGAGCGTGACGTACTCGTGCCTCCGGCGGCGGGCCTCGCCCACCGCGTTCTGGAGGGTCTGCTGTAGCTCCTTGGACACCGTCACCATCTCTGCTCCAACGCTACTCCGGTCTGCTCCAACGCTACTCCGGCTCGAGCGTCACGAGGAGCGGGTACTCCGCTTTCCGCGCAAGCTCCGTCGTCTTCTGGACCTTCGTCTCCGCGATCTCGTGCGGATAGATACCGGCGACGCCGACTCCGCGCATGTGAACGTTCAGCATGATGCGGTGCGCGGACTCGGGGTCATGGTTGAACACGTTCATGAGCACCCAATCCACGAACTCCTGCGTCGTGAAGTCGTCGTTGTGCAGCAGGACCTTGTAAAGCGGCGGGCGCCGCGTCTGCTTCTCCGCCTTGGTCCTCGGGACGACGACCGCGGTGTCGCCGTCCGGACGCTGCCGCTCCGCCATGGGACGGACATTGTAAACGGCCAGCGACCTCGCGGCGCGGCCGTTCGTCCCACCGGGGGGCGGCGCTCGGAACGCTCGGCGTTCCCGGCCGACCAGCCAGGCGCCCGTCAGGCGCTGGGCGGGACGCCTGCAGCCGCGCCGCTCAGGAGCTCGTCGAGCCGCTGGACGAGCTGGCCGCGCGAGAGGACCTCGTCGGCGCCCGCCGCGCGCGCGGCGAGCGCGAGCTCGGCCTCGAGGTGGCCGAGGAACCCGACGACGCGGACGCCGCCCGCCCGCTTCACGAGCCTGATCTCGTCGAGCACACCGGGCTCCGAGAGGTCGACGAGGGCGGTGCCGCTCGCGAGGTCGCGCGCGGCCTGCGAGAGCGGCGCGTCGCGCGGCGCGAGCCGGATCGCCACGCCGAGCCGCTCCGCGGCGGCGTGGATCTTCGAGCGGAAGAGGAGGTCGCGCACCGCGACGAGGATCACCATGGCCTTCAGGTAAGCGCGCCGCCCCGCCGCCGCCTGCGCCGCCCCGGGCGGGCCTTGGCCTCGCGCCGCGATCGCTCGCCCCGTGGAGACACCGCCATCAGGTCCCGATAGTGACCTTCGCGACGCCGCGCTGCTCGAGCCAGCGCGCGATCCGCTCGCGCTGATCGCCCTGCAGCACGAGCGCCCCCGCCTCGATGACGCCGCCGCAGCCGAGCGCGCGCTTCGCGTCGTCGAGCCAGACGACGAGCGCGCCGGGAGGGAGCCCGAGCTTCTCGACCACCGTCGCCTCCTTGCCGCCGCGCCCCTTCCGCTCGATCCGGACGACGGCGCGCGCAGGGGCGGGGGTGGCCCGCGGCGCGGCGGGCCGAGCGGCCGGCGCGGGCGCGAGGCCCTCGGGCAGCCGCTCGCGCAGCTTCGCGAACGCGTCGTGGAACGGCCGCGCCGGCGCGGCCGGCCCCGGGTCCGCGGTCCGCTTCTTCCCCATGCGCCCCATCCTAAGCTGGGCCATACTCGCGCCGCGAGGCTCCCTCCCGGTGCCCGCCCGAACCAACGATCCGGAGGTCCACGACCATGAAGATCCGCCTTCCCCTCGCCCTCGCCGCCCTCGTGCTCTCCACGTCCGTCCGCGCCGCCGACCCCGGCGCCGACTACCTCGACAAGGCCGCGAAGGAGAAGGGCGCAGTGAAGACGTCCTCGGGCCTCGTCTACCGCCCCCTCAAGGAAGGCACCGGCGCGAAGCCGACGGCGTCGAGCACGGTGCAGGTGAACTACCGCGGCACGTTCATCGACGGGAAGGAGTTCGATGCGTCCGCGAAGCACGGCGGCCCCGCGACGTTCCCCCTGAACCGCGTCATCGCCTGCTGGACGGAGGGCGTCGCGATGATGAAGGTCGGCGGCAAGGCGCAGCTCGTGTGCCCGCCGGCGATCGCCTACGGCGCGGGCGGCGCCCCGGGCGCGATCCCGCCGAACTCGACGCTCGTCTTCGAGGTCGAGCTCCTCGCGGTCCAGTGAAGTAACCGGCGAGCGCAGGCGAAGCCGCAGCCTACGATTGCATCGGGGGGGCGCGAGGCCCTGAGCGAAGTCGAAGGGCGGAGTGCCCCCCCGCTAGGAAGCCGCGTCGAGCCTCCACCGACCCTGCAACGTCGGCCGGTCGAGCGCCGCGGCGACCTGCTCGAGGAAACGCGCGCGGGGGATCTCTCTCGCGCCGAGTGAGACGAGGTGCTCGGTCCGCACCTGGCAGTCGACGAGGCCGATGCCGCGCCCCGCGAGCCACTCGACCGCTCGCACGAAGGCGACCTTCGAGGCGTCGCGTAGGTCCGCGAACATCGACTCGCCGAAGAACGCGGCCCCGAGCGACACGCCGTAGAGGCCGCCCGCGAGCGCCTCTCCCTCCCACGCCTCGAAAGAGTGCGCGAACCCGAGCCGGTGGAGCTCGACGTACGCGTCGATCATCTCAGGAGTGATCCAGGTGCCGCGTTGCCCCGGCCGGTCCCGGGCGGCACACCGCCGGATGACCTCCTCGAAGGCCGAGTCCGCGGTGACGCGGTAGGTGCCCCGGCGCAGCGTTCGCCCGAGCGAGTGTGCGACGTGGAGGTCTCGAGGCTCGAGCACGAGCCGCGGGTCGGGCGACCACCAGAGGATCGGGCTTCGGCCGTCGTACCAGGGGAAGATCCCCTCCGAGTATGCCGCGACGAGCCGCTCCGGGGAGAGGTCGCCGCCCACGGCAAGGAGGCCGTCGGGCTCGGCGAGCGCCGGGTCTGGGAAGGCGATGGCGCGCCCGAGACGGTAGATCGGCACGTGCTACCCATGCAGCTCGACGAACCTGCGCAGCGCCTGGCGGACGGAGGCCTGGACTGGTGCCGGGACCTCCGGGAGGGGGGCCGCCTGGCAGAGCGCGAGCGTTCGCTGGAGCGAGTCGCAGCGCGACCTGCACGCGGGGCAGCGCGCGAGGTGGCGCTCCATCTCGGCGCAGACCGGAGTGCTGATCTCGCCCTCGAGGTGGCGCGAGAAGAGCTCCACGATGTCCGGGCACGGCCCGCCGGCGTCACCCGGCCCCCGAGCTGCGCGCGGCGGCGCGCCCGGCCCCTCCGCGGACGCGGGGGGCGGCGGCACGGCGAGGAGCGGCGCGACGGCCTCGCGCACCGCGATGCGCGCCCGATGCAGCCGGCTCTTCACCGCCTCGACGGTGAGCCCCATCACCTCGGCGACCTCGGCGGCCGAGAGCCCCTCGACGTCGCGCAGGACGAGCACCTCGCGGTACATCGGGTCGAGCCCGGCGATCGCGCGCTCGAGCGCGCCCTCGATCTGGCGGCCGGCGAGGGCCTCGTCGGGCGCGCGCGACGGGTCGACCACCTGCCTGGCCTCGAGCCCCGGCTCGCGCGCGTCGAGCGACTCCTCCTGCTCGGGGGCGAACTTCGAGCGGCGCCGCTTCTTGATGCAGAACGAGCGCGCGATGGTGTAGAGCCAGGTCGAGACGGAGGAGGCCCCCCGAAAGTCCTTCACGGTCCGTGCAACGGCGAGGAGGGTGTCCTGGACGACGTCCTTGGCGTCCTCGGGATCCCGGCACATCTTGAGGCCGAACCGATACACCCTCCGTTGATGACGCTCGAGGAGCTCCTCGAGCGCAGCGCGCTCGCCGGCGCGGGCTCGCTCCAGCAAGGTGACATCGGTCTGTTCCACGGGGGCGTGTTCCTCCTGTCAGGTCGCGTGGTTGCTGTAGTCCAGCACCGGGCGCCGCACAAGCGGCCCGTCGCGCACGGCGCCGGCGAGGGCTCGTGGGTATGTATGCCTCGCCCCTTTCGAGACCTACCGCGAAGCCTGTATCTCCGACAATTTACGCCCCGAGCGCGGCTCTGTGTGGTGGAGGGCGATCCCGTGTCGGACCCGATGACCGAGACTGTGCGCGACAGGGGCGCGCGACGGCGATGAGCGCTCTATTCACTCCGAGAGCGAACGCGACCTTTCGCGCGGTGCTCGTCGTACTCGTGCTCGGCGGCGCGGGTACGGTCGCGGCCCTCATGACGTATCCACGGATCCCCTACGGCACCGGCCAGCAGGATCAGGTCCAGCAGCCGGTCCAGTTCGACCACCGCCACCACGTGCAGGACGACCTCATCGACTGCCGCTACTGCCACCAGACGGTGGACCGTGCGCCGAGCGCCGGCCTGCCGCCGACCGGCCTCTGCCTGAACTGCCACTCGCAGGTCTGGAACAAGTCGCGGCTCCTCGACGTAGTGCGCGCGAGCTGGTTCTCCGGCCAGCCGATCCCGTGGGTGCGCGTCCACCGGCTGCCCGGATTCGTCTACTTCGACCACTCGATCCACGTGAACAAGGGGGTCGGATGCGTCGAGTGCCATGGCCGCGTCGATCAGATGGCGGCGATCGAGCAGGTCCAGCCGCTCAGCATGGGCTGGTGCCTCGAGTGCCACCGGAACCCTTATCCGCGGCTCCGCCCGCCGGAGGAGGTGACGAACATGAGCTGGAAGCCGGAGGGCGACCCCGCCGCGCTCGGCAGGGAGCTGGCGAGGAAGAACGACGTGAGACCGCGCACGAGCTGCTACACATGCCATCGCTAGGCTTACCGATCTACGGTCAGAAGAGCAGCCTCGAGGCGCGACGCTGGCGCACGCTGGAGGAGTACGAGCGCGGCGCCGCGGAGGCGAAGGATGAGTTCGCCGAGGGCGCGGCCGAGGCCCCCGACGCGCTCTCGCGCCGCGGCTTCCTCCAGGTCCTCGGCGCCTCCGTCGCGCTCGCCGGGCTCGAGGCCTGCAAGCCGCCGCGCGAGAACGTCGTCTCCTACGTGCGCCAGCCGCCGTCGGTGACGCCGTCGCTCCCGTCCGCGTACGCGACCGCGCTCGCGCGGGACGGCTACGCGGTCGGCGTCGTCGTGACGAGCTGGGAGGGGCGGCCGACGAAGCTCGAGGGAAACCGCGAGCACCCGGCGAGCCGCGGCGGCACGGACGCGATCCTCCAGGCGACGCCACTCGAGCTCTACGACCCCGCGCGCCTCTCCGGCTTCGCGGGGAAGGCGCGGACGTTCGGGACGGCGGGGCTCCTCGCCGAGCTCTCCGCGATCGCGCGCGAGCACGCGGCCGACGGCGGGGCGCGGCTCCGGTTCCTCGTCGACCCGACCACCTCGCCGACGCTCGCCGAGCTGCGGCGGCGCATCCTCGCGCGCTTCCCGAAGGCCCGCTTCGACACGTGGACCGCGGTGCCCGACGACGCGGCGCGCGCCGGGGCGGCGCTCGCGCTCGGGCGGCCGCTCGAGCCGACGCTGCTGCTCGCCGAGGCCGACGTCATCCTCTCGCTCGACGCGGACTTCCTCGCGCTCGAGGGCGAGCCGCTGCGCCAGGCGGCGGAGTTCGCGGCGCGCCGCGAGCCGCTGAGGATGAACCGGCTTTACGTGGCCGAGGCCTCGTACACGATCACGGGGGGAATGGCCGACCACCGCTTCCGGATGCGCGGGGCGGAGGTGGCCGGGTTCGGGCGCGCGGTCGCGGCGGAGCTCGCGGCGCGCCACGGCCTCCCGCAGCTCGCTCCCCTCGGCGCGCCCGCCGAAGGAGAGCGCGCGAAGGCCGCCGCGGCGGTCGCTAAGGACCTCGCCTCGGCGCGCGGCCGCTCGCTCGTCGTCGCCGGGCTCCGCCAGCCGCCGGCGGTGCACGCCCTCGCCGCCGCGCTGAACGATGCGCTCGGCAACGTCGGCAGGACCGTCACCTTGCGCGCGAGCCCCCTCGTCGACCCGGAGGCGGGCCCCGGCCGGCTCGCGGCGCTCGCGAAGGAGCTCGAGGCGGGGCGGGTGGACACGCTCGTCGTCACCGCCTGGAACCCGCTCCACACCGCGCCGGCCGACCTCGACCTGCGCCGCGCGTTCCGGAAGGCGCCGCGCTCGATCGTGCTCGCTCGACGTGACGACGAGACGGTGCGCGCGGCGGCGCTGCGGCTCGCCGCGAGCCATCCGCTCGAGGCCTGGGGAGACCTGCGCTCGCGCGACGGGACCGCGGCGATCGTTCAGCCGCTCGTCGCGCCGCTCCACGAGACGATCTCGGAGGTGGAGCTGCTCGCGGCGTTCGTCGACGAGGGGACGCGCGGCGGGTGGCGGCTCGTCCGTGACGGCTGGCGCGCCCGCGCCGGCTTCGGCGCGCCCCCGCCGTCGCCCGTCGGCAGCGGGGGCTCCGTGCTCCCTCCCGACTCGAACAAGGCGCTCAGGCCGGACCCGTTCGACCGGCGCTGGGACGAGTGGCTCGCCGCCGGCCTCGTCGCGGGCTCGGCGTCGCCGGCCGAGACGCCGAAGGTGGATCTCGCGAAGGTGGCGCAGGCGCTCCGCGCCCTGCCGCCGCCTGCCGGCGGCATCGAGGCGAACTTCGTCCCGGACTACAAGGTCCACGACGGCCGCCACCTCGAGAACGCCTGGCTCGCCGAGTTCCCACACCCGGTCACGAAGCTCACCTGGGACGCGGCGGCGCTCCTCTCCCCCGCGACCGCGAAGCGGCTCGGGCTCGCGACGGGCGACGTCGCGGCGCTCACGCTCGCGGGCCGCTCCGTCGAGGCGCCGGTCCTGATCGTTCCCGGGCACGCCGACGAGGCGGTGACCTTGCCGCTCGGCTACGGCCAGACGGCGGCTGGGCCGGTCGGGCGCGGCGGCGTGCAGTTCGACGCCTACGCGCTCCGCACCTCCGACGCGCCCTGGATCGCGGCGGACCTCCGGGTTCGACCGACCGGGCGGCGCGTGGAGCTCGGGGTCACCCAGGGTCACTTCACGATGGAGGGGCGGGCCATCGCGCTCGGGATGGACGCGGCGGAGCTGCCGCGCCCGGACCGCCAGAAGGAGCTCGACGAGCTGCGCGCCCCGCAGCCGTCGATCCTGAAGCCGGTCGACTACTCGGAGCAGGAGTACCGCTGGGGCATGGCGATCGACCTGTCGCGCTGCATCGGCTGCGGCGCGTGCACCATCGCCTGCCAGGCGGAGAACAACATCCCGGTGGTCGGCAAGGAGTCGGTGCTCCGCAGCCGCGAGATGCACTGGATCCGGGTGGATCGCTACTTCACCGGCACCGCCGAGGACCCCGCCTCCGTCTCGCAGCCGCTCGCCTGCGTCCACTGCGAGGCGGCGCCGTGCGAGTACGTGTGTCCGGTGAACGCCACCGTGCACTCGGAGGAGGGGCTGAACGAGATGGTCTACAACCGGTGCGTCGGCACCCGGTACTGCTCGAACAACTGCCCGTACAAGGTCCGCCGCTTCAACTGGTTCGACTACCGCGGGGAGACGGCGCCGACCCTCAAGATGCTCATGAACCCCGACGTCACCGTCCGGGCGCGCGGCGTGATGGAGAAGTGCACGTACTGCACGCAGCGGATCGAGCGGTCCCGCATCTCCGCCCGGAACGCCGGTCGGAAGATCGGGCCGAACGAGGTCGTCCCGGCCTGCGCGCAGGCCTGCCCGGCCGAGGCGATCGTCTTCGGCAACCTCGCCGACCGGACCTCCGCGGTGTCGCGCAAGCACGGCGACAGCCGCGTCTACGACCTGCTGCACGAGCTCGGCACGCGCCCCCGCACCGCCTACCTCGTGAAGCTGCGGAACCCGAACCCCGAGCTCGCATGAGCACCGCCCCGAAGATGATCCCCGGCGATCCCCTCGAGCGCCAGCCCGTCCTGGTCGGCCGCCCGGACGACCGCGCGCTCACGGAGAGCCTCCTGCGCGCGGTGCTCGAGCCCATGCGCAAGGGGTGGGCGCTCCTCCTGCTCGTGCTCCTCGGCGGGATGGGCTTCTGGATCCTCTGCCTCTACCAGACGGTCGTCGTCGGCATCGGCGTCTGGGGAAACAACATCCCCGTCGCCTGGGCCTTCGACATCACGAACTTCGTCTGGTGGATCGGCATCGGCCACGCCGGCACGCTCATCAGCGCGATCCTCCTCCTCTTCCAGCAGAAATGGCGCACGTCCATCAACCGCTTCGCGGAGGCGATGACGCTCTTCGCGGTCGCGATGGCGGGCATGTACCCGATCATCCACCTCGGGCGGCCGTGGCTCTTCTGGTGGCTCATCCCGTACCCCTCGACGACGCAGCTCTGGCCCAACTTCAAGAGCGCGCTCCCCTGGGACGTCTTCGCGATCTCGACCTACTTCACGGTCTCGTTCCTGTTCTGGTACACGGGGCTCATCCCCGACCTCGCGACGCTGCGCGACGCCGCGAAGGATCGGACGCGCCGGCTCGTCTACGGGGTCCTGTGCTTCGGCTGGCGCGGCTCGGCGCGCCACTGGCAGCACTGGCGCATCGGCTACCTGCTCCTCGCCGGGATCTCGACGCCGCTCGTCGTCTCCGTCCACACCATCGTGTCGTTCGACTTCGCCATCTCGCAGCTGCCGGGCTGGCACACGACGATCTTCCCGCCCTACTTCGTCGCCGGCGCCATCTTCAGCGGCTTCGCGATGGTGCTGACGCTCATGATCCCGGCCCGGAAGGTCTTCGGGTTCGAGCACGTCGTCACGCTGCGCCATCTCGACAACATGGCGAAGGTCATCCTCGCGACCGGGCTCATGGTCTCGTACGGCTACGCGATGGAGTGGTTCATCGCCTGGTACTCGGACAGCGCGATGGAGTGGTTCGCGTTCACGAACCGGCTCTTCGGCCCGTACCGGCTCGTCTTCGCCGCCCAGATGTTCTGCAACGTCGTCGCGCCACAGATCCTCTGGATCCCGCGGGCGCGCACGAACATCATGGTCCTCTTCCTCGTCTCGATCCTCGTGAACGTCGGGATGTGGGCGGAGCGGTTCGTCATCATCGCGGTCTCGCTGACCCGCGACTTCATCCCCTCCTCGTGGGCGAGCTACTCGCCGACCTGGGTGGACTGGGGCCTCCTCTTCGGGTCGATGGCCACCTTCGGCGTGCTGTTCATGCTGTTCCTGCGGTTCATCCCGGCGATCCCGATCTCCGAGGTGAAGGAGCTCCGCAAGGAGCTCGAGCACGCGGACCACCACGAGGCGGCGAAGGCCGCGGGCGCGGAGGGCGCATGACGAGCTTCGTCCTCGGGGAATTCGCGGAGGAGGCGGCGCTGCTCGACGCCGCCCGCGCGCTGCGCGCGAAGGGGATCGGCGGGCTCGACCTCTACTCGCCGTACCCGGTCCACGGCGCCGAGGAGGCGCTCGGGCTCCCGCGCTCGACCGTGCCGCTCCTGACGCTCGTCGCCGGCGTCACCGGCGCCGTCTCCGGCTACGTGCTCCAGTGGTGGACCGTGGGTGTGGACTGGCCGCTCAACGTCGGCAACCGGCCGCCGCACAGCGCGCCCGCGTTCATCCCGGTCACCTTCGAGCTCGGCGTCCTGTTCGCGTCGCTCGCGATCTTCTTCGGCCTGCTCTTCGCGTACTTCCGCTTCCCGCGCGTGCACCACCCGGTGTTCGAGGTGGAGGCGTTCCGCTCCGCGTCGATCGACGGGCTCTGGCTCTCGGCGGCGGTGGGGCGGACCGAGGCGGACGCGGTCGCCGCCGACCTGCGCCGGCTCGGGGCCCGGATGGTCTCGGTGGTCCCGGAGGAGCGCTGACATGAGGACCCGGCTCGCGCTCCTGCCGCTCGCGCTCGCGCTCACCGCGTGCCCGCGGCTCGACCCGATGCAGCGGCAGCCGAAGTACAAGGCCTACCAGCCGAGCGAGTACTACCCGGACGGGCTCGCGATGCGCATGCCGCCGCCCGGCACCGTCCCGCACGGCGTCCTGCCGCGGGAGGAGGTGCGGACCGGCCTCGGCCCGGACGGCAAGGCGATCGCCTTCGCGCCGCTGGCGGTCGACGCGAAGCTGCTCGCGCGCGGCCGCGCCCGCTTCGAAGTGACCTGCGCGGTGTGCCACGGACTCCTCGGCGACGGCGAGAGCCAGGTCGCGATCAACATGTCGCTGCGGCGGCCACCGTCGCTCCACGCCTTCCGCGACGTGCCGGACGGCCACGTGTTCCGGGTGATCTCCGAGGGGTTCGGCCTCATGCCGTCATACGCGGCGGAGCTCCCCGTCGAGGACCGCTGGGCGATCGTCGCCTACGTGCGCGCGCTGCAGCTCAGCCAGTACGCCACGATCGACGAGGTCCCGCCCGACGTCCGCGGCAAGCTCGAGCAGGAGGGCAGATGAACCTCGGCCCGTGGGATGGAGGCGCGCGCGCCCGGAACCTCGCCGGCGCCATCGGCGCGGCCGGCCTCGCGCTCACGCTCATCGGCGGCCTCACCGGCGATCCGCGACGCGTCCTCTACTCGTACCTCGTCGCGTTCGTGTACTGGGTGGGGATCGCGCTCGGCGTGCTCATCCTGCTCGGCGTGCTCCACGCCTCGAGCGCGAAGTGGTCGGTCGTGCTCCGCCGCTTCCTCGAGTCGGTCCCCGCGTCGCTGCCTATCTTCGTCGTCCTCTTCCTCCCGATCGTCGCCGGGATGCGCCACCTCTTCCCGTGGGTGGACCTCGGCGCGCTCGAGGGCGAGGTGCGCCACCTCGTCGAGCACAAGCGCCCCTACCTCAACGTCCCGTTCTTCGTGGCGCGCGCGGTCCTGTACTTCGTCGTCTGGATCGGGGTCGCGCACCTGCTCCGCGCCTGGTCGGTCCGGCAGGACGCGCAGGGCGGGGTCACCCTCACCCGCTGGCAGCGGCGGCTCGGCGCGGGGTCGCTGCCGTTCCTCGCGCTCACCATGACGTTCGCCGCGTTCGACTGGATGATGTCGCTCGACCCGCGCTTCTTCTCGACGATCTTCGGCGTGTACTGGTTCGCGGGCAGCTTCATGGCCGCGTTCGCGGTCACCATCGTCGCGGGGGCGGCGACGCGCGACGACCCGACCCAGTTCGGCGCGCACATGAACGCCGAGCACTTCCACTCGCTCGGGAAGTTCCTCCTCGCCTTCGTCGCCTTCTGGGCGTACGTCGCCTTCTCGCAGTTCATGCTCATCTGGATCGCGAACATCCCGGAGGAGGTGCCCTGGTACATCCTGCGGACGGAGGGCGGCTGGCTATGGGTCGGCGCGTTCCTCGCGATCTTCCAGTTCCTCGTCCCGTTCTTCCTGCTCCTCTCGCGGCCGCTGAAGCGCGACCCGCGCCGGCTCGCGTACGTCTCGGTCTGGATGCTCGTCGTCCACTGGATCGACCTTTACTGGGTGATCATGCCGCACCTCGACGCGGGCGGGCCGCGACCGTCGCTCTGGGACCTCACCGCCTTCGTCGGCGTCGGAGGCATCGCGATCGCCTTCACCCTCTTCCGGATGCGCGGGGTGGCGGCGGTGCCGCTCCGCGATCCGTACCTCGACGACTCGCTCAGGTATCTGCCGCCATGACCGAGCACCGCACCGAGCGCCGCACCGAGCGCCGCACCGAGAGCCGCCCCGAGAGCCGCCCCGCGGCCGAGAGCCAGCGCGCCGCCGAGGCGCACGAGCACGGCCGGGTCAAGTCCGAGGTGGACCGGATCGCGGCGGGTCCCATCGTCGCCGTCGGGATCGGCGCGCTCGTCCTGTTCTTCCTCGCCTCGTGGGCGACGATCGGCTACCTGCGCGTGAAGGAGGGCGATCGGCCGCCGCTCCCCGTCCCGGCGGAGTTCGGGCAGTCCAAGGTCGCGCTCGTCGAGCAGCAGCTCTTCGAGCTCTCCGCGCGAGGCGCCCGCGAGCGCGACGCGCAGCGGGAGCGCCTCGGATCGTACGGCTGGGTCGACCGGAAGGCGGGGATCGTCCGCCTCCCGATCGGTCGCGCGATGGAGCTCTCGGCGAAGGGCATCCGGCCCCGCGCGTCCGCGCCGCCCCCCGCCACGCCGGAGGCGCAGCCGTGAGGGCGGGCCGCGCCGCCACCGCCGCCACCGCCGCCGGGCTCGCGCTCGCGCTCGCGCTCGCCGCCGCGACGCCAGCCCACGCCCAGTTCTGGCGATCGAAGGACCAGGCCGCGGGCCCGCGCCCGACCGACGTGACGCCCGTCGCGCTCGAGGACGTGCGGATCGAGGAGCGGCTCGGGAACCAGGTGCCGCTCGACGTCACGCTCGAGGACGGCGCCGGCCGGCCGTTCCGGTTCGCGAGCGCCTTCGACGGGCGACACCCGATCGTGCTCGCGCTCGTCTACTACGATTGCCCGATGCTCTGCGGGCTCATCCTCTCGGGCGCCGCGAAGGCGATGCGGGAGAACGGGCTCGTGCTCGGCAAGGACTACCAGGCGGTCACGATCTCCTTCGACCCGGACGAGAAGCCGATCCAGGGCGCGGAGCGGCGGCGCGGGTACCTCCAGTCGATGGGGCGCACCGACGCCGGTTCCGACTGGCCTTTCCTCGTCGGCACCGCCGACGCGACCCGCCGGATCGCCGACGCGGTCGGCTTCTACTTCAAGAAGGACGAGGTCTCCGGCGAGTTTGCGCACATGGCCGCCATCTTCGTCCTCACGCCCGACGGAAAGGTCTCGCGCTACCTGTACGGCATCGAGTACCCGCCGAAGGACCTGCGGCTCGCGCTCGTCGAGGCGGCGGATGGCAAGGTCGGCACGAGCTTCGACCGGTTCCTGCTCACGTGCTACCGCTACAACCCCGCCTCGCGGAAGTACGAGCCGTACGCGCTCGGGGTCGTCCGCGCCGGCGCGCTCGCCGTGCTCGTCGCGCTCACGGGGCTCATCGCGGGGATGGTCTGGCGGGAGCGGCGCGCCAGGGGGAGGCCGAGGGCATGAACGACCTGCTCCGCAGAATGCTGTTCCTGCCCGAACAGGCGAGCGACTACGCGCGCCGTGTGGACCACCTCCACTTTTTCGTCATCACGACGACAATGATCGCGGCGACGGGCGTGTTCGCGACGGCGCTCTTCTTCTTCGTGAAGTACCGGCGCCGCTCGGACACGGACCCCACGCCGGCCGTCCACCCCCGCCTCGTGCACGAGGTGTTCTTCGTCGCGGTCCCGCTCTCCCTGTTCCTCCTCTGGTTCGCCATCGGGTTCCCGCAGTTCGTCGAGCTCCAGCGCCCGCCGCAGGGCGCGATGGACGTCTACGTCCAGGGCAAGAAGTGGATGTGGAAGTTCGCGTACCCGGGCGGCCCGAGCTCGCTCGACTCGCTGCGCGTCCCGGCCGGCCGCCCGGTGCGCCTCCTCATCACTTCGCGCGACGTCATCCACTCCTTCTACGTCCCGGCGCTGCGGGTGAAGCAGGACGCGCTCCCCGGGCGCTACACGCAGACCTGGTTCACCGCGGAGCGGCCGGGCCGGTACGAGATCTTCTGCGCCGAGTACTGCGGGCTCGGCCACTCGTCGATGCTCGGGGAGCTCGTCGTGATGCCGGCCGCCGAGTTCGACGACTGGGTGGCGCAGCAGCGGCGCGGCCTCGCGCTCGCGGTGGACGCTGCGCCGGTGCCGGGCGAGGGGGTGCGGCCCGGGTCGAGCCTCATCGAGGAGGGGCGCCGCATCGCCGCCGAGCAGGGCTGCCTCAAGTGCCACAGCGTGGACGGCACGCGCCACATCGGCCCGACCTGGGCGGACCTCTACGGCAAGACGGAGCGGCTGCAGGGCGGCAGGACCGTCGTCGCGGACGAGGGATACCTCACGAAGTCGATCATGGATCCCTCCGCGGACGTCGTCGCCGGCTACCAGAACGTCATGCCGACGTTCCAGGGGAAGCTGTCGCCGCCGGAGATCGCCGCGATCCTCGAGTACATGAAGTCCCTCGGCAGCGCAGCGGTCCGCTCCGGGCCGTCGGAGGGCCCGGCTTATGAATCCATCCCCCGCAAGTGAGGCGCCGCTCGTGCCGCGGACCTACCTGAACGCCCCGGCGACCGGGCTCAGGTCCTGGCTGCTCACGCAGGACCACAAGCGGATCGGGGTGATGTTCCTCATCGCCACGACGGCCTCCCTCTTCATCGGCGGGGTCTTCGCGCTCCTCATCCGGATCGAGCTGCTCACGCCCGGCCCGACGATCATGGACGCGATGACGTACAACCGGATGTTCACGCTCCATGGCGTGGTCATGATCTTCCTGTTCATGATCCCGGCCATCCCGAGCGGCTTCGGAAACTTCCTCCTGCCGATCATGCTCGGCGCGAAGGACGTGGCGTTCCCGAGGCTGAACCTGCTGAGCTTCTACCTGTACCTCGCCGGCGCGGTCGTCGCCCTCGGCGGCATGCTGTACGGCGGCGCGGACACCGGCTGGACGTTCTACACGCCCTACTCGACGACGACCGTGACGAAGGTCGCGCCGATCCTGCTCGGCGCCTTCATCCTCGGGTTCTCGTCGATCCTCACCGGCCTCAACTTCATCGTCACCACCCACACCATGCGCGCGCCCGGCATCACCTGGGGCCGCATCCCGCTCTTCGTCTGGTCGATCTACGCGACGAGCGTCATCCAGATCCTCGCGACGCCCGTGCTCGGGATGACGCTGCTGCTCGTCTTCGTCGAGCACACCTTCGGCTGGGGGATCTTCGATCCGGCGCGCGGCGGCGACCCGGTGCTGTTCCAGCACTTCTTCTGGTTCTACTCGCACCCCGCCGTCTACATCATGGTGCTCCCCGGGATGGCGGTGATCTCCGAGGTCGTCTGCGCCTTCAGCCACAAGAACATCTTCGGCTACAAGGCGGTCGCCTACTCCTCGCTCGGCATCGCGTTCGTCGGTTTCTTCACGTGGGGCCACCACCTCTTCACGTCCGGCCAGTCGCCGTGGGACTCCGGCATCTTCGGCATCCTCTCGATGTTCGTGGGCATCTTCACGGCCATCAAGGTCTTCAACTGGACGGCGACGCTGTACAAGGGGTCCATCTCGTTCAAGACGCCGTTCGCGTACTTCGTCGGGTTCCTCTTCTTCCTCGTGTTCGGCGGGATGACGGGCATCGCGCTCGCGACGGTGTCGCTCGACATCCACTGGCAGGACACCTACTTCGTCGTCGCGCACTTCCACTTCATCATGGTGGGGGGCGTGATGATGGCGTTCCTCGCCGCGCTTCACTACTGGTTCCCGAAGATGACGGGCCGCATGTACCCCGAGGGCTGGGGGCTCGTCGGGGCGGTGCTCGTCATCCTCGGCTTCAACTTCACCTTCATCCCGCAGTTCCTGCTCGGGAACGAGGGGATGCCTCGCCGCTACTTCTCCTACCCGGAGCGCTTCTGGCCGCTGAACGTCGCCTCGACCGCGGGCGCGTCGGTGCTCGCGGCCGGGTTGCTCCTCATTCTCGTCTACATGCTCGTCTCGCTCCGCTGGGGGCCGGCGTCCGGCCACAACCCGTGGCGGTCGCGCGGGTACGAGTGGGAGTCGGCGACGCCGCCGCCTCCGGAGAACTTCGAGGAGACCCCGGTCTTCACGCGCGGGCCGCACGAGTACGACGACGCGGGCGAGCCGGCGCCCGTGCGAGGGGAGCCGACGCATGCGAGCTGAAGCGACCGCCTCGCCCCTCGCGCACCACTTCGAGAGCCTCGAGAAGCAGGCCCACGCGGCCCGGCTCGGGATGTGGCTCTTCCTCGCGACGGAGGTGCTCCTCTTCACCGCGCTCTTCGCGGCGTACGGCGTGTACCGCTTCCTCTTCGCCGACGCGTTCGCCGAGGCGAGCCGGCACATCGAGACCTGGATCGGGGTCGTGAACACCCTCGTGCTCGTGACGAGCTCGTTCACGGTGGCGATGGGGCTCCACCGCGCGACGAAGGGAGACGGCCGCGGGACGATGATCTTCTTCGGCCTCTCGGTGCTGCTTGCCCTCGTCTTCCTCGGCTTCAAGGCGGTCGAGTACAGCCACCACTTCCAGGAGGGGCAGCTCCCCGGCCGCTACTACACGTACGCGGAGGTGCGGGGGCCCGGCGCGTCCCTCTTCTTCTCGCTGTACTTCCTCATCACCGGCCTGCACGGAATCCACGTCCTCATCGGGATGACCGTGCTCTCCGTCATCGGCGTGCGCGCGGGGCGCGGCGCCTTCAGCGCCGGCTACCACGTGCCGGTCGAGCTCGCGGGGCTCTACTGGCACCTCGTGGATCTCATCTGGATCTTCGTCTTCCCGCTCATCTACCTCATCTGACCCGAGGAGCCCGAGCCCCATGGCCGACCCGAACGCCTCGAACGCGGACGCCACCTCCGGCGCGCACGGCCACTCGCACGTGGGCCGGTACGCGGCGGTCTGGATCGCGCTCGTCGCGCTGACGTTCCTCACCTTCGGCCTCTCGCGGCTACACATCCCCGGCGGCTGGGGGGTCGTCGTCGCGCTCACCATCGCGGCGGCGAAGGGGACGCTCGTCGCGCTCTTCTTCATGCACCTGTGGGACCAGTCGGGCCCCAACCGGCTGGTATTCGTCACGTCGCTCGTGTTCGTCGCCCTGCTCGTCGGGCTGACGCTCCTCGACAACGCGACCCGGTTCCCGCTCGCGAATCCGCCGGGCTCCGAGGGCGCGCTGCCGGCCGGGGGCGCGGACGAGCCGCCGTCGCGCTCGCTCGGCGAGCGCCGCTGACCCGACCAGCGCGCCTCGCAGCGGTGCGCCGCCGTTCACAAGTTGCCCCCGAGACCGCCAGCGCGCTGAAGGCCTCGTAGCGCGTGCGCCGCCGTGGCCGGGGGAGGGGACGTGAAGGTCGGGGAGTTCATTCTGAGGCGCCTCGTGCAGTGGGGTGTCCGCCGCGTCTACGGGTACCCGGGCGACGGCATCAACGGCATCTTCGCGGGCTTCCACGCGGTCGAGGAGCTCGATTTCGTTCAGGTGCGGCACGAGGAGATGGCCGCGTTCATGGCCTGCGCGCACGCGAAGTTCACGGGCGAGGTCGGCGTCTGCATGGCGACCTCGGGCCCGGGCGCGATCCACCTGCTGAACGGCCTCTACGACGCGCGGATGGACCACCAGCCGGTGGTCGCGATCGTGGGGCAGACCGCCCGGGCGGCGATGGGCGGCGACTATCAGCAGGAGGTGGACCTCCCGAACCTCTTCAAGGACGTCTCCCGGGAGTACGTCCAGACGCTGATGGTGCCGGCGCAGGCCCGCCACCTCGTGGACCGGGCCGTCCGGATCGCCCTCGCCGAGCGGACCGTCACCACGCTCGTCGTCCCCAACGACGTGCAGGAGCTCGAGCTCGAGACGCCGCCCCACGCCCACGCCACGATCCACAGCGGGGTCGGCTGGTCGGCGCCGCGGGTCGTCCCCGCAGAGCTGGACCTGCGCCGCGCCGCGGACGTGCTGAACGCCGGGCGGCGCGTGGCGATGCTCGTCGGGGCGGGCGCGCTCGGCGCCGCGAGGGAGGTCACCGAGGTGGCGGAGGTGCTCGGCGCGGGGGTCGCGAAGGCGCTCCTCGGAAAGGCGGTCCTCCCGGACGATCGGCCGTGGGTGACGGGATCGATCGGGCTCCTCGGCACGAAGCCGTCGTGGACGCTCATGAACGAGTGCGACACGCTCCTCGTCGTCGGATCGAGCTTCCCTTACCCCGAGTTCCTCCCGAAGGAGGGGCAGGCCCGCGGCGTCCAGATCGATCTCGACGGGCGGCTCCTCTCCATCCGCTATCCGATGGAGGTGGCGCTGGTCGGCGACGCGGCCGAGACCCTGCGGGCGCTCCGGCCGCTGCTCCGGCGCAAGGACGACACGACCTGGCGCGAGAAGATCGAGAGCGACGTCCGGCGCTGGTGGAAGGTGCTCGAGGCGCGCGCGATGAACCCGGCCGATCCGGTGAACCCGCAGCGGGTGTTCTGGGAGCTGTCGTCGCGCCTGCCGGACCGGGCGATCCTCACCGCGGACTCCGGCTCGTCGGCGAACTGGTACGCCCGCGATGTCAAGCTCCGCGAGGGCATGATGGCCTCGCTCTCCGGGAACCTCGCCACCATGGGGCCGGCGGTGCCGTACTCGGTCGCGGCGAAGTTCGCCTTCCCGGACCGGGTGGTCGTCGCGCTGGCCGGCGACGGCGCCATGCAGATGAACGGCATGGCGGAGCTCATCACCATCTCGAAGTACTGGAAGGAATGGAAGGACCCGCGCCTCGTCGTGCTCGTCCTCGACAACCGCGACCTCAACCAGGTGACGTGGGAGCAGCGGGCGATGGAGGGCGATCCGAAGCTCGAGGCGTCGCAGGACCTCCCGGCGGTCGATTACGCGGCGTTCGCCGCCTCGCTCGGCCTCGCGGCGATCAAGATCGAGCGCCCGGAGGAGATCGGTCCGGCCTGGGACCGCGCCTTCCGGGAGGCGCGCCCCTGCCTCATCCAGGCGCGGACCGATCCGAGCGTCCCGCCGCTCCCGCCCCACATCACGTTCGAGCAGGCGCGCCACTACGTCTCCTCGATCCTGAAGGGCGATCCGGATCGCGGCGCGATGATCGTGCGCTCCTGGCGCGACGCGATCGAGAGCTACTTGCCCCACCGGAGGTGAGCGTGGCGCGCCCCGCGGCAACGATCGAGCGGATCGCGGCGGGCGCGTACCGCGTCCCGACGGAGGGGCCCGAGTCGGACGGCACGCTCGACTGGGACTCGACCACGCTCGTCGGCGTCTGGGTCGAGGGCGCCGGGCAGCGCGGCTTCGGCTACACCTACGCCGACGCGGCGGCCGCCCGGATCGCGACGGGAGTCCTCCAGGAGGCGGTGCGCGGCGCGGACGCGCTCGATCCGCCGGCGGCGCACCTCGCGATGGCGCGGGCGGTCCGCAACGTCGGGCGGCCGGGGGTGGCGGGGATGGCGCTCTCCGCGGTGGACGCCGCGCTGTGGGACCTGAAGGGACGCCTGCTCGAGCTGCCGCTCGCGGTCCTGCTCGGCCGCGTCCGGCCGGCAATCCCGGTCTACGGGAGCGGCGGCTTCTGCACGCTCGGGCCGCGGCAGGTCGCGGAGCAGCTCGGGGCGTGGGCCGCGGAGGGCATGGCGGCGGTGAAGATGAAGATCGGGCGCGACGCGCGCGCCGACGACGCGCGCGTGCGCGCGGCGCGGGAGGCGATCGGCGGCGCGGGGCTCTTCGTCGACGCGAACGGCGCGTTCGGGCGCAAGCAGGCGCTCGCCACGGCGGCGCGGCTCGCGGATCAGGGCGTCACCTGGCTCGAGGAGCCGGTCCCGTCCGACGACCTCGCGGGCCTGCGGGTCGTCCGCGACCGTGCGCCGCCCGGGATGGACGTCGCGGCGGGCGAGTACGGCCACGACGCCGGCTACTTCAGGCGGATGCTCGAGGCCGGCGCGGTCGACGTGCTCCAGGCGGACGCGACCCGTTGCGGCGGTCCAACGGGCTTTCTCTGCGCGGCGGCGGTCGCGGCAGCGTTCGCCGCGCCGCTCTCGTCGCACTGCGCCCCGTCGCTCCACGCGGCGCTCATGTGCGCGGCCCCGACCGGCATCCACCTCGAGTGGTTCCACGACCACGTCCGGCTCGAGCGGCTGCTCCTCGACGGGGCGCCGCGGCCGCAGGACGGGCTCCTCGCGCCGGATCTCTCGCGCCCCGGGCTCGGGATCGAGCTCCGGCAGGAGGACGCGGAGCGGTACGCGGTCGGGTGAGGTCCTGGCGGGGCGAGTCGGGCCGAGGTCCGGGGGCGACCATGGATCACGTGGAGAACGGGCGCGTCGTCATCCCGGGCATCGGGCCGTCGTCGGATCCGGTGGAGCGGCTCCGGCGCGAGGCCGAGCCGTGGGGCGAGCAGCGCCCGTTCTCGGCCGCGGCGACGCGGGCGCTCGAGGCAGACCTGCGCGCGTCGATCGAGGGCGAGGTCCGGTTCGACGACGGCTCGCGCGCGCTGTACGCGACCGACGGCTCGAACTACCGGCAGGTGCCGATCGGCGTGGTCGTGCCGCGCTCGGTGGGCGACGTCGCCGCGACGCTCGCCCTCTGCCGTACCCACGGCGCCCCGATCCTCTCCCGCGGCGGCGGCACGAGCCTCGCCGGCCAGTGCTGCAACGTCGCGGTGGTCCTCGACTTCTCGAAGTACCTGCACCACGTCCTCGCCCTCGACCCCGCGGCGCGCACCGCGCGCGTCGAGCCCGGCTGCGTCCTCGACACCCTGCGCGACGCGGCCGAGCGCCACCACCTCACCTTCGGCCCCGATCCCGCGACACACACCCACTGCACGCTCGGCGGGATGATCGGTAACGACTCCTGCGGCGTGCACTCGATGATGGCGGGTCGCACCGCCGAGAACGTGCGGCGCCTCGAGGTCCTCACCTATGACGGGACGCGGCTGTGGGTCGGCCCGACGCCGGAGGGGGAGCGCGAGGAGATCGTGCAGGGCGGAGGCCGCCGCGGCGACATCTACCGCCGGCTCGCCGAGCTGCGCGACCGGTACGGCGAGCTCGTCCGTGCCCGCTATCCGAAGATCCCGCGCCGCGTCTCCGGCTACAACCTCGACGAGCTCCTCCCGGAGAAGGGCTTCGACGTCGCGCGGGCGCTCGTCGGCAGCGAGGGGACGCTCGTCACGATCCTGCAGGCGGAGGTCCGGCTCGTGCCGAGCCCGCCCGGCCGCGCCCTGCTCGTCCTCGGCTACCCCGACGTCTTCGCCGCCGCCGACGAGGTCCCGGAGCTCCGCGCGTTCGGCCCGATCGGCCTCGAGGGGATCGACGAGCGGCTCGTCGAGGACATGAAGAAGAAGCGGCTCCATCCGGAGCGGCTGAAGCTCCTGCCCGACGGGCGCGGGTGGCTCCTCGTCGAGTTCGGCGGCGCCGATCGCCGCGAGGCCGAGGCGAGCGCGAGGCGCTGCATGAAGGCGCTCTCGCGCCGCCCGGGCGCCCCGCACATGAAGCTGTTCGGCGACGCGCGGGAGGAGGCGATCGTCTGGAAGGTGCGCGAGTCCGCGCTCGGGGCCACCGCGCGCGTCCCGGGCGAGCCCGACACGTGGGAGGGGTGGGAGGACTCCGCGGTCGCGCCGGAGCGGCTCGGCGGCTACCTGAGATCGCTGAAGGGGCTCTACGACGCGTTCGGCTACCGCGGGGCGCTCTACGGCCACTTCGGGCAGGGCTGCGTCCACACCCGCATCACCTTCGATCTCGCCACGCGCCGCGGCGTCGAGCGCTACCGCGAGTTCATCGAGCAAGCCGCGGACCTCGTCGTGTCGTTCGGCGGCTCGCTCTCCGGCGAGCACGGGGACGGGCAGTCGCGGGCGGAGCTGCTCCACAAGATGTTCGGGGAGGAGCTCGTCGAGGCGTTCCGCGAGTACAAGCGGATCTGGGACCCGGACTGGAAGATGAACCCGGGCAAGAAGGTGGACCCGTACCGCCTCGACGAGAACCTCCGGCTCGGCGAGGGCTACGTCGAGGTGCGGCCGCGGACCGCCTTCCGGTACGCGGACGACGGCGGCTCGTTCGGCCGCGTCGCGGCGCGCTGCGTGGGGGTGGGGGCGTGCCGCCGCGAGCACGGCGGCGTCATGTGCCCGAGCTATCGGGCGACGCGGGAGGAGATGCACTCGACCCGCGGGCGCGCCCGGCTCCTGTTCGAGATGATGACGGGCGACCCGCTGCGTGACGGCTGGCGCTCGCAGGAGGTGAAGGAGGCGCTCGACCTCTGCCTCGCGTGCAAGGGCTGCAAGAGCGACTGCCCCATGAACGTGGACATGGCCACCTACAAGGCCGAGTTCCTCTCCCACTACTACGCGGGCCGCCTCCGCCCCCGGGCGGCCTACGCGATGGGGCTCGTCATGTGGTGGGCGCGCGCCGCGGCCCTCGCCCCCGGGCTCGTGAACCTCGCCGCCGCGACGCCCGGCGTCTCGGCCGTGCTGAAGGCCGCCGCCGGTATCGCGCCGCGCCGCCGGATCCCGCGCTTCGCGCCCATCACCTTCCGCCGCTGGTTCGGCGCGCGCGCGCCCGCGCCGCAGACCGCCGGCGGCAAGCGGCTCCTGCTCTTCCCGGACACGTTCACCGACTTCTTCCACCCGGAGGTCGGGATCGCGGCCGTGGAGGCGCTCGAGCGGGCAGGGTACGCGATCGAGCTCCCCTCTCGCCGGATCTGCTGCGGCCGCCCGCTCTATGATCACGGGATGCTCGGGCTCGCGCGGCGCCTCCTCGAGCGGGACCTCGACGTCCTCTCGCCGGCGATCGCCGCCGGGACTCCGGTCGTCTTCCTCGAGCCGAGCTGCGCCGCCGTCCTCCGCGACGAGCTGCCGAACCTGCTCGCGGATGATCCCCGGGCCGAGGCGCTCGCCCGGAGCGCGAAGGTCCTCGCCGAGGTGGTGGACGAGGACGCGGGCTTCCCGCTCGGCCGCCTTCCCCGCGAGGCGCTCGTCCAGATCCACTGCCACCAGCACGCGGTGCTCGGCGACGAGGCCGAGAAGCGGGTCCTGCGCCGCCTCGGTCTCGACGCGAAGGACCCGGAGACCGGCTGCTGCGGGATGGCGGGGTCGTTCGGCTTCGAGGCGGGGGCACGCTACGAGGTGTCCCAGCGCACGGGCGAGCTCGGGCTCTTCCCGGCGATCCACCGCGCACCGGCGGACGCGCTCCTACTCGCCGACGGCTTCTCGTGCCGCACGCAGATCGCTCAGGGGACGGGCCGGCGCGCGCTCCACCTCGCCGAGGCGATGCGGCTCGGGATGGAGCCCTCGCCCCCGCGGGACGCCGAGCGGTGGGCGCGCCGCCGCCGGCCGCGCGCGCCGGCGCGGCTCCTCCTCGCGCGCGCGGGAGGGCTCGCCGCGCTCGCCCTTGCCGCGGCGGCGCTCCTGCGCCGTCGCTACGGCGCGTCGAGGATCCGCTCGTAGAGCGCGCGGTCCTCGGCGGAGAAGCAGCAGAACACCACCCGCTCGAGCCCGGGCGCCGCCGCGAGCCCGCGCCGCACCTCCCCGACGGCGATCCGCGTCGCCCGCTCCACGGGGAACGCGTAGACGCCGGTCGAGATGGCGGGGAACGCGATCGAGCGCAGGCCGGCGTCGGCGGCGAGCCGCAGCGCGGCCCGGTAGCAGCGCGCGAGCGCGTCGTCCTCCCCGGCGGCGCCCTCGTGCCAGACCGGCCCGACCGCGTGGATCACGTGCCGCGCCGGGAGGCGGTAGCCCCGCGTCATCTTCGCCTCGCCGGTGCGAGCGCCGCCGAGGCCGCGGCACTCGGCGAGGAGCTCCGGGCCGGCGGCGCGGTGGATCGCGCCGTCCACGCCGCCGCCGCCGAGCAGCGACGCGTTCGCGGCGTTCACGACGGCGTCGACCGCGAGCCGCGTGATGTCCCCCTGCACGAGCGCGATCCGGCCATCGAGCCAGGTCCGTTCCATGCGGCGGTCGTACGCTCGGCGGGGTGGGCGCGCAAGCTCGAGGGTTGCGCAGGCGTGTGCGCGAAGGGATGCGCCACGTCTCCGAGCAGCCAGGCGCACCCCCGCGAAGGCGGACGATCCGCAGTTCATGCGACGCGCAGTCAACGCGTTTGGCCTCCGAGCGCTCTTTCGGCCGCCTGCGGCGAAAAGGCATGGCGAGGGGCCGGGTTGGCCGCTAATCAGCGGGCGCCCGGCCCGCGGCGCACCCGCAGCTCACGCAATTCGTGCACGCCGCGATGCGTGAAACCCGGGTACGGCGCTTGCTAACGGCCCCGTCCGGAGATGAAGCGCGAACGCATCCTGATCGTCGATCCGAACCCGCGTGACGGCGCGGCGCTGCGTGCCGCGTTGTGCGAGAGCGGGTTCGACGCCGTCGAGGCGTCCTCCGGCGAGGGCGCGCTCGCGCTCGTCCCGAGCTTCCAGCCCGCGGCGGTGCTCGTCGACTCCGCGCTCCCCGACGTGGAGCCGACCGCGATGGTCGCGCGGCTGCGGGAGCTCAGGTCGGACGCGGCCATCGTCGTCGCGGCGGCCCCCGACCGGCTCGAGAGCGCCGTCGGCGCCCTGCGCGCGGGCGCGGAGAGCTTCGTCGTCCGGCCGCTCGATCCCGGCCAGGTCCTCGTGGTGCTCGAGAAGGCGCTCGACAAGAGGCTGCTCCGCAAGGACCGCCTCGCGCTCCGGGAGTCGCTCCGGAAGCGGCTCGCGATCGTCGGCGCCGCGCCCGAGCTGCTCGCCCTCGTCGAGGTCGTGAGGCGCGTCGCGCCGACCAAGGCGACGGTACTCCTTCACGGCGAGGCGGGGACCGGGAAGGCCCACGTCGCGCAGGCGCTGCACGAGGCGTCGCCGCGGCGCGACCGTCCGTTCGTGCGGGTGAACTGCGCGGCCGTCTCCGAGCCGCTGCTCGAGGCCGAGCTGTTCGGCCACGAGCGCGGCGCGTTCGCCGAGGCGGAGGAGCGCCGGATCGGCCGCTTCGAGCTCGCGAACGGCGGGACGCTCTACCTGCACGAGGTCGGGCGGATGCCGCCGTCCGTGCAGGTGAAGGTCCTTCGCGTCCTGCAGCAGGGCGACTTCGAGCGGCTCGGCGGGCGCGAGACCGTGCACGTCGACGTCCGCGTCGTTGCGGGCTCGATGCGCGACCTCGCCGAGGAGGTCCGTGCCGGGCGCTTCCGCGACGACCTCTACTACCGGCTCAACGTCGTCTCCGTCTCGCTCCCGCCGCTCCGCGCGCGGAAGGGCGACGTCCCGGCGCTCGTCTCGCACTTCATCGACGTGTTCGCGCGCGTCGCGGAGAAGGAGATCACGGGCGTGACACCCGGCACGCTCTCCGCGCTCTTCGCCTACGACTGGCCGGGCAACGTGCGCGAGCTCGCGAACGTCGTGGAGCGCGCGGTGGGGTCGGCGCGCGGCCACGAGATCACCGCCGAGGACCTCGCGCCGGTGCTGCACGGCGCGCGGCCGGAGGAGAGCACCGCCTCCGCCCTCATCCCCGGCGCGACGCTCTTCGAGATCGAGCGCGAGGCGATCCTCCGCACGCTCGACCAGTGCGGCGGGTCGACCGCGCGCGCGGCCGAGGTGCTCGGCGTCTCCATCCGGAAGATCCAGTACCGCTTGAAGGAGTACCGCAGCGGCAGCTCAGGACGGCACGCGGACGAGCTCCCGGAGCTCCAGAAGTAGGGGCGGGGCTCGCAGAAGTGACCGAGTAGTACTAGGGACCGCTACTCCCCCGAGTACACGTGCGCGCTCTCCTCCGCGGTCGGGAGGAGGTGCATGCCGAGATACGTGAACATCACGACCGCGAAGCCGATGATGAGGAGCCACGCGCCCTTCTCGCCGCGCCAGCCGCGGACCCGCCGCAGGTGCAGGTAGCCGCCGTAGATGAGCCAGGTGACGAGCGACCAGTTCTCCTTCGGATCCCACACCCAGAAGTCGCCCCAGGCGCTCTTCGCCCAGACCGAGCCGACGAGGAGCCCGATCGTGAGGAGCGCGAACCCGAAGCGGACGAGCTCGTAGGACATCGACTCCACGTCGAGCGGCTTGCCGGTCATGATCGTGCCGGCCTTCATGGTGAGCAGCCGCTGGACGGCCTTTAGGCGCGGCGCGAGGAGCTGGATCGCCGCGAGCACGAAGGCGATCGTCACCGCCGCGTAGCCGACGAAGTAGACCATCACGTGCGGGACGAACCACGGCGACTGCAGCGCCGGCGGCAGCTTCACGATCTCCGCGTCCCACTTCGCGAGCGCGTAGACGAGGCAGCCGAACGACAGGAGCATCGCCGGCACGCCGAAGACGCGCGTGCGGTAGATGAACTCGAAGAAGACGTAGACGAGCGCGATGCAGAGCGCGAAGAAGACGAGCGACTCGAAGAGCGACTTGAACGGCGCGCGCCCCGCCTCGACCCAGCGCTGCCCGATGAGCGCGACGTTCAGGGCGAGCGCCGCCACCATGAACGCGGTCGCGGCGCGGCCGACGAGCTGCTTCGTGGAGCTCCAGGCGGCGGCGTAGAACGCGACCGAGGCGGCGTAGAGCGCGCCGGTCGCGACGAAGAACGGGTGCTCGGCGAGGACGTACTGGAGCATGTTCGGTTCTCTCCTCGATCAGGCCGCGGCGGCGGCGGGGGCCTTCGCCGACTTCTTGAGGCGCGGCTCGACGTAGAACATGAAGAAGACCCCGAGACAGATGAGCGCGAAGCCGGTGAAGACCCAGAAGACGCCCGGGTCGTAGACCGCCTCGAGCCCGGAGTAGGTCGGGTCCTCGGGGTTGTAGTTCACCTGGTAGAGCGTCCAGCCGTTGTGCGTGAACGGCTCGTTCACCGAGACGACGCGCTGGATCGCCTCGCCGCCCCCGAGCGCCGTGACGTGCGAGATGTACGCCCGCTTCTCCTCGGCCCGCTTCTCGAAGAGGAGCGCGCGGGTGGGGGTGAGGTACGCCGCGGCCCGCCGCGACGCCATCATGAGCTGCTCCTTCGCCACGCCCTCGCCGTGGACCTCGATCGCGATCGCCGGGTTCCGCCACTGCTGCGACGCGGTGCCGTAGCCCACCTGCTGCGTCGTGGGGTTCGGGACCGGGCGGAAGTCGGGGTAGATGCCCTTCAGCTGGAACGAGTCGCCGCCCGGGAGCCGGTGCTTCGAGAGGTCGGGATCGAAGCTCGCCTTGAGCTTCCAGTGCGGGCGCGTCCCGCGCTCGTCGGTGATCTCGGTCTGCTCGTAGTAGCCGACGCGGAACTCGGACTCGTACGAGGGCGCCTCGAACCGGTCGAGCCGCAGGTCGAAGCCAAGCGCGGCGAGCTCGCCGGTCGGCTGGTTCGCCTTCCCGAGGCGCACCTGCGAGGCGATCTCGCCGCCCGCGTGCAGGTCGATGCGGCCGCGGAGCGCGAGCGTCGCGGAGGCCGCGGCGCCCGCGAGCGAGGTCATGAGCCCGACGTGGGTGATGAAGAAGCCTGCGTTCCGCAGCTTCACGGGGAAGCGCCGCGTCGCCGAGGCCATCACGGACGCGCCGAAGAGCGCCATGAGCAGCGCGAACGGCACGCCGTGGAAGATGTCGTCGAGGCGCAGCGCCACGATGAGCCGGCCGACGACGCCGTAGCGCGTGAGGTAGAAGGTCGCGGGCTTCATCTGCAGGATGAGCGTGCCGAGCATCGCCATCAGCGCGAGCACGAAGAGCAGGGTCGCGATGAAGCGGAAGCCGGCGATGGTGTCGCGCAGGCGACCCTTCGCGACGAAGCCGAGCGTGAGGACGACGAGGCTCGCGAGGAACGCGGCCGCGACGAGCGTCAGGCCTCCCGGGGGGACCCAGACCTGCAGGATCATCCCGGCAAGGAGCGCGCCCACCACGAGGTAGCTGGTGAGGCGAACCTCGCGCTCGGCGACCGACGGGACGGCCGGCGCGGGCAGGGCCTCGGCGGCGGGCGAAGCAGTCGAATTCACGAGTGTGACCTCCGTTCCGCGGGGCGGGGAGCAAACTCCATGCCCCCATCGGCGCGGGTAAATCCGCGTGATCTGGGACAACTCGCCCCCGCCAGCGTTGCTGAACCCCGCAGGAAAAGCGATGTTGCCCTGGATCGCGCAAACGCTGCGCGCGGGGAGAATCCTCCGGCGCAGCGCCCTCTACAACGAGCGGCCCGGCGGCGCCCTTCCCGAGGAGGGGCGCACGCCGGGTCCGTTCTCTCACGGCTGAAGCGCCGCTGCTACATCATCCCGGGCGGCCGGGTGTCGGGGCTCACGGTCGACACCGTCGTCGGGCAGGGCTCCGGCATGAGGCCCACGTTCGCCTCGCCGTCCTCGTCGCGATCGTCGTCCGCGTGGTCGAGCGGCGCCATGCCCGGCGGACGCAGCCCTTCCGGCTCGGGCGAGCCGCCGTGCTGCGCCGGATCCCAGAAGCAGCTCGTCTCCTGCCAGGTGGTGATCGCGTCGCTGCCGACGCCGGGCTCCTTCGCGCCGGCGCCGGCGTTCGCGACGACGCACGCGACCGGCGGGTTCGGCAGCCCGCTCGCGAGCCTGTCGCACAGGAACCACTCCTTGTACTCGGGCGCCGTCTGGCCGGGGGCGTAGCAGGCGCGCGCGAACCAGTACTTGCCGGCCGGCACGTCGCCCGTCGGCGTCCCGCGGTCGTTCCAGTCCGTGACGACCGTGAAGGCGCGGCCGCCCGCGAGGGGCGCCCAGACCGCGCGCCAGAAGCCGAGCTCGAGCGCCGCCCCGGACTTGTCGAGGTCGGCGAAGTCGGCGACCCGCGCGCGCACGAGGCCGGCGGCGTTCTTCCAGGCGGCGAACGCGGCGGTGACCGGGGCGTGGAGCGCCGGGTCGCGCGTGAAGGTCAACATCCGGTAGGTCACCGCCTTCGCGACCGGGCCGGCAGCGAAGCCTGCCGCGAGGTAGCCCTGACCGAGGAAGCCCGGGGCGGCGCCCTTCAGGTTCTGGAAGTTCACCCAGAGCTTCCCGGCGCCGCGCCGCGCCACCTCGCCACGGATGAGGTAACCCGCGAGGACGGCCTTGAAGTCGCCCTCGTCGACGGACGCTGCGTCGCGCGCCTGCACGGCGAAATCCGCGGCGTGGTCCGTGTACCGCCTCACGATGAGGCGCAGGCTCGCCTCGCCATTCGCGACACACGCGCCCGCGCCGTCCTTCTGCACGCAGCGGATCGCCGGGCCCCACATCTTCACGCCGTTCGGCATCTCGCGGCCTCCCGTCGCGGTGAGCTCCTCGAGCCGCGCGAAGACGTCGCGGAGCGCCGCGTTCATCGCCTCGGCCTTCTCGTGGACGACCGCGAGGTCGTTCTGGAGGCTCGAGACCGGCGCCGGGTCGATCGCGGCGGCGGCCGGCGCGGCGGCCTGCGCGTCGATCGTGAGCGCCGCGGCGTCCGGGATGGCGTCGAGGTATGGGTCCGTCTTGTCACTCGCGCCGCAGGCCGAGAGCGCGAAGGCGAGGGCGCCCGCGGCGATGCGCGCCGTGCTCGTCGTGATCGTCATGTGTCCTTCTCCTCGGGGGCCGGGGAGGTGTCTCGCCCCTCGCCTCCTCGAACCCGCGGGGCCGCGGCGGGTTGCGGAGCGTGATCCGCGTCACGGGCGCGACGCCTCGCGTCGCGAGACCTGCCACCCGGCTCGATGACGAGCATGCGCGCGGGGGTCCCGCCCGCTAGGAGGCGGTTCCGGCGCTTGCCGGGGAGGGGAGGCGATCGGTGGGTCGCGAGAGCTGGCGGCCGAGCAGGCGCGGAGCTCAAAAGGCGCGCAGTGTTCGGGCCTTGACCTCGCTGGGTTCGTTCGTGGAAACTGACCCTTCCATGTTCGATGAGTGGTGCACGCGCCCACAGGCACCCGGGCGCGGGGCGCGAGGGCCCGGCGGTCGCCGGCCTGGCGGCGCAGCGGAAGGCCTTTCTCCCGACCTCTCGCGCGAGACCTCCCGGCGACGCCCGGGGAGCGGTGCAGGCAGCGAAGGACGACACATCCGATGATCGAGACTGGCTATCCGGAGAGGCAGGGGCTGTACGACCCCCAGCACGAGCACGACGCGTGCGGTTTCGGCTTCGTCGCCGACGTGAAGGGCCGCGCCTCCCACGACATCGTCGCGAAGGCGCTGACGGTGCTCGTGAACCTCGAGCATCGCGGCGCGGTCGGCGCCGAGAAGAACACCGGCGACGGCGCGGGCATCCTCTTGCAGACTCCGCACGCGTTCCTGCGCGCCGAGGCCGAGAAGGTCGGGTTCACGCTGCCGCAGAAGCCCGGCCACTGGGCGGTGGGCATGGTGTTCCTGCCGACGCACGACGCGGGTCGGGCGGCCTGCGTCAAGATCTTCGAGGACGTCGTGCGGGAGGAGGGGCAGACGCTCCTCGGCTGGCGCGACGTCCCGACCGAGAACTCGACCCTCGGCCCGACGGCGAAGGCTTCGCAGCCGGTGATCCGCCAGATCTTCGTCGGCCGCGGCACGAACTGCCCCGACGCGATGAGCTTCGAGCGGAAGCTCTACGTCATCCGCCGCCTCGTCGAGAAGAAGGTCTCGCGCTCGGCGATCCCGGGGCGCACGCACTTCTACGTGCCGTCGCTCTCGTACAAGACCGTCGTCTACAAGGGGATGCTGAACGCGCCTCAGCTGCGCGCCTTCTACCTCGACCTCTCGAGCCCCCAGATCGTCTCGGCGATCGGGATGGTGCACTCGCGCTTCTCGACGAACACGTTCCCGTCGTGGTCGCGCGCCCACCCGTACCGCTACATCTCGCACAACGGCGAGATCAACACGCTGCGCGGCAACGTGAACTGGATGCACGCGCGCCAGTCGATGATGAGGTCGTCGCTCTTCGGAGACGACCTCCAGAAGATCCTCACCGTCGTCGACAACGAGGGCTCCGACTCGGGGATGTTCGACAACGTCCTCGAGCTGCTCACCCTCGCCGGCCGCGAGCTGCCGCACGCGATGATGATGATGGTGCCAGAGCCGTGGAACCGGCACGAGTCGATGAGCGCCGCGAAGAAGGCGTTCTACGAGTTCCACTCCTGCATCATGGAGCCCTGGGACGGGCCGGCCTCGATCGCGTTCACCGACGGTATCCGCGTCGGCGCGGTGCTCGACCGCAACGGCCTCCGGCCCTCGCGCTACTACGTGACGAAGGACGGGCTCGTCGTCATGGCCTCGGAGGTCGGCGTCCTCGACATCCCGCCCGAGCAGGTGCAGCACAAGGGCCGGCTGCAGCCGGGTCGGATGTTCCTCGTCGACACGTCGGAGGGCCGGATCGTCTCGGACGACGACCTGAAGGAGCGGATCGCGAAGCAGCACCCGTACCGCGAGTGGCTCGAGCGCTACTCGGTGCCGCTGCGCCACCTCGGCAAGCCGCCCCTCGTCCACGAGCCCGATCACGAGACCGTGCTCCGGCGCCAGGAGGTCTTCGGCTACACCGAGGAGGACGTGAAGCTCCTCATCACGCCCATGGCGACCGACGGCACCGAGCCGCTCGGGTCGATGGGCACCGACACCCCGCTCGCCGTCCTCTCGGAGAAGCCGCAGCCGCTCTTCGCCTACTTCAAGCAGCTCTTCGCGCAGGTGACGAACCCGCCGGTCGACGCGATCCGCGAAGAGATCATCATGGCGATCGAGACGGCGGTCGGGCCGGAGGGGAACCTCCTCGAGCCCGCCCCCGAGTCCTGCCGCCAGCTCTCGCTGCCGACGCCGGTGCTCCGCAACGAGGAGCTCGAGAAGATCCGCGGCTGCGACGGCGGTCAGGCGTCCCGCGGTCTCGAGGCGATCACCCTGCCGATCCTGTTCCGGGCGAGCGGTGGCGGGGCCGCGCTGCGCAAAGCCCTCGAGGACCTTCGCTTCAAGGCCTCCGAGTGCATCGCGGAGGGTTACAACGTCATCATCCTCTCCGACCGCGGGCACGACGCGGACGACGCGCCCATCCCGTCGCTCCTCGCCGTCGCGGCGGTGCACCACCACCTGATCCGCGAGGGGACGCGGACGCGCATCGGCCTCGTCCTCGAGTCGGGCGAGCCGCGGGAGGTGCACCACTTCGCGCTGCTCGTCGGCTACGGCGCGTCGGCGGTGAACCCGTACCTCACCTTCGAGACGATCCACGACCAGGTGAACCTGGGGCTCATCCCCGGCTCCGCGGAGGACGCCGAGAAGAAGTACGTGAAGGCGGTGAACAAGGGGATCGTGAAGGTGATCTCCAAGATGGGGATCTCGACGGTCCAGAGCTACCACGGCGCCCAGGTGTTCGAGGCGATCGGGCTGAACCAGGACTTCATCGACGAGTACTTCACCTGGACCGCCACCCGCGTCGGCGGCGTCGGCATCGACGTCGTCGCGAAGGAGGCGCGGCTCCGGAACGAGCGCGGCTTCCCGCCGAAGCGCCCGATCGTCCACACGAGCCTGCCCGCGGGCGGGCAGTACAAGTACCGCTCGACCGGCGAGTACCACCTCTTCAACCCGGAGACGATCCACAAGCTCCAGTACGCCTGCCGCACCGGCAGCTACGAGCTCTTCAAGGAGTACACGGCGCTCGTCGACAAGCAGTCGAAGAACCTCTGCACGCTGCGCGGCCTCATGGACCTCATCCCGGGGATGAGGCCCGTCTCGATCGACGAGGTCGAGCCGGTCGAGTCGATCGTGCGCCGCTTCAAGACCGGCGCGATGAGCTACGGCTCCATCTCGAAGGAGGCGCACGAGTCGCTCGCCGTCGCCATGAACCGGATCGGCGGCAAGTCGAACACCGGCGAGGGCGGCGAGGACCCGGCGCGCTACCTGAAAGAGGAGAACGGCGACTCGAAGAACTCGGCGATCAAGCAGGTCGCCTCGGGCCGCTTCGGGGTGACGAGCGAGTACCTCGTGAACGCCCGCGAGCTGCAGATCAAGATGGCGCAGGGGGCGAAGCCGGGCGAGGGCGGGCAGCTGCCCGGCTCGAAGGTGTACCCATGGATCGCGAAGACGCGCCACGCGACGCCCGGCGTCGGGCTCATCAGCCCCCCGCCGCACCACGACATCTACTCGATCGAGGACCTCGCGCAGCTCATCCACGATCTCAAGAACGCGAACCATCGCGCGCGGGTCTCGGTGAAGCTCGTCGCCGAGGTCGGGGTGGGGACCATCGCCGCCGGGGTCGCGAAGGCGCACGCGGACGTGGTGCTCATCTCCGGCCACGACGGCGGCACGGGCGCCTCGCCGCTCACCTCGATCAAGCACGCGGGCATCCCCTGGGAGCTCGGCCTCGCCGAGGCGCACCAGGTCCTCGTGATGAACGACCTGCGGTCGCGCATCACCGTCGAGGTGGACGGGCAGCTCAAGACCGGCCGCGACGTCATCGTTGGCGCGCTGCTCGGGGCGGAAGAGTTCGGCTTCGCGACCGCCCCGCTCGTCGTGCTCGGCTGCATCATGATGCGCGCCTGCCACCTCAACACCTGCCCGGTGGGCGTCGCGACGCAGGACCCGAAGCTCCGCGCCAAGTTCACCGGCGACCCGGCCCACGTCGTGAACTTCATGCGCTTCATCGCGCAGGAGGTCCGCGAGTACATGGCCGAGCTCGGCTACCGCACCATCGACGAGATGGTCGGCCGCTCGGAGCGGATCGAGATGCGCCGCGCCGTGGACCACTGGAAGGCGCGCAACCTCGACTTCTCCCGGATCCTCTTCAAGCCGACGGTGCCGAAGCACTACGGGCGGACCTGCCAGATCCCGCAGGACCACGGGATCGAGCGGACGCTCGACGCGACGACCCTGCTCGAGCTCGCGAAGCCGGCGATCGAGGAGTGCAAGCCGGTCCAGGTGTCGCTGCCGATCCGCAACACGATGCGCGTCGTCGGCACGATGACCGGCTCCGAGATCACCCGCCGCTACGGCGCGGTCGGGCTGCCGGAGGACACGATCAAGTTCCACTTCAAGGGCTCGGCGGGCCAGTCGTTCGGCGCGTTCGTGCCGAAGGGGATGACGCTCCTCCTCGAGGGCGACTCGAACGACTACATCGGCAAGGGGCTCTCCGGCGGCAAGATCGTGGTGTTCCCGCCGCGCGAGGCGACCTTCGTCGCCGAGGAGAACACCATCATCGGCAACGTCGCCTTCTACGGCGCGACGGCCGGCGAGGCGTACATCCGCGGCTTCGCGGGCGAGCGGTTCGCGGTCCGGAACTCCGGCCTCCACGCGGTGGTGGAGGGGGTCGGCGATCACGGCTGCGAGTACATGACCGGCGGGCGGGTGGTGGTGCTCGGCCCGACCGGCCGGAACTTCGCCGCCGGCATGTCGGGCGGCGTCGCCTATGTGCTCGACGCGGACGGCGAGTTCATCCCGCGCTGCAACAAGGAGATGGTGGGGCTCACCGTCCTCTCGCTCGTCGAGGACCCCGCGGAGGCGCAGGCGGTCCGGGCGATGATCGAGCGCCACGTGCAGTGGACGCAGAGCGCGTACGCGAAGCGGATCCTCGAGCGCTGGACGGAGCACCTCCCGAAGTTCGTCCGCGTCCTGCCGCACGACTTCCGGCGCGTCGTCGAGTCGCAGCGCAGGATGCGCGCCACCGGGCTGTCGCCGGAGGATGCGGAGATGGCGGCCTTCGACCAGAACGCGCGCGACGAGTCGCGGGTGGGCGGGAACTAGCACATGGGCAAGCCGACCGGATTCATGGAGTACGCACGCGAGCCGAAGCACGAGCGCGCGCCGCTCGAGCGGATCAAGGACTGGAGCGAGGCGCACCCGTCGTACGGCGAGGACGCGCTCCGCAAGCAGGGCGCCCGCTGCATGGACTGCGGGGTCCCGTTCTGCCACACGGGCAAGCTCATCGCCGGCATGGCGTCGGGCTGCCCGGTGAACAACCTCATCCCGGAGTGGAACGACCTCGTCTACAGCGGCCAGTGGGAGGAGGCGTACATCCGGCTCGCGAAGACGAACAACTTCCCCGAGTTCACCGGGCGGGTGTGCCCCGCGCCTTGCGAGGGGAGCTGCACGCTCGGCATCAACGAGCCGCCGGTCACGATCAAGCTCATCGAGTGCGAGATCGTCGATCGCGCGTTCGCCGCCGGGCTCGTGAAGCCGCAGCCGCCGCCGGTCCGGACCGGCAAGCGCGTCGCGGTGATCGGCTCGGGGCCGGCCGGGCTCGCCTGCGCGCAGCAGCTCAACCGCGCCGGGCACCTCGTCACCGTGTTCGAGCGGGCCGACCGCGTCGGCGGCCTCCTCATGTACGGCATCCCGAACATGAAGCTCGACAAGTCGCTCGTCGAGCGCCGCGCGAAGCAGCTCGCCGACGAGGGCGTCCGCTTCGTCACGGACACCGAGATCGGCCGGCACATCCCCGCCGATCGGGTCGCGAAGGAGTACGACTCGATCGTCCTCTGCGGCGGCGCCACCCAGGCGCGCGACCTCCCCGTCGAGGGGCGGAACCTGCAGGGCATCCACCTCGCGATGGACTTCCTCACCGCGAACACGAAGTCGCTCCTCGACTCGAAGCACGCGGACGGGAAGTTCATCTCGGCGAAGGGGAAGCACGTCGTCGTCATCGGCGGCGGCGACACCGGGACCGACTGCGTCGGCACCTCCATCCGCCACGGCGCGAGCGGCGTCGTGCAGCTCGAGATCCTCGCGCGTCCGCCAGACGAGCGCGCCGCCGACAACCCGTGGCCGCAGTGGCCGAAGACGTTCAAGAGCGACTACGGCCAGGACGAGGCGAAGGCGCTCTGGGGCAAGGACCCGCGCGACTTCCAGGTCCTGACGAACCGGTTCGTCGACGACGGCAAGGGCAACGTGAAGGCGCTCGAGGTCGTGACGATCGAGTGGACGAAGGGGCCGGACGGCCGCTTCGGCCCGAAGGAGGTCCCCGGCAGCGGGCGGACCATCCCGGCGGACCTCGTGTTCCTCGCGCTCGGCTTCGTCGGCCCCGAGAAGCCGATGCTCCAGCAGCTCGGCGTGAAGCTCGATGATCGCGGCAACGTCTGGACCGACGAGAACAAGATGACGAGCGTCCCCGGCGTCTTCGCCGCGGGCGACATGTCGCGCGGCCAGTCGCTCGTCGTGTGGGCGATCCGCGAAGGGCGGCAGGCGGCTCAGTCCGTGGACCGCTACCTCGTGTACGGCGACACCGTGCTGCCGCCGTAACCTCTGCGACGGACGCGACGAGACACCGAAGACGCCCGGTCACCGCGAGGAGGCCGGGCGTTTCCTGTCCGGGGGCGCATTTGGTCGAAAGCGGACCTGCTCACCTTCGCGCGCACTCGCCTGCCACGCCGCCGCTCGCGGTCGCGAGCAGCGCCGATGCGACCAGCCCGGCGGTCCTCAGTCCGTCAAGGTCGCGTAGGGCTCCGGGTAATCGGCGCCCGCTCCGCTCGCGAACCAGGCGCTCCCGAGCAAGAAGAGCAACGCGGCTGCGATGGCCGCCAGCATCGCAACGGCCCCCACCTTCGCTCCCAGTTCGCTCGAGCCCGCTCCAACCTGCTTCTCCAACGTGCCGACGTCCCATTCAGTACGCATCGCGAGTACCTCCTGCCCGCTCGAGATGAAGCGTGAGGGGCCGAGAACGCCATGGTCAAACGGCCATTCGTTTGGCCAGCCTGACTCTCAGGCGCCCGGATGCGGCGCGTGAGGTGCGCGGTCTTCGCCGGAGCGTACGAGCGAGGCGAGCTCGCGGACGAGCTCGGTCCGCGAGGCGAGCCCGAGCTTCCGTCGGGCGGACGCGAGGTGCGTCGCGATCGCGGAGGCATGCAGGCCGAGGAACATGCCGATCCCCTGATCGAGCGGCGCGAGTGCGTCGAGGATCTCGCGGAGCCAGGACGCGTCCTCCTCCGCGCCCGAGTAGCACGCCTCGATGGCGCGAATCACGTCGACAATGTGACGAGCGTTTGGGGCAGCTCTCCGACTGACGCCTGGGCGGTTGGGGACCAGGGCACGATTACGCACTGGAACGGCAAGCTGTGGACTGTCACCTCGAGCGGAACGATGCTGAATCTTCGCGGTATCGGCGGCCTCGACCAAGGCAATGCGTGGGCCGTCGGCGACAACGGCACCATCCTGCAGTGGGACGGGAGCACCTGGACGACCTCTGTGATTGGACCACCGAACGCGATCGCGAATGGCGCCGCAAACGCACTCGTCTCGGTCTGGGCTGGCGGCCCGGGGGATGTGTGGGCCGTCGGAATTCGCGACACGGCTGCGCGCTGGAACGGGGGCGCCTGGGAGATCTTTTCGAGCGGGACATCGCTCGACCTTTCGGGCTTGTGGGGGGGTGCATCCAATGACGTCTGGGCCGTTGGCGAGTACGGCACGATCTTGCATTGGGATGGCACCGCCTGGATGAGCCGTGCAGGCGGCGATTGGCGTAGCCTCATGGGCGTGTGGGGAAGTGCATCGAGTGACGTCTGGGCCGTTGGCGGCGCCGGTGTCAGCATGCACTGGGACGGCACCGCTTGGTCCGAGTTCCCTGGCGTCTGCGGCTACAGCCTCATGGACGTGTGGGGAAACAGCTCGAGCGACGTTTGGGCAGTGGGCGAATACGGCACCATTCAGCATTGGGATGGAAGCGCCTGGAGAAGCATTTCGTGCGGAGGGAGCTCGGCGCGGTTGTCCGGTGTATGGGGCACCGGGCCGGACGACGTGTGGGCCGTGGGCGACGACGGCGGCATCCTGCACTGGGACGGTACCGCGTGGGCCCGCGTGTGGACGGGCCCGAACAACCTCTACAGAGTTTGGGGGAGCGGCCCGAGCGACGTGTGGGCTGCGGGCTACACGACCATCGTGCACTGGGACGGAACGTCCTGGACGAGCATCTGGCTGTTCGACAGCTTCGTTGGGCTGTGGGGCACGGGGCCGGTGGATGTCTGGGCCGCGGGGGGATCGATTCAGCATTGGGACGGAAGCGGTTGGTCTAGCGTCGCGAATCCGTTGAGCGGTACGCCCTCCGGGATCACGCGAGTCTGGGGCAGCGGTTCGGGCGAGGTCTGGGCGGTGACGCAGAACGGCGGGAACATCCTTCGGTACTCGCCGTGACCGGCCTGGCGCATCTCGCGATCACCATTCAGCCACCGAATCACGGGTGGTAACCGAAAACGGCAGTTCGCGATTCGGCGCGGTCAGGGTCCGAATCGCGAACTGCCGTTCTCACTGCTGGGTGCTATCGGCATCCGAGCCGGACGAAGCGCTCCCGCGCATTCGCTTGGGCTGCCCTTCCCGCTGCGAGTTGTAGGTACTCGCGCAACGCAGCGCACGCTCCCATCCCATCCCCCAGCTGCTCCCGCGCCGTCGCGGTGTTGAGCACCGCGGGCGGGTACCCCGGCGCGAGACGCAGCGCAACCATCAGCTCCTCGAGCGCGGCGGTCGGGTCGTTCCGGAGCAGCAGCACGTATGCAAGCACGTTGTGCGTCGCGGGATCCCCTCGGGCGTACGTGGTCGCGCGTCGCGCTGCCGCCAGCGCGGCGTCGGTGTCGCCCGCCTCGGCGAGGCACACCGCGAGATCTGTCTGGAGCTCCGGATCCATCGGCGCCATGGGGATGGCGGCATCGAGGACTGCCCGGGCTTCGCTGCAGCGTCCGAGGTCCCTGAGCGCCCCGGCGAGGTCCTGGTAGACCTCCAGGTCGTGCGGCGTCGACGCGTCGACGAGGCTCACTGCTCGCCGGTACTCCTCCACCGCTCCCCGCAGATCGCCGGCTCGGTCGAGCGCGAAACCCAGGTTCAGGTGTCCCCGCGCAAGCCCTGGCGCCTTCGCGACCACATCGGACCAGAGGGCGAGCTGCGTCCGCCACACCTCGTTTCTGCGTGCGGTGGCCCAGCCGAGCGCACCAATGGCGAGAAGCACGATCGCGGCCGAGTGGATTCCGCGCGCTCCGACGCGTAAGGAGACGTGAGCGCCGAGCGCGAGCGCCGCCGCGAACAGGCCGAACGATGCAAGATACAGGCGGTGCTCGACCATAGCGTCTCGCAGGGGAATGACGCTCGACGACGGCGCAAGCAGGAGGAGGAACCAGAGCACCCCGAATCCGGCGACGCGCGTGACCGGGGACGTCTCGCCGGGCGTTCGGCGCAGGACCGCGACGGCCCCGGTGATCGCGGCAATCAGCAGCACACCGCCGACAACGGTTTCTGCCGCTGGCGGCCACGTCGCCAGCGCGTGGTCATGATCGACCGACTGGCCGGCTGGCCAGGCGAGGAGCTGGACGTACCTGGGAATGACGCTGAGCTGCGTGAGGGCGTAGCGCCAGGGCGGCAGCCCCGGAATCTGGAAACCAGCATTCAGGTCTCCCTTCGTGGCGCGAAGCATCACGAACGCGCCGAGCGCGCCGAGACCCAACAGCGGAGCGGCCGCGAGCACCCGCTTCACGAGCTTGCGTCGTGAGGGATCGAACGCGTGGCTCCAGAGCAACCAAGCGGCGGGCGCGGTGACGATCACGGGCTTCGCACCGAGCCCTAGCACAAACGCGGCGCACGCCCCTGCCCACGCGAGCCTCCCGGAGAAACGGCTGGGATGCTCCTCGGCGCGCGCGAGGAGGAGGACGACCGCGAGGTACAGCAATGATGCCAGCACCTCCGAGCGTTGCGAGACGTAGCTGACGGCCTGCGTCTGGATCGGGTGAAGCGCGTGAAGCGCCGCGACGATCGCACCCAGGATCTCCGGCTGCTCGATCCCCGTGCGCCGGAAGGTCGCCCGCGCAAAGAGGAACACCAGCACCGTTGTGGCGAGGTGGAGGAGCAGGTTCGTCGCGTGATAGTGCGTCGGATCCAGCCCGCCGACCGCGTGGTCGAGCGCCAGGCTCAGATCCGTGAGAGGCCGGGGGCCGGGCCGGACACCGGCCAGGAGCGTGCGGACCATGGCCCCGGGATCCTTCGCCGCCTCGCCCGCTTCGACGAAATCGTGATCGTCAAACTGGAACTCGCCCGAGAGCGACGGAACATACGCGACGACGGCCGCGGTGGTGGCGGCTACGACGATGACCCATGCCACACGGCGAGGGGATGACGGCGATGGAGCGTTTCCCGGGTGCATGGTGAGCCGAGCTCGAGGCGAACCGCTTCCTCGGGGTCGTGGCAGAGCGTCACGTCGTACCGCCCAGGTCGTGTGAATGTTCTCGTGGGTGATTCTACCCCGGCAAGGCAGCGCAGCGCACCGAGCGGTGATCTCG
>DASWEI010000175.1:0-60788 GCA_036394835.1 Anaeromyxobacter sp. | reverse complement strand
GGAAGAGGTCGACCGAGAGGCGCGTCAGGGACACCCACCCGAGGGCGAGCATCATGAGCGACATCATCAGGATGAAGACGGGGTTGCGGAGCGCGAGGCGCGTGAGCCACATGTGCGAGGGTCCCTAGTTCTTCGCGGCGGTGAGATCGGTGCCCGTGAACGGGTCGACGTTCCGCTGGGCGCGCACCGTGGCGCCGTCGGAGAGGACGTCCATGCCGGCGGTGACGATCTCGTCCTTGTTCGCGAGCCCCTCCGCCACCTCGAGCCAGTCACCGCCGTCGACGCCGACGCCGATCGCGACGCGGCTCACCTTCTCGCCGCGCAGCACGAACACGTAGCTGCGGTCGTTCGAGATCTGGACCGACGACGCCGGCACCACGACCGCGCCGCGGTGCACGTCCGTCACGATGGCGGCGCGCCCGTACATGCCGGGGCGGAGCAGGCGGTCCGGGTTCGGGACCTGCACCTCGGCGTCGAGCGTGCGGGCGACGGGATCGAACGCCGGGGACACGCGGACGACGCGGCCGGAGAGCGGTCGGCCGGGAAGGGCGTCGAGCTCGAGCCGCGCCTCCTGCCCCACCCGGAGCCGCACGACGTCGCGCTCGTTCACCGGAACGAACACGCGCAGCACGTCGAGCCGCTGTACCGTCAGGATCGTGCCCGAGCCCGCGGTCGGCCCGACGAGGCTGCCCGGGTCGAGGCGGCGCACCGAGACGACGCCGTCGAGCGGCGACACGATGCGCATCTCGCCGAGCCTCGTCGCGAGCGCGTCCACGTTCGAGCGCGCCGCCGAGAGGCTCGCCTCCGTCGCCTCCACGTTCGTCTGGTTCTGCTGGACCTCCTGCTGCGACACGAACCCGGTGGGGGCGAGCCGGTCGGCGCGCTCCTTGTTCGCGCGGGCGAGCGTGGCCGCGGCCTGGGCCTGGGCGAGGGCGCCGCGGGCCGCGGAGAGCTGGTCGGGGAGGTCGGAGGGGCGGACCACCGCGAGGAGCTGCCCGCGGCGCACCCGGTCGCCGCGGTCGACGAGCACCGCGTCGAGGTACCCGAGCGTCTTCGCGCCGACCTCGGCCTGCTCGATGGGGCGGAGGTCGACGGGCGAGCGGATCTCGACCGGAACGTCGAGGACCTTGACCGCCGCGACCGTGACCGCCGGGGGCGGGCGTGTGCGAGGCGACGCGTCGCCCTTCTTGCAACCTGCGGCGAGGAGGAGCACCGCCGCGGCGAGCGCGGCGCGAGAGGTGGTCGTCATGTGGGGCCTCGTCGTGGTCATGGGGCGTTCCCTGTCGCGGTGGTCACGGCATGGCGGGCGCGCGCGCGCCCTCCGGCCGGCGCGCGGCTGCCGGGCGCGATCGCGGCGTCGGAGCGCGGTGCGCGCGCGTGGACTGCGGAGAGGATCTTCACGAGTCCCGCGCGCGTGGCCGCCCGCTCGGCGCCCGTCAGCGCGGACTCGACGGCGCTGCGGATCTCGGCCGCGACCGGGAGGAGCGCGCCCGCGAGCTTCTCCCCCGCCGCGGTGAGCTCGAGACGCACGCGCCTCCGGTCGGCCCCGTCGCGCGACGCCCGCACCCAGCGGTGGGAGGCGAGCGTCCGGACGACCCGGCACGCGGTCGCCTCGTCGACGCGGAGCCGCGCCGCGAGCTCCGCCTGCGAGTGGCAGGGGTGCTCGGCGATCCCCACGAGCAGCCAGAACTGCTGGACCGACAGCCCGAGCGGCGCAATGCGCGCCATGAGGAGCTGCCGCAGGCCGCTGCGGACTGCGGCGACGAGCAGCCCGATGGGCTCCTCGGGGGGCGCGGATGGTTTCGCCATCAATGGTTGATAGGTCAACGGCTTGGCGGCGTCAACCGTCAGCGAGTGCTCTGGCGCGCGCATCGCCTCGCCCGTCGCTCGGCAACGGTCGCCCCGCCCCGCGCCCGGCGGGGCCTCGACCAGGCGCCCGGACGGCGGCGCGGCCTGCCTCTTTCCGCGCTGCGCCCCGCGCGCGCGACGCTTAGCTCGTCCCCCGTGCGACCTCGCGCCTGCGAGGCATCGACCGAGGAGGTGGACGATGAGCGGGACGAGCGAGGCCGAGCGTCACCACACGATCGTCATCGGAGGGGGGCAGGCGGGGCTCTCGGTCGGGTACCACCTCGCGCGGCGGGGTGTCCCGTTCGTGATCCTCGACGCCAACGCGCGGATCGGCGACTCGTGGCGAAGCAGGTGGGACTCGCTCCGCCTGTTCACGCCCGCGCGCTTCGACGGCCTCGCCGGGATGCCGTTCCCCGCCCCGGCGAACGCCTTCCCGACGAAGGACGAGATGGCCGCGTACCTCGAGGCGTACGCGGCGCGCTTCCGGCTTCCGGTCCGGACCGGCGTCCGGGTGGACCGCCTCTCGAGGCGAGGGGAGCGGTTCCTCGTCGCCGCGGGTGACGAGCGGCTCGAAGCCGAGAACGTCGTGGTGGCGATGGCGACCTACCAGCGCCGTCGGGTCCCTCCGTTCTCGAAGGAGCTCGAGCCAGGCGTCGTCCAGCTCCACTCGAGCGACTACCGGAACCGTTCGCAGCTCCGCGAGGGCGGCGTCCTCGTCGTCGGGGCGGGCAACTCGGGTGCCGAGATCGCGCTCGAGCTCGCGCGCGCCGGCCATCCGACCTGGCTGTCGGGACGCGACGTCGGTCACATCCCGTTCCGGATCGACGGGGTCGCGGCGCGCCTCTTCCTCGCGCGCCTCGTGCTCCGGCTCGTCTTTCACCGCGTGCTGACGGTCGACACCCCCATCGGCCGAAAGGTGCGCCCGAAGGTCCTGTTCCGGGGTGGGCCGCTCATCCGCGTGAAGCCCCGGGACCTGGCCGCCGTCGGGGTCGAGCGCGTTCCGCGGATCGCGGGGGTGCGCGACGGGCTTCCCGTGCTGGAGGACGACCGCATCCTCCCCGCGAGAAACGTGATCTGGTGCACCGGGTTCCACCCCGGCTTCTCGTGGATCGATCTGCCGGTCTTCGGTCCGGATGGTGAGCCGCTGCAGCGGCGCGGCGTGGTCGCCGGAGAGCCGGGGCTCTACTTCGTCGGCCTTCACTTTCTGTACGCCATGTCGTCGACGATGATCCACGGAGTCGCGCGGGACGCCGAGCACGTCGCACGGGCGGTCGCGGCGAGGGCGCGCGTGTCCCGCGCCACCGGAGCGCGCGGGCGCGTGTCGGAGGCGGTCGCCCGCGCCTGAGCGCCGGGGGCGCCGGCGCACGCGGTCAGGTCCCGCCCGGGTCCCCGCCCGTCCCGGCGCGCTCGGCCGTTGTAGATCCAGGCCCGCGTCGGCTACGGTCGTGCGCAGGGGAGGCGTCGTGCCCGTCGAGTGGAACAAAGGCCTCGCGATCGGGGTCGAGATCATCGACTCGCAGCACCGCGAGCTCTTCGCGCGGGTGGCCGCGTTCGAGGCGGCGCTCGAGCGCGCCGACACCGCGCGCGTCGCCGACACGTTCGCCTTCCTGCGGGAGTACGCGCTCGTCCACTTCACGCGCGAGGAAGAGCTCATGCGCGACGCCGCCTACCCGTGGCTCGACGACCACCGCGCCGCCCACGCGCAGTTCGTCGAGCGGCTCGCGGCGCTCGTGCGCGAGCGCGAGGCGAACGGTGCGACCGCCTTCCTCGGCCTGCGCGCGAGGAACTGGATCGTGGTGTGGCTCCTCGACCACGTCGGCGGCAAGGATCAGGCGCTCGGGCGCCACCTGCGCGCGGGCAGCGGACCGGGGCAGCGGGGCGCCGCGAGTCGCTGACCGCGCTTCCTGCCGCGACCGCGTCGCGGTGGGGCGCACGTCACCAGGGCTCGGCGCGATCGAGCTCCACCCGCTCCACCTGCCACTGCGCGTACGGGAGCGGCGCGCCGTCGATGACCCAGCTCGCGCCGAGACGGAAGGGAACGCGTACGCCGTCCACCTCGCGGAAGTCCGCGCAGCTCCCGGTGAACGGGGTGAGGACGCCCTTGCCGTCCACGTCACGGAACCGCTCCGCCGTGAACCGCGCCGGGAGCCCGTCCGGCCCGAAGTGAAACGTCGCCGACACCTCGCGCCCGCCGACCCGCAGCGTGGCGCGTGCGCTCCCCTCGTCGAGCGGCGCCCACGTGACGTAGCGCGGGTCGCGGAGCAAGGTCGGGATCCAGGTCGCCTCGCCGAGGAGCCGGAGCAGCGCGCCCTGGTCGAGCTCGGGCCCGCGCGCGTCCGCGAGCGTCACGGTGGACGCGGCGCGGACGAGCATGTTGCCCTCGCCCGCGATCGCGCGGTCGCGCCCGTCGATCCAGACGCCGGGGGCGGCGCGGATGCGGCCCCACCAGACGAAGCCGGGCGGGTCCGCGGCGAGGTACTGCTCGCCGCGGACCGCCATCGGTGCGCCACCGAGCTTCGCGAGGAACGTGCCGCCGTGGCGGAGCCGCGCGGCGCGGATGGGGGCGTGGCGCGCCGCCCCCGAGACCTCGAGATAGCGTCGCACCGGCGCGGGGAGGGACTCGAGCGCGGCCGGCGCGGCCGGCGGCGCGGCAGGCTGCGCGAAGAGAGCGCGCGCGTCCCGCGCGACGCGCCGCTCGAACCTGAGCCCCTGGAGGTTCACCACGAGTCCCAGCACACCGGCCGCCGCCAACGCCGCGAACACCGCGAACCAGAGCATGGCCTTGCCCTTCCCCTTCTCCCGCATCCGCTTCTCCCCCTCGCGCTCGGTGCGCGCGCGGTGGGCCGTTGAAGCACGGACGCGCGCGGCCGTCACCGCGCTTCTTTCGCAAGTCCCTCGGTCCGGGGCGGTCGTCGGCGGCACCGGATCCGCCCCTGATCCCGCGAGAATGCACGCTTGCGCCCCATCCGCGACATGGAGCGCCATCGATCCGCCGTGGGGATTCGTTACAATCCTCCCTAGAAGTGCTGAACCACGAAGGAGGTCGTGATCAAAGAGCCGTCGCAGTCACAGACATGCTCGAAGTCACGCCCGGCCAGCCCGGGATTCCGCTCGAACCGAAGCGAGCGTCAGCACCCATAGGCGAAGAGGCCCGCCCTGCGGGCCTCTTCTGCTTCCGGAGAGCGCGGTCGCGACGCCGCGACGCTCCGTCAGCGCACCTTCACGCCGAACGAGAGCCCCTCCGCGGTCGGCAGCATCGTCGCGCGGAAGCGGCCGGCGCGGGCGAGCCGCTCGCTGAACGCGCGGAGCGCGGCCATCGCCTCCGGCGACTCGCCCTCGGGCCGCACCTCGTGCACGTGCCCGAACCCGAACGTGTTGTCGGCGAGCAGGACGCCTCCGACGCGCAGGTGGTCCTCCGCCCAGGCGAGGTAGCGCGGATACCCGACCTTGTCGGCGTCCAGGAACACGAGGTCGAACGGGCCCTCCGCCTCGATGGCCCGGAGCGTCTCGGTGGCGCGGCCGAGGTGGATCCGGACGCGAGCCGAGACGCCTGCCCGCTCGAAGGAGGCGCGCGCGACCTCGGCGTGGCCCGGCTCGAGCTCGAACGTGTGGAGGAAGCCCGCCTCGCCCATTCCGCGCAGCAGGCAGACGCCGCTGTACCCGCCGAGCGTCCCGACCTCCACGGCGCGCCGGGCGCCAGCGGCCCGGGCGAGCACCTCGAGGTGAAGGCCGTCGAACGAGCCGACCTGGATCGCGGGCAGCCCGGCGGCGACGCTGCGCTCGCGGATCTCGCGGAGCACCTCGTCCTCCGGCCGGTACACCGACTCGGCCCAGGCGGCGAGCGCGGCGTCTCCCTGGCCGAAGCCCTTCACGGGCGGGGATCCCATCTGCGAGCCGCGTCTAATGCGGGAGGTCGGGGGAGGCAGCCGACGCCTCGCGCGCCGGGCGCTCCGCAGACGCGCCCTCGCGCAGCCGGCGAAGGATCGCGTCCGCGAAGGCGGGCAGGTCGCCCGGGTTGCGGGAGGTGACGAGGTTCCCGTCCTCGACGACCTCGCGATCCACCCAGCGCGCGCCGGCGTTGAGGAGGTCCGTCCTGATCGACGGCCATGACGTGAGCGTCCGGCCCTCGGTGACGTCGGCCTCGATGAGCAAGGACGGCGCGTGGCACACCGCGGCGACGAGCTTGCCCTGATCGAAGAACGCGCGGGTGAAGCCGACCATCGGCAGGCTCGTCCGGAGCTTGTCCGGCGAGAAGCCGCCCGGGATGACGAGCGCGTCGAACTCGTCCGCGCGCACGTCCGACACCGCGCGGTCGATCGTGAACCGCTCCTTCCCCTTCTTGCCCGTGATCTGCTTGCCGGCCTCGAGCCCCACGAGCACCACCTCGTGGCCGGCCTCGCGCAGCCGGTCGTACGGCTGCCGGAGCTCGACGTCTTCGAACATGTCGTCTGCGACGATCGCGATGCGTGCCATGCGACGAACGATGGCGCCGGGCGACGGCGGCGAGCACCCCCCGATGCACGCTCCCGTCGGGGGCCGTCCGGCGCGGGCGACGCAGCGCGCCGTTCCGCCGGCGTGGAAACGGCGCGTGGACGGAGCGTATGCTCCCCCGCATGGACGCGGTCGAGGAACGGGTGTTCGTGCACCTCGCCTCCGGCGACGTCGCGGCCGCCGCGAGCGCGGCGATCGAGGGGTACGCCCCTGCGGTCCACGGCTACCTCTGCACCCTCCTCGACGAGGACGACGCCCACGACGCGCGCTCGCAGTGGGCCGAGGACCTCTGGCAGGGGCTGCCGGCCTTCCGTCGCGAGTGCTCGCTGCGGGCGTGGTCGTACCGGCTCGCCTGGCACGCGTCCTGCCGGCTGCGGCGCGACCCTTACCGCGCCCGAGGCCACCGGCTCGCGACGAGCCTCGCGTCGCGCCTCGCCGCCTCGGCCGCCACCTCCACGATCGTGACCGGGAGCCGCCGGGCGGGGCTCGAGCGACTGCGGGCCAAGCTGCCGCCCGAGGATCAGACGCTGCTCACGCTGCGCGTGGACCGCGAGCTCGACTGGGACGAGGTCGCCGCGGTCCTGTCGAGCGAAGGCGAGGAGGTGACCGCGGTCGCGCTGCGCCAGCGGTTCGCGCGGCTGAAGGTGCGGCTCAAGGAGCTCGCGCGCGCCGACGGGCTCCTCGACGACGCCTCTCCGGAGGGGACGTGACCGACGGTGAGCTGCCCTCCGCGAAGAACGGCTCGACGGCCGGGCTGTCGGCGCTCCTCGCCGAGCTCGCGGCCCCGCCGCCGTTCGCCGCCGCGATGGCAAGGGTGCTCACGGTGAGCGGGCCGCCCAAACCGGCGTGGGTGCCCGGCCGGCGCGTCGGCCGGTTCGTGCTCGTCCGCGAGCTCGGGCGCGGCGGCTTCGGCGTCGTCTGGGAGGCGTTCGACGCCGACCTGAAGCGGCGCGTCGCGTTCAAAGCGCTGAAGGCGTCGGTCCGCAGCCGCACCCCCGCGACGGACGAGCTCCTCCGCCGCGAGGCGGAGGCGGTGGCGCAGCTGCAGCACCCGCACATCGTCACGATCTTCGACCGCGGCCTGTGCGACGAGGGGCCGTACCTCATCCTCGAGCTGCTCCGCGGCGAGACGCTCGCGGAGCGGGTGGCCCGCGGGCCGGTCCCCGCGCGCGAGACGGTCCGCGTGGCGCTCGCGATCGCGCGCGCGCTCGTCCACGCGCACGCCGCCGGCGTCCTCCACCGCGACCTCAAGCCCTCGAACGTGTTCCTCACGGCGGACGGCGGCGTGAAGGTGCTCGACTTCGGCCTCGCGCACGTCTTCGGCGTCGGCGGACCGGCGCACAGCGGCACGCCGGGGTACATGGCGCCGGAGCAGCTGTGCGCCGGGCGCGAGGACGCGCGGACGGATCTCTTCGCGCTCGGCGTCCTGCTCGACGAGCTGCTCGGCGCGCGCCGGCTCCGGGCCGTCCTGCCGATCGCCGCGCTCGCCGCGCGCTGCCGCGCGGAGGACCCTGCGGCGCGCCCGCCCGACGCCGCCGCCGTCGCGCACGAGCTCGAGGCGCTCCGCGACGCCCTCGATGCCCCGCCGGCACAGGCGCCGCTGCTGGCGCCGTCCCCGCGCGCGGTCGAGGCGCTCCGACACCTCTTCCGCGGCGAGCAGTGCTCGAGTCGGCCTCTGTTCGGCCAGGACTGCGCCGAGCACTACCGCCGCGCCGTCGAGCTCGACCCCACCCTCGCCGTCGCCCACTACCAGCTCGCCGTCTGGACGCGCCGCTTCGGCGGGAGCCGCGCGGCCCAGCGACGCGCCATCGCGCGCGCACTCCGCCACCACCGCCGCGCGCCCGCGACGGAGCAGGTGCTCATCCGCGCGTTCGCGGCGCACGTCGCGGGGCGCGACGACGATGCGATCGCGCTCTTCCGCGAGGCGACGGAGCGCTGGCCGGAGGACCCGCGCGCCTTCTACGAGGTGGGCGACCTGCTGCGCCACCGCGACGAGCTCGGCCTCGCGGTGCCGTACCTCGAGCGGGCGGTCGCGCTGAACCCCGACCACGGCTGGGCGCCCGGACAGCTCGCGGAGGTGCTCGGCGCGCTCGGGCGCGAGGAGCCGCTCCGCGCCTGGGTCGAGCGCTGGTCGCGCGCCCCCACGCCGCCGAACCTGCACGCCCTCTCGATCGCCCGCGGCTGGCTCGGCGACCCGGACGCCGCCGCCGCCGCGGCCCGGCGCGGCGTCGCGCTCGGGGCGGGCCTCGTCGCCCAGCAGGATCTCGTCGGCGCCGTCGGGTTCGCGGGGCGCTACGACGAGGCCGCCGAGCTCGCCCGCGGCTTCGCGGAGCCCGGAAGCCCGATCCGGCGGATGGGGTTCTACACGCTCGCCGCCATCGAGGCGTACCGCGGCCGGCGCGCGGCCGGCCTCGCCTGCCTCGACGCGCTCGCGCGCGAGCTGCCGGAGGTCCGCGGCGACGCCCTCTACCTCGCCGCCCGCGCCGACTACCTCCTCGGCGGAGGGAGCGCCGCGCCGGTCCTGGAGGAGGTCGCGCGCCTCGAGGCGCTCGACCCGCGTGCCGCGGCCGAGCACGCGGCGGGGCTCGCCTGGCTCGGCGCGGGCGCGCGCGCGGCCGCGCTCGCCCGCGGCCTGCGGCCTGGCTCGCCGCTCGCCCGGACCCACGGGGCGATCGCCGCCTTCCGCGATGGCGCGGTGGACCGGGGCCTGGCGATGCTGCGGGCGGTGGTGGCGGAGACGCCGGTCTTCGTCTGGCGCGCGCCGCCCCTCTGGTTCCTCGCCGATCTCTCGTTCGAGGCGGGACGCCACGCCGAGGCGCTCGCCGCGCTCGATGCCCACGAGCGGCTGTACCTCCCGCGCGTGATGTGGCGCAGCTGGACGCACCCGCGCTCGCTCATCCTCCTCGCGCGCTGCCGCGAGGCGCTCGGGGACTCGGAGGGCGCCCGCGCCGCGGCGCTGCGGCTCCTCGGCGAGTGGAGCTCGGCCGAGGAGGGCCCGCTCCTCGACGAGGCGCGCGCCCTCGCTGCACGGCTCGGCCGCTGATCCGTCCGGGAGGCGCGCCGGCGCCGCGTCCCTCGGCCCGGGCGCTTTCCAGCGACGCGCCCCCGTGCTCTCCTGGGGCGTCCCATGTCCCGCCGCGCGACCTCGCTCCTGCGCCTGCTCGGCGATCCGGCCGTGGATCTCGGGGAGTACCTCGCCGACATCGCCGCCATCGCGGGCGAGACGATGCTCGCGCTCTCCCGCTCCGCAGGGCGGATCCGGCCGGTCGTTCGCGAGGTGCTCTGGCGGCAGGTCTACTTCACGGCGGTCCGGGCGACGCCGTTCACGCTGCTCCTCGCATCCCTCGTTGCGCTCGCGGTCGCCGCACAGTCGCCCTACTCCGCGGCGGCGGGCGGCGACGTCCTCGGAAAGGTGCTCGTCGCGACGCTCGTCCGCGAGCTCGCGCCGCTCCTCACCGCCTGGATCGTGATCGCCCGGTCCGGGACCGCCATCGCGGCGGAGCTCGCGACGATGCGCATCGAGGGGGAGGTGGACGCGCTCGTCGGGATGGGGATCGATCCGTTCGAGTACCTCGTCGTCCCCCGCGTCCTCGGCGCGGCGGTGGCGGTCGCGAGCCTCACCGTCGTGTTCCTCGCCGTCTCCATCGGCGCGAGCGCGCTCCTCTCGCCGCTGCTCGGCGGCCCGGCGCCCCACGTGCTGCTCGAGCACGTGAGCGGCGCGCTGCGCCCCGCCGACGCGGTCGCGCTCGCCGCGAAGACGATCGTGCCCGGCACCGCCATCGCGGCGATCGCCTGCCACGAGGGCTTCCGCGCCTCGCGCAGCACGACCCAGGTGCCGCCGGCGGTCACCGCCGCGGGCGTGCGCGCCTTCACGATGGTGTTCGTCTGGAACACCGTCGTGACCGCGCTCCTCTACCTCGCCTAGGGACCCGTGGACGCCGCCGCGCTCGCAGAGGCAGAGGACCTCACCGTCACCGTCCGCGCCGGCGCGCTCCGCGTGGAGAAGCTCTCCTTCCGCCTGCACGCGGGGGAGATTCTCGTGCTCGTCGGCCCGATCGAGGCGGGCTCGGCGGTGCTGCGCGCGCTCGTCGGCATCGACCGCCCCGACACGGGGCGAGCCCGGCTCCTCGGCGAGGCGCCGGCGACGCTCGCGCGGGACGACGCCGCGGCGCTCCTCGCGCGCGTCGGCTGGCACCCGCGGAGCGGTTCGCTCCTCGCGAACCTGACCTTGCGGGAGAACCTGCTCCTCCCGCTCCAGTTCCACCGCCGCCCGACGGCACCGGAGGCGGAGCGGGCGACGGCCGCCGCCCTCGCGCGCTTCGGCCTCGAGGAAGCGGCGGACGTACGGCCAGAGGAGGTCGCCCTGCCCGTGCGCCGCCGCGTGGCGCTCGCCCGCGCGACGCTCCTCGATCCCGAGCTCCTCGTGCTCGACGACCCGCTCGACGACCTCGAGGAGGACGCCGCGCGCGCCGTCCTCGCCTCTCTCGCCGCCTGGGCCCGCGAGCGCCCGCGCGGCCTCCTCCTCACCTCCCACCGGACCGGGATCGCGGCTGCGCTGCGCGCCCCGGCCCTGCCGCTCCCGGTGATCCGCGCATGAGCCGACCCGCCCCGCTCCGCCACGTCCGCACCGTCGTCGGCGCGTTCAACCTCGCCGTGCTCGCGCTCCTGCTCGTGGGCGTCGTGTTCGTCGGACGCGGCCGGCGCTGGTTCGAGAAGCACGCCGTGCTCGCGGTCACCTTCCCCGCCCGGCACGCGGCGGCGCTGCGCGTGGGAGTCCCGGTCCGGCTCGCGGGCGACCTCGTCGGCACGGTCGCGGGCGCGACACGCGAGGGCGAGCTCATCCGCGCCCGCATCGACCTCGGCGCGGCGGCGCGCGAGACCTTGCGCTCGGACGCGAGCGCGCAGCTTCGCGTGCCGATCGCCGGCCTCGTCGGCGACCTCGCGATCTCGCTCGAGCCCGGCAGCGCGCCGTCGCCGTGGCCCGAGGGGAAGGTCATGGGAGGGGAGGCGGAGGGCGACCCGGCCGTGAAGGCGCGCGAGACGGTCGACCGGGTGCGCGAGCAGGTCCCGGCGATCCTCGACCGGACGCAGGCGATCCTCGAGAAGACCGACGCGATCCTCGGGCAGGTCGAGCGCTCGCGCACCGCCGAGGACGTCGACAAGCTCGTCCGGTCGCTCGACCGGCTCGCGACGGCGATGGACCGCGAGCGGGCCATCGCGAACGCGTCCGGCTCGCTCGCGCGGCTCGAGGAGCTCCTGCGCGGGCTGCGCGACGGCAAGGGGAGCGCCGGGAAGCTCTTCACCGACGTCGCCATGTACGACCGGACCGCCGAGCTGCTCGAGGACGTGCACGGGAGCTGGCAGAAGATCGACGCGCTCGTCGCGGCGAGCACGAAGGTCGCCGAGAAGGCGCAGGAGCTCGCCGAGGTGGCGCGGAGCCGCTCGCGCGAGTTCGACACGCTCGTCGGCGAGGTGCAGCTCCTCGTCATGCAGTCGAACCACACGCTCGATCTCGTCTCGAGCCACTGGCTCCTGCGCGGCGCGATCCCCGCGCCCGGGCCGCCGCTCCCTCCGGCGGTGCTCGACCTCGCGCCCGAGCCGCAGCGCGCGGAGGGGCGGCCGTGATCCCGATCCGCGCTGCCCTGCTCGCCCTCGCCCTCGCCCTCGCCGCGGCGTGCGCGCGCGCGCAGCGGCCGGGGGCCGAGGAGCTCGCCATCCGCCAGCGGATGGCCGGCGAGACCGCGCGCCGCTACGACGACCCGAGGACGGCGGCATCGCTCTACGGGCGGGCCTCACGGAACGCCGCTGCGGTCGACCGGCCGAAGCTCGCGGCCGACGCGGGCTGCCGCGAGGGGCTCGCGCTCCTCGCCGCGGGAGACCCGCGCCGCGCGGAGGGGGCGTTCGCGAATGCCGCCGCGCTCGCACGCGACGCGGAGGAGCCGGCACTCGCCGCGCGCGCGCTGCTCGGCCTCGCGCGCGCCCGTCGCGTGGGCGGAGGCGGCGACGTCGACGGGCCGCTCCGCGCGGCCCGGACGCTCGCGCGGGAGGGGAAGGACCGGACCGCGGAGGCGCTCGCCGAGGTCGGGCTCGGCGCGCTCGCCCCTCCCGCCGATGCGCGGGAGCGGTATGCCGCCGCCGAGCGGCTCGCCGGCGAGACGCCCGAGGTCGCGGGCCCGCTCCGCCTCAACCGGGCGCGGCTCGACGAGAAGGAAGGACACGCCGCGATCGCGCGCGAGGGCTACCGCGCCGCGATCTCCCCGCTCGCGGCCGCGGATGAGCGCGTGGGGCTCCTCGCCGCGCTGCAGGCGGCGGCGCGGCTCGCGTCCGCGGATCCCGCCGCGCCGGGCGAGGCGGCGGAGCTTCACCGCCGGGCCGCGGCCGTCGCGGATGGCCTAGGACGCGAGGAGATCGCGCGGGCGGAGCGGCGCCTCGCCGAGGACGCCGGAGCGCGGAAGGAGTAGCGCGAGGGCCGGGGATCGAGTCCGTGCTTGGTGCGGAGCGCGTCCGTGTCGCTCGGCGCGCCGCGTCAGGCCTGCGCGGGCTCGCCGCCCACCGCGCGCAGCGCGCCGCGGAACTGCTCGATGAGCCGCACCACCTCGTCCCCGAGATCGACCGCCTGGTCGCGCTCCTCCGCCTCGCGGAGCATCGCCGCGACGCGACCGAGCGTCTCGGCGAGCTCCTCGAGGACGGGAGGCATCCGGACGAGCCTCCGCGCCTGGCGGAAGCGGACCAGATCCAGCTCGATAGACATGGCCATGAGGCCGGGGTTCCTGATCTCGAGCATCTCCCAAAATGTGCGCAGCCTGCGCCGGACCGCAACACCGGCCCGGGGCTGGCGCCCGGCATGGCTCAGAGGACGAGCGCGAGGAGGAGGACGCCCACGAGCACGAAGGAAAGCGCGACCTTCACCGCGCTCCCGAGGACGAATCCGACGAACGCGCCGGCGCCGGCCTTGAGCGCCCGCTCGAAGTTCGGGTCGCGGGCGTACTCGAAGACGAGCGCGCCAACTGCCGGGCCGAGGACGATGCCGGGGAGACCGAGGAAGAGGCCGGCGACGAGCCCCACCGACGAGCCGATGACCGCCCACCTCGACGCGCCGAATGCCCGCGCGCCGAGGACACCGGCGGCGAGGTCGACCACCCAGATGGCGAGCCCGAGGACCGCGCACACACCGACGGTGAAGCCGGAGACGCGCGTGAACCCCTCCGCCCATGCGACGAGGAGCGCTCCCGCGACGAGCAGCGCCGAGCCGGGGATCGCGGGGAGGACGACGCCGGCGAGACCGGCGAGCAACGCAGCGGCGCCGAGGACGTAGAGCAGGATCGTCACCGGGCGATGATCGCCCGGCGCCCGCGCCCCGTCCAACGGCGCGCGCCGGCCCTGGCGCACGTCGCACCCGTTCCCGCGCAGATGGACGTACGCGCTGATGCGATCCCGAGCGGGGGGCTCACTCGGCGCCGCGCACCGGAGGGTGATCGGCCCGAGCGCGTCCCGCCCCGCTGGTGCGATCCCCCTTGCGCCCCGGACGGCGCAGGTTCCGCGAGGTCCCGCCGCGCCGGAGCCGAAGATGCCCTCGCCCCTACCCGTGTTCCGCCCGCTCCTCCTCGCCGTCGCGCTTCCCATCACCGCGCTCGCGTGCCTCGCCGCGCTCGGGCCGTCGCCCCGGCGCGAGGCGCCGTCGCTCCCGGCCGCGCCTGCGGCGGGCCCCTGGGTCTGGGTCTCGAACGAGGGCTCCGGGGATCTCGCCGTCATCGACGCGGCGACGGACGAGGTGGTCGCGCGCGTCCACGTCGGGAGGCGCCCGCGGTGGCTCCGGCTCGGTCCTCTGGGCAGGTCCCTCTTCGCCGCGGTGTCGGGCACGCCACGGCCGCGCCCGGGAGTCTCGCCCGCATACGCGTCCGAGGCGGACCGCGGCGCCGACGGCATCGCCGAGGTGGACCTCGCGACGCGCCGCCTCTCGCGGGTGCTCCCGTCGGGGCAGGACCCCGCGGCGTTCGACATCGTCGCCGGCGGCCGGCTGCTCGTCATCTCGAACGAGGAGACGGCGTCCGCGAGCATCGTGGACGTCGCCACGGCGCGACTCGTCGGGAGCGTCGCCGTCGGGGAGGAGCCCGAGGGCGTCACCGCGGCGCCGGACGGGCGGCTCGTGGCGGTCACCTCCGAGCGCGAGCACCGCGTGGACTTCGTCGATCCCGGCGCGGGTCGCGCGGTCGCCCGCGTGCCGACCTGCCTCCGGCCACGGAGCATCGCGTTCACCCGGGACGGGGCGCTCGCGTTCGCGCCGTGCGAGGAGGGGGCGGCCGTCGCGGTGATCGACGCGCGCGCCCTGCGGCCGGCCGGGGAGATCGTGCTGCCGGCGGGCTCCCGCCCGATGGGGATCGCGCTCGCCGCGGACGGTCGGCGCCTCTTCGTCTCGAACGGGCGCGCGGGCACGGTCTCCGCGATCGACGTCGCCTCCCGGAAGGTGGTCGCCACGTCGCCGCCGTTCGGGCAGCGCGTGTGGGGGCTCGGCCTCACCCCCGACGGCCGCCGGCTCTACGTCGCAGACGGGCCCGCGAACGAGGTCGTCGTCCTCGATGCGACGACGCTCGCGGTGCTGCGGAGGATCCCCGTCGGCGACTCCCCGTGGGGGGTCGTCATCGCGCCGTGAACGGTTGGTGAACGGCCCGCGTCTCTCGGCGGGCCTCTCCGGGGCGTCGGTCCCCAACGTGCCCGCTCCCGCGCGGCGCGTACGGTCCGTATCCGTTCGGCATGCACGCGCCGCTCCGGCCGCTCGCGGTCGCGCTCGCGGTCGCCGCGCTCACCTCCAGCAGGGCGCGCGCCACGGACGAAGGCGGGCCGCAGCCCGCGCCGACGCGGCCCCCGCCCGCGGCTCCGGCGCCGGCGCGGGACGAGGCGCTGCCGACGTTGCCCGGCGAGGGGGTCGTCGTAGGCACACGCAGCCTCCGGCCGGCGGGCTCGCTCCCGACGACGGTGCAGGTCGTCCGGCGCGACGCCCTCGACCGGAGCGCGGCGCCGACGCTCGACGGCGCCCTGCGCATGCTGCCCTCGTTCGCGACGTTCCGCCGCTCCACCTCGCTCGCCGCCGATCCGTCGTCGCAGGGGCTCAACCTGCGCGGCGTGGCCCCCTCGGCGATCGCGCGCACGCTCCTCCTCGACGACGGCGTGCCGGTGGACGATCCGTTCTTCGGGTTCGTGCCGTGGCGCGCGCTGCCGCGGCTCGGCCTCGCGCGCGTGGAGGTCGCGCCGGGCGGGGCCTCGGCGCTGTACGGGAGCCAGGCGCTCGGCGGCGTCGTCGCGCTCGTGCCAAGGCCGATCGCCGGCCGCGGCCTCGAGGCCGAGAGCTGGGCCGGCTCGTTCGGCACGTACGGCCTCGCCGCGCGCGCCGAGCACCGCAGCGGCCCGCTCGCGGGCGCGCTCGAGGCCGAGCACGCCGGCACGAACGGCTATGACGTCGTCGCGCCCTGGGCCCGCGGTCCGGTGGACGGGCCGGCCGGCGCGCGCCACGCGACCGCGAGTGCGCGAGTCGCCCTCGAGCCGGGAGACGGGCTCCGCCTCCGGCTCGGAGCCGGCTACTTCGACGAGACGCAGGACGGGGGCACCCGGTACACCGGCGCGACGGCGCGCGCCGCGACCGGCCGGGCGGGGCTCGAGCGCGAGGGGCCGCGCGGCCGCGTCGTCCTCCTCGTCTACGGCGGCGTCCGCCGGTTCACCCAGGACCGCGCGCGCATCCCGGCGGGCCGCGCGAGCGAGGCGCTCACCGCTTCGCAGGAGGTCCCCTCGACGGACCTCGGGGGCTCGCTCCTCGGCGCGCTCGCGCCGGCGAACGGCCACGCGCTCTCGGCGGGCGTGGACCTCCGGCGCGTGGCGGGGGAGAGCGACGAGACCCTGTACCCCTCGCTCGTCACGACGACGAGCGTCGTCGCGCGGGAGGCCGCAGGCACGCAGTGGACGGGCGGCGCCTTCGTCCAGGACGCGTGGACGCCGCGGCCGGCGATCGAGGTGGGCGGCGCGCTCCGGTTCGACCTCTGGCGCACCGAGGACGGCCGGGCTGCGCGCACCCTCGGCGACGGCAGCCGCGTCGACGACGCGTTCGCGCCCCGGACGCGCGCGCTCCTCTCGCCGCGCCTCGCGGTCCGCTTCTCCGCCGCGCGCAGCGTGACCCTCCGCGCGTCGGCGTACCGCGCGTTCCGCGCGCCGACGCTCAACGAGCTGTACCGGCCGTTCCAGGTGGGCACGGTCCTCACCGACCCGAACCCTGCGCTCCGGCCGGAGGTGCTCTCCGGCGCGGAGGCCGGGGTCGAGATCGGCCCGGCGCGCGCGATGCGCCTGCGCGCGACGGCGTTCTGGAACGCGCTCGACGATGCGATCGCGACGGTGACGCTTCCGGCGCCGCTCGAGGACGGCGCGACCCGGAGGCGTGAGAACCTCGGGCGGGCCGTGATCCGCGGCGTCGAGACCGAGGCGGCGTGGCGACCCATCGCCGGCCTCGAGGCGACCCTCGCGTACACGCTCGCGGACGCGCGCGTCACCTCGGCGCCGGGACGGCCCGAGCTCGTCGGGAAGGCGCTCGCGCAGGATCCGGCGCACCGCGTGACGGCGTCGCTCGGCTACGACCGGCCGCGCGCGGTCGCCGCACGCCTGGAGGTCCGCTTCCTCTCGCGCGCGTGGGAGGACGATCTCAACACCCTCGCGCTCCCCGCGTTCGCCGTGCTGGACGCGAGCCTCACGCGGCCGCTCACGCGGAGCGTGGACGCGTTCGTCGCGGCGGACAACCTGCTCGACCGGCGCTACCTCGTCGGACGCGCCGGGGTGGACACGGTCGGCGCGCCGCGGCTCGTCCGCGTCGGCGTGAGGATGAGGACGGGCGCGGGCGCGGGCGCGAGGTGAGGGGGGGACGGCCGCTGCGCTCCCGCCGAGCGGGCGATCCACACCGCCCCTTCGGCCGAACGCTGACGAGAGCAGCCCATCGCGGTGCATCAGACGAGCCGCCACTCATGGACGAGGATCTCGACCAGCGTCGGACCGGGCAGCGGGCGTGCAGCCGGGCCGCGCGGGGTGACGCGCCGGTGCGACGGGTACGGCAGCCCCTCCCAGCGTTCGTGCGCGAGGATGCGATGTGCGGCGCGCGCCCAGCGGCCGATGACGTCCGCGGATCCGTCGGGGCGGAAGGAGTCATGCGACGAGGATAAGGATAAGCGCACGAGGCTCGCCGCGGGGGTACCGCATCCCCGCATCAGCACGAGGTCCGGTCGCACGCGGCGGGGCGCAGCTCCTTTCGTCACGTCCCCCTGCGCGCCCACGCCGCGGCGGCGAGGAGCGCCGCCGGGATCCCGATCGCCGCGAGCCTCTTCCCTCGTCCGGCGCGCCGTCCCCTCCACCCGCCCGTCTCCGCCTCGGGGGCCTTCGGCCCGAACGCGTTGCCGACCGTCTCGGCCGCCGCGTGGCGACGCCGCAGGTGCGTGCGCTCCGTCATGCGCGCGAGCAACGCCTCGGCGATCCCGGGGGCGACCGTCCAGAGGGCGCTCATCACGCGGGCGCTCGCGCCGACGAGCACCTCGCGCTGCGGGCGGTGCGCGAGCCTGACGATCGCCGCGGCGACCCGCTCCGGCGCATAGACGGGGGGCATCGCCTTCAGCTCGATGCCCGTGAAGTTCGCCGAGTGCTGGAAGAGCGGCGTGTCGATCGTGCCGGGGAGCACCACACAGACGTGGACACGGCGCGCCCGCTCGAGCCGCAGCTCCTGACGGATCGCCGCGGAGAAGCCGACCACGGCGTGCTTCGAGGCGGCGTAGGCCGAGACGTACGGCGTCGCGATCCGGCCGTCGATCGAGGCGACGTTCACGATCGTCCCGCGCTTCCGCCCCTCGAACCGCCTGAGCGCCGCGCGTGTCCCGTGGACCGTCCCCATGAAGTTCGTCTCGAGCACACGCCGGAACACCTCGGGTGGCGTGTCCTCGAACCGCCCCATCGCGTAGACCGCCGCGTCGTTCACCCAGACGTCGATCGGGCCGAGCGCCTCCTCGGCGTGCGCGGCGAGCCGCTCCACCGCGTCCTCGTCGGAGACGTCGCACTCGACCGCCACCGCGCGGCCGCCGAGCCGCTCGATCTCTGCCCGCACCTCTCCGAGCGCCTCCTTGCCACGCGACGCGAGCGCGACCTTCGCCCCTTCCCGCGCGAACCGGAGTGCGGTCGCTCGCCCGATCCCGCTCGATGCGCCCGTCACCACGACGACCTTTCCGGAGAGCCGTCTCGCCATGAGGGAAAGCTGGGCCGTTCCGCGGTGGCGCGCGACCCGCCCGTGCGCACGTTTCGACGAGCGCGAGGGAGACACGAGGGGGACGCCGTGGGCCTGGATCTGAAGAACGAGCGCGGGGTGCCGCTCGAGGAGCAGGAGTTCGACTGGAAGGAGCTCGCTGGGCTGCCGTACTCGAAGCTCGACGTCGACGCGTTCAGCCGGGTGCGGGTGATCCTGATGAACGGCATCGAGTCGGAGGCGCTTCGCTTCCAGCACGCGATGGCGCGCAGCAACGACGGCGAGCTGCGCCGCGCCCTCGCGCGCGTCCGCCGGACCGAGCAGCACCAGCAGACGCTCGTGAACTGGCTCAACCCGGCCGACCAGTCGGCGCTCGAGACGACGATCGGCTACGAGCAGGTCGCCATCGAGGTGACGGCGCACATCGCCCAGCACGAGCCGGACCCGTACCTCGCCCAGGTCTACCGTTTCGGGCTGCTCGAGGACTTCGACCACATGTACCGGTACGCGGCGCTCCTCGACCGACTCGAGGGCAAGGACGCGAACGCGCTGCTCCAGGGGTACACCGACGTGATGCCGGGCCGTCCGACGATCGACGAGCACCGCCATCCGCACGACGACGTCCGGGATCCGTACGACCGCCGCACCGCTCACCCGCTCTCGAAGCTCAACGCGCTCACGCTCGTCGCCGGCGAGCACCAGACGCACGACTACTACATGCACGTCGGGCCGTTCTTCGCGGACCCGGTCGCGCGCCAGCTCTACGCCGAGATCGCCTCGATCGAGGAGCAGCACGTGACGCAATACGAGTCGCTCACCGACCCGGGCGAGACCTGGCTCGAGAAGTGGCTCCTCCACGAGGCGACGGAGGTCTGGAACTACTGGAGCTGTCTCCAGGACGAGGGCGACCCGCGCCTGAAGGAGATCTGGCGGCGGCACCTCGACCACGAGCTCGGCCACCTCGCGTTCGTCCGCGAGCTCTTCGAGCGGCACGAGGCCCGCGATCCGTGGGCGATCGTGCCGGCGACGCTCCCCGACCCCATCCGGTACGAGAGCCACCGTGAGTTCGTGAGGGAGACGCTCGGGCGAGAGCTGGAGCTGCGCGCGAACGGGACGCGCATCGTCCCGCGCGGCGAGGAGTCCGAGGCGTCGCTCGCATACCGCCGGCGCATCAACGCGGCGGGCTCACCGTCGGAGACGGTGGCGAGGGGCTGGACGTGGCGCGCGGGCGGCGAGCTGTTCGTCCCGCCCGAGGAGGCGGCGGTGCACTGAGCTCCGGAAGGAATCGGACCATGGCGACGAAGAAGAGCGGGGGCGGACGCAAGACGGCGCCGGCGGGCACGGCGGCGAAGACCGCCGCGAACCGGGGGAAGAAGAAGCCGACCGATCTCGGCGCGAACCGGACCGGCGTGCAGACCGCGCCGCTCCGCGCGAAGGAGATGGCGCAGGCGACGGAGGCGGTCCAGGGGGACCCGACGCTCGCGAGCGCGCTCGCGGGCGCCCGCGCCGAGGCGTCGCGCGAGGCGCCGCCCGTGGGCACGATGCCGATGCCCGGCACCGTGAAGGGGGCCGCGAAGACGGTCGCGAAGGCCCTGCAGGGTGAGAAGGCGACGGTGTTCCTCGACAAGCTCGGCGAGCGGCTCGCCTTCGAGCGCACTGGCGTCAGGCTGTACGACGCCGTGCTCGCGAAGCTACCCGCCGCCCGGCTCACCGAAGGGTCGCTCACGGTGCAGGAGGTCCGCGGCTTCCGCGACGAGGAGCTCGCGCACCTCCACCTCGTGAAGGACGCGATCGAGGCGCTCGGGGGCGATCCGACGGCGATGACGCCGTCCGCGGACCTCGCCGGAGTCCAGGCGCAGGGGCTCGTCTCAGCGCTCACCGACCCGCGCACGACGCTCACGCAGTGCCTCGACGCGCTCCTCACCGCCGAGCTCGCGGACAACGACGGCTGGAAGATCCTCATCGCGATGGCGGAGGCGACGGGCCAGGACGAGCTCGCGCAGCGGTTCGCGACCGCGCTCGCCGAGGAGGATCACCACCTCGCGTCCGTCCGCGTCTGGATCGCCGAGCGCCTCGGGATCCAGCTCGGGAAGCCGCTCCCTTCGACCGACTTCGGCGAGCCGGCGCAGCCCGCGTGACGGCGGCCGCGCTCGCCGGTCACCCCTGCTTGAAGTCGTCCGACCGGAGCCCGTACTTGCGGAGGAGGCGGTGCAGGCTCTCCCGCTCGACCCCGGCCCGCTCCGCCGCGCGCGTCACGTTGCCGCCGAACTCCGCCATGAGCGCGACGAGGTAGTCGCGCGACACGCGATCGCGCGCCCCTGCCACCGCGTCCTTGTACGGCATCGCCGCGAGCGCGGCGGCCGCCGCCTCGGGCGGCGCGCCCGCCGCCGCCCCGACCTCCGCCGGCAGGTCGTCCGGGAGCACGATCTCGCCCGAGGCGACCGCGACCGCCCGCTCCACGACGTTCTCGAGCTCGCGGACGTTGCCGGGCCAGGGGTGCGAGGCGAGCCGGCCCATCGCCTCGGGCGCGAATCCCCGCAGGGGCCGGCGGAGCGCGCGGGCGTGCTTGTCGAGGAAGTGCGCGGCGAGGAGGGGCACGTCCTCCAGCCGCTCGCGGAGCGGCGGGAGCGTCACGGCGAACACGTTGAGGCGGTAGAAGAGGTCCTCGCGGAAGCGCCCGGCCCGCGCCTCCTCGCGGAGATCCCGGTGGGTCGCGGCGATGACACGCACGTCCACCGCGATCGCCTGCGTGTCGCCGACACGCCGGATCTCCTTCTCCTGCAGCGCGCGGGTCAGCTTCACCTGCGCGGCGAGCGGCAGCTCCCCCACCTCGTCGAGGAAGAGCGTCCCGCCCCGCGCCTCCTCGAAGAGGCCCGCCTTCGCGCCTGCGGCGCCGGTGAACGCGCCGCGCACGTGGCCGAACAGCTCGCTCTCGACGAGCTCTGCGGGCAGAGCGCCGCAGTTCACCGGCACGAACCGCCGCTCGCGGCGTCCGGAGTGGTAGTGGATCGCCCGGGCGGCGAGCTCCTTGCCGGTCCCCGTCTCGCCGCCGAGGAGCACGGTCGCGTCGACCGCCGCCGCCTTCTCGAGGAGCCGGTAGACCTCGCGCATCGACGCGCTCCGCCCGACGAGGGCGTGGAACGCGTCCTCCTCGCCGGGGCGCGTGGCGAGCCGGGCGGCGTCCGAGAGCCTTTTTCGCTCTGCCGCGCGGGTCACGATCGCGAGGGCGGCGTCCGGATCGAACGGCTTCTCGAGATAGTCGAAGGCGCCGTGCTTCATGGCGCGCACGGCGTCCTGGACCGTCGCGTAGCCGGTCATGAGGACGACCTCGGTCGCGGGCTCGCGCGCCTTCACCGCAGCGAGGAGCTCGAACCCGTCCGCGCCCGGCATCCGGATGTCCGTCACCACGACGTCGTAGGCGCGGGTCGCGACGAGCGCGAGCGCGCGCGCGCCGTCCTCCGCCTCCTCGACCGCGAACGCGTCCTCGAGGATGCGCGCGACGAGCCGGCGCATGTTCTCCTTGTCGTCGACGACGAGGACCCGCTGCTTCGCCATGCCTAGACCTCCCCCGTCCGCCGGAGCGGCAGCTTCAGCGCGAACCGGGCGCCGCCCTGCGCCGCCCCGTCCGCGGCGAGCTCGCCGCCGTGTGCGCGCGCGATCGCGCGCGAGACCGCGAGCCCGAGACCGGTGCCGCGTGGCTTCGTCGTGAAGAACGGCTCGAAGAGCCGGGCGCGGCGCTCGGGCGGGATGCCCGGGCCCGAGTCCTCGACCTCGACCTCGGCCGTGTCGTCGCGCTCGGCGAGCCGCACCTCGACGCGCCCGCCCACGCCCGCGGCTTCCGCGGCGTTCCGGACGAGGTTCACGAGCACCTGGCGGAGCTTCTCCGGGTGGCCCGGCGCGCTCGCCTGCCCGCCCACCGACACCGAGACGCCGTCGAGGAGCCGCGCCTCCCCGAGTCGCGAGACCACCTCATCCGAGAGCGCTCGCAGATCCACCGGCTCCTCGCCCGCCGGGAGCGGCCGCGAGAGGTCGAGGAGCCCGTCGACGATCTCCTTCGCGCGCAGCGTCTCGTCCTCGATGACGGAGAGGTCCGCCGCCATCGTCCCGTCGCACTTCTTCCGGAGCAGCTTCGCGTACCCGAGGATGACGCCGAGCGGGTTGTTGATCTCGTGCGCGACCCCGGAGGAGAGCCGCCCGATGCCGGCGAGCTTCTCCGACTCGACGAGCTGCTCCTGGTGCCCCTTCAGCGCCGCCGTCATGTCGTTCCAGCGGCGGGCGAGCGCCTCGAGCTCGGGCGCCCCGCGCACCTCGATACGCGCCTCGAGGTCGCCGGCGGCGATCCGGGCGGCGCCGGCCTCGAGCCGCGCGACCGGCCCGGCGATCGAGCGGCCGATGACGAGGCTGACCGCGACCGCGACGAGCGGCGCCGCGACGAGGAGCGCAACCAGGATCCGGCGCGTGCGCCGCTCGACGTCCTCCACGTCTGCGCGCATCGCGCGGATCGACGCCTCGAAGCGCTCGACGAGCGCTTGGGTGAGGTCCTGGATGCGGGTCACGACGAGCTGGGCGCGGCCGTGCTCCACCTGGACGTCCTCGCGCTCGCCCCGCAGCACGGCGGGCACGATCCGGTCACGGAAGATCCGGTCGAGCCGCTGGCTCTCCTGCTCGATCGAGTCGACGAGCGCGCGCTCCTCCGGACGCTCTGCGGCCTGCCGGAGCGCGCGCGTGAGGCGAGCCACCGTCTCGCGGGCCGCGCCGTAGAAGGCGAGGTGCGAGGCGTTCCCGATGATGATCGTGTGGGCCTGGTGCGCGTACTGATCCCGCACCGCGCTCGCGAGCTCGAGGGAGAGCCTCACCCCCTCCTCGCGCCGGCGCGTCTCAAAGAGCCGATCGTGCACGCGCGCGGAGCCGGCGAGCGCGACCGCCGACGCCGCGGCGATGAGGACGACGAGCGCGCCGAAGCCGAGCGCGAGCCGCCGCGAGGTGCCGAAGCCGTATCCCATCCGCAGTGCCGTCTCCTCCAGTGACAGTCTAGCGGGCCCGGGGGCCGCCTGCTTCCTGGCGAACGGGCGCGGGCAAGGGTAGACGAGGCGCGATGATCGCGGAGAGCACGCTCGAGCCCGCGCGCGGGCGACCTGCGCGACCTCATCGCGCGCCGCGCCGCCGAGGGCGCGATCGTCTCGGTCGCGCCGGGCGACACGCTCCTCGTCGCGTACGGCCGCCTCGTCACGGTGCCGCCCTCCATCTCGATCGAGCTGCGGCCGCTTCGCGGAGGGGCTCGTCGCCATCGTCATGGACGGCCCGCAGTTCCTCGGCCTCGTCACGCGGATGGACGTCGTGAACTTCCTGCGTCGCCGGCTCGGGTGAGCGCCCGCTCGCGCACGGCCGCGCAGGTCGGCGCCGACCCGGCCCACGCTTAGGGCACGCCTGGTAGCCGCCTCGATCCTCCGCCGGCTGGTGCACGGTATGCTCGGGGCCGGATGGTCACCGGGCCCGAACGAGACGCTGCGAGGTCGGGCGCGACCGGCCGGCCGTCGCCGGCGGCTCCCCTCGCCCTCTTCCTCCTGCTCGCGTTCGTCATCCCCGCAGCGGGCGCGCTCTCCTACGGGGCGAGCGCCGCCGACCTGCGGCGGCAGAAGGAGCGGGAGCTCTCGACCATCGCCGCGCTGAAGGTGGACGAGCTCGAGCGCTGGCGCGACGAGCGGCTCGCGGACGCCGACGGGATCGCCGCGGACCCGACGCTCCTCGGGGCGATCGTCGGCGGCCACCGCGCCACGGAGGCGGGCCGGCGCGACGTCGAGACCTGGTTCGAGTCGCTCCGCGGAGTCGGCGAGTACGCTGCCATCGCCGTCATGACCGTCGACGGCGAGGTCCTCTTCTCCGCCGGCGACGTGACGTTCGACGCCTCCTCCGATCTCGTCCGATCGCGCGTCCGACGCGCGGTGGACGAGCGGCGGGCGGTGATGTCGGACGTCCACCGGAGCGGGCCCGACGACCCGCTCCACCTCACGGTGGCCTCCCCGGTGCTCGCCGGCGCGGTCGGCGCACGCGAGGCGGTCGTCCTGCGCATCGACCCCTCGCGCTGGCTCTTCCGGATGGTGCAGTCCTGGCCCACGCCGTCGCCGAGCGCGGAGACGCTGCTCGTCCGCGTGGAGGACGACCACGCGGTGCTCGCGAACGAGCCGCGCCACCCCGTCGACGACGGCCATCCACTCTCGGTGCCGCTCGCGCGCTCGGACGACCCGATGGTCCGCGGCGCCCTCGGCGACCGGGGCGTCTTCGAGGGGCTCGACTACCGCGGCGCGCACGTCCTCGCCGCCTTCGAGCCCGTGCCGCAGACGCCGTGGACGCTCGTCACCAAGGTGGACGCGGACGAGGCGCTCGCGCCGCTGCAGAAGCTGCGGAGCTGGGTCATCGCGGGCGTCCTCGCGCTGCTCGTCGCCTCCGCGTCTCTCGCCGCGCTCTGGTGGCGCGCGCAGAGCGCCGGGTTCGAGCGGACGCGCCTGCGCGTCGAGGCGGAGCGGCTCTCCCTCGCCCGGCGGCTCGAGCAGCTCACGAAGTTCGCTCGCGACATGGTGTTCCTCGCGGACGGATCGCAGCGCATCGTGGAGGTGAACGACCGCGCGCTCGCGCTGCTCGGGTACACGCGCGACGAGCTCCTCGGCAAGGCGATCCGCGAGCTGCGCGATCCCGCGACGCTCCACGACTACGACGCGCGCACCAGCGAGCAGGTCGAGACCGGGGCGGCGGTGTTCGAGACGCGCTACCGCCGCAAGGACGGGTCCACCTTCCCCGTCGAGGTGAGCGCGCACACGGAAACCCTCGAGGGCCGCCGCTACTTCCACGGCATCGCGCGCGACATCACCGAACGCAAGCGGGCCGAGGAGGCGCTCCGCGCGAGCGAGGCGAAGTTCCGCGCGGCGTTCGAGTTCGCCTCGCTCGGGATCTTGCTCGTGGACGCCGACGGGCGGCTCGTCGAGACGAACCGCGCCATCCGCCGCATGCTCGGCCGCGGCGAGGACGAGCTGCGCGCCCTCGCATTCCAGGAGGTCCATCCGCCGCCCGATCGCTCGTCCGCGGCGGCCATCCTCCGCCAGATGCGCGAGGGCACGGTCGGGGCGGTCGAGCTGCCGCGCCGCCTCCTCCGCAAGGACGGCACGCTCGCCGAGGTCGTCCTCCGCGCGAGCGCGCTCCGGGACGACGCGGGCGCGTTCCGCTTCGCGCTCGCGGTCGTCGAGGACGTCACCGAGAAGAAGCGGCTCGAGGCGCAGCTCATGCTCGCCGACCGGATGGCGTCGGTCGGCACCCTCGCGGCCGGCGTCGCCCACGAGATCAACAACCCGCTCGCCTTCATCCTCGCGAACCTCGAATTCGCCGTCGCCGAGCTTCGCGCCGCAGCGGTGGATCCCGAGGTGGTGCGCGCGCTCGCCGAGGCGCGCGACGGTGGGCTGCGCGTGCGGGAGATCGTGCGCGACCTGAAGGCGTTCTCGCGCGCCGACACGGAGGAGGGACACGAGACGCTGGACCTCCGGCGCGTGCTGCAGTCCGCGCTCGGCCTCGCCCAGAACGAGATCCGCCATCGCGCGCGGCTCGAGGTGGAGGTCGGCGATATCCCGCACGTCACCGGGAGCGAGCACCGGATCGGGCAGGTGTTCCTGAACCTCCTCATCAACGCCGCCCAGGCGGTCCCCGACGGACGGGCCGCCGAGAACCTCGTCCGCGCCGTCACCGCGACGGCGCCCGACGGCCGCGCGCTCGTCGAGATCTCCGATTCGGGGAGCGGGATCGCGGCCGACGTGCTGCCGCACATCTTCGACCCGTTCTTCACGACGAAGCCGGTCGGGGTCGGGACGGGGCTCGGCCTCTCCATCTGCCACGGGATCGTGAGCGGCCTCGGCGGCGAGATCCTCGTCGAGTCGGCGCCGGGAAAGGGCTCCACCTTCCGGGTGTTCCTCCCCGCCGCGCCGGCCGTGGAGCGGCGCGCAGAGGAGGCGGTCGGACCACCGGCCGCCGACGCTGCCACCGCGGTGCGCGGCCGCATCCTCATCGTCGACGACGAGGCGCTCGTCGGCCGGGCGGTCAGCCGGATCCTCTCGCCGCAGCACGACGTGGTGACGAGGACGAGCGCCCGCGCGGCCCTCGACGACGTGGCGGGCGGCGGGGGCGGCTTCGATCTCGTCCTGTGCGACCTCATGATGCCGGACATGAACGGCATGGAGCTGCACTCCCGCCTCCGCGAGATCGCTCCGGCGCTCGCCGACCGCACCGTCTTCCTCACGGGTGGCGCGTTCACCGCGAGCGCCCGCGAGTTCCTCGCGCGCCTCCCGAATGCGCGGATCGAGAAGCCGTTCGAGCCCGACGCCCTCCGCGCGCTCGTCGCCCGCGTGCTCGCGCAGCATCCCGCGCGCTCCGCCGGCGTGCCGGCGCCGGCGTGAGCGTCCCGGCGCCTTCCGAGGCCCGCGTCCGGAGCGTCCGCTGGGACGCGCTCCGCGGCCTCGCCGCCGACCTCGACGCGACCCTCGCGGCGGTGCTCTCGGGGCAGGCCGCGGACGCGGCCCTCGCGGCGTTCCTGCGGGCGCGGCCCGCGCTCTCAGGGGCCGCGCGCGCCGCGAGCGCCGAGGCGGTGCTCGGGGTCGGGCTCTGGCGCCGGCGGCTCCTCGCGCAGCTCGGGGTCGCGAGCGCCGCACCGCGGCTCCTGCTCGCCGCGCTCCTGCGCGATCCCGGCGGCCGCGACGACGCCGAGCCGCTCGCCGAGCTGCCCGCGGGATCGCTCCCACCGCCCTCGGCGCCGCCGCCCGCGCTCGCCGATCGCTTCTCGCTCCCGGACTGGCTCGCGGACGCGCTCCGCGGCGCCGCCGGCGACGAGGCCGAGGCGCTCGCCGACGCGCTCGACCGCCCCGGCCCGATCTTCCTGCGCGCGAACCCGCTCGGCACGTCGCGCGACGCGCTCGCGGCCCGGCTGCGCGGCGAGGGCGTCGCGACGCGCCCGGGCGAGCTCGCGCGCGGCTGCCTCGAGGTCACCTCGCCGCGGCCGAACGTGCTCGGCCTCGCCGCTTACCGGGAGGGGCTCTTCGAGGTGCAGGACGAGGGCAGCCAGCTCCTCGGCGAGGCGGTCGGGGCGCGGCCGGGCGAGACCGTGCTCGACGCGTGCGCCGGCGCGGGAGGAAAGACGCTCCTCCTCGCGGCCGCGGTGGGCGGGGGCGGGCGCGTCCACGCCGCCGATCCCGACGCGGAGCGGCTCGTGCGCCTCCGCGCGCGCACCGTCCGCGCGGGCGCCGCGGCGAGCGTCGTCGCGCATGGGGCCGAGGCTCCCGACGGCCTCCTCGTGGACCGCGTCCTCGTGGACGCGCCCTGCTCCGAGCTCGGCGCGCTCCGCCGCGGCCCGGATCTCCGCTGGCGGATCGACCCGGATGCGTTCGCGACGCTGCCGGCGCTCCAGCGCGCGATCCTCGAGCGGGCGCTCCGCCACCTGCGCCCGGGGGGGACGCTCGTCTACGCGACGTGCACCTTCCGGCGCGAGGAGGACGAGGACGTCGCGCTCGCGCTCGAGGCGGATCACCCGGAGCTCGTTCGGGTCGCGCCGCCGGTGCCGGCGGAGGTGCTGACGCCGGATGACTTCCTGCGCACGTGGCCTCACCGGCACGGCACCGACGCGTTTTTCGCCGCGAGCTGGCTCCGGCGGGGCTGAGACCAGGAAAGACGGGCAGGGGCACGGGCACCGGCCCGTCTCTTCTCTTCGAAGAAGACGCTAGAGATCCGTCCTCATGACGGCGCCCTTCGCCGCGTTCGTGACGAGGTGCGCGTAGCGGCGGAGCCAGGAGGAGCGGACCTCCTTCTTGCTCGGCCGGAACGACTCGCGGCGCCGCGCGAGCTCCGCGTCCGGCACGTCGACGCAGATCGACCGCGCCTCGACGTCGATCGTGATCGGATCGCCGTCCTGCACGAGCGCGATGACGCCGCCCTCCGCGGCCTCCGGCGAGACGTGGCCCACGCAGGCGCCGCGCGTCGCGCCGGAGAACCGGCCGTCGGTGATGAGGCCGACGCTCTCGCCGAGCCCCATCCCCATGATGAGCGAGGTGGGGCCGAGCATCTCCTGCATCCCCGGGCCGCCCTTCGGCCCCTCGTACCGGATCACGACGAAGTGCCCGCCGCTCACCTTGCCGGCCATGATGCCGGCGATGCAGTCGTCCTGGGAGTCGAAGCAGATCGCCTTGCCGGTGAACTTGCGCATCGAGGGCTGGATGCCGGCCGTCTTCACGACGGCGCCCTCCTGCGCGAGGTTCCCGAAGAGCACCGCGAGCCCGCCCACCGGGGAGTAGGCGTTCTCGAGGGTGTGGATGACGGCGGAGTCCTTGATCTCGGCGCTCCGCAGCCGGTCCCCGATCGTCTCTCCCGAGACCGTGAGCGCGCCCTCGCGGACGATCCCGCCGCGCCGCGCCGCCTCCTTCAGCACCGCCGGGACGCCACCCGCCCGGTGGATGTCCTCCATGTGCACGGTGGAGAGCGACGGCGCGATCTTCGCGATGTGCGCCACCTTCCCCGCGACCGCCTCGATCGCGCGCAGGTCGAAGTCGACGCCCGCCTCGCGCGCGATGGCGAGCATGTGCAGGACGGTGTTCGAGGAGCCGCCCATCGCCATGTCGACGACCATGGCGTTGTGGATCGAGTCGGCGTTCACGATCCGCCGCATCCGGAACTTCTCGTCGCCGGCGATCTCCACCGCGCGCCGCGCCGCGCGCCGGACGAGCGCCTCGCGCTCCGGCGTGAGGGCGAGGATGGTGCCGTTGCCCGGCAGCGCGATCCCCATCGCCTCGCAGAGCACGTTCATCGAGTTGGCGGTGAACATGCCGGAGCACGAGCCGCCGGACGGGCACGCCTTGCACTCGATCTCGTACAGCTGCGCGTCGGTCATCTGTCCGCGCGCGCGCTTTCCGACCGCCTCGAACGCGGTGGTGAGGTCGATCTCCGTCCCGTCGGAGAGCTTCCCCGCCTTCATCGGTCCGCCCGAGACGAACACCGTCGGGACGTCGACCCGCAGCGCGCCCATCACCATGCCGGGCACGATCTTGTCGCAGTTCGGGATGCAGACGAGCGCGTCGAGGCAGTGCGCGTTCATCATCGTCTCGATCGAGTCGGCGATGAGCTCGCGGGACGGCAGGCTGTAGAGCATGCCGGCGTGGCCCATCGCGATCCCGTCGTCGACGCCGATCGTGTTGAACTCGAACGGGACGCCGCCGGCCTTGCGGATCTCTTCCTTCGCGATCCGCCCGTACTCCTGGAGGAAGAAGTGGCCGGGGATGATGTCGATGTGGCTGTTCGCGATGGCCACGAACGGCTTGTCGAAGTCCTCGTCCTTGAGCCCGGCCGCGCGGAGGAGGCTGCGGTGAGGGGCCCGCTCGAAACCCTTCTTTATCTGGTCGCTGCGCACGAGCTTTTCTCGCGGGAAGACGGGCCGAAGTCAACCCGCAGCCCCCCGCGCGGAGGCGGGGCGCCGCCCACCCCCCGCTCGCACGGCCGTCCGCGCTGCGTTAATGGACGTCCATGCACGCGGTGACCTTCGAGGAGACCGTCGACCGCGTCCGGCGCGCCCTCGCGGAGCGGCCGGCGGCGGCGCTCGAGGTCCCGGGGTTCCGGCCCGCGGCGGTCCTCGTTCCACTCCTCGACCGCCCCACCGGGCCGACGCTCCTCTTCACCCGGCGCACCGACCGGGTCCCATCGCACAAGGGCGAGATCTCGTTTCCGGGCGGCGCGCGCGAGCCGGGGGAGGACGCGGTCCGGGCGGCGCTTCGCGAGGCGGACGAGGAGGTTGGCTTGCCACCCGAGGCGGTCGAGCCGCTCGGCGCCCTCGACGATGTCCCGAGCATCGCGCGGTTCGTCGTGACTCCCGTCGTCGCGGCGATCCGCGCGCCCCCCGCGCAATTCCGGCCCGCCGAGTTCGAAGTTCACGAACCGTTCGAGCTCCCGCTCGCGAGCCTCCGCGACCCCGCGCTGCGGCGCGCCTCCCTCTTCGATCCGGCGCGCCTCCCGCCCGAGCTCTCCGCCGCGATGCACGAGGCGCGGGCGGCGCTGCGGGTCCCGTTCGAGGAGGTGGATCCCGAGACGGGGCACTGGCGGATCTGGTCTTTCCACGCTGATCCATCCCGGATCGTGTGGGGGCTCACCGCCCGGATCCTCGCGGACCTCCTCGATCGCGCCTTTCGCGGCTAGGATTCGGCGATGCGCCGTCCACTCGCCGCCTTCGCGCTCGCCGTCCTCGCCGGGTGTCCGTCCGGAAAGGAGGGCAGCACCGTCATCCCCACCGGGAAGGTGGTGGGCGAGGCGTGCAGCGCGGGCAGCCAGTGCCGGTCGGATCTCATCTGCCTCGCCGGCGTCTGCGCGGCGGGCCCGCCCGCGGCGGCATCGTGCGCGGCGCCGCCCGGCTCGCCGCAGATCGTCGCCGGCCTCGAGCCCACGGCGCCCGATCCCGGCCCGGAGGTCTGCGTGAGCGTGGTCCGGAGCCCGGTCTCGTTCGCTCCGGACGCGACGGTCCAGGACCTCGGCCCCTTGCAGGTCGGCTCGAGCGCGACGTTCGCGGTGACGAGCGGCGTCTCGAGCTTCCTCCTGTTCCAGCAGCGGGTCGGGAACACCGCCGCGGACGAGTTCGCGACCGCCTTCGGCATGCTGACGAACGCGGTGACGCCGACGGACCTGAGGGCTCCGGACGGAACGCTCTGGTACGACGACACTGCCGGATATCCGTCCGTCACGCTCGGCGGGAAGACGTATGCCGACGTGAGCGCCATCCTGGGATACGACCCGGGGTTCCAGGCGATCACCGCAGGGTTCCCGGTCCCGAACACGAGCAGGGCCCTCGATGTCGTCCGGAGCGCAGGCGGCCTGCCGCCCGGGAACTGGACCTTCAAGGTGAACGACTGGGCGTTCCAGTGTCCGTTCGGCGACTGCAACAGCACGCCGAACGCGTCGGGCGTCTACCAGGTGCACGCGGTGACGCACACGCTCCTCGCGTCGACCGGCACGCTCGACGTCGAGGTGTACCTCGCGACGGATCCCACGAGCGCGCTCTCGACGGCGGCGGTTGCGGTCGCTAACCCGGAGACGGCGCGCTTCGTCGCGAGCCTCGGCACGTTCCTCGGCAACGCCGGCCTCTGCCTCGGGACGGTGACGTTCCACGACCTGCCCGGGTGGGCCCGCGCTCGGTATGCCGCGAACGGGACGGTGGACCTGACCGACGCGAGCGCGTGCGGCGACCTGAACCAGCTCTTCACGACCGCGGTCGTGCGGAGCCGCGCCGTTCACCTCTTTCTGGCGGACGACCTGATCGCTCCGGAATCGGTCTCCAGCACCACCGGGATCTCGATCGCCGGCGTGGACGGCTCGATCCCCGGGCCATCGGGGTTCCCCGGCACCATCAACGGCGGCGCGGTGGTCGGGCTGTTCGACGAGCTCGGCGTCGGGTCGTGCAGCGGCGGCGGCCCGGATCTCGCGCGCTGCGGGACGGATCGCGTCGCGTACGTCGCCGCCCACGAGATCGGGCACTGGCTCGGGCTGTTCCACCCGACCGAGAAGGACGGCACGTGGTTCGACCCTGTCGCGGACACCGATCGGTGCCCGTGCTACTCGTGCGCACCGTTCGACGCGCGTGGCTCCTGCGCGGAGGTGAGCAGCAAGGCGACGACGTTCATGACGAACGACCGCTGCACCCTGAGCGCGAGCTGCGGCGGCGGGAAGAATCTCATGTTCTGGCTCCTCGACCCGCGCTTCTCGACGGGAGAGCTGAGCCGCGACCAGGGCCAGATCGTCCGGCTCAACCCCGCGGTGAGATAGGAAGCTCCATGTCGCTCGAAGCCGTCGTCCTCGCTCTCTCGCTCACGGCGCAGGCCGCTCCGGCTCCCTCGCCGGAGGTCCGCGATCAGGTTCGCGCGTTGCTCGGGAACATCGACACCCGGGTCCCCCCGGAGACCTTCCGGGCGCTCGGCCCGGGGGCCGAGGAGGCGCTCGCCGACTTCGCCCGCGAGGAGCAGGGGTCACCGCTCCGGCGCGTCCACGCGCTCGAGGCGCTCGCCGGCCTCGGCGGCGCGCGCGCCGAGGCGGTCCACCGCGAGGTGCTCGCGAGGTCCACGGCGCCGCGCGCGGTGCGGCGCGCCGCGGTCCGGGGCCTCGGGCGGCTCGCGGGTCCCCGGCGCGCGGCAGCCGAGCTCTCGCCCGTGCTAGAGCAGGACAGCGACCCGGTCGTCCGGGCCACCGCCGCCGAGGCGCTCGCGGCGCACGCGCCCGCCGATGCGTGCGCGCGGATCCGCGCCCGCGCGCTCGTGGAGCCGGCGCCTTCGCGGTTCCATCGCGCGCTCACGACTTGCGATCGGGCGAGCCGGGCGGGATCGCGTCGGAGGTGAGCGCGGGCGACGGCGAACGGCCCGCCGTCCCTCACATCAGGCGGCGGGAAGGTGGTCGGGGCGCCCGCCGCGCCGCGCCGCGACGGCCCGGCGCAGGGCATCGACGAGCGCGTGCTCGTCCACCGGCTTCGGGACGAAGGCGTCGCAGCCCGCGGCGAGGAGGTCCGTCGCTGCGCCCGCCCGCCCCGAGATCCCGACGATCGGCGCGCAGGCGAGGCGCCGGTCCCGTGCGCGGCGCAGCGCGCGCACGAGCTCCGAGCCCTTCATCGACGGCATCACCTCGTCCACGAGCCACAGATCCGGCGGGGCGTCGCGGCCGAGCGCGAGGGCGTCCTCGCCCGACTCCGTCTCGATCGCCTCGAACCCGGCCCCCTCGACGATGAGCGCCAGGAGCCGCCGGATGAGGTGGTTGTCGTCCACGATCAGGACGCGAAGCGAGCGCGGCGGGCCGAACATCCCATCCGCAGGGTGATGACCCGGGGCAGGCAGGGAAAGGCCTGCACCCTTCCGGACGCACTCGCCGTCGCAGTGGGGACCCTCCGCTCGGGGCCGCGCTCGTTGCCCCTCCGGCGGGGGGGAGCTACCATCTCGCTCCGTTTCGGCGCGCATCGCGGGAGGGTCGCATGGTCGGCGAGCACATCCGGGCACTCAAGGGCGGTCGGTGGGTCCACGCGATCGACTGTGGCGACGAGACCGTGCTGCACCTCGTCGAGGAAGCGGCGCCCCCGCGCGTCCGCCGCGCCTACCGGCCCGAGTTCGTCGCCGGAGCGCAGGCGGTCGAGCTCGTCACGCACCGCGAGCGGACCTTCCCTGGGAAGGAGGTCGTGCGCCGCGCGTACAGCCGCGCCTCGGATCCCGGGCTCGCGGCGATGTTCGGCGACTCCGAAGCTTTCGCGGAGTGGTGCAAGACGGGCCGCGTCGCCTCGGGCGCTCGAAACTTCGCGGTCGAGGTGCCGCGCGTCGAGCCCGCTCCCGCCGCGCCCTCCAGGCCCGCCCCGCCCGCCTCGAAGCCCGCGCCGAAGCCCGCTCCGAGACCCGCGTCGAAGCGCACGCAGAGGAAGCCCGGCGCGAAGGTCGAGGCGAAGCCCGCCGCGAAGGCGAAGCGAAAGGGCGCCGCGAGGCCGAAGGCGAAGGCGATCGCCGCGAAGGCCACGGCGCGCAAGCCTGCGCGCGCGAAGCCGCCGCTGCGCAAGCCGAAGCCCGTGAAGCGGAAGGCCAGCCGGCGCTGACGCGGCGGGGAAGCGCTCTCGAGTTCGCCCGCCCTGGAGTGAAGGCGCGAGCGTGCGCTAGCGCGAGGCGGGAGCGTCCTGCGGCGTCACCTGCGCCCACATCGAGCGCGCGTCGCGGAAGTGCTCCATCAGCGTGACGCCGATCGCGCACGCGAGGAACACCGCAAGCGCCAGCATCCAGGGCTTGAACTCCAGCAGCCCCTTCGCGGCGAGCATTGGGTCCCGGTGCTCCGTCGGGTTCCGCTGCTCCATGGAGATCGAATAGCCCGCGGGCGGGCGATCATGCAACCCCTTCGGCGTGGTACCCGGGCGGGCGGGCGATCGGGCTGCGGGTCCCGGCGCACCGGAGGGGGGCTTCGGCTTCGGCGCTATCGCCGCCGGTCGCGCGCTGCCTCCCCGACGTCGCCGCGGCGCCGATCGCCCGCGACCTCCCGGCGTTCGGAGCTCAGCTCGTGGCGGTCCCGCCGCACTTCCGCGTCCCCGCGCGCGAGCTCCACCTGGGTCTCGGCCCGCTCGCTCGCGAGCTCCCGCTCGAGCGCCTCGTCCACCTCGAAGAGCGCCCGCGCGTCCCGCGCGCTCCTCGCGCGGTCGAACCGCTCGAGGAGCGCTTCCATCCGGTCAAGGTCGCGGGCATCGTCGCGCAGCGCGCGGCGGTCCTCACGGAGCTCGCGCTTGTCCTGCCGGCGCATGGTGCCTCCTCCGAGGGGCTCTCCCTTGTTAACACCCAGAACGATCGAAGGTTGCGCCCCCGTTCCCGTTCTTGCCGCGGCGCGTTATGATTTCGGAATCAGTCCTCCGGAGGATCCCATGGTCGACAAGAAGACGGCGAGCTTCATGCGCTCGCTCTGCCTCGGCGAGATCGAGGAGGAGATCCTCCTCCCCTTCCCCGAGCCGACGGTGCAGGAGAAGGAGACCCTCGCCGCGATCTTCGCGACGCTGAAGGCGATGCTCGGGCCGCGCGAAAAGGACTTCCGCGCGTGGGATGTCGCGGGAGAGCTGCCGCCCGCGTTCATCGCCGAGCTGAAGGAGGCGGGGCTGTTCGGCCTCGTCGTCCCGGAGGCGCACGGGGGGATGGGGCTCGGGACCGCGTCCTACTCCCGCGTCGTCCAGGAGCTCGGGCGCTACGACGGCTCCGTCGCGGTGACGGTCGGCGCCCACAGCTCGATCGGCATGCGCGGCCTCCTGCTCTTCGGCAGCGAGGAGCAGCGCGCGCGCTACCTGCCGCGGCTCGCGACAGGCGAGCTCGTCGCCGCCTTCTGCCTCACCGAGCCGGCCGCGGGCTCCGACGCCGCCGGCATCAAGACGACCGCGGTGCGCGACGGCGACGACTGGATCCTGAACGGCGAGAAGATCTGGATCACGAACGGCGGCTTCGCGGACTTCTTCACGGTCTTCGCGAAGACGTCGCTCGACGGGCGCGGCCACATCACCGCGTTCATCGTGACGCGCGACATGAAGGGGGTCACGACCGGGCCGCACGAGGACAAGATGGGGATCCGCGCCTCGTCCACGACCTCGGTCGCGTTCGAGGACGTGCGCGTCCCCGCGTCGAACGTGCTCGGCGAGGTGGGCAAGGGGTTCAAGATCGCGATGCGGATCCTGAACGCCGGTCGCACCGGGCTCGGTGGCGGATCGGTCGGTGGGATGAAGCGGCTCATCGAGCTCGCCACCCACCACGCGCGCGAGCGCAGCCAGTTCGGCAGGCCCATCGCCACCTTCGAGACCATCCGCCAGAAGATCGGCCAGATGGTGGTGGACTGCTACGCCGCCGAGAGCGTCGTGAACCTCGTCGCGGGGCTCGTCGACAAGGGGTACGAGGACGTCGCGGTCGAGGCGGCGATCTCGAAAGTGCTCGCGAGCGAGTCGCTCTGGCGCGTGGCGGACGAGTCGCTCCAGATCGCGGGCGGCGTGGGCTACATGCGCGAGCTGCCGTACGAGCGCGTGGTGCGCGACAGCCGAATCAACCGGATCTTCGAGGGCACGAACGAGATCCTGCGGCTCTTCATCGCGCTCGCCGCGGTGAACGACGTGGCGGTCGAGCTGAAGGATCTCTCCGCCTCGATGAAGGACGTGCTCGCCGACCCGATCAAGGGGTTCGGGCTCCTCTCCGACTACGCGAAGCGGCGCGCCTCGCTCGCGGCGCACCTCCCGCGCGAGAAGGGGCGCTTCACCCTCGTCGCGCCGGCGCTCGCCGACGAGGCGAAGCAGTTCGAGGACCAGGCGCGCGACCTCGCCGTCGCCGCCGACCGGCTCCTGCGCCGCCACGGGAAGAAGATCGTCGACGAGCAGCTCGCCTGTCGCGCGCTCGCCGACGCCATGATCGACCTCTTCACGCTCGCCGCCGTGCTCGCCCGGGTCTCGACACGCATCGAGGACCACGGCGAGGCGGCCGCCGCCCGCGAGCGGGACCTCCTCCACGCGTTCGCCGCGCAGGCGCGCCGCCGGATCCGCCGCTCGCTTGCGACGATCGAGGCACCGGACGAAGCCGGGGTGCTCGCGCTCGGCGACCACGCGCTCGAGGCGGGTCGCTTCGCCTGGGACAACGTGTGACGCTGACGCTCTGACGAACTGACGTAGACGTGGTCGTGTCGTGGTCGTGGACGTGGTCGTGGACCTCGACTTCGACTTCGAGTTCGAGTTCGAGTTCGAGTTCGACGTGGACCTGGTCCATCCCCCGGACCAGGTCCATCACTCGTTGACCGCGCTCGTCCCCTACGCCGCGTGCAGGAAGCTCGCGACGAGCTTCCGCCAGCCCTCCTCGCCGAGGAGCGCGGGGCCGGGGGCGACGAGCTCGCCGCCGTCCGCCGCGGCGAGGCCGAGCTCCTCCTCGACGAAGCTGGAGAGCCTGCGCCGCTCGGCGCGCGCGATCGCGCGCACCCAGCGCACGCCAGACGAGCGCGGCGACGAGCGCAGGGGCGAGGAGGACGAGCCCTGCGACGAAGAACAGGCCGAAGCGTCCGGCGAGCCCGAGGAAGAACGATCCGATCGCCTGGAGGATCTCCACCGCGTTCATCATGGTAGGCCGTCCTTTCCGTTCACCCTGGAGGCGGCGGCGTCTCCGCTGCGGAGTCGAGGGGCGCCAGGGTCCTCGATGGGACGCATCGCAAGCGGCGCGCCACGTTCGCGCCCGCGCGATCAGGCGAGTTTTCTCGCCCCGCGGCGCGACGGCGCGTGGAGAACCTCGCCGCTCCCGTGCGGAGCGCGGCTCGAACCCCCGCGATCACGCGGGGCTGCGCGGAGCGTCGAGAACTTCAGCGGGGTGCTGAGATCCTCTACTCGAGATCGAGCTGCTTCCAGGTGCCGTCCGGCTGGAGCAGCGTTCCCCACACCTTGCGCGAGCCCTGGTGATCCTGCGGGCTGAAGGAGAGGGTCGTCCCGATCCCGACGTCGAGCTCCCGGATGCCCTCGAGCGCGTCGACGAGCTTCTCCGAGTCGAGGTCGCGGCCGGCGCGGCGGAGCCCCTCGGCGAGCACTTGCGCGACGACGAACCCCTCGAGGGCGAGGAACCCGGGCCGCTCCCCCGTCGCGTGGCGCGCCATCGCCTCCTGGAACCGCACGACCCCGGTGGCGCGCGAGGTCGGCAGCGGCACGATCTGCGTCACGACCACTCCGTCTGCGTAGGGTCGCCCCGAGGTGACGAGCTCCTCCGCGAGCGCGTTCGAGTCGACCGCGGAGACGTTCGTCACGAGGAGACGGAGCCCCGCATCGCGGAGCGTCCGCACGAAGGTCGCGGCCGCCTTGTAGGTCGCGACCATCACCACCGCGTCGAGCTCGCGCGCCCGTGCCTTGAGCGTCGCGACCGCGTCCGCGACGTCGGCGATGTTCCGCCGGTAGCCCACTCGGACGATCCGCGCCGGATCGACGCCGCGCGCGGAGAGCTCCTCGGCGGCGCCGCCGAAGCCCGACTCGCCGAAGGCGTCCTCCTGCGCGAACACCGCCACGCGCTCGGCGCGGATCCGCCGGACGCGGACGAGGTAGCGGACCGCCGCCGCCGTCTCCTGGGCGTAGCTCGGACGGAAGTTGAAGACGTAGCGGTCGGGCGGATGCCGGCGCAGCGCGTCCCCGCCCGAGAGCGCGCCGAAGAAGATGACCTTGCGGTCCATGCAGTAGGGGATCGACACCGCCGCGGTGGGCGTGCCGACGTTCCCGACCACCGCGAAGATCTGCTCCTTCTCGACGAGCTGCTTCATCGCCGGGCCGGTGCGCGACGGCTCGTACCCGTCGTCGACCGCGACGAGCCGCAGCAGGCGCCCGTGGATGCCGCCCGCCGCGTTGACCTCGGCGAACGCGGCCTCGACGCCCGCCTTCATCGCGCGGCCGAGCTCGCGGTTCGCGCCGGTGAACGGCGACGCCATGCCGAACACGAGCTCGCCCGGAGCGATGCCGCGCGGGGGCGGCGGCGCGAGGATCTCGTCGATGGCGCGGTCCGCCTTCTTCACCGCCGGCGAGAGGATGAGGAGGACGACCGATGCGATCGCGAGGACCGAAACGCCGCCGATGAGGAGCGCGACCTGGGCGGTCACGGAGCGGCGCCGCGCCGGCGGCCTCGCCGCGGGCGGCGCTTCTGGCGTGGGCTGCTCCGTGTCGCGGGAGTCGCCGGTCTGGGCCACGGCTCGCCTCGGGTTCCGTCCCGCGCGGTGTGCGCAAGAGTTGCGTGCCATTCTTGCGGGATCCGCCGCCGCGCACAATGGCCGCGCCGCGGACCGGCAGCGCGCCCTGGCGCTCGCCTCGCCGAACGTGAGCGAGAACGGGAGATTGCGCGCGGCTATGTGCGCTGGAAGCGGGCGATCGCGCCGCGCGCGGCCGCCTCCTGCGGGAGGAGCGCAGCGTGAAGGACGGCGTGGACCGGGACGTCCACCCCCACCTCGACCGCGAGCCGGATGACGGCGCCGGTCTGATCCCCGAGCTCGGACGGCCGTCCCGCGGCGAGGTCCCGCTGCATGGAGGCGGTCGCCTCGAACGGCACCGCGTCGATGAGCGCGAGCGTGCGCGACACCGCGTCCTCCGGGAGCGCGACGCCGCGCGCCCGCGCGAGGCGCGCGAGCTCCTCCATCGCGGCGATGAGGATCGCCCGCGTCTCCGGCACCGAGCGGACCGCGCCAATCGGTGCGCGCGCCGCCGCGGAGATCGTCCCCCACGGCTCGATGAGCAGGAACTTCTCCCAGAGCGCGCGCTCCGGATCGGCGACCACCTCGACCTCGGCGCCCGCCGCGCGGAGCGTCGCCGCGAGCGCGTCGAGCCGCGGGCTCGGGCGCCCCGCCCGCGCGCCCCGCTCCCCGAGCTTCACACGGGGAGGGCCGCCGACGTGCTTCACCGCTCCCGGCCGGTCGATCCAGGAGAGGACCGCGATGAGCCCGCCCGCGACGCGCTCGTCCCCGAGGACGGCGGCGAGCCTCCCCGCCGCCTCGACGCCGTTCTGGAGCGGCACCGCGACGCCACCGCCGGCGACGAGCGGCCGCAGCGAGGGCGCGAGCTCCGCGACCTGCCACGCCTTCACCGCGACGAGGACCGCGTCCGCCGAACCGAGCGTCGCCGCGTCCGCCGCCACCGCCGCGATCGGCGCCGTGAAGCGCCCGAGCGGCGAGTCCACCCGCACCCCACCGGCCCGGATCGCGTCGGCGTGCGGACCGCGCGCGAGGACGGCCACCTCGGCGCCCGCCCGCGAGAGGAGCCCTGCGAGGAGCCCTCCGACGCCTCCCGCCCCCACGATCGCGATCCGCATGTCGCCTCCCGCTAGAGCTTGCCGTCGCAGCGCGTGCCGAGCCGAGCCGCGCGCGCCGGCTTCGACGCAGCCGCCGCGAGCGCCCGGCGAGCAGGCAAGCGGCCATGCGCCACGTTCTACCCCAACCGCGCTTTGGCCGGCGAGCTTGCGCGCGCCCGGTCCGTTGCGAACCTTCGCGGCGGAGGTCCCATGCCGCGTCGCATCGCGCTCCTCGCCGTCCTCGCCGTCCCGCTCGTGGCCGCCGCGGCGCCCCCGCAGGCGGGGGGACGGATCGAGAGCGCCGAGGGCGAGGTCGAGATCCTCGGCCGCCCCCTGCGCGCGGGCGATCGGATCGAGCTCCCCGAGGGCTACCTCCAGGTGGAGGAGGACGGGACGGAGACGGGCGAGGTGGGGTCGTTCACCGTCGTCTCGTCCGAGGCGTTCGCGGCGGCGGTCCCTGCGTCCCAGCCCCCGGCCGCCGCCGATGAGCCCGCCCCGGCGCAGCCGGGTGCGTCCCCGTGCAAGGAAGAGCGCCGGGCGTACCTCGCCGAGCTGTGGCGCCAGTCGGGGATCGAGGTGTCCGACCCCGCGGCGCTCATCGAGGGGCTCGACGCGGGTGGCTCCGGCCCGGCCTCCGGCTACTGGTGGTTCGCGCTCGCGACCGACCCGTTCCGGCCGCTCGCGTGGTCCTCGGAGCTGCGCACCCGCGCCGACGCCCTCGCCCGCTGCGTGCGCCGGAACGAGGGCGCGGTGGCGCTCACTCCCAGGTGATCTCGTATTCGGAGTCGAGGAGGCCGGTCGCCCGCGACTCCACCTTCGCGCTCTGCGCGTCGGACGCGCCGAGCGCGGCGAGGATCACGGCGCGGTGGAACGCAGGGGGCATGAAGTCGCGCCGGAACACCATCCGCGCGGCCTTCTCACCGCGCCAGTGCACCGTCCGTTCTCCGTAGCTCACCGCGGAGCGGTATCCGGACGGGCCGGCGGACACGAACCGCCGCGGGTCGCGCCCGGCCATCGCGTAGATGGTCCGGCCGAGCACGGACGAGAGGAACCCCGTCACCGTCGACCGACCGAGCTCCTCGAAGACCGCCTCCACGCTGCCGAGCTTCGGCTCGAGACGGTCGGCGGCGTTCCACGCGATGCGCAGGTAGTCCGCGACCGGATAGGAGAAGAAGTCGACGCGCGAGCCCTTCCCGGTCGGGTCGCACGCGCGCGCCGCCTCCTCGCCGGCGTGCTCGCGGACGAGGTCGAACAGCCGATTGAAGTTGAGGCCGCGCGAGGTGTCGGAGTCCTGGCACTCGGCGAGACGACGCGAGAGGTCGGTGCGGTCGGTGGGCATGGTCTCCGCGGGGACGGTCGGATCGGGGGGGCGGGCTCGCGAACGCGGAGCGTGGCCCACCGCTCGAATGACGTGATGGAAGCACACCGGGAGCCCGCCCGGGTAGCCCCTGATCATGCGGGGCCGGGCTCGGGGCCCGCTGGTTCCTCCTCGATCGCGCGAACCTCGCGACCATGCGCCACCAGGGCGTCGCGCGCAGGTTCCGGGTCGCGACACGGCTCCGCGGCGACGAGGACGTCGGGCCGGTCGTGACGGCCGCGCTCCAGGTTCGCGCGTACGAGCGAGGCCGCGGGCAGCGGGGGTGCTCCGGTCCCGTCGCGCCGGCGCGCTGTCCATCTTGCTCGACGTGGGTGAGCTCGTGCGACGCGTCCTGCTCGTCGAGGACGATCCGGGAATGCGGGAGGCCATCCGGGCGCTCCTCGAACGGGCGGGCTTCCACGTCACGATCGCCTGCGACGGAGCGGAGGCGTGGGAGCTCCTCGGGTGCGGCCCGCGGCCCGCGGCCATCCTGACGGACCTCTACACGCCGCGCATGACGGGGCATGACCTCGTCGCGCGTGTGCGGCGGACCGAGAGGCTCGCCGGGATCCCGATTATCGTCATGAGCGCCGAGCGCGCCGACCGCGCGCGGCCGACCGCCGAGGCGTTCCTCGAGAAGCCGTTCTCGCGCGAGCAGCTCGAGTGGGCGCTCGAGCGCGTCGGCGCCTGATCACGCCTGCGGCTCGACCCCGACCGGCGCGGCCGGCGCCTGGGCGCGGCGCGCGCGCGCCACCTCGCGCCAGCGGAGCACGGCGGGCAGCGCGAGCAGCGCCGCGGCAAGGCACGCCACCTCGCCGAGGTCGGCGAGGACGCCGAACGAAACGAGCGCCTGGTTCCGGGCGAGGATGAGGGACGAGTAGCCGACGATGGTCGTGAACGAGCAGAGGGCGACGGCACCTCCGGTCGTGCGCACGACGTCGGCGATCGCGCTCGCGTTGTCCTGCCGGCGGCGCTGGAAGATGTTCGTCGCGTAGTCGACGCCGATGCCGAACGTGATCGGCAGGGCGATGAAGTTCAGCATGTTGAGCCGCAGCCCGAGGGCGCCGGCGAGCCCGAGGAACCAGACGACGCCGACGGCGAGCGCCGCGAGGACCCAGGCGGCGTCCTTGAGCGACCTCGCGGAGCGCTTGCCGAGCCCGAACGCGACGAGGACGAGCGCGACCACGCCCGCGAGCGAGAGCAGCGTGGCGCGCGGGCCGTCGCGCGCGATGAGCTTCAGCACGTCCGCCATGAGCAGGACCCAGCTCGCGGTCGGCGTGCCGGGCGGGAGCGGGATCGACCGCAGCTCCTCCTCGAAGCGAAGCATGTCGCGCCCGTCCCACATGTTCATCCGGCCCGCGGGGTGGACGAGGACGGGCGTCCCGACGCGGCCGTCGACCTCGGTGATCTGGCGGCGGAGCCGCTCCGGAAGGTCCTTCGCGCCGAACGGCCGGAGCGCGCCCTGCGGAAGCACCTTCTGCAATGCCATCCGCTTGTCGGGCGGCAGGAAGGCGAGGTTCTCCGGCGTCGCGAGCGCGCGGAGCTCCTCGACCACCGGGAGCTTCTCCTCCTGCCCCTCGGGGACGATCGACGCGATCGAGAGGACGGGGCCGAGGAGCCCGTCCGGCTTCTCGCGCCGGTGCGCCTCGACCCGGCTCGCGATGAGGCGCGCCTCGGCCTCGTCGCGCCCGAGGAGGACCGTGGGGGTGAGGTGGTCGCCGAACAGCTCGTCCACGCGCCCGTCCCACCACGCCGCGCCGCCCTCGCGCAGCGCGGTCAGATCGCGCAGCTTCGAGAAGTCGTACTCGAACCACTGCGCGGCGTCGGGCGCGGCGCGGACGACGAAGAAGATCGAGAGCGCGGTGAGGGCGACGGCCGCGATCGTCGTGGCGCGCGGCGCCCGCCCGATCGCGAAGGAGACCGCCTTCGTGAAGACCGGGCGCGCGGCGCGCTGGCCGACGCGCGGGATCGGCGCGCGCCGCTCCCAGGCGAGGACGAGGGGCGGCGTGACGAGGTACGAGGTGATCCACGAGAGCGTCATCCCGATCCCGCCGATCAGCCCGAACTGGCTGAACCCGCGGAAGTCGGTGGACATGAGCGACGCGTAGGCGGCGCCGGCGGCGAGCGCGGCGGTGAGGGTGCCGAGCCAGGTCTCGCGGACCGCGATCTCCATCGCGGGCGCGGGCGCCTTCCCGCCGCGGCGCTCCTCGAGATACCGCGCGAAGAAGATGAGGCCGACGTTGATCCCGTTCCCGACGACGATCGAGCCGAGGAACGCCGTGTTGGTGTTGAGGTGCCCGACGAAGACGTTCGCGAGCCCGAAGGTGATGAACGTGCCGACGAGGAGCGGGATCCCGACCGCCGGCACCGCCTTCCAGGTGCGGTTGTAGAGCGCGACCGCTCCCGCGACCGCGAGGACGACGAGGAGCGTCGCCCAGACGAGGTCCTCGGCGAGCGCGTCGTGCTCCATGATGTTCGAGGTGACGTGGCCCGCGTAGGCGACCTCGAGCCCCGGCGCATACTTCTTCGGGTCGAGGCGCCGGACCGCCGCCTTCACCGCGCGATCGAGGCGGACGACCTTGCCGTAGTCGTCGGGGGTCCCGTCCATCCGGACGATGAGGGCGAGGATCGTCATCTTCTCGCCCGGCGACCGACCGGGCACGTCGCCGACGTAATAGCCGTCCGGGAACCTCCCGAGGAGCTCCTTGCGCGCCGCCGCGAGCGACTCGACGATCCCGAGCACGTCGGGTGCGGGCTCCGCGGGCGCCCGGCCCGCGGCGCGGGCCTTCTCCCAGCCGATCCGGCCGCGCAGAGCGTCGCGCAGCTGCTCGAGCTCCGCCTTCTGCGGGAAGAGCAGGAGTCGGGGGATGAAGAAGTCGCGCAGATCGTCGTTCCGGTGCTCGACCCAGCGGACGAGCCCCTTCTCCTTCACGAGCTCGTCCGAGAGGTCGTCCGCGAACACCTCGAGCGTGAGCCGGTCCGCGCCGTGGAGGACGACGGTGTGCTCGGCGAAGCCGCCGACCCGCTTCGTCACCGTGTCGAGGTCGCGGGCGCTGCGCGTGCTCTCCGGGAGGAGCTGCCCGACGTCGGTGCGCAGGTCGGAGTAGAGCGCGACCGTCCCCACCGCGCCCCACGCAGCCGCGAGCGCCGCGAGGGTGAGCACCGCGGCGCGATGCCGATCGACGAAGCGGACGAAGGCCTGTGCGAAGTCCATCCGGGTTCGGTGTCCTCTTCCTGCTCGGGGGCTCGTGTTTCTAACTCATTTCGCGAGCGATTCCATCGCGCCGGCGAGGTCCTCCGCCCCGAGCTCGGCGAGCCGGGCGCCCGCTCGGCCGAGCACCACGTACCCGAGCGTGCGAGCGCCGAGCCGCCCGGCGTTGACGTAGCGATCGCCCGAGACGAGGTGGGCGACGTGCACGTGGCCGAACACGCCGAGCGCGAACCGTTCGCGCTCCACCGTGGCGAGGCAGCGCCGGCGGAAGACCTCGCGCATCCGCCGGTCGGCGAGGGCGCGCGCCGCCGCCTCGGCGAGCCGCGCAGCCCTGCGGACCGCGGCGAGGTGGCCGAGCCGGCGCGAGAGGGCGTCCCCGAGCCGGCCGAGCGCGGAGGCGTGGAGCGGATCGAGCGCGTCGCCGTGGGCGACGAGGACGCGCCCGACGCCCGGCACGTCGAGGACGAGCCGCTCCTCCCCCGCGGCGGGGTCGTGGTTCCCGCGCGTCGTCCGCAGCCGCCCCTCGCGCGCGAGCGCCTCCATCAAGAGGACGACCTCGGGGTGAGCGGCACGCGCGCGCGCGCCGAAGAAGAGCTCGTCGAAGACGTCGCCGTTCAGCACCGCCGTCTCACCCCGCTCGAGCGCGCGCTCGAGGAAGCGCCGCGCGAGCCGCGCGTGGAGCGGCGGGCTCTCCGGGGAGAGGTGCCAGTCGCTCGCGACGAGGAAGGTCACGACCCCTCCCGGCGCGCCCGCACCCGGTCGTACAGCGCCTGCGTCCGCTCCCAGGCGAGGGCCTGGAGCGGCCCGACGACGGCCGGATCGCGCGCCGCCTCCGGGCGCGCGGCGACCGCGATCGGCTCGCCGAGCACGACCTCGAGCTGCGCCGGGAGCGGGAGCGGCGACCAGAGCGAGAGCCGCCCGAGCCGCAGGCCCGGATAGGCCTCCGCGCCGCCCACGACTGCGAGCGGCACGATGGGCACGCCCGTCGCGAGCGCGAGCCGGGCGAAGCCGTACCGGCCCTCCCAGCGAAGCCGGTAGAAGTCGCGCGCCGGCTGCGCCTCGCGCATGCCGCCCGGCGTGACGAGCAGCTGCTCCCCGCGCGCGAGCACGGCGAGGCAGCTCGCCTCGCTCGGATCGACGAGGCCGAGGTGGCGCTTCACGAGCGGCAGGCCCGGCAGCACCCGCTCGATGCGCGACCGTGCGGCGACGACCCGCAGCGGCGTCGGCGGCGCGCCGAGGCGCTCGCGCGCGCGCCAGCCGACGAGGTACGCCGCGACGAGCAGGTCGAGGACGAGATAGCCGGCGCCGTGCAGGGAGACGTAGAGGCACGGCCCGTCCGGAGGCGGCCCGCCCTCGAGCCGGGTGCGGTGGTAGCGCGCGAGCGCGCGCGCGAACGGAAGGTAGGCGGCGCGGTAGTACCAGCGATGGCGCTCGAGGACCGGCGGGTCGAACGGAGCCCGGGTCACGCGAGGCTCCAGGGGGCGCGCCGCGCGGCGGTGGTCCGCGCGAGGAGCGCGCGCGTCTCGCGAGCGGCGCGATCGGCGAGCGCCGCGATCCCGTCGAGGTCGCCCGGGCGCGGGGGCGGGAGCGGCGCGCCGAAGACGAAGTCGAGCGGCACGGGGAGCGGCACCGGCGGGAGCCAGAGCGAGCGGCGCCGGCCGAGCGGGAGCCGCAGCGGGTGTTGCCGGTCGGCGCCGCCCATCGCGATCGGGACCACGGGCGCGCCGGCCCGCGCGGCGATCCGGGCGAACCCGCGCCGCCCGCGCCAGTCGAGGACGTCCGGCGGGCCGTACAGCTCGCGCGCTCCGCCGGGAAAGACGAGCACCGACTCCCCGCCAGCGAGCGCGGCGAGCGCCGCCGCCTCGGTCGCCTCGATCGCGCCCACGTTCCGGCGGAGCCACGCGAGCCCCGGGATCCGGTGGAGCGAGGTGCCGCGCTTCTCCATGGGGCGGAACGCGGGCCGCTCGCCCTGCCAGAACGTCTCGAGCCCGAGCAGGATCACCTCGAGGTACAGCCAGCTCCGCGGGTGCTTCGCGACGTAGACGACCGGCTGGTCGCGCGGGATGCCCTCGAGGCCGTGCAGGCGCGGGCGGTACCAGAGCCGGAGCGCGCGCGCGAGCGGCGCGATGACGACCCGCTGCCGCCAGCCGCGTGGGAAGCGCCGCGTCTCCATCGGCTACGCCGTCCCCTCGAGGGCCGCGGGCGTGGAGGGCTCCGCGAGCGCACAGGCCGGGTCGAGCGCACCCGCCTCCGCGCCCGCCCGCCGGTAGACCTGGAGGACCTGGACCGCGATCCGCGACCAGGAGAGCGCCGCGGCGCGCTCCCTGCCGCGCCGCACGAGGGCGGCGCGCAGCGCATGGTCGCCCCGCCCCGCCTGCCAGAGCGCCGCTGCGAGCGCCGCGGCGTCGCCGGGCGGCACGAGGAGTGCGGCCCCGCGCGTCGCCTCGGCGTACCCGGGCAGAGCGCTCGCGACGACCGGGCAGCCCGCCGCCATGGCCTCGACGAGCACCATCCCGAAGCTCTCGCGCCCGAGTGACGGCGCGCAGAACACGTCCGCGGCGCGGTAGCGGGCCGCGAGCTCCGCGTCGCAGACCCGGCCGTGGAAGCGGATCCCGAGGCGCCGCGCGCGCAGCGGGCGGTCCGCCCGCCCGGCGCCGACGACGTCCACGGCGACCTCGCGACCGGCGGCGCGCAAGCGCGCGACGGCGTCGAGGAGGAGCGGGAACCCCTTGCGCGCCTCGCCGAAGCGGCCGACGAACAGGACGCCGAGCGGCCCCGCGCGCGCGGGCGGCGAGGCCTCCGACGCGAAGGACGCGAGGTCCACGCCGGACGGGACGACGGCGGTGCGGCCGCGGTAGATGGCGCGCGAGAACGCCTTCGCCGGGCGCGACACGGCGATGCCGAAGTCGACGCGCGCGAGCGGGCCCGCGGCGGCGGCGCGCAGCGCGCGGAAGAGCGGCAGCTCCCGATCGTCGTTCGCGTGGAAGGTCGCGACGACGGGCACGCGCGCGTGGCGCAGCGCGTGCCGCCCTGGCCCCGGCACGAGCGGCTCGTGCACGTGCACGACGTCGAACGCGCCGCGCGCGAGCCGCTCCCGCGTCGCGGCGGGCGGCGCGAGGAGCCCGATGCGCGCCACCGAGCCGTTCGCCGGGACCGGCACGGCGCGCCCGACGATCTCGCAGCCCTCGGGCGCCCCGCCGCTCGCCGGTCCGAGCACGCACGCCTCGTGGCCGAGCGCGCGGAGCGCCCCGGCGAGGCCGAGCACGTGCCGGTTCACGCCGCCGTCGTGCGAGAGGTCGTAGGGGGTGACGATGCAGACGCGCAACGGAACGTCCGCGCCGGGATCAGCGCGACGCCCCGGGGCCGGGGCCGTTCAACCGCTGCGCCTCGGCGCGCCGGAGCCGCTGGTGGATGACGACCATTCGCCCGAGCGCCGTGGCGGTGGCGCCGACCGCCACGATCGCGCAGGCGCCCTCGACGAGGAGCACCCGCGCGCCCTCCGGCAGGAACGCCGCGAACAGCATCGCGAACATGAGCAGGACGACGCGGTGCGGCCGCTCCATCCCGAAGTTCGGGCACTCGACCCCGAGCCCCTCACCCCGGGCGCGCGCGTAGCTCACCATGAGGGACGACGCGAGCGCCGCGACCGCCCAGAACGAGCCGGCGCGGTCCGGGAACGACGCGGCGAGGCCGGCGAAGAGCGCGATCTCCGAGAGGCGGTCGAGGTTCGAGTCGAGGAACGCCCCCGCCTTCCCCTCGGTCTGGGTCGTGCGCGCGATCTCCCCGTCGATGAGGTCGCACCACGACCCGAACACGAGCAGGACCGCCGCCCACCCCCACTCGCCGATCGCGGCGAGGACGCCGGCGGCGAGCGCGATCGCGGCGCCGATCCCGGTGATGGCGTTCGCGGAGAGCCGCAGCGCGATCGCGGCCCGCAGGAGCGGCCCCGTCACGAAGTAGGCCCACCTCCCGAGCAGCGCGATCGGACCCGAGTACTGCTTCATCCGCTCCGGGGGCGTCGGCCGGACGAGCGCGTACAGGATCCCCGTACCCGCCGCGCTGGCGAGCACCAGGAACACCGCGATCCGCGAGGACCCGCTCATGCCGCCCGGATTGTATTACCGCCCGCGCCCACTAGCCGACGGCGCTCTGGGTCGCCAGGGCCGCCCGGTCGGCGTACTTGCGAAGCTGCGCCTGGAGCATCGTCTGCTGCTGGAAGAGGTCGTGGATCGCCGACTTGCCTGGGGGGGTCACCGGGCTCTTGAAGAAGAACGAGAGCCACTCCTGAGGCCCCTTCTCCCCTGCCCGCTGCGCGAGGTCGCCGAGCAGCGCGAGGTCGAGCACGATCGGCGCAGCGAGGATCGAGTCGCGGCACTGGAAGTTCACCTTGATCTGCATCGGGTAGCCGAGCCACCCGAAGATGTCGATGGCGTCCCAGCCTTCCTTGTTGTCGCCGCGCGGCGGGTAGTAGTGGATCGTGACCTTGTGGTCGATGTCGCCGTAGAGCTCCGGGTGCTCCTTCGGCGAGAGGATCTGGTCGAGCACCGACTTCTTCGAGACCTCCTTCGTCTTGAACGAGTCGGCGTCGTCGAGGACCTCGCCGTCGCGGTTGCCGAGGATGTTCGTAGAGAACCAGCCCTCGAGCCCGAGGAGCCGCGCGTGCAGCATCGGCGCGATGGTCGTCTTGACGAGCGTCTGGCCGGTCTTGAAGTCCTTGCCGCCGGTCACGACGCCGGCACGGTCCGCGAGCTCGCGGAGCGCCGGGATGTCCTGCGAGAGGTTCGGCGCGCCGTTCAGGAACGGAACGCCGGCCTGGAGCGCCGCCCACGCGTACATCATCGAGGGCGCGATCGTGGGATCGCCGGCGTCGAGCGCCGCCTCGAACGCCTTCAGCGTGAGATGGGTCGGGCCCACCTCCGCGTAGACCTCCGTCGAGCCGGTCCAGACCATGACCGCGCGGGAGCAGCCGTTCGTCTGCATGAACGTGCGGATGTCCTGCACGAGGCCCTCAGCCTTCTGCCGGAGCGTCCCCTTCTTCACGTTCGGACCGTCGAGCCGGCGCACCCAGGCCTTGTCGAACACGGCCGGCATCGGCCGGACCGCCTCGAGCTCCTCGCGGACGGGATCGAGGTGCTCGCGGCGCAGCACGTTCGCGCGGACCGCGGCGCGGTAGGCGTCGTCGGGGATGGGATCCCAGCCGCCGAAGACGAGGTCGTCGAGCCCCGCGAGCGGGAGCACGTCGCGGAGCAGCGGCCCGTGAGCGAGCGCGCCGTCCTGCAGGTGACCGAGCTGCGTGAGCGAGCCGACCGGCGCGGCGAGCTTTCGCCGGACCGCGGCGACGCCGGCGATGGCGGTCGTCGCGACCGCCCCCATACCCGGGAGCAGGACGGCGAGCTTCTCACCCTTACCGGGGGCCTTCAGCACGGAACCGATCCTCATGTCCACCTCTCGGCCGTGACCCGCGGCGCGTCGAACAGCGCTGCGATACGGCGTTCCCCTGGCCGGCCGGCCAGTGCACGCGGTTTCTACCGCATGGCGCACCTCGCGGGAAGGGTGGGAATGAAATACCCGGACGGTGCGTCCGTGTAGACGCACGGAGCGTCCGGTGGCGCGGACCGTCGCCGCTCGAATTCGAGCTCACCCTCCACGCTGCGTGGAGAAGCGGGCCGGCAGCGGGCGCTCGATGCTCGAGCCCGCCGGGCGCGGCGGGTGCGCTTGCGGCGACGACGACGGCACGTCTACCCTCCGCGAGTGCTCGCCACCCTGGCCGCCGCCCTCGCGCTCGCCGCTCCGGCTGCTGGGCCCGCGACGCAGATCGCGCGGGCGCTCGTCACGGCTCCCGCGGGCGGAGCGCGCGCCGCCGCCGCGACGCGCGCATTCGTGGGCGCTCCGTACGCGCCGTCGCCCCTCGGTGAGGGCGCGGGGCGCGATCCCGACCCGCGCTTCCGGCTCGACGCGTTCGACTGCATGACCCTCGTCGAGACGGCGGTGGCGCTCGGCAGCGCATCGTCGCTCGCGGAGACACGGGTCGCGCTCGACGACGTCCGCTACTCCGGCGCGCCCACGTACGCCGCGCGCAACCACGAGGTGCTCTCGCAGTGGATCCCGGCGAACGTCGCGAAGGGCTTCATCGCCGAGGCCACCGCGGCGCTCCCGCGCGGCGCCCGGCGCGCGGTGAAGGAGTACACCCCCGCCTCCTGGGACTCCGTCCGGGCTGCCGGCCGCGCGATCCCTGGCCTGCCGCGCGCCCGGCTCCCGCTCGGCCGCTTCGAGGTCGGGCTCGTCTCGCCCGACGAGGCGCCCGCTGTCGCCGCGCGCCTCCCCGAGGGCGCCATCGTTTTCGTCGTGCGCACTGACGCTCCCGAGCGGGCGACCCGGATAACGCACGCCGGCCTCGTCGTGCATGGGCGGGGCGGCGTGGCGCTCGTCCGCCACGCCACCTCGTCGAGGGGGGTCAGCCGGGTCATCGAGGAGCCGATCGAGCGCTTCGTCCGGCGCGAGGCTCGGGCCTTCCCGCGCTGGCCGCTCGATGGCCTCGCGTTCTTCGAGATCCTCGACGCGACCCTCCGCGTTCGTGCGCTCTCCGCGCCTGGTGCGCCGCGCGGGACGCAAGGCGGCCCGCCGCCCGCCTACCCGGCGGCGGGCCTGTAGGTGGTTGCCCACCGGTCCGCCGGTGTCGATCGTCTCTTGTCGAGGGGTAGGGGGGGAACGGTGAGGGCGGCCGGTCGCGCCGCGGTACTCTGCGCGCGTGGCCTGTCGCCCTCGCCGTCCTTTTCCGGCGTGCCGTCTCCCGGCTCATCCCGTCGTTCGCGTGGTACTCTTCGCCGCCCCCACGGGCGCGGCGGGCGGCGGTCGCCCTTCGCGGCCCCGCGCCGCTCGATCGATCGAGCGGCCGCTCGAGCGGGCGGAGGAGCGCGGCGAGCGTGGATCGGGCGAAGCTGGTCAAGGAGATCCGGGGCTGGACGGTCACCATCCTCGCCGTCCTCGCGTTCCGGACGCTCCTCTACGAAGCGGTCTTCATCCCGTCGGGCTCGATGATCCCGACCTTGCAGATCGGCGACTACGTCATCGTGGAGAAGTGGGCGTACGGCGCGCGCCTCCCGTTCACCCGGACGGCGCAGGCGACGTGGTCGAGCCCGAAGCGGGGCGACATCGTCGTCCTCCTCGCGCCACCCGGAAACCCGCGGGACGACGACCTCATCAAGCGCGTCGTGGGCGTCGCCGGCGACCTCGTCGAGATCCGCGACGGCCATCTCCTCGTGAACGGCGCGCCCGTGCCGCGCGAGCGGATCGCGGGCGCGTGCGCCTACCAGAACAAGCCGGAGAGCGGCGACTGGCGCGAGGAGCCGTGCGTGGATTTCGTCGAGCGACTCGACGACCACCACTTCCACACGTTCTGCACGCCGTGGTTCCCCTGCGGCGATGTCGAGCCGCAGCGCGTTCCGGCCGGACACGTGTGGCTCGCCGGCGATCATCGCGACCACTCCGCCGACAGCCGCGTCTTCGGGCCGGTGCCGGTCGGCCGGATCAAGGGACGCGCGTGGATGGCGCTGCTGTCGTGGGGACCGCACGGCCTGCGCTGGGACCGGCTGTTCCACTTCGTGAATCACTGATGAGCTACGCCGTCGTGGTCGTGGTCCTCGACCTCGATCGCGACGATTGAAGACGATCGAGGTCGAAGTCCACGTCCACGTCTCACGTCACAGCGTGATCACCTGGTCGATCTTCGCGCCGGCGAGCGCCTTGTAGAGATCCGGGAAGCAGCCGATCGGGATCCCCTCGATGAGCTTGTCCGCGATCGCGCGCTGGTAGCAGCACTGGTCGCAGCCCATGAGCAGCATGCCGCTCTGCCGCGCGACCTTCGCGAGCCGCTCGCCCGTGGGGTTGCCGCGCACGAGCAGGTAGTTGTTGTCGACGAAGAAGAACATCCCGGCGACGGTCGCGCCGTGGCGCCCCTCCTCGAGCTGCGGGACGATCATCCTCTCGAGGATGAAGGACGCGGTCGGCGTGGCGAAGACGTAGGCGACGTTCATGGCTCCTCCACTGTGAGTGCGGCGTGCACCGCCGCGGCTACGAGTGCGGCGCGCTCGAGGTGAAGAGGGTGGACGCCCGCGACGCGGGCGCGGAGGAAGGCCGCGTCGAGCGCCGAGGCGGGCAGCCCCGCCTCGAGCGCGTCGCAGGCGATCTCGGCGTAGGCGATGAGCGAGGCGCAGGTGGTCGCGCGGAAGCGGGCCCGCCCGTCGGCGAACAGGCCGATCCGGACGATGCGGCCGTCGGCGCGCGCCTCGCCGATCCTCGCCGCGCCCTCGACCGCACCGGCGTGGCGCAGCGCCTCGACGCACTCCGCCACGCTCCGCGGGCGCGCGCCCGGCCCCACCTCTCCTGCCTCCGACCGCATCCGTCGAAGATGCCGGGGACCGGCCCGCCGCGCCACCGGGATCGACCGGCCCGCGACGGGGCGGGATCAGGCGAGCCGCGCGACCGCGCGACGGACCGCGTCCGCGGCCGCGGGGACGGCGCGCGCGACCTCGGGCGTGAGCCCCTCGCCGACGGTCTCCATGTCGAGGACCTCGACCGCGACGACGTGGATCCGCGACGGCACCGCCGCGCCGGACGCCTTCGCCCGCGCGAGCGCCGACGGCAGGCCGATCGAGTGCGGCGACGGCCCCTCGGGCGCGCGGAGGTCCTCGAGCGGAAACGAGAGGACCGTGCCCGGCGCGCGCCCGGTCCGCACGGCGTCCACGACCACCACGCGGTCGAACCCCTCCATCTCGTCGAGGAGATAGAGGCCCGAGACCGCGGTGCGCCGCACGACGGCGCCATCGGGCGGCGCCGCCTCGACGAGGTCGGCCACCCGCAGCGCCACGGCGTCGTCGCGGCGGAGCGCGTTCCCGAGGCAGAGGACCAGGATCACGGGCCCTCGTCGACGTCGTCGGGGACGCGCCGCCGGATGACGTCCCGCACGCGCCCGTCCGGACCGCGGAGCGTCACGACGAGAGGCAGCTCGCCCGGGAGCGCGTGCGACGCGCAGGCGTTGCACGGGTCGTACGCGCGGAACGCCATCTCGAGCAGGTTCAGCAGCCCGTCGTCGACGTGGCCGTTCCGGATGAGCCCGCGCGCGGCCTTGCGCACCGACACCTGCACGGAGGCGGCGTTGTGCTGCGAGGCGACGACGAGGTTCACGGCGGTGAGGAGGCCCGCGGCGTCGGTCGAGTAGTGGTGGATGAGCGTGCCGCGGGGCGCCTCGACCGCCCCGACCCCCGCGCGCGGTCCGGCGAGCGGCGCCGGCACGTTCCGCACCTCGCTCGAGGCGACGTCGGGGTCGTGCGCGAGCTGCTCGACCGTCTCCGCCGCCTGCAGGGCCTCGACGAGGCGGGCCCAGTGGAAGGCGAGCGTCTGGTGGGCAGGCCAGCCGAGCTGGTCGAAGAGCCGCTGTCGCTCGCGCTCGGCCCGGTTCGTCGCCATCGCTCGCGCGACGTTGAGCCGGCCGAGCGGCCCGACCCGGTAGAGCCCGCTCTCCGCCCCCTCGACGAACCCCTTCCAGCCGCGCGCCTTGAGAAAGGTGAGCTTCGCGTACGTCCAGGGCTCGACCCGCTCGGCGAGGTGGTCGAGCCACGCCGACGGCTCGAAGAGCGCCACCTCCTCGCCCTCGGGGTCGACGATCCGCAGCCGGCCGTCGAGGAACGTGAGGCGCCCCGCGTCGTCCACCATCCCCATCGAGTGGCAGCGGACCTTGAAGACCTCGCTCTCGATCACCTCCGCGTACGCCCGGTCCTCGAGGACGGCGCCGCGGAACGACTCGAGCGTGTCCTCGGCGAAGCGGACGAACCGGGGCGCCGCCTCGCGCACCCGCCGGATCGTCTCCTCGCCGAGCGGCCGCGAGATGCCGCCCGGGATCGCGAACACCGGGTGGATGGTGCGCCCCGCGATCGCGGCCATCAGATCGCGCGCCTCCTTGCGGACCGAGAGGATCCGGCCGCCGAGCTCCGCGCCGACCCTGGCGATGACGCCGAGCACGTTCCGCATCGGCGCGGGGGCGCGCGGGCCCGCATAGAAGTCGGGGCCGCCGAGGTACCAGTAGTGGAGGAGGTGGTCCTCGAAGAGGAACAGGTTGTAGTAGAGCGCCTGGACGCGCCGCGCCGCGATGGGCGGTGTCGCGGCGTAGATGGCGTCGAGCGCGCGGACCGACGCGATGTGGTGCGCCGCCGGGCAGACGCCGCACACGTGAGCGGTGAGCTGGGGCATCTCCTCCGCGGCGCGCCCGACGCAGAACCGCTCGAAGCCGCGCAGCTCCGGGACCTGCAGGAACGCGGTGCGGGCGTTCCCCTGCTCGTCGAGCAGCACCTCGATGCGGCCGTGGCCCTCGAGGCGCGTGATCGGGTCGATGGTGATCCGGCGCGTCACTTAGTCCCCGCTCGCCCTGAGCGTAGTCGTGCCGAAGGCACGGCGAAGTCGAACGGGCGAGGCCGCCGGGGCAGCAGCCCCGCGGCGAACGAGTAGCGCCAGAACGTGCCGGCCGGATCCGGCAGCTCCGCCGCGAGCGCCTCGCGCTCTTCCTCGCTCCCGGCGAGGAGCGAGGAGAACGCGGAGAGCATGGCCGCCCCCGCGTCGCGCACCCCGTCGAGCGCACCGAAGCAGCCGCGGCACGGCATGCCCGCCTCGACGCAGCCCGGCTGGCACCCCTGGCGCGTGCCCGGCCCGAGGCAGACGAGCCCCTGGGCGAGGAAGCAGCGCTCCGGGTCGACGGCGCTCGTCGCGATCCGGCGGAGCGACGAGAGCTCGATCCGCTCGGGCTTCGAGTCCAAGCGCGGGCAGCTCTCGCAGAGCGACGCGTTCGGCGCGAGCACCGCACCCCGCGGCGGCAGGTCTCCCGAGAGGAGCCTGTCCACCGCCGCGGCGATCACCGCGGGCGAGGGCGGGCAGCCGGGGATGACGTAGTCCACCGGGACGACCTCACCGAGCGGCAGGGTCCGCGAGAGGAGCACCGGCAGCGAGAGGTCGTGCCCCCCAGCCTGCACGAGCTCCCCGGGGAGCGCCGCGTCGGGGTTCGAGATCGAAGGGGGGAGCCGGTAGGCGGCGTCGAGGATCTCCTGCCGCTCGGAGAGGTTTCCGAGCCCGACGACGCCGCCGAGGTGCGCGCAGGCGCCGAACGCGACCATGACCCTCGCCTTGCGCCTCAGGAGCTGCGCCCACTCGTCCTGCTCGGTGAGGCGGACGGCGCCGTTCAGGAACGCGACGTCGATCCCGCCGTCCGGGAGCGCCTCGACGTGGTGGCGCTTGTAGTCGAGCGCCACGGGCCAGAGCACGACCTCGACCTTCTCGAGCAGCGCCGAGAGCCCCACGCCGAGATCGATGATCGCCTCCTCGCACCCGCCGCAGGACGCGTTCCAGTAGAAGGCGACGCGCGGCTTGGCCCCCGCAGCCGGCACCGGGCGGGCCTCGATCGCCTCGAGCCGGTGCGGCGCGAGCCGGATCGCGTCCTCCACCTCGTCGAGCGCGCGCGCCTGGTAGTCGAGCGGCCCGAGCGCGCGGAGGTCCTGCGTCATCTCCTCGACCACCTCGGCGAACCGCTCCGCCTCCGTGCCGCTCGCCCAGGCGATCCGGAAGCGGGCGGGCTCGATTCCCGCCTGCGCGAGCGCGCGAGAGAGCACCGCGTGGCGCGCCGCCGCGCGGAGGTTCCCGTCCACGTAGTGGCAGTCGCCGGGATGGCAGCCGGCGACGAGGACGCCGTCCGCGCCCTCGCGGAACGCCTGCAGCACGAAGGCGGGCTCGACGCGCCCCGTGCACATGACGCGCACCGCGAGGAGCGTCTGCGGGTACTCGAGCTTCGCCTGGCCTGCGCGGTCGGCCGCCTGGTACGCGCACCAGTTGCAGAGGAACGCGACGATCCGGGGCTCGCGGGCCATCGCCTACTGGTCCCCGGCGTCGTGGAGCGAGGGCGCTGCGAGGAGCGCCGAGATCTCCGCCTCGAGCTGGGCGCGCGTGAAGTGGCGCGCGGACGCGGCGCCGGTCGGGCAGGCGGCGGCGCAGGTGCCGCAGCCCCGGCAGTGAACCGCGTCGATCGTTGCCTTGCCCTCCATCCGGATCGCCAGGAAAGGGCAAGCCGACGCGCAGACGCCGCAGCCGCCGCAGAGCGCCTCGTCGACGACCGCGGCGAGCGGCTCGACGAGCCGGCGCTCGCCCGGCACGAGGGAGGCGTGGACGAGGCCCGCGGCGGCGGCCCCGTCGCGGATCGACTGCGCGATCGTCCGCGGCCCGGCCGCCGCGCCGGCGACGTAGACGCCGGCGATCCGGGTGGCGGTCGGCTCGAACGGGCTCGCGGAGCGATCGAGCAGGAACCCGCGCTCGCCCGTCTGGACACGCAGGAGCTCGGCGAGGCGGTCGGCGCCCGGCGCCGGGCGCGCCGCGGCGTGGACGACGACGAGGTCGGCGGCGCGCACCGCGACGCCCGAGCCGGCGACGAGCCGGACGGCCAGTCGATCGCGGTCCCTCGCGACGCCGCCCTCGGCGAGCCGGCCCGGCACGAACTCGATCCCCTGCGCCGCGAGCTCGGCGGCGCGCCGCCTGAGCTGCGGCACGCGGTCGAGATCGCCCGCGACGGCCACGCGCGCGCCCGGGAGCCGGGCGCGGACGAGGTGGGCGAGCTTCAGGATCTCGAGGGAGGCGAGCTCGCCGTCCTCGTCCGCATCGGAGACGAGGAGGACCGCGCGCGGCGCTTCCCCGCCGGCGCCGCGGACGATCCCGCCCGTCGGGCCGTCCGGGTGGAGCATCCGCTCGAGCTGATACGACGACACGACGCCGTCCGGACCCTCGACCTCACCGGGGGAGAGGCCGGTCGCGACGACGATGGCGCCGACCGTCACGGTCCTCGCCGAGGGGGGGTCGTCGAGCCGGATCGCGCCGAAGGCGCACGCGGCGAGGCACGCGTCGCACGGCTCGCCGCGCCCGCGCAGGCACGCGCCCGGGTCGATCGCCGAGACGTGCGGCAGGCACCCGACGTACGGCAGCCCGATCGCGCGCGCCGGCGCGAGCCCCGCCGCGAACGGATCGACCCGCTCCGCCGGGCAGACCTTCGCGCACTCGCCGCAGCCGAGGCAGGCGGCAGGGTCCACGCCGCGCGGGCGCAGCGCGAGCTCGACCTCGAATCGCCCCGCCGCGCCCCGCACCCGGCGCACCTCCGCGCCGGTGAGCACCTCGATGCGGTCGTGGTGGAGCACGCGGTCGAGCACCGGCTCCATGAAGCAGCTCGCGCACTCGAGCTCGGGGAATACCTCGTCGAGCTGGTTCGCGAGCCCACCGACGACGAGCTCGCGCTCCGCGAGGACGACCTTCCGCCCCTTCCCGGCGAGCGCGACCGCCGCCGAGAGCCCGGCCGCGCCGGCGCCGAGGACGAGCACGTCGGCCGCGACCTCGACCTCCTCCGCCGCGAGCGGCGCGTGGAGCGCGATCCGCGCGAGCGCCGCGGCGACGAGCCGGCGCGCCCGCTCCGTCGCCTGGTCCGCGTCGCCGCCGACCCAGTCCACCTGCTCGCGCAGGTTGACCATCTGCAGGAAGAACGGCGAGCGCCCGGCAGCGGCGAGCACGCCGCGAAAGGTCTGCTCGTGCTCGCGCGGGGAGCAGGCTGCGACGACGATGCGCTCGAGGCCGTGGGCCCCGATCCGCTCGGCCAGCCAGGCCTTTCCCTCGGCGGAGCAGAGGATCGAGTGCGTCGCGACGTCGGCCGCCGAGGGCCACCGCGCCGGGTCCTCGAGCTCGCCGATCCGCACCACCTGACCGAGGTTCGGGCCGCACCGGCAGAAGTAGAGCCCCGTCCGCCCTGCCGCACCTGCGGCCGGACTGCCCTGGGCCCCCCGCGGCTCGTTCTGCGTCACGCCGGCTCTTCGGCCTCAGTACTGGATCTGGATGATCGTCTTCACGCCGTCGCCGCGGATGGAGAGGAGCGTCTTCTTGCGGCGGTCGCAGAACGTGCGGATGTCCTTCTCGAACGTCGGGCAGTCGCCGACGATCTCGACCACCGTGCCGGCGGGCGTCTCGGCGGTCTCGACCGCGAGCTTGAGGACGGGCTGGGGGCAGCGCATCCCCGTGCAGTCGATCCGCATGATGTTGAGCCCCACTCGTGCCCCTCTCTTCGGCGCCGTCCCTGCGCGACGTCCGCTCTCGCAGAGAGCGGTTCCCGCGGCCCGGGACCGTCGGACATTAGCTGCACCTTCTGACCGGCGTCAAACGGGGGCGAGCGCTGCTCGACGGGCGCCGGGGACGGAGCGCGGCGACGGCGGCGCCTCAGTACTTCGCGTCCTCCGCCTCGATGAGGCGGTAGATCTCATCCGCGTCGCGCGCCTTCAGGATCGCCTCGCGGAAGCCCGGGTTCTTGAAGATCCGGCTGATCCGCGCGAGCGCCTTGAGGTGCGCGCCGGCCGAGTTCTCGGGGGCGAAGAGCGCGAAGAAGAGGTGGGTCGGCCGTCCGTCGATCGCGCGGAAGTCGATCCCCTGCACCGAGCGCCCGAAGCTCGCCATGAGCCCGGGCAGGCCGGAGACCTTCCCGTGCGGGATGGCGACGCCCTCCCCGATCCCCGTCGAGCCAAGCTTCTCGCGATCGAGCAGGGTGTCGACGAGCTTCTGGGCGTCCACCTGGTGGGTCGCGGCGAGCGGCCGGCACAGCTCCGTGAGGACCGCCTGCCCCGTAGGACCGGAGAGGTTCGCGATCACCGCGTCGAATCGGAGGAACTCGACGATCTTCATGGTCGGCCCCGGTCAGCTAACACAGGTGGCAACGCGACGGCAACAAGGCAAGCCGGTGCGCGGCCGACCGTCCCCCGGTCCGGCCGCGCCGCCGCGCACCCCGGGGCCGGCGCAGTGTGCGCGCCGGACCCGGGACGGGCGTCGAAACCTAGCTCGACCGCGCCTCGATGAGCCCGAAGCCCCCGTCGTCGCGCCGGTAGATCACGTTGACGGTGCGGTCGGTCGTGCTCTGGAACACGTAGAAGTTCGCGTCGAGCAGCTCGAGCTGCAGGATCGCCTCGTCCGTGGTCATCGGCTTCGCCTGGAACTGGGTGCTCTTCACGACCCTGTGGCTCGGGCGGTCCGGGTTCTCGAGGATGTCGAGCACGTCGTGGCGGACCTCCACCGGCTTCTGCTCGATGGAGTGGCCGTTCGTCTTGTGGTTGTAGAGCTTCTCCTTGTGCTTCTTCAGCTGCCGCTCGATGCGCTCGGCGGCCGCGTCGATCGAGGAGTACATGTCCTGCGAGCGGCCGGTGCCCCGCAGGAGGAACCGGCCGGCCTTCACGGTGATCTCGGCGTGGTGGTCCAGATTCTCGACGTGCAGCACCGCGTGCGCCTCGCTCGGTCGATCGATGTAGCGCTCGACGTGCGCCACGCGATCTCTGACGTGGCTCTTGAGGGCTTCGGTAGGCTCGAGATGGCGGAAGGTGATGTTGAGCTGCATGGACTCGCCTCCTTGGGACGACCTCGAAATGCGTCGGCCGCGGCCGGCGGGGTCTGAAAACCCGCCGCCACCGCGGCCGAGGCCGATGTTGCCCGGACTGGCAACATGCTCGCATTCATCATAGCAGAGGGTGCCGCGCGATGGACGGGTCGCGAGAAGCGGGCGCGCTCTATTCGGGGGCGTCCCGGGGCGCGGGCCGGCCGTGCAGCCGCCCGCACACAGGCTAGAAGTACTTCTTGCGCTTCGACGACGGCAGGATCCCGAGCACCTCGCGGTATTTTGCGACCGTGCGGCGGGCGATCTCGATCCCCTTGCCCTTCAGGATCTCGACGATGCGCTGGTCGGAGTGAGGGTGCTTCGCGTCCTCCGCCGCGACGATCTGCTTGATGTGGTTCTTGACCGCCTCGCTCGCGATCTCGTCGCCGCCGGTCTTGTTGATGGCGGAGTTGAAGAAGAACTTGAGCTCGTAGATCCCCTGGGGCGTGTGGACGTACTTGTTCGTCGTGACGCGCGAGACCGTGGACTCGTGCATCCCGATGTCCTCGGCGACGTCGCGCAGGATGAGCGGCTTCAGGTGCGCGATCCCCTTGTCGAAGAAGTCGCGCTGGAACTTCACGATCGACTCGGTGACCTTGTAGATGGTCCGTTGCCGCTGGTGGATGGAGCGGATGAGCCAGACCGCGCTCCGGAGCTTCTCCTGGATGTACTCCTTCGCCGCGCCCGCCTGCCCGTTCTTGAGCGCCGCCCGGTACATGCCGGAGATGCGCAGCTTCGAGAGGCCGTCGTCGTTCAGGACGGTGACGTACTTGTCGCCCATCTTGTGCACGTACACGTCGGGGGTGATGTACTGCGGCTCCTCCCCC
>DASWEI010000174.1:0-4404 GCA_036394835.1 Anaeromyxobacter sp. | reverse complement strand
GGCCTGCCAGTAACCGGTCTCGCCCTCGAGCGCGGACGCGCGCGCCGCGAGGTGATCCTCGATCCTCCCGGTCCCCTCCTCGAACCGGAGCTCCTCGACACGTGCGGCCTCGGCGCCGAGCTCGCGCTGTGCCTTCCCCGCGACGAGCGCCGCGCGCGCCGACTCGACCCGACCGGTCGCGTCGACGGCCTGAGACTCGACCTCCAGGGCCTTCGCTCGCGACCGTTCGGCAGCCGCCGACGCGGCCGCCTCGGCCTCGCGCACGGAGAGTTCGCGCCCGACGTCGCCGAGCAGCGGGATCTTCAGCTGGATGGTCAGCTCCCATGTCCGGATGGGCGAGCCGACCGACGGCGCATCGTTGAAGAGGGTGTTGCCCGCGAACGCGAGCTGCGGCCAGAACCCGGCGCGCACCGCGCCCACCCTCGCCCGCTGAGCCTCGGCCGTGTCGCGCGCCGCGAGGAGATCCGCGCGCCGGGCGCTCGCGACTCCCGCGAGCTCCTGCGCGGACGAGACCGGGCCCGACGGCTCGGCCGGGACATCCTCCAGCTCGTACGCGGTCGTCGCGGAATCGTCGCCGATCAGCGCTGCGAGGACGGAGGTGGCGCCGCGCAGCTGAGCGGTCAGTCCTGCCCTCCGAGCCTGCGCGCTCGCGAGCGCGAACGACACCTTCGCAGCGTCCGCGTGCGACCATGCCTCGGTCTCGACCCGCAGGCGTGCGGACGCCTCGTCCTGGGCGAGCGCCTTCTCGTGTGCGATCGCGGCGGCAAGGGCGTGGCGCACCGCGAGCACGTTGCGGTACGCAGCCCCCACGTTGTAGCGGAGCTCCTGAAGCGAGCGCGCCTCGGTGGCGCGGGCGGACGCCTCGGCGAGCCGCGCCACCTTGTCGCCTTCGACGAGCGCGCCGCCCGCGAAGAGCGGGATCTGCCAGGCGACCCCGTAGTGAAGCTGATCGCGATCGAAGGGCAAACGACCGATCGCCGCAGGCGTCACGGGCCCGGCAAGGGGCTTCACGAGGCGCGGCGACTCGTACCGGCTCGCCACCCCGACGACGTCCGCGTCACCGAGGTGGCGCGCGTACGCCTGCGCCGTCCGCGCGTGCGCCGCGAGCGCCTCGAACCGCGCCGCGCGGGCCGACGGGTTCGCGGCGAGCGCTCGCGCGACCGCCGTGTCGAACGTCAAGGGCTCCGCCCGGGCGTGCTCGGCGACCGCGCCGAGGGCGGAGAGCGCGAGCGCCATGGCGCTCCTCGCGAGGAGCGTCCATCGGCTGCGTGACGGTTCGTTCGGCGCTGTCCGAGTGCTTCTGACCATGCAGCTCTCTCCCCAAACGAGCGCGGCTCCGGTCCGGGCTGGCCTGTGAATCTCTGAAGGTGAGAGCCCGGGATGCGGCGAGGGGCGGCGAGAGAAACAACGTCCCTTGACGGCAGGCAACGCACACGGGGCGAGATCCGGTTCCCGGCGCCCGGCGTCGTCCGGCGCTCGACCACGACGCGCGCCCCCGAAGGTGTTCAGTGGCACGCCGGCGCGGACGATCCCGATCGCCGCTCAGCGGGCATGGCGGTACATGAGATCGAGCAGCTCCTCGTACATCTTGTCGGCCTCTCCGCCGCCGGAGCGGATCGCGGTCGACGCACAGTGCTTGAGGTGATTGCGCATGAGCTCGCGCCCGACGCCTCGCAGGGCCTCGTGGATGGAGGCGATCTGCGTGAGGACGTCGGCGCAGTAGCGGCCCTCCTCGACCATGCGCTGGATCCCGCGGACCTGCCCCTCGATGCGGCGCAGGCGCTTGAGGTTCTCCGCCTTCGCCGCCGGGGCCACGGCCACGGCCCTGCCCCCGCGTCCCACGTGGTCTCCGACTGCGCACGCGCACTGGGCGGCCACGGGCGCCCTCTCGTCCTTCGTCGTCCTCGCCATCGCGTCCTCCTCACCCGGCCCGGAACCGGCGCAGCCGCAAGCTGTTCGTGACCACGCTCACGCTGCTCATCGCCATCGCCGCGCTCGCGAGGACGGGCGACAGCAGCAGTCCGAAGGCCGGGTACAGCGCGCCTGCGGCGACCGGGATCCCGACGACGTTGTAGACGAAGGCCCAGAACAGGTTCTGGCGCATCGTCCACATCGTGCGGCGTGCGAGCGCGATCGCGTCCGCGACCGCCCGCAGGTCCTGGCGCATGAGCGTCACGTCCGCCGCCTCGACGGCGACGTCCGTGCCGCCCCCCATCGCGACCCCGAGATCGGCTCGCGCCAGCGCCGGCGCGTCGTTGATGCCGTCGCCGACCATGGCGACCACCTTCCCCTGTCTCTGCAATCGCTCGACCTCGGCGACCTTCCCTTCCGGAAGCACGCCCGCGACGACGCGCTCCACCCCGGCCTCCCGCGCCACCGCCTCGGCCGTCCGGCGCGCATCGCCCGTGAGCATGACGACCTCGAGCCCCATCGCGTGGAGCCGGGCGATCGCCGCGCGCGACGTCACCCGGATCGGGTCGGCGATTCCGAGGACCCCCGCGAGCGCGCCGTCGACGGCGGCGTAGATCACGGTTCGTCCGTTTGCCGCGAGCGTCGAGGCGCTCTCGTCGAGGGGCGCGGTCGCGATTCCGCTCCGGGCGAGGAGCGTCGGGTTGCCGACGAGCACCGCGCGCCCGTCGACCTCTCCGCGAGCGCCGAGTCCGGTCAGGGACTGGAAACCCGTGACGTCGCGGATGGCGATGCCGCGCGCCGCGCCGTGCGCGACGATCGCCGCCGCCAGAGGGTGTTCGCTCGACCGCTCGACCGCGGCGATGAGCCCGAGCAGGAGCTCCTCCGTGACGGGGGCGCCGGGCGCGAGCACCACGTCCGTGACCGCCGGCTTCCCCTCGGTGATGGTGCCGGTCTTGTCGAGCACGACCGTGTCGATCGCATGCGCCCGCTCGAGCGGCTCGCCCCCCTTGATGAGCACCCCGAGCTCCGCGCCCTTGCCGGTCGCGACCATGACCGCCGTGGGCACCGCGAGCCCCATGGCGCACGGGCAGGCCATGACGAGCACTGCCACGGCCGCGGCGAAGGCGCGCACCGCCGGTGCCCCGTCTGCCGCGACGAACCAGACGACGAATGTCGCGATCGCGATCGAGAGCACCACCGGGACGAAGATCCCGCTGATTCGGTCCGCCAGCTTCTGGATCGGCGCGCGCGAGCCCTGGGCGTCGCGCATGAGCTTCACGATGCGCGCGAGCACGCTGTCTGCACCGAGGGCTGTGGCTCGGTACCGGAAGGCGCCGGTGCCGTTGACGGTCGCTCCGATGATCGGGTCCCCCGACCTCTTCTCGACCGGCATCGGCTCGCCCGTGAGCATCGACTCGTCGACGGTGCTCGCACCGCTCACGAGGACCCCGTCCACCGGGATCCGCTCGCCGGGACGGACCACGATGACTTCACCGGGGTGGACCTGCTCGACCGAAACGTCGATCTCGGCGCCGCCGCGCACGACCCGGGCGCTCTTCGGCTGGAGCTGCATGAGACCGCGCAGCGCGGCCGCGGTCTGGCGCTTCGCGCGCGCCTCGAGCGCGTTGCCGACCAGGATGAGCGCGATGATGAGGACGACCGCCTCGTAGTAGACGTCGGGCGCCACGCCGCGCGCGACGAAGAACCCCGGCGCGACCGTGGCGGCGACGGACAAGAGATACGCGGCGCCGGTGCCCACCGCGACGAGCGTGTTCATGTCAGCGGAGTGGTGGCGGAAGGCCGCCCAGGCGCGGGTGTAGAATGTGTCAGTCCTCCTCCACGACGAGGCTGCCGCGAAGCATGCTCATGCCGCAGGTGAACTCGTAGGTTCCGGCGTGCAGCGCCGGAACGTCGACGCCGGTCCGCTGGTGCACCGGAAGGAAGCGACGGATCCCGAGCGCCGGGATCACCACCTCCTCGGAGCAGCTCGAGTCCTCGCGACGATCGAACACCAGCCGCGCGGGCCTTCCGGCGCGGAGTCGGACCCGCGAGGGCGCATACCCCCCCTCGACGCGGATGACGGTCTGCTGCAGCCCCGTGGCGCCGACCTTCGCCTCGGCCGCCACGCTCCGCCGCCCGGCCACGAAGAAGTACCAGTTCACCCACGCGATGGCGGCGATTCCAACCGCCACGGCGAGCCACTCGGTCACGTGCATCGCGTCCTCCCGTCGCTTCGAGCGATACCCCCCACCCCTATGCGCGCAGGCTGACCCTAGGGTACCCCCCTCCCCTATGTCAACTCCCGGCGACGTGGCGTTGACGGCAGGCAACGGCGGGCGCTTCGGCCGAACTGGCGAAGCTCCTCCCGGCTCGAACGTACGAACGCCCATAGGCGTCCACGGCCACGCGCAAAGGGACGTCGCATCCTTCACTCGACCTGGCGTCAACGCTTCACCGGAGGCACACACTCATGAACCACGACGACAAGAAGGA
>DASWEI010000173.1:0-11701 GCA_036394835.1 Anaeromyxobacter sp. | reverse complement strand
CCGGCCGAGCTGGATCGCGAACCAGCCGACCGCGCCGGAGGCGCCGATGACGAGCACGCGTTCGCCGAGGAGCGCCCCGAACCGCCGCAGCGCGCGCAGCGCGCTCACGGCAGGGATCGCGGACGCGCTCGCGCGCCCGAGTTCAACGCCGCTCGGGACGATCGCCAGCTCGTCGGTCGAGATCGCTCGAAGCTCCGCCCACGCGCCGCCGGTCTGCACCGTGACCACCTCCGCACCTGCGGGCGGCCCGGAGCCGTCCTCGGCCGGGCGCACCACCACGCCGGCGGCGTCGAACCCCGGGACCGAGCCCGGTGGGAGGCTTCGGGCGTGCCGGAGGTTCCGCGAGACCACGGAGAAGGCGCGAATCCGAACGAGCGCCTGGTGAGAATCCGCAACGGGGTCGACGACGTCACCGTGCACCACTCCGACCGTCCTCGACCGGTCGACGATAACTGCGCGCATGGGTAGCTCCTCGTGCTAGAAACTGGAACGTGTGCTCCACATATATGGAACGCACGTTCCAGTTGTCAATGACCGATCGCGATCCGCCCCCGCCCCGCCGCGCCGACGCCGTGCGCAACCGGGCTGTCGTCCTGGCCAAGACGATCGAGGTCCTGCGCCAGCAGGGCGCGGGCGTGTCCGTCGACGAGATCGCTCGCCGAGCGGGCGTCGGCGCCGGCACCGTCATCCGCAGCTTCGGCAACAAGTCCAAGCTGATCGACTCGGCGATCGTCGAGGTGCTGTCACCGATCGTCGAACAGTCCCGCGCCGCGGCGATGCGCGCTGACGCCGAGGAGGCGCTGCGGTCGCTGCTGCTCGACCTCGCCGTCTTCCAGCACGAAAACCGGGTCCTCAGCGGCTTCCTCGTCGAAGCCGAGATGCCACGTACGTTCGAGCTGCGCCGGCAGCTCCTCGCGAACGTGACCAAGCTCGTCGAACGTGCGCGGTCCCTCGGGATCGTGCGGTCCGACATCGCGATGTCGGACGTCGCCATGCTGCTCTCGGGGCTCGGCCGCGTTGCCGACGAGGCCAACGCATCCCCCGAGCAGCTGCGTCGCTACGTCATCATCCTGACCGACGGGCTGCGACCGGCGCAGCCCACACCGCTCCCCGCAGTCCCCGAGGGGCGCGGACGCCGCTCCGGCGGCAGCTGCGCCGCCGCGTCATCGGGCCGCGAACCGCGAAGGCGTTAGTCCGCGCGGCGCGATGGACTCCACCGTGGATACCAGCGGCGTGACAACAGGTCGGCAAGATCGGCGGCGGCGGGCGCGCTCGGCCTCTCCACCGAGCGCGACCAGCCTCCGCTTTCGCTGTCTCCGCGCGCCGGTGACAGTCTACTCTCATGAGCACCCCACTCACCCGGGCCGGGGACCGGACAGCGCCTCCAGCTTGGCCCGATCCACCCGATCGAGCCAGGCGTCGAAGCACATCAACCCCGGGTGCAGCGCGCGCAGCGCGGGCGGGTCCACCGCGTAGCCGCCGTCATTGACCCAGGCGAACACCTTGGCGGCCTCCGCGTTCTTCTGGCGAAGCACCTCGAGCGGAATCTGAACGTAGGCAATAACCCGCCCGGTCGCGCGACTGAACGCGGCGGCAATCTGCGGCGGCGTCAGCACGTCGCCGGCGAGCTCCAGGACCTTGCCCACGTACGTCTCCGGATGGGCGAACGCGAGCGCGGCGAAGGCGCCAATGTCCTCCACCGCGATGAGCGGGATGGCCGCCTCCGCCCTGACCGGGGTCGCGAACCTGCCGCTCTGCAACCCGAAGCGCGGACCGGCGATCTCCTCCATGAACCCCGCGGGGCGCAGGATCGTCCAGGGCACCCCGAGTGCCCGGACGTGCTGCTCCAGCTCCCACTTCGCGAGCGTGCGAATGCGCGACTGGCCCTCCGCGCCGCCGGTGGACATGTAGACCAGGTGCCGGACGCTGGCCGCCTGGGCGGCGGCCGCCACGTTCTTGCCCCGGCGCAGCTCGCCGTCGTCCGCGGGCTGAACGCTGAAGACGCCGTACACGCCCTTGGCCGCGGCATCGAGCGACGTGCGGTTCTCCAGATCACCGACGAAGAGCTCTGCCCCGGCCGCAGCCAGCGCCTGGGCCGGCGCGCTGGAGCCGTCGCGAACGAGGGCGCGCACCTGCCAGCCGCCGGCGAGCAGCTTCCGGGCCGCCGCCCCACCCTGCTGCCCCGTCGCCCCCGTCACCAGGATGCGCTCGCCCTTCAGAACGGGGCCCGTCATCGGTCGCTCCCCTGGAGCGTGCACGGCTTCGGGAGGGTGGAGACCTTCGCGATCGCCGCGACGCTCTCCTCAGCGGCAATCCTTCCATCGGCGATGTGAACGACACGTTGTGCGTGCTGCATGACGCGCGGGTCGTGCGTCGAGAACAAGAATGTCACTCCCTTCTCGCGATTGAGCCGCTGCATGAGATCGATGATTTGCTCACTCGTCTTCGAATCGAGGTTCGCTGTCGGTTCGTCGGCGAGGACGAGCTCGGGGTGCGTGATGAGCGCCCGGGCGATGGCCACGCGCTGCCGCTGGCCGCCGGAGAGCTCGTCCGGGCGATGCTGGAGGAAGGGACCGAGCCCCACTTCCTCGGCGAGCTGCCGCACGCGCTTGCGGAGCGTGCGGAGCGGCTCCCGCTTCCGCCGCATCAGGCAGGGGAACTCGACGTTCTCGACCACGTTCAGTACCGGGATGAGATTGAACGACTGGAAGATGAAGCCGATCTTCTCGTTCCGCAGCCAGGCGAGCTTGTCGAAGTCGCGATCCCCGACCTCCTGGCCGTCGAACGCGTACGTGCCGCTCGTCGGCCGATCGAGGCAGCCGATGATGTTGAGGAGTGTGGACTTGCCGGATCCGGAGGGCCCCATGACGACCGTGAACTCGCCCGGCGCGACATCGAAGTCGACACCATGGAGCGCCGGCACGAGCGTCTTGCCGAGGCGATACTCCTTCACGATGCTGCGAAGCGCGACGAGGTGGTTGCTCGCTTCTGGCATGACGATCCTCAGTAGAAGGCGCGTGCCTCGAACAGCACGCGGTAGTCGAACGGCCAGACGGAGTACTCGCTCCAGTTGCGGTCTCCGACCCGGGCCTCTCCCACGCCCAGACCGCGGATCGGGAGATAGCCGTACACGGAGAGCGTGAGCCACTGCCGGGCGCTCCAGGCGACCGACGGCGACAAGAGGCCGGAGAGGTCGCGCAGGCCCGCGACGAGCACGGCGCCGACGGTCCAGTCGTCGCGGATGCGCGGCTTGCTATAGCTGGCGATGAGATAGTGCCGGCGCAAGGGAGCGAACGCGAACCGCTGCGGCAGCGCGCTCCCCGATGGTTCCTGCCCCGAGGAGCCGGAACCGCCGGCCGCCTTGGCTTCGGCGAGCAACGCGAGCGCGTCCGCGAACTCGCGGTCAGAGTACCCGTCGCCCTGGTAGTAGTACTCGAGTGAAAGGAGGCTATCGTCCGGGAATTGACGGCGCGAGCCGACGACGACCCGAGGGTAGAAGCCCCTCGCGCCGAGCTTCGTGGGGGCGAATGCGGTGGTGGCGTCGCACAAGGAGGCCCCTGTCGCGCACGCGTGATCCGGGAAGCTGCGCTCGCTTCCGCGCGAGAGGAGCGCCTCGGCGTGAAGCTCGTGGTCGGTGAAGAAGTACCGCGAGAAGCTGAGACCGATCCGCGATTTGTTCTCGAAGCCGCCCTGATAATGGTTCGAGAAGTAGTAGACGAGGTTCACGTCGGCGTCGAAGAGCAGCATGTAGAGGCGCGCCGCGAGCAGGTAGTGGGACGCGCCGTCGCGCGTGTCCGCGCCCTGTGCGGGCGGATGGTCGGGGTAGCGGAGGAAGGCGTACGGGATGCCGGACTGGGTGTAGAGCGCCTGCGGCGCGATGAGTCCCGTCACGGTGAACTTCTCGAAGGGCGCCTCCACGCGCGCGACCCAGTTGCCCGCGCGCTGGAAGTTGGGGTCGGTCGGGTCCTTCGGCGGATTGATGACGTCCGTGGGGTTGAAGGCGAAGCCGGAACCCCAGGTGATGCGCTTCTTGCCAACCAGCACGTTGAGCGACGGACGGGGCGAAATCGACAGGTAAAGCTCGCTCGGCGCGACGAACGGATGGAGCGACGGGATGTCGTGGTCCGCGATCGCCTGGCGCCCACCCGCTTTGTCGTCGACATAGAACAGCCAGCCGCCCTGATAGACGAGCGACAGGTCGGCGTACACGAAGCGCGTCTTATCGCCGAGATCCACGCGGAGCTGGATGTTCGCCTCGGCCATCTCCGACAGCGACGGCATGTCCTGCGTCGAGATCGGACCCGCGGGGCTCACCCAGCCGTAGCCGACCCGGTCGGCGAGATACCCGTTCACCTCGGCCGTGGCCTCGACTGTGGCGGCCCGCTCGCGCGGCCGCTGCTCGCTCGGCCCCGGCGGGCTCGCGGGCAGCCTGGCCTCGATCTCGTCGAGGGTCTCCTGCCCGCGGGCAGTCGCGCCGAGAGCCCAGCAGAGGAGCCCGGCCGCCGCGAGAATGGCGCGCGCGACGCTCATCTCACCGTCCGAGGTCGTCCAGGACGAACTTCTGGGGAGGAACCGCGACGTCGAGCTTCAGGTCGAGCATCACGATCTCCGAGAACCGCTGGGTGACGAGCTCGTTTCGCATGACGATGTGCGCCGGCCGCTCGAACCCGCGAAAGGTCTTCACGTCCTCGAAGGTGGCCGAGCGCAGGAGCTTCCCCGACGCGGCGTAGTACTCGGCCTTCACCGGGAGCTTCTTGGCCCTGCTCATCCACAGCTTCACGCGATCGTAGGTCGCCTCGGAGGTCCTGGCGGCGAGCTCGAGCGCCCACAGGGCAGCGTCGTCGGACGGGACGAGCCGCGCCGTGTAGTCCGCCGCGTAGTTGACGCGCAGTACGTCGCCATTGTTGAAGTCCCCGCCCTGGAAGCTCTCCCGCGAGGCGATGCGCAGCGCCCGCTTGAGATTGGGCATGTAGACCCACAGGTTCTCGCCGGCGCGCAGCATTTCCTGGCCTTTCGCCGACGCCGGCTCGAAGAACCAGCTCCGCACCTTGTCGTTCTCCGACTTGAGGACCCTGAACTTGTAGCTGCGGGTCGTTCTGTCCTGACGATGCGCCACCATCGTGAGGAGCCCGTCGAACGTCCGCGGCGTCATCACCTCGTCGTACCTGCGCACGAGCTCATCGGCCGTAGGCTCGGCGGCCCGGACCATGCCGCCGTGGAGCACGAGCGCCAGGAGCCACACCGTGGTGCGAGGCGAGATCATCGTTCGAGCTCCCTTCCGCTATGTCGCGCGCAGTGCCTGGACCGGCCTGAGCCGCGCAGCCGTCCAGGCCGGGTAGAGCGCGGCCATGACCGCGCCGAGGACCGAGAAGCCGAGCACGAGCAGGAGGAAGCCCGCGCTCACGCCCGGGTAGACGACGATGACGTCGCTGCCAGGCGGGTGCGCGACGAGGCCATGCCGGCCAATCGCGCGCACGAGCGCCCAGCCGGCCGCGGTCCCCGTGAGGGCGCTCAGGAACCCGAGCGCGATCGCCTCCCACAGGAACAGCGCCGTCACCTGCCGCCGCCGGACGCCGACCGCGAGCATCGTCCCGATCTCGCGCACCCGCTCGTGGACCGACATCATCATGGTGTTGACGATGCCCGTCGCGACGAGGAGGCACAGCACGACCGTGATGAAGCGGAGGACGATGCGGAGGAGCTTCGCCCGATCGCGCGTGCGCGGGTCGAGGTCCTGCCACGTCGTGACCTGGTAGCCCGCGCCGAGCGCGGCGCGCACCGCGTCCGCCACCTTCTCGACCCGCTCCAGCTCGCTCACCGCGACGACGTACTCCGTCACCAGTCCCGGCGCGCGCAGGAGGCGCTGCGCGAAGGCCAGCGTCACGGTGGCGCCGCGCTTCGACTCGGTCGGATGGTAGTTCGGCAGGAAGCCCGAGACCGCGACGTCGAGAGCGTTCGTTCCGGCATGGGCGCCGCCCGCTTGCATCACGAGGCTCGAGCCGGGCGCGGCGCCGAGGGCATCAGCGAGCGTCTTGCCGATGAGCGCGCTGTCGTCGTCCGCTGGCCCGAGCGGGCGCGAGCCGGGCGCCACGGAGCTGGCGCGCCGGGGGCACACCCGGTACTCCACGATCGGATCCACCGCGGTCGCGACGAACATCGTCGCCTGCGAGCCGTTCGAGATCATGCCGTCGAAGTCGAGTCGCGGTGCGACCTCCGTGACCCCGGGCACGGCGCGGATCCGGGAAACGAGCGCCGGATCCTGCGGGAGCATCAGCTTCAGCGGGTCGTCGGAGCCGATGTAGCCCTGCCTGAACACCTGCATCGCGCCGACCTTCCCCAGGACGGAGGCCTCGATGACGTTCCGGGCGAAGGCGTTCACGAACCCCTCGAGCAAGACGACCGCAAACGCGCCGAACGCGATCGCGAGCGCCGTGAGGAGGGTGCGCCGCTTGTTGCGGGTGAGGTTCCGGAGCGAGAGGCGGAGGAGGCGCATGCTCACACCGATGCCAGCGCCTCGACGGGGCGCTGGCGGCTGGCGCGCAGCGAAGGCCAGAGCGCGGCCATCACCGCGCCTCCCGTCGCCAGCGCGAGGGTGAGCGCGATGTGGCCCGTCGCCACCCAGGGATGGAGGTGGAGCGACGTGTCCCCTACGCGGAAGACCACGCCGTTCCGCGCGAAGTGCAGCACGAAGCCGGTTCCCGCGGCCGCTCCCAGCACGCCGCCGGCGAGCCCGAGCAGCGCGGCCTCGAGGAGGAACAGCGCGAGGATCTGTCGCCGCCGGATACCCAGCGACATCATCGTGCCGATCTCGCGCGTGCGCTCGAAGACCGACATCAGCATCGTGTTCGCGATGCCGAGCAGCGCCACGAAGAGGAACACGAAGATGAGCAAGCCGAGGAAGAAGTTCTGGGCGGCGATCGTCTCGTCCACCCAGGGCGCGACGTCGTGCCACGACGAGACCTCGTAGTCCGGTCCGACCGCGGCCTGCAGGAGCGGCTTCACCTTCTCGACGTCATCGATCCGATCGACGGCAACCGCCAGCTCCGTGGCGTACCCCTGCAGGCGGAGGAGCTCCTGCGCGAAGGCGAGCGGCACGAACCCGACCTTCTTCTCGGGAACAGGCATGCCGGGTTGCCCGTAAGCGCCCACGAAGTCGAGCTCGAGCGCGTTGAGCACGCCGTCCTTGTCGCTGGCGAGGAGCGTCGCCTTCTGTCCGATTCGGAGGCCCATGCTCGCCGCCAGCTCGGGCGCGAGGACGCCGGACGCCGGACCGGACTCGGCGAGGCTCTTCCCGGACGAGATCATCTCCAGCCGCTGCGGGCAGACCCGCGGCTCGAGCATCGGATCGATGGCGGTCAGGAGCGCCACCGTGGTCACGTCGTTGGCGTTGACCATTCCGCCGAATGCGATGCGCGGCGTCGCCGCCTTGACGCCAGGGACGGAGGTGACGCGCGCGAGGAAGGCGGGATCGACGGGCACGCCGTGATCCAGCAAGGAGCCGTTGATCGACTTGAGGAAGCCCCGGCGGTGGAGCTGGAGCGCGCCGGTCTGTCCGAGGACGACCGACTCGCGAATGCTCGAATGCAGTCCGTTGAGGAACCCGCGGACGGGCACGATCACCGCGAGCGTCACGAAGATCGCGGAGAAGGTGATGGCCGATCGGCGCCGGTTGCGGAGGACGTTTCGGAAGGCGATGCGAAGGAGCGAGCTCATGTTCTCGAGTTCCAAGATGACGGCGGCGACCATATGGCAGTGACTGCCAGATGTCAAGCGCTGCCATATACGCTTTCGTGCCAGTTGCCTCGATGTGCCGGATCTCGCAGAATGAAGGGAATGGACGAACCCGCCCCGCTGCGGGCCCGCAAGAAGCAGCGCACCCGCGATGCGATAATCCAGGCGGCGGTGCGCCTGTTCTCCGAGAAGGGCTTCGAGAACACGACCGTCGAGGAGATCGCCGCGGCAGCCGAGGTCGCGCCGCGCACCTTCTATCGGTACTTCCCGACCAAGGAGGACGTGGTCCTCGTCGACCAGGATCTGGAAGACGAGGCCGCCGAGCGGGCCCTGCTGGAGCTCCGGCCCGGCGAGTCGGATATGGACCGCATTTCGCGGGCGGTGCGGGAAGTCCTGAAGGTCACCGGCCGAAACCTCGATTCCCTGGCGGAGATGCACAGGCTCGTCGAGACGACCCCCGCCCTCCAGCTACGGATGCTGGAGGTCATGTGGCGCACCGAGAAGCGCATCGCGGAAGCGCTGCTCGCGGGCAAGACGCGAGGTCCCGAGGTGGAGTGCCGCGCCCGCGTGCTCGCCGCGTGCGTGTCCGCTGCGATGCGCGTCACCTTCGTGTCCTGGTTCAAGTCGGGCCGCCGGAGCGCCGCATCCTTGTGGAAGGACATCGAGAAGGCGCTCGCGATGCTGCGCAGCGGCTTCGACTCGCGGGGCTCGAGCAGATCGTAAGCCACCGTGCGCGGAATCGATCCGCAGCACACGCTGATGATGCGGGTGCGGGCGATCGAGGGCGGCATGTCGGTTGTGCGCGCGGTGCGGGCGGCGACGTTGATGGCGTTCGACCCGTGCGGCCGCGTGCGGGCGAGAATGTCGGCGCGGGAGCGGAACGAGCGCGTCATGCTCGCGACGGCGCCGGCCGCGCGAGTGCCTACGCTCTACGCCGCTGCCGGCGACTGGCCCGTCGCGCTGGCCGCCGCGCTCGTGCTGGCAGCCGCGGTGACGGCGTTCCGGCGGCGGACGGGAGGCCGGTGAGCACGTCGTCGACCTCGCCATCGCCTTCAAGGGCGCGGTGGAAGCACCACCATTCGGATCGTGCTAGCGTGCGTGCCGATCGTGCGGTCCCCCAAGAGTGCGGAGTCTAGCGCGTGCAGGCGCCAAGCACGGAAGCGATGAGCCGTGGAGCGGCTCGACGCCGGACGTCCGGAGGGACCGCGCCTCGTCCTACCTGCCTTCCCGGCGCATCATCCAGCCGATAGGACCGAAGAGTGGGGCGGTCACCAGGAACACGAGGAGGTCGTCCAGGAAGCCGGGTCCGCCGGAGCCGTGGCCGCGCACGCGCTCGACGAACGACTTGAACGTGTTCCCCGCCAGGTTGCCGAGCGAGATGATCCGCAGGATGAGCAGGATCTCGTCGGCGACCGCGCCGCCGTACGCCTCGCGCAGACGGGCGGTGGCCTCGGGGTCGGGGCGGCGGTCGCTCTGGGCGTAGTGCTGGGCGAAGAGCAGCCCGTTCGTCTCGTCGCTGCCGATGGGGCGGTCGATGGCGCCGGAAAGGAGCGTCGCGATCTCCTCGCGCGGAACGCGGCATCGCGCGGCTTCTCGCGCGTGGAACCACGAGCAGTACCGGCAGCTGAAATCGCCCGAAGCCCGGAGCCGGTTCTAGCCGTTCCCGGCCTCACACCAGCTCGAACAGGAGGAGCCGGACATATTCTTCGCGGCCGAGGGCCGCCTTGTGCCGGTGACCCTCGCCAGCCGGGAGGAAGCCGACGTCGCCCGCCTTCAAGTGCACAACGCCTCCATCGAAGCGCAGCGAGAACGATCCATCGAGCACGTGGAAGGCATGACCCCCTGTGCACCAGCTCTCCTCCTCGAACCCGGCTGAGAACTCCAGCAGCCGAAGTCTCTGCCGCTCCTGCACGATCGACTTGTACCGCACACCTGGGCCAGGGGACTCCCAGGGAACGGCGTCGAAGTCGAGGATGACACGGGGGAGCGGACCGCTGGTCATGGTCTTGGCACGCTACCGCTCGAGCGGCGATTGCGCCATGACGGTCGCGGTTCGGAGGAGGCGTCCGGCCTCGATCTCGTCTTTCGCGTGCGTAGGTTCGCGGAGAACCGTACGGGCCTCCCCGACCTCCCCCTTCGCGTTCGGCGAAAGCCGGTGGAACTCGCATGCCGCCGACGCTGCAGCGTCGGCGAACGTGGATCCTATCTCGGTACGCCGAGCACGCACGCGGCGTCCACGGGCGTCATGTCGAGGATCTCCGTACGCACGTTCTCGAAGCCAGCATCCCTGAGCGAGGTCGCCATGCGCTCCGCCGCCGCCCGGGTATCGTCGCCGGTCGCGTCGCGGCGCCGTGGCTGAAGCGTCAGCGCGATCACGCCTCCCGGCATCATGACGTCGCGGACGCCGCGGAGAATGGACCGCGGCTCGCGAGCTCCGCGGCGAGCGCGACGGCGAGCCCTGGCCCGAACCCGACTTCGAGCACGTGATCCTCAGGCCGAATGTCGAGGAGCACCAGCGTCCGCACGTTGCGCTCGCGGTTCGACGGTCGGGCCCGCATGATGAGCCCTGCGATCGTGCCGAGGAGCCCGCTGGGCTTGCCGAACTGGCGAACGAGGGCGCTGCGCACAGCGCTCATGGCCTACCTCCCAGGGCGGTGCGGACGGATCTCAGCGTCTCCGTAGCACGCCTGAGCTCGTCCGCCTTCTTGCCAACATCGATCTGATCGAAGAATCGTTGCTCACGACGTCTCATGCGCTCGATCGTCTTCTGGCCTTCGGAAGTGAGGCGAACGAGCGCCGAGCGTCGGTGCGCGGGATTGGTGCCAAGCGCCGCGAGGTCGAGCTCGAGAAGCGCGTTGACCAGGGCCTGGATGTGCTGCCGCGTGACGTGACGGCTGCGTGCGATGTGCGGCACCGTGGCCGGCCCGTGGAGTGCCAGGAACTCCAGGACCGCCCGCATTCCCAGCGTGACCGGCTCCTTCTCGTGCAGCCGCTCCCCGGACTGGACCATCGCATGCCAAAGCAGCCTCACCTCATCGAGCAGCGCTTCGATCGCCTCCATGACTCACTGTTGTCACCATGACAAGTGTCTTGTCAATGGCGCGATCCGGGCGGACGACGAGGGCGGCTTCGCCGCCGTCTACACGCGGTTGCGCGCCGGGGAGCGGTTGATCGGCCTTCTCGGCTGTCGGGCACGAGGGATCCGCGGCGCTCCTTCGTGACCGAATCATCCAGCAGGCGCCGCTCGTCATCGCCTTCAAGGGCGCCGCGAGCGCCACCATCTTCGCGGGCATCGTGCTCTTCTGCCTTGCGCTCGTTCGCTCCAAGGAGTTTTCGAGGAGTGCCGGTGTCCTGGTCTTCTCTGGCGCGCTCCTGTACGGACTCGGCCCGACCACCTCCGGCTCGACGTCGAAGTGGACGTGGTGCGCGCGAGCGATCTCGAGGAGCTCGCGTTCCGCCTGCTCAGGAGCCATCGCCTACCCCTCGCGCGATGCTGCGCGCGCTTCGCACGAGGCGTCAATGAGCGCCCATGTCACGGCTGGACCACCTGCGCCCGCTCGCCGCGGCCCTGCCGGGTGATCACGCCAGCGAGCGAGCGACCGCATCCACCGCCTTCAGGCCCTCGCCGAAGCGGGCCATCGACTCACGATGCTGTTCGAGCGCGCTGTAGGGCAGGTACTTCACCGCGAGTTCGCCGATGCGTCGGAACGCAGGCCGCGTGAGCTGCTTGCGGACGTCATCTTCCCGCCCGTCCGGTGCGACGAGGTACAGGCCGCGGACCGCCTTCGCGGGCCCGGAGGCAAGGTCCAGCATCCGCATGATCCCGGAGTAGATGGACGTGGTGTGCTCGACCTCGAAGGCCGCCGCGGCCTGCTCTCCGCCCCGGTCGAGCCAGATCACGTCGATGAGCGGGACCGATTCCACGTCGGCGAGCGCCGGCGGGAGCGCTTCGACGCAGCCGTCGCCCAGG
>DASWEI010000172.1:0-8089 GCA_036394835.1 Anaeromyxobacter sp. | reverse complement strand
GTTGTTCGCCGCGTACATCGCCATCATCTCGCCGGAGACGACGATGTAGATCTCCTCCGCCTTGTTCTCGCGGATCGGCATCGCGAACCCGCCGCAGACCACGTCGCCGAGGACGTCGTAGAAGACGAAGTCGAGCTCGGGCGTGTAGGCCCCGTTCTCCTCGAGGAAGTTGATCGCGGTGATGACGCCGCGGCCGGCGCAGCCGACCCCCGGCTCAGGGCCGCCCGACTCGACGCACTTCACGTCGCCGTACCCGACCTTGAGCACGTCGCCGAGGTTGAGGTCCTCCACCGTGCCGCGATCCCGGACGAGATCCATCACCGTCGCCTGCGCCTTCGCGTGCAGGATGAGGCGGGTGGAGTCGGCCTTCGGATCGCAGCCGACGATCATCACCTTCTTGCCGAGCGAGGCGAGGCCCGCGACGGTGTTCTGCGTCGTCGTGGACTTGCCGATCCCGCCCTTGCCGTAAATCGCGATCTGCCTCATGACCCTTGGTCTCCCCTGTCGTTGGCTGCTGGACGATGGACGCTTGAGCAAGCGGCGTACCGGCGCGCGACACGATGGCGCGGCAGCGCTTTCCGGGAGATCGAGGCCGCTTTCCGGCGTCCGCGCCCGCTCGCGGCGACTGCGACCGCGGCGACTGCACCGATCGTGACAGCGTCCGTGTCAGGTTCCGGACAGGACGCGCGCGTCCTGCGCGTCCGCGCGCTCAGCGTCCGCCGCGGCGCAGGCAGACGAGCTGGGTCGTGCGCCAGCCGAGCCGCGCGTAGAACGCGAGCGCGGGCCCGTTCTCGCGATCGGCGAGGAGCTGCAGCCGGGTCGCCCCGCGCCCGACCGCCCACGCCTCGATGGCGGCGGCGAGGGCCCGTCCCACGCCGCGCCCGCGCTCCGCCGCGGCGACGACGAGATCTTCGACGAGCGCGGACGGGGCGCCCTCAGCGGTGGAGACGACGAGCTGGGCGGTCACCATCCCGACGACGACGCCGTCCCGCTCGGCGACGAGGACCGCTCGACGGAGCGGGTCGTCGAGCATGAGCGCGAGCCCGGCGCGCTGGCGCGCCGGATCCGGCGCGAAGTCCGCCTCGAGGGCGAAGAGGACGCCGAGCAGACGGATGAGCGCCGGCAGGTCGGGCTCCTGCGCGCACCGGATCCGGACGTCGCTCGCGCGCTCCATCAGAAGCGCTCGACCGCGATGCCGTACTTCGCGATCCGGTAGCGGAGCTGGCGCACCGACATCCCGAGCAGCCGGGCCGCGCGGGCCTGGACGTGCCCGGCGCGGGTGAGCGCGTCCACCACCTGGGCGCGCTCGGTCGGGGTCCCCTTCGACTCCGCGCCGCCGTCGGCGGCGCTACGCTCGGGGTGCGCGGACGTCGAGGTGGGGGCCTGGGTGCGGGTCGGGGCCGCGGTCGGCTCGACCCGCAGCCAGCCGAGATCGTCCGCCCGCACCGGCCCGTCGCGGTGCGCGACGACGAGCCGCTCGATGACGTTCCGCAGCTGCCGCACGTTCCCCGGCCACGCGGACGCCGCGAGCACCTCCATTGCGTCCGGCGCGAGCTCGAGCCGCCGGCCGTGCTCCGCGCACAGCTCCTCGAGGAAGCTCGCCGCGAGGAGCGGGATGTCCTCCCGCCGCTCGCGCAGGGGAGGCAGCTCGATCTCGACGACCTGCAGCCGGTGGAAGAGGTCGAGCCGGAACGTCCCGGCGCGGACCGCCTCCTCGAGGTCGGCGTTCGTCGCCGCGACGAGCCGGACGTCCACCGTCAGCGTGCGACGGCCGCCCACGCGCTCGAACTGGCGCTCCTGGATCGCCCGCAGGAGCTTCACCTGCGCGGAGAGCGGCAGCTCGCCCACCTCGTCGAGGAAGAGCGTCCCGCCGTCCGCGAGCTCGAACCGGCCGGCGCGCGCCTGCGCCGCGCCGGTGAACGCGCCCTTCTCGTGGCCGAAGAGCTCGCTCTCGAGGAGCGCCTCCGGAAGCGCCGCGCAGCTCACCGGAACGAACGGGCGCGCCGCCCGCGGCCCGTGATCGTGGAGCGCGCGCGCGACCACCTCCTTGCCGGTGCCGCTCTCGCCGCGCAGGAGCACGGTCGCGCGGCTCGGAGCGACGCGAGAGACGACGTCGAGCACGGCGCGCCAGCGGGCGCTCGCGCCGACGACGCCGCGGTAGCGCTCGCGATCGGGCAGGACCGGCCGCGACTCGGCGAGCGTCCGCTCCTTCGGGTCCTCGAGCCGGTGGAGCCGCAGCCGCGCGGAGAGCATCGAGGCGGCGATGGCGAGGAGCCGCAGATCCGAGTCGAACGAGAAGGGCCCCGCCGACCAGCGCCGCTCCGCGGTGAGGACGCCGAGGGTCCCGCGCCCCTCGCGCAGCGGGACCGCGTAGAGCGCGCGCCGGTCCTCGCGGTGGTCGCGCCAGCTCCCGGTGAGGTTCAGGAAGACGGGCTCCTCGGCGAGGTCCGGGATCGCGACCGGCACCCCGGTGCGGAACACGCGCCCGACGATCCCCTCCCCCGGCCGCATCCGGCCGAGGATCCGCTCGGCGTCCGGGATCTCAGGCGCCGCCTCGATGAAGACCTCGCCCGTCACCGGGTCGAAGAGCGACACGGTGCCGTTCTCAAGCCCGAGGTGCGAGCGGAGCACGAGCAGCGCCGAGGTGAACGCCTTCGAGAGGTCCGTCGAGACCGAGAGGACCTTCGAGATGTCGTGCAGCGACTCGACCTCGAGCGTCGCGCGGCGGGGTCCCATCCTCCCCGGGGAAGAGCAATCGGAGTGCCATCTCGGCTCGGGTGCCCGCCGCTTGCAGGAGCGCACGCTGCAACGCGCCCGCGGGCCGCAAGACGCGCCGCCGTGGGCCGAGCCGCCCGCGACGGGAGAACCCGTGCGCGATCCGCAGGCAGGGGCTGCACGTGAACCGGACCTCGTTCAACCGCTGCAACCTCCCGCCCTGGGTGATCGCGTCGCGCCACTTCGACGAGCGCCCCCAGGAGATCGAGCTCCAGGGGGTGCGCGAGGAGAACCGGTTCCTCTTCGACCTGCTCTCGTCGATCGACGATCCGGACGAGCGCGCGCGCCGGTTCGACGGCTGGATGGACGTCCGCTTCCAGCTCCACCAATGGCGCGAGCAGCCGACGGCCGGCGCGCGCCGGTCGCTGCGGAACGGTTACCTCCGCTTCCTGCGCGGGTGGGGGATGGACTCCTCCTCCGTCGAGGCCGCGGTCTTGAAGGGGTGGGTGGAGAGCCGCCTCGGGATCCCGCCCACCTTCCACCGCGAGCGGCTGGAGACCCGCGACGGCCCGGCGTGGGGGCGGTACGTCGCCGACCGGACGCGTGGCCACGCGTGGACGAGCGCGATCGACGCCCAGCTCGATCTCGTCTACGCCTTCACCCAGGCCGAGCTGCGGCGCCGCCTTCCCGGAGAGGAGACGCTCCTGCTCTGGCGCGGCCAGAACGACCTCGCCGCGCACGAGATCGTCGAGCAGCTCGGGCGCCGGGAGTGGGTGCTCCGCATGAACAACCTCTGCTCGTTCACGGACGACCGCGAGCGGGCATGGGAGTTCGGCGACGTCGTGCTCGAGGCGCGCGTCGCGATCCCGCGGATCTTCTTCGCGGGGCACCTCCTCCCCCGATCGATCCTGAAGGGCGAGCGCGAGCTGCTCGTCGTCGGCGGCGAGCTGCGGGTCCGGCGGGTGCTCGCCTAGACCCCGCGCCCGAGGGGGGACAGCGACACGAGCCGATCCGAGAGCGCCTCGACCTCCTGGCGGACGGCACGGTCGAGCCGCCGCAGCCAGCGGCCCGGAAGCTGTTCCTCGCCGTAGTAGGCGCCCGCGATCGCCCCGGCGATCGCGCCGGTCGTGTCGGCGTCGCCGCCCCGGTTCACCGCGTCGACGAGGCACGCCTCGAAGCCGCGCGTCGTGAAGAAGGAATGAAGCACGGTCTGGAGGGTGTCCACGACGTACCCGGTCGCGAGGCCGCGGTACGGCTCGAAGGCGAGCTTCGGCGAGCGCGCGGCGAGCGCGTCGGAGGCGCGCCGCAGTCGCGGCTTTCCGTGACCGAGGATCGCGAGGTGGAGGAGCTCGCCCACGTGCGCGGACGCCACGTCCGAGAGGGGGTGATGGTGCGTGAGGCGGGCCTGCTCGAGCGCGCACCGCGCGAGGAGCGCGGGGTCCGCGAGCGTCGCGAGCGCGACCGGCACCATCCGCATGGCGGCGCCGTTCCCGGCGTCGCCCTCGTTCGGCGGCCCCGCGAGCGTGCCGTCGAGCATGTACCGGCGGATCCCCTTGCGGACGGTGGAGCCGACGTCCACCGGCCCGCCGCGCATCCACGCCACGAACCGGTCGGCGATCCCGCGCAGGTCCCATCCCCCCGCCGCGTCGATCGCCCGCGCGATGCAGAGCGACATCTCCGTGTCGTCGGTGACGCGTCCGGCGGCGAGGTGCAGCCACCCGCCGCCGACGATCTCGCGGTGGACGCCGCAGGTGGCACGGATCTCGCCAGGCGTCATGAACTCGACCGTCGCGCCGAGCGCGTCGCCGAGGGCGAGCCCGAGGAACGCGGCGCGGGCGCGCGCGCGGACGTCGTCGAGGTCGGCGGGAGACACGCCTCGCATCGTATGCGAGGAGCGGACCCGCCGCTCAGAACCGGCCGGCGAGGGCGAGGCCGCCGCCGCCCGCGAGCGGCAGCGGCGCCGCGACGACGGCGTCGCCGTCCACCCCGGACCAGTAGGCGTCCGCGACGTTGAGCGCCCACACGCCCGCCGCTGCGAAGAGGAGGACGTTGCGCGTCCGGTAGCGATCCTCGGCGCGCGCGCGCAGCGCGGCGGCGGTGCCCGACGGATCGGGCCCGAGCGCGCCGGCGGCAGACTTCGAACGGTAGTCGCTCTCCGCGGCGGCGCCGGAGAGGTGGTAGGCGAGCGCGCCGCCGAGCAGCCCGAGCTCTGCGACGCCGAACGCCGCCGCCTTCACCGGCTGGCGGTTGTAGAGCTGCCCGAAGCCGGGGAGCAGCATGGAGCGGAAGACCGCGTCCTTCCGCGAGCGGAGCACCACCGCGTCGGCAGAGAATGCGACGAGCGTCGCGGCGGGGATGCTCTCCTGCGCGACCGCGAGCGTCTCGGCCCCGTCCGCGCTCACGATCCGCGCGTTCACCAGGAACTTGCCGCCGACGTCCGACACCGACCCGAGCACGAGCGCCTGCGCGTCCGCCATCTGCCCGAGGCGGGGCGCGGTCTTCGCGTCGAGGAGCCCCACTCCGGTGAGGACGAAGTGGCCGTTCGAGTCGGTGAGCCCGGTGTGCTACGTTCCCTCGACCGAGACGACCGCGTCCGCGAGCGGCCCCTGCCCTCCCGCCGGCAGCTCGGCCAGCACGTCGCCTCGATCGTCGCCGGATTGCCGGCGAGCTGCACCGGTGCGAGCGTCCGCTGCTCGCCGCGGGACACGGCGAGCGCGTTCACCTCCACCGTCGTGAACGCCTCGTGGGTCATGCGGAGATCGTAGGTGCCCTCGCTCAGCTCGAGCCTGAACGCGCCGGACGAGTCGGTGATCGCCGTGAACCCGCGGCCGACCGCCTCGATGAGCGTGCCTCCGTGAAAGGTCCGCGACTCGAGCGTGACCTGCCCGGTGACGATCGCGGCGTCCACGCCGAGCAGCGGCGTGAGCGTCAGCGCCCCGAGCTCGAGGTCCTGCCCGGGCGCGAGCGCCACGGGGATCGTGACGGGAACGAAGCCCTGCGGCGCCGCCTCGACGGCATAGCTGCCCGGCACGATCTCGTCGAGGAGGAACGCGCCGTCGCCCGCGGTCTGGACCTGCTTCACGATCTGGTGGTTCGCGCGCAGGAAGACGGTGAGCCCACCGGGCGACGCGAGCGTCGGCGCCGCGAGGGCGCCGCGCACGACCGCCCTCGCCTGCCGGTCGGGCGGGGTCGCGGGATCGTACGGGTTCGTCGGCTCGACGCGCGCCGAGCACGCGGCGGCGAGGAGCGACAGGACGACGACGGGTCGGCGCATTTCGGAACCTCGCGACGTGGCAGATTGCCACCGTAGCAGGATTCCTCCCCTACCCAGCCGGACGGCGTGATGACTCGCGTCACACGGCGAGTGCTTCGCCCGCGACGTCCCGTGAACCCGGGACAGGCGGCGCCGCCGCAACTCCCTGCACACACGAACGCCCGGCCCCCTCGCGGCGGCCGGGCGTCGCACTTCGGACGGAAGGACCGGTCAGGCCTGCGCGGCCGCCTCGGACGGCGCCGGCGGCGGGACGGCGGCCGGCTTCCTCAGGAACTCCTCCGGCCTCTCGAGGAGGAGCGCCTCGCGGAGCACCTCGTCCGCGTGCTCCACGCAGACGATCTCGAGCTTCTCCCGGACCTTCTTCGGGATCTCGCGGACGTCCTTCGCGTTCTCCTTCGGGATGAGGACCTTCTTGATCCCGCCGCGGTGCGCCGCGAGCACCTTCTCCTTGAGACCACCGATCGGCAGGACGCGCCCTCGCAGCGTGATCTCGCCGGTCATCGCCACATCCTTGCGGACGGGGATGCGGCAGAGCGCCGAGACGAGCGTCGTCGCCATCGTGACGCCGGCCGACGGCCCGTCCTTCGGGATCGCGCCCTCCGGGACGTGGACGTGGATGTCGACGTTCTCGAGGAACCGCTTGTCGAGCCCGAGCGGCTCGGCGCGGCTGCGCACGTAGCTCATCGCGGCCTGGGCGGACTCCTGCATCACCTCGCCGAGCTTCCCGGTGATCATGAGCTTGCCCTTGCCGGGCATCACCTGCGCCTCGACGGTGAGCAGCTCACCGCCGAGCTCGGTCCACGCGAGGCCGGTCGTGACGCCGATCTGGTCCTTCTCCTCCGCCGTGCCGTACCGGTACCGCGTCGGGCCGAGGAACTTCTGCACGAGCTTCTTCGAGACGTCGTAGCTCTTCAGCTCGCTCGGGCCGCCCGTCTTGAGGACGTCCTTCGCGATCTTCCGGCACACGGAGCCGATCTCGCGCTCGAGCGAGCGGACGCCGGACTCCTTCGTGTAGCGGTGCGTCAGCATCCTGATCGCGCTGCGCCGAAACCCGACCGACACGCCGGAGAGGCCGTTCATCTCCTTCTGCTTCGGGATGAGGTAGCGCTCGGCGATCGAGATCTTCTCGAGGTCCGTGTAGCCGGCGATCCGGATGACCTCCATGCGGTCCTGCAGCGGGAGCGGAATGCCGCCCATCGTGTTGGCCGTGCAGATGAACATCGTCTTCGACAGGTCGTAATCGAGATCGAGATAGTGATCGTTGAAGGCGAAGTTCTGCTCGGGGTCGAGCACCTCGAGCAGCGCCGCGGACGGATCTCCGCGGAAGTCGGTGGACATCTTGTCCACCTCGTCGAGCAGGAAGACCGGGTTGCCGGACCCCGCCTTCTTGAGCGACTGGATGATCTTCCCGGGCAGCGCGCCGATGTAGGTGCGCCGGTGGCCGCGGATCTCCGCCTCGTCGCGGACGCCGCCGAGGCTGATGCGGACGAAGCGGCGGTTCATCGCGCGCGCGATCGACTTCGCGAGCGAGGTCTTGCCGACGCCGGGGGGGCCGACGAAGCAGAGGATCGGGCCGCGGATCTTCTCGACGAGCTTCTGGACCGCGAGGTACTCGAGGATGCGCTCCTTCGGCTTGCGGAGCCCGTAGTGATCCTCGTCGAGGATCCGCTCCGCCTCGGGGATGTCGAGCTTGTCGTCCGTGTACTCGTACCAGGGGAGCGAGAGGATCCAGTCGATGTAGTTGCGGACCACCGTGGCCTCGGCGCTCATCGGGCTCATCATCTTGAGCTTCTTGAGCTCCTTCTTGGCCTTGAGGGTGGCCTCCTTCGACATCTTCTTGTTCTTGATCTTCTCCTCGAGCTCCTGGATCTCGTTCTTGAACTCGTCCCGCTCGCCGAGCTCCTTCTGGATCGCCTGCATCTGCTCGTTGAGGTAGTACTCCTTCTGCGTCTTCTCCATCTGCTTCTTCACGCGGGTGCGGATCTTCTTCTCGACCTGCAGGATCTCGATCTCGCCCTGCATGAGCTCGTAGAGCTTCTCGAGCCGCTTCGCGGGGGACTCGGTCTCCAGGATCGACTGCTTGTCCTGGAGCTTCAGCGA
>DASWEI010000171.1:0-14820 GCA_036394835.1 Anaeromyxobacter sp. | reverse complement strand
GGCGCTCGAGGAGGAGGTCGAGCCCGGCCTCCAGGATCTCGTCCTCGCTGGCGCCGGGATGCGAGTGGGAGAGCGCGGCGCGAGCGGCCGCGAGCTTCTCCATGAACCGGCGCGTCACCGTCACGTGGAACCGCCTCAGGTTCGCGGTGAGAGGCTCGGCGGTGGTGCGCGGCGGCGACGCCGGGACCGTCGGAGTCGGTTCCTCGACCGGGTTGGCACGAGCCGTTTCGTCCAGATGAAATGCGGGCTCGTGGTGCGGATCCCGCGCGGCCGGCGCGGCGAGGGCAAGCGCGGGCTCGGCCGCCGTGTGGCGCACGGCCGTGACGACGGTGCGATGCGGCGCGGCCTCGGCCGGGCGGAGCGCGGCGGAAACCGCCTTCGCGCCGGACTTGGACAGATGGAAGAACCGCGGCAGGACGTCCTCACGGTTCTCGGGCGTGAGCACCTTTGCGAGCTCGACGATGCTGGTCATGCAAAGCCGCCCGTCGCGCAGAGGGTCGATGATCTCCGGGAATCTCTGGATGAGCTCCGCGGCCGTCTTCCGGTAGAACGCCGCCCCGCTCGAGAGCCCGAGCTCCCGGTGCAAGAAATAGAAGAGCGAGGCGTGCCCGATCTCGACCCAGAGCCGCTTCTGGTCAAAGTCGGCGAGGGCGAGGAGGAACTCGGCGAGCGCTGCGCGCTCGCGGTGGAGGAGCTCGGCGAGGCGGGCGGAGAGATCGCGTGCGGAGGTCATGACGCGAGCATCGCATGCGATTTCGGCGGCTCCCCAGGCGCACGGATTCGCGTCAGGGAGCGCGAACGCGAGCGGGCCCTCGAGAACCCCCTCGCACACCTTCAATGCACCGGAGGGGAGATCTGCGGCGCCGGGAGCGGCATTCCCGCGCGCTCTCTCGCGGCGGAGGTCATCTGACGGTGAAGTACGTCAAGCACTCGATGCGGGCTCGATGCGGGAAATTGGGGCCGTCGTCGAACGAGAAGCTCGCGGGTGGCCGCGAGCCGATCTCGTCACGACGGTTGCCGGCAACGGCGACGGCTCGGCCGCCGCCCTCCTCGTTGCCCGAACCCGTTTACCTTCGGGCTCTTCCCTCGCGCATACGCGCTCTCGTACCGCCCGCCGCTCCGCCGAGTCGGGTCGCCCCGGGGGATCTCTCATGCGTGAAGCCGAGCAGGTCGAAGGTCCCGGGCCGCGCATCTCGCTTGCCCCCGTCCGGCGACGACGGCCGGCGAAACTTCACCAGCCGCGTCTTCTCCGGATGAAGCGTGAGGCCGTACTTCCCGGATCGTTTGGGAAGCACTTCCGACACGCGGCGCGCGTCCACCTCCGAAGAGAATGCGATGACGAAGTCGTCCGCGTAGCGGATGAGGGTTGCCCGCCCGACGAGCCGGGGCCTCACCTGCGTCGCGAACCACCTGTCGAGCACCTCGTGAAGGTAGACGTTCGCAGCAGCGGCGAGACGACACCACCCTGCGGCGTCCCGGTGTCGGGCTGCGTGAGCACCCCGGCCTCCATGACGCCGGCCTTCAGCCACTTGTCGATCGCGCGGCGGAGCACCCCGTCGCGCACCCTCTGGTCGAGGAAGCCGCGCAGGTGCCCATGGTCCAAGGAGTCGAAGAACCCCTTGATGTCCACTTCGAGCACCCACCCGGCATCTTGCCCTCCAACGGTTCCGTTGACCGGCTCTCCCTTCCCTCCGCAGGGTCCCTCGGGTCGGTTCCCCTGCATCGTCGGTACTACGGAGAGCTCCGACGTCCTGCCGCCCCTCCCGCCGCGCTTCGTTGCCTTCGCTTGGCGGTACCAGCCGCGCTCGCTTGTTCGCTCCCGCGGGCGTGGAGCGCCACGGCTCCGCGGGCCTGGAGCGCTGACGGGGCGCCCGATCCGATCTCAGCTGGAGACGACGGGACCTCCCAGGTTCCTGGCGAACCCCCATGCGCTCGTGCCGCGCTCCCTGACTACCGTGAGGCCTCGGCGCCTGCGACTTCTGCTCGGCGCGTCGGTGCTGCCTTCCGCCCACAAGACGGCGTCGGCCCTCACGACTGCATTCGTTTTCGGAGCTCGCTGACGCGGCCCATTCGCTCCCTGTGTACGCTTCGCAGCCGGGGTCGCCCCCGAACCACGCAACACTCGGTTCCGGCTGGTCGCTAGCCTTTGCCGGGCGGGCTTGTCCCGCTGGGTTCGTGAGAAGGTTTCAGCTCACGCTTCCTCCTTCCCCAGGCTTCGCCTGGCGCACCATGTGACGAATCATGAGGGCCGGGGGGAGGGGGCGCAGGTCGAGGAAGAGCTGGAGGCTGCTTCACCGCGGCGGGCGCGTCAGCGGGACGAAGCGGACCGGGAGGAGATCGGTCTCGATGTTCACGCCGTCGTTCCCCCGGTCGATGAGCCTCAGCATCTGCGCGTCCGCCTCGGCGCCGACCGGCAGGATCATCCTCCCCCCGGGACCGAGCTGCGCGACGAGCGCCGGCGGGACGACGGGCGCCGCCGCCGCCACGAGGATCCGATCGAACGGAGCCTCCTCCGGCCAGCCGAGCGCGCCGTCGCCGGCGCGAAGGTGGACGTTCGCGAGGCCGAGTGCCCCGACGAGGAGCGCCCGCGCCGGCTCCGCCAGCGCCGGCACGACCTCGATCGAGAAGACCTCCTCCGCGAGGCGCGCGAGGATCGCGGTCTGGTACCCCGAGCCGGTCCCGATCTCGAGCACCCGCTCGCTCCCGCGGAGCCGGAGCCGCTCCGTCATGAAGGCGACGACGAACGGCTGCGAGATGGTCTGCCCGTGCCCGATGGGGAGCGGCCGGTCGGCGTCCGCGTCCTCCCGGAGCGGCTCCGGCACGAAGAGCGTGCGCGGCACCTCGGCGATCGCCGCGAGGACCCGCTCGTCGCGGATCCCCTCCTCTCGGAGGAAGGCGGCCAGGGCTGCGCTCACGGCGCGATCATAGCGCCGGCGCGAGCGCGCTGCCCTTGCCCCCTCACCCCCAACCCTCTCCCCCGCTTCGAGGGGGCGAGGGGGTTCCGGGGCGGGCCGAGGGAGGTTCCGGGACTAGCCGACCTGCGCGAGCGAGAGCCGCTCGGCCCAGCGGACCCGGAGCGCCTCCGCGGCGGGCTGGTGCTCCGGCCGGGCGAGGTCGGGGTCGGCCTCGACGAGGGCGAAGGCGTCCTCGCGCGCCTCCTCGAGGATGGTCTCGTCGCGGTAGAGGTCTGCGACGTCGAGGATGGCGAGGCCGGACTGGCGCGTGCCGAGGAGCTCGCCCGGCCCGCGGATCCGCAGGTCCTCGCGGGCGATCTCGAACCCGTCCTGCGTCCGCTCGACGGCGCGGAGCCGCTCGCGCGCCTCGTCCCCTGCGCGCTTGAAGTGCGCGACGAGGAGGCAGTGGCTCTTCTCCGCGCCGCGCCCGACGCGACCGCGGAGCTGGTGGAGCTGCGAGAGCCCGAACCGCTCCGCGTGCTCCACGATCATCACCGTCGCGTTCGGCACGTCTACGCCGACCTCGATGACGGTCGTCGCGACGAGCACGTGGACCGCGCCGGCGCGGAACCGCTCCATGACGTCGCGCTTCTCGTCCGACTTGAGCTGGCCGTGGAGGAGGCCCACCTCGTACCCGGTGAACACCTTCTGGAGATCCGCGGCGCCCGTCGTCGCGTCGGCGAGATCGGTCTTCGCCGACTCGGCGACGAGCGGGTAGACGACGTAGACCTGCCGCCCCGCCTCGAGCTCCCTGCGCGCGAGCTCGTAGGCCGCCTTGCGCTGCGAGTCGCCGTACAGCTTCGTCGCGACCGGCGTCCGCCCCGGGGGCAGCTCGCCGATCTTCGACTGGTCGAGGTCGCCGTAGAACGCGAGCGCGAGCGTGCGCGGGATCGGCGTCGCGGTGAGGACGAGGACGTCCGGCCGCCGCCCCTTCGCGATGAGCGCCAGCCGCTGCATGACCCCGAACCGGTGCTGCTCGTCCACCACCACGAGCCCGAGCTTCTCGAACGCGACGTCCTCCTCGACGAGCGCGTGCGTGCCGATCGCGATGCGCGCACGGCCGTCGGCGACTGCGGCGCGCGCTGCCCGCTGCGCCTTGCCGCGCGCGGCCGCGCCGACGAGCGCGATCTCGACGCCGCTCCCCTCGAGCCAGCGCGCGAGCGTCGTCGCGTGCTGCTCCGCGAGGATCTCAGTCGGCGCCATCAGCGCGGCCTGCCACCCCGACTGGACCGCGAGCATCATCGCGGCGAACGCGACCGCGGTCTTGCCGCTCCCCACGTCTCCCTGCAGGAGCCGGTTCATCGGCTCGGGCCGGCCCATGTCGCGGGCGATCTCGGCGAGCGAGCGCTCCTGCGCACCGGTGAGCGTGAACGGCAGCCCGGAGATCGCGCGCCGGAGGGCCTCCGGGGATGCGTCGAACGCGATGCCGCTCTGGGCGCGCACGCCGCGGCGGCGCCGGGCGAGCGCGAGCTGGAGGAAGAAGAGCTCCTCGTAGATGAGCCGCCGGAACGGCGGCGTCGCGCGCGCCGCCGCGAGCGCCGGATCGGTGCCGGGCATCGGGAAGTGCGCCTCCCGGAGGGCCCGGGCGCGCGAGAGGAGCCCGCGGCCCTCGCGCGTCGCGGCCGGCAGGTCGTCCGGCACGAGCGGCGCGTGCTCGTCGACGAGCCGCTTCATGAGCTTCCGGAGCGCGGCGTGCTGGTAGTCGGCGGGACCCGGGTAGACGGGAACGATGCGCCCGAAGCTCGCCGAGTCCCCGGCGTGGACCTTCTCCACCTCCGGCTGCGTCATCTGCCTGCGGCGGCCGAAGCCCTCCGTCACCTTCCCCCACGCGAGGAGCGTGTCGCCCTGCTCGAACTGTTTCAGCCGCCACGGTGGTGCGTTGAAGAAGACGAGCTCGAGCGCCCCGGTCGGATCCGACACCGCGACCTTGAGCATCGGCTTGCCGCTCCGCATGCGCTGCGCGCGCGCGTGGCCGACGGTCGCGACGACGATCCCCTCCTCGTTCGGACTGAGCTCCGCGATCCGCCGCACCGCCGTCCGGTCCTGGTACGCGCGCGGCCAGAACTCGAGCGCCTGCTCGATGGTCGTTCGCCCCCGCTCCTCGAGCTGCGCCCGCGGCGCGGGGTGCGCGCGGGGGAGGCTCGCGAGCGGGCTCGCGAGCCGCTTGCGGCGCTCGGCGCGCTCCGCGGCGGTCCGGGGCGGCGGGGCCTCGTGCCACTCGGGCTCCGGGGCGAGCGGGAGCGGTGTTGCGGTCGCGGTCGCTGTCGGCGTCGCGGTCGGGATCGAGGTCGCGGTCGGAGTCGCGTGCGCCTGCTTCGGCGTGATGACGCGCCCGCCCGAGAGCATCTCGATCCGCGCGGTCCTCGCGACGTCGCGCAGCTCGGGCGGGAGCGGGATGAGCGCGGACAGGTGGGCCGCGATGCGCGCGAGCGCCCTCGTCCGCTCCTTCGCGGGGAGCGCGTCGAACCGGGCGGCCTCGTCCGCGAGCCGTGCGAGCGCGGGCGAATCCGGGACCCCCGACGCGCGGGCCCTCGCGACCGCGCCCGTCGCGGTGGCGCCGAACGCGGTGAGCCGCTCCGCCCGCGCGCCTCCCCCGAGCGCGAACCGCAACGGCGGCACGAGCGCGAGGAGCGCCCGCGCCGCAGTCGCCTGCGGCAGCTCATCGCCGGGGCCCGCGCTCCCGTCACCCGATCTCGTCCCCACGGGGGCAAGGCTATCAGCCCGGTCGGACGGGCGAAATCGAGACCGCCTCCGCCCGCCCCAACCGTGGCATCCTTCCGGGCATGCGCCTGCGCCTCGGCCTCCTCCTCGCAGCAGCGGCCCTGCTCGCCTGCTCGCGAGACCTCGCCGTCCCCGCCGCCACCACGGCACCGGCGATCGCGGCGTTCAGCCCCGCGTCCGGATCTTACGCCGGCGAGCGGCTCGTCATCACCGGTTCGGGCTTCGATCCTGACCCGCAGGCGAACCTGGTGCAGTTCGCGCGCGCGTCGGCGCGCGCCGAGTGGGTCGGCGGCGGGTCGCTCGCCGTGCGCATCCCGGCTGACGCCGGGAGCGGCCGGATCACGCTGGCGACGAAGGGCGGGATCTCCGCTCCCTCCTCGGTCGCGTTCACGTACCGCGGCCTCGGGGAGCTGCGCACGGGCGTCGTGTCGAGCGAGATCGCGCTGCTCCACAGGCCGTACCGCGTCGTCCCCGCCAGCGACGAGACGTTCCTGCTCTCGGATCTCCTGCTCGGGGTCGTCCGCTACGGCGATCCCGCGTTCGTCGCGCCGGCCGCGGTCTCCATCGACTCTGCGCCCGCGACGGCCACCCCGTCGGTCGTGTGGCTCGACTCCTACCCGGGCAGCCCGACGTCGACGCTCGTGCGCGAGGAGGTCCCGTCCGGGACGTTCGCGAGCGTCCGGGCAGCGACGAAGACGATCCCGGAGGCCGGCGCCGCCCGCCTCGTCACGATGCGGGCGGGCGGCGGCTTCCCCGACGCGGTCGCGGTCATCCGGGACGAAGGCTCCACCTGGACGATCGCCCTGCACGGCCTCGTCGACCTCGAGCCGCTCCCCGCCTGGCCCGACCCAACGTCCGCTGGCACGCCCCAGCCGCTCGCCGGAATCGTGGACCTTCGCGGCTGCGCGGACGCGGGGAATGGCGATCTCGCCTGCCTCGCGCGCGGAGCCGCGGACGATCCGCTCACGATCGCGCGCATCCGGCTCACGTCCGCACCCACGGTCACGTTCCTCGCCCCGCCACCCGCGCCGATCGTCGAGAACCGGTACCTGTCCGATGACCCACTCTGCGCCGACGTGACGAGGCATCGCGCCGTCGTGGCCCTCGCCGACGGCAGGATCGCCGCCGCCAACGTCTCCACCGACACGTGGTTCCAGGCTCCCGTCGACACGGAGTCGCGTACGCCGGCGCGCTTCCTCACCTGCGTCGGGCCCGGGAGCGCGTCGTTCCCGGAGGTCACCGCGCTCGTCTCGAAGGTGGGCGACGACCTCCTCACGAGGATGGAGCCGGTGACCGGACAGGTGGTGTGGACCATTCCGTTCACGAAGCCCGCGGCGACCGGGCTCTGGTGCACGGCTCAGAGCGCGTCCTGCGCGAACGGCGGCGTCATCCACGCCGCGAGCGACGCGGACAACCGCGTGTTCCTGCTCGACGTGTCCTCCGGCGCGGTGCTCGCACGCCGCTCGTTCGACCTCCTGCCCGGACGCGTCGACGACCCCGACGCGATCATCGACCTGACCGCGGTCCAGGGCGCGGCGTGGTTCGCGACCAGCTCCGCACCGGACGTCCCGAAGCTCTCGTTCGCGACGGCCGCGCCGCGGGGCACCCTCTGGATGCCGGTCACTGCGAAGCGCGGGAGCGGCCTGTACCCGCACTTCGCCGCGTCCGACGCGGTGGCGGTCGTGCCGGGCGTGACCGGCACGTATACGATGGTCCTCGAGGACGCGGCGTTCGACGGGAACGCCCTCACGTCGACCGCGCAGCTCGGCCTCGACGCTCCGAACCCGTACGCGCACGCCGCGACGATCGCCGGGCTCGAGACGCTCACCTATCACCTGGGCTCGCCGACCGAGCGGACCGTCTCCGCGATCCCGGACGCGCGCTTCACCTCCCTCGGGCGCCTTCCCGACGGCCGGATCTTCGCGTCCGTGCGGAGTGGCGCCGGCTGGAGCGTCCGGACGTGGACCGCGGCGGAGGCGGCGGCCGACGCCGTGTGGACGTCGCCGGGCGCCGGCGCGCTGATCGTCGCGAGCAGCGCCGTGCTCGATGGCGCGCTGTGGGCCTTCTACTGGGACGAAGGCAGCGACCTGCACGGGGTCGCGCTCGACGGGAACCTCGTCGCGAAGAGCGACGCCGTCCTCTCGGACGCCTTCTACTCGATCCTCGCCGTCTCGCCGAACGGGCGCACCTTCGTCTCCTGGGACTTCCAGCCCTACTCCCGGGACACGAGCGTCGTGGTCTGGTCGGCGAGCGCTGCGGAGGGCTTCCGGCGGCGCACCACCATCCCGGTGCAGGGGCAGGTGTCCGGCGTCGCCTTCGACGGCACGGGCGAGGCGCTCTACGTCGTGACGCGCGGCCCGGACCGGGTGCTCGTCATCGAGTGACGACTGCTACTCGCCCGACTCGCCGGGGACGTTCTCCTCGACGAACACGACGCCCTTCACCTCGTACTCCTTCGTGCCGCCCGGGCTCTGCACGACGGCCGTGTCGCCCTCCTCCTTGCCGATGAGGGCGCGGGCGATGGGGCTCGTCACGGAGATGCGGCCCTGCTTCAGATCGGCCTCGAGCTCGCCGACGATCCGGTAGGTGACCTCGTCGCCGCTCTCGCCGTCCTCGAGCGTCACGGTCGCGCCGAAGACGACCCGGGTGCCCGTGTGCTTCGAGACGTCGATCACCTCGGCGGTCGCGATCCAGTGCTCCACCTGCTGGATGCGCCCCTCGATGTGGCTCTGCTTCTCCTTCGCCGCGTGGTACTCGGCGTTCTCGGAGAGGTCGCCGTGCGAGCGCGCCTCCGCGATCTCCTTCACGATCTTGGGGCGCTCGACGTTCTTCAGCCGCTTCAGCTCCTGCTTCAGCCGAACGAGGCCGCCCGGGGTCATGGGGACGCGCTGGGACATCTCTCTCACCTTCCTCGAAAAAAAAAGCAGGCGGCCGGCCCGGGAGCCCGGGGCGGCCGCTTCCATCTCTTTCAGTAGAGCGGCGGAGGCCGCCCTGTCAACGGGATGCCCGGTGATACTCCTGGATCGTGCGGACGCCCGGGACCCCTCCCTGAGCCGCCTCCATCGCGGCGACGGCGGCCCGCGCCGCCGTGAGGGTCGTGCAGTAGGGCAGCCCCTTCATGAGCGTCTCGCGCCGGATCGAGTAGCTGTCCGCGATCTCGCGCTTGCCCGCCGTCGTGTTCACGACGAAGTGGACGTCGCCGTCCTTGATGCGGTCCACGATCGACGGGCGCCCCTCCTGGACCTTCTTCACCGGCGTCGTCGGGATGTCGCGCGCCGCGAAGAAGCGGCTCGTCCCGCCGGTCGCGAGCACCTCGAACCCGAGCCGGACGAGCGTGCGGGCGAGATCGGCCATCGCCTCCTTGTCGGCGTCGCGGACGGACACGAACGCCCGCTTGCCCGGTCCGGGCTGCGGCAGCGCGTTCCCGGCCGCGGCCTGCGCCTTGAGGAACGCGCGCGCGAAGTCCTGGTCGATGCCCATCACCTCGCCCGTGGAGCGCATCTCCGGCCCGAGCATCGTGTCGACGCCCGGGAAGCGGGCGAACGGGAAGACCGCCTCCTTCACCGACATGTGCCTCGGGCGCGGCGTGCCGAGCGCCCCCGCATCCTTCAGGCTCTTCCCCACCATGCAGAGCGAGCCCGCCTTCGCGAGCGGCAGCCCGGTCGCCTTCCCGACGAACGGGACGGTGCGGCTCGCGCGCGGGTTCACCTCGAGGACGTAGACGTCCTTCCCCTGGATGGCGAACTGGACGTTCATGAGGCCGACGACGTCGAGCTCCCGCGCGAGCGCGATCGACTGCCGCTCGATCTCGCGGATCACCTCGGGCGCGAGGCTGAACGGCGGGAGCGCGCAGGCGGAGTCGCCGGAGTGGATGCCGGCCTCCTCGATGTGCTCCATCACGCCGCCGACGACGACGTCCTTGCCGTCCGAGACGACGTCCACGTCCACCTCGGCCGCGTCGCGGAGGAAGCGGTCGACGAGGACCGGCCGCTCGTTCGAGGCCTGCACCGCCTCGCGCAGGTAGGTCTCGAGATCCGTGTCGTCGTAGACGACCTCCATCGCGCGGCCGCCGAGAACGTAGGACGGCCGGACCATCACCGGGTACCCGATCCGGCGCGCGATCGCGAAGGCCTCCTCGGCGCTCCGGGCCATCCCGTTCTGCGGCTGGCGCAGCCCGAGCTTCTCGATGAGCTGCGAGAACCGCTCGCGGTCCTCGGCGCGATCGATCGCGTCCGGGGTCGTGCCGAGGATCGGGACCCCGAGCTCGTGGAGCGGCACCGCGAGCTTGAGCGGCGTCTGGCCGCCGTACTGGACGATGAGCCCCTTCGGCTTCTCGACGTGGACGATCTCGAGGACGTCCTCGAGCGTGAGCGGCTCGAAGTAGAGCCGGTCGGCCGTCTCGTAGTCGGTCGAGACCGTCTCCGGGTTGCAGTTGACCATGATGGTCTCGAACCCGGCCTCCCGCAGCGCGAAGCAGGCGTGCACGCAGCAGTAGTCGAACTCGATCCCCTGGCCGATCCGGTTCGGCCCGCCGCCGAGGATCATCACCTTCGGCCGGTCGGTCGGGGCGGCCTCGCACTCCTCCTCGTACGTCGAGTAGAGGTACGGGGTGAAGGCCTCGAACTCGGCCGCGCACGTGTCCACCCGCTTGAAGACGGGGCGAACGCCCGCGGCGTGCCGCGTGTCGCGAACGACGTTCTCCGTCGTCCCGGCGAGCTGGGCGATCCGCTTGTCCGAGAACCCCATCCGCTTCACCGCGCGGAGCGCCTGCGCGCCGCGGGGAACGCCCTTCGCGAGGTCCGCCTCGGTCCGGACGATCTCCTCGAGCTCGCGCAGGAACCAGGGGTCGATCGCGGTGAGCTCGAACAGGTCCTGCACCGAGAGGCCGGCGCGGAACGCCTCCGCCACCCAGAACAGCCGGTGCGCGCGCGGGACGCGCACCTCGGCCTTGATCCGGTCGACCTCGGACGCCGCGTAGGCCTCGCCCGGCCGCTTCTTCAGGGGCGACTCGAAGCCGCAGCGATCGATCTCGAGACCTCGGATTGCCTTCTGGAGGCTCTCCTGGAAGGTGCGCCCCATCGCCATCACCTCGCCGACCGACTTCATCTGCGTGGTGAGCGTGTCGTTCCCCCCCTTGAACTTCTCGAAGGCGAAGCGCGGGACCTTCGTGACGACGTAGTCGATGGTCGGCTCGAACGACGCGGGCGTGTAGCGCGTGATGTCGTTCTTGATCTCGTCGAGCGTGTAGCCGACGGCGAGCTTCGCGGCGATCTTCGCGATGGGGAAGCCGGTGGCCTTCGACGCGAGCGCGGACGAGCGCGACACGCGCGGGTTCATCTCGATGACGACCATCCGCCCGGTCTTCGGGTGGACGCCGAACTGGATATTCGACCCGCCGGTCTCGACGCCGATCTCCCGGATGATGCGGATCGAGGCGTCACGGAGGATCTGGTACTCCTTGTCGGTGAGCGTCTGCGCCGGCGCGACGGTGATCGAGTCGCCGGTGTGGACGCCCATCGGATCGAGGTTCTCGATCGAGCAGATGATGACGACGTTGTCCTTCCGGTCGCGCATCACCTCGAGCTCGTACTCCTTCCACCCGATGATCGACTCCTCGCAGAGGATCGTGTGGGTGGGGCTGAGCGCGAGCGCGCGCCGCGCGAGCGGCTCGAACTCCTCGAGGTTGTAGGCGACGCCGCCGCCCTCGCCGCCGAGCGTGAACGAGGGGCGAATGATGATCGGGAAGCCGATGTCGCGCGCGACCGCGGCGGACTCCTCCCAGCTCGTCGCGTAGCCGGAGCGCGGCATGTCGACGCCGATCCGGTTCATCGCGTCCTTGAAGAGCTGCCGGTCCTCCGCCATCTCGATCGCCTCGAGCGAGGCGCCGATGAGACCGACGCCGTGGCGCTCGAGCGCGCCGTTCTTCGCCAGGGCGACGGCCAGGTTGAGGGCCGTCTGCCCGCCGAGCGTGGGGAGGAGCACGTCCGGCTTCTCGCGCGCGATGATCTGCTCGGCGGCGGCGGGCGTGATGGGCTCGACGTACGTCCGGTCGGCGAAGCCCGGGTCCGTCATGATGGTGGCGGGGTTGGAGTTGAGGAGGACGATCTCGTACCCCTCCTCCTTCAACGCCTTGCAGGCCTGGGTGCCCGAGTAGTCGAACTCGCAGCCCTGGCCGATGACGATCGGCCCGGAGCCCACGATCATGATCTTCCGGATGTCGGTGCGGCGAGGCATGGGAGGCGGGAAACTAGCACAGTTGTCTGGCGCGGAGACACGCGGGGCGCCCGGAAAAATCCCGAGGAACGGCGGGCGCTGGAACGGGCCCCAGGTCGGCGCGGTCGCTACGACGCGAGCCGGTTCGCGGCCTCCTTCTCGCGCGCCGCGGAGACCGCCTCCAGCAGCTTTCTCACCTTCGGAAACCGCTCCGCCATCGCCGCCACGACCGGCGCAGGGAAGACGACCACCGTGACCTCCGAGAGCGCCGTGAGCGCCGCGGGGCGGCGGGCGCCGAGCACGCGCCCCTCGCCGAAGAGCGCGCCGCGATCGAGGCGGGCGATCTCCACGGGACCGTCCGGGCCCGCGACGAGGACCGCCGCCGAGCCGTCGCGCACGAGGCAGAAGACCTCGTCCGCTTCCGCCGAGACGAGCTCTCCGGAGGCGAAGGTCAGGAGCTGGCCGAGCTGGAGGAGATCGCGGCGAGCGTCCGGGTCGAGCGTCTTGAAGAGGATGCTCGACTCGACGAACGCGGTCGTGGCGAGGTCGCCCCATGCCTCCCGTGGCGCGCTGGCCATGCACACGAAGCTAGCATAGGCTTCCGCGTCGATGAACGGTCTCGCGCTCGTCGCGGCGCTCGCGGTCGCACAAGGGGTGCAGGCGCCCGACGCCGGGGAGCGGCGCGCGGAGGCACCGGCTGCCGTGAAGCAGCCGTCTCCCGAGGGTGCCGCCGAGCCCACGACGCGCCACGCGGAGCCGGCGCGCGAGCCGGCGGCGGAGGCGGAGGCGGCCGCCACGCCTGTGCGTCGACCGCTCCGCCGCGCTGCGACCCTTCCGACCGCGGCCTCGACCGCCAGTCCGACCGCAACGCCGAGTGCGACCGGGACGGCGACCCGAACCCCGACCGCGACCCCGACCGCGACCGCGACCCCGACCGCGATCCCGACCCCGACCGCGACCCCGACCGCGACCGCGACCGGGAGTCGTCCACCGCCTCGTATTCCCCAGCCGGTCCCCGAGCGCGAAGAGGCGGAGCGCGCCGCGCGAGCCTTCCTCGACGCGCTCGTGCGTTGCGACGCGGAAGCGCTCGCCCTGGCGTCCGCCGATCGGTTCAGCTTCGACGGTGACGTGCAGGCGGGCCGCGAGCCGATCCGCAGGACATGGCGGAGCCTGCTCGCGGCGCGCGCGCCATCCGCCGCCGCCCCGCGTGTCGGCGGTGTCGAGGTGCTCTCGGCGACGGACGCGACGGCGCGCTTCGGGAACCCGCCCGCGCGCGTTGCGCCGCTCGCGCGACCGGGCGCGCTCGTCGCGGTCGCGGACGTCGGCGGGAGGACGGTCGTCCTCTTCCTCGCGCGCGAAGGCGGCCGGATGGCCGTGCTCGGCATGCATGACTGAAGACCTGGTCCTGGACCTGGACCCTGGTCTCCGGCGGACGGCGGCTACCCCGCCTTCTCGCGCGCCTTCTTCAGGATCTTGATCTCGATGCGCCGGTTCTGGGCACGCCCCTCGGGCGTCTCGTTCGAGCCGCGAGCGCGCGTGTCGCCGAACCCGACGACCTCGAGCCGCCGCGGGTCGAGCCCGCTCGCGATGAGCAGCCGGATGACGCGCTGCGCCCGGGCCGCGGAGAGGTGCCAGTTGGACGAGAAGCGGCCGCCGCGCACCGGGATCGAGTCGGTGTGCCCCTCGATGCGCACCGAGTTCGGGAGCTTCGCGAGGATGGCGGCGGCCTTGACGAGCGCGTCGCGCGCCTCGTCGGAGAGCGCGTCGTCGCCGGACGCGAAGGTGACCTCGGAGGAGAGGCCGACCGTCACCTCGGTCTCGGTGTTCTCCACGAACGCCTGGTCCTTCCGGAACTGCGAGGCGATCTCGCGCGCCGCCAGCTCGAGATCCTCCCGCGGCTTCTCCCTCCGGATCATGTTCGCCGAGACGGTGTTGAGCTCGTCGACGAGCTCCTGCTTGCTGTCGTCCGAGAGCACGCTGAACGAGTACATGAGGAGGAAGAACGACAGGAGCAGCGTCACCATGTCCGAGTAGGTGATGAGCCAGAACGCGGAGATGTCCTCGTCCTCCTCCTTGCGCTGGCGCGTGAGCCGGATCACGGTCAGCCTCCCAGCACCACGATCTCGACGCGCCGGTTCGTGGCGCGCCGCTCCGCCCCGTCGTTCGGCGCGAGGGGATGGAACTCCCCGTAGCCCGCGACGGAGAGGCGATCGCGGGCGATGCCGTGCTCCTCGAGGTAGCGGGTGACGGAGATCGCCCGGGCGGTCGAGAGCTCCCAGTTCGACGGGAACTGCGCGCTGTGGATCGCGACGTCGTCCGTGTGCCCCTCGACGCGCAGGCGGCTCGGCGCGCGCGCGAGGAGCGGTGCGAGCCCGGCGAGGGCCCGCTCCGCGGCGGGCGTGAGCGCCGCCTGCCCCTCGGCGAAGAGGATCGCGCTCTTCATCCGGATGACGAGCCGGTCGGCGGCGCGGTCGAGCGCCATGGCGTCGGAGAGGCCGCTCTCCTTCACGTATCGCTCGACCTGCTCGACCGTGTCGACGAGGTCGTCCTTCTTCGGCTTCGGCGCGGTGGGAGCCTTGAGGCCGAGCGCCACGAGCATGAGGATCGAGAAGATGAGCAGCTGCGTCATGAGGTCGGCGTAGCTGTACAGCCAGGTCGCGTCGTGCAGCGGGTTCGAGTCGTCCTCCCGCGCCGCCCTGTGGCGCGGCCCCCTCACGTGGGCGACCCGGTGCCCGAGAAGACCTCGAGCGTCTCGCGGACGTACTCGGGGTTCTGCCCGATGCGGATCGCGAGCAGCCCCGCGATGGTCTGGTCGCGCTGGAGCCGCTCGTCGAGGTCGAGCGTCCGGATCTTGCCGGCGAGCGGCAGGAACAGCAGGCCTGCGAGGAGCACGCCGTAGAACGTCGCCATGAGGGCGACCGACATGCCCTGC
>DASWEI010000170.1:0-3201 GCA_036394835.1 Anaeromyxobacter sp. | reverse complement strand
AAGGGGAAGGGTCCGCCACCCGAGGTCATCCTCGACCAGGCGGCGCACCTGTCCGACGACTACGTGCCCGACGAGGCGGCGAAGCTCGAGCTGTACCGGCGGCTGGCGCGGGCGGACGAGCCTGGCGAGATTCAGGCGGTCCGCGAAGAGCTGCGTGACCGGTTCGGGCCGCTGCCGGACGCCGCGCAGCGACTCCTCCTCGTGTCCGAGCTCCGCGCGCTCGGCGCCCCCCTGGGACTGGAGACCGTCCTGATCAAGGGTGACGAGGCGCGGCTCACGTTTCGGCGGGACGCGCGCCCCCGACTCGCGGGGCTGACGGCGGCGCTCGACGCCGTGCAGTTCGAAGCCGACGTGCGGCGCGCGGCGCCGCTCTCGCTGCGGCTGCGGCGGCTCGGGGGCGAGGCGATTGGCCCGGGGCTGGTCCGCGCCCTCACCGCGGTCCTGCAGGACCCTCACGCGTAAGGAGACGGCATGCGACGGTTGGGTCTGATGCTCCTGGTGCTGACGCTGGCGGGATGCGCCGCCCTGCGGGATGCGTTCTCCGCGCATCCCGAGGTCGTGGGGGCCGCCGCGGGCCAGGTGCTCACCGTCGAGCGGCTGGCCGACCTGCTGGGGCACGCCAAACGGGTACCGCTGCGCCCCGACGTGTTCACCGGCGTCGGCAACGTGTACCTGGATTACGCCATGTTCGCGGTGTCGCTGGCGCGCGGCCGCGACCTGCACGACTCGGCGCTGGTGCTCGCGGCGCAATGGCCGAAGGTGTCCCAGCTCAAGTGGGAGCATTTTCATGACCGGCTGGTCGCGGCGCGCGCCGCGGTGAGTCCGCAAGAGACCGACTCGGCCTACCGGGCGGGCGGGGTCCGGCTGTTCCAGCACATCCTCCTGCGCGTCCCGCCGAGCGCGGCGCCGCCGGTGGAGCAGGAGAAGCGCCGGCAGGCGGAAGCACTGCTGCGCCAGACCGCCGCGCAGCACGGAACCAACTTCGCCCATCTCGCGCAGCGCTATTCGGACGATCCCGGCTCGAAGGTGCGCGGCGGCTTCCTGCCGGCCGCCGCGCGCGGCCAGTTCGTCCCGGCGTTCGACAGCGTCGCGTGGAACCTCGAGCCGGGCGCGATCAGCGGCGTGATCCGCTCCCCGTTCGGGTTCCACATCATCCGGCGGCCCCCGCTCAGCGAGGTGCGCGATTCGTTCCAGGCGGACCTGGAGAACGGGCGGACGATCCACTTCGACTCGCTGTACATCGACAGCCTCGCGATCCTGCGCGATGTGCGGGTGAAGGCCGGGGCCCCGGCGCTCGTGCGGCAGGCCGTCCCCGAGATCGTCGCCGCGCGCACCGACCGGCGGACGCTCGCGACCTACCGCGGCGGGGCCTTGCGGATCAGCGACCTGGCGCGGTGGCTGATGGCGCTCAATCCCGAAGACGTCCGCGGCATCGCGCGGGCGAGCGACCGGGATCTGCAGCAGTTCGTGAAGCGGCTCGCGGAGCAGGACATCCTGCTGGCGCAGGTCGACTCCGCGGGGGTGGGGCTGACGCCGGACGACTGGCAGCAGGTCCGGGCCGACCACGACTCCATGATCGCGATCCTGGAGCGCCTGACCGCCCTCTCGCCCGAGCTGCTCAAGGACTCCGCCTCCTCCGAACAGGCGCGGATCGAGCTCGCCATGGCGCGGGTCAACGCCTACCTGGACCGCGCGGTCAAGGAGGGCAAGGCGCAGTTCTTTCCGGTGCCGCCGTTCCTGGCGGGCGCGCTGCGCCAGGGCCAGCCGTTCTCCCTGAACGACGCCGGGATCGCGCGCGCCCTCGAACGGGCGCAGGCCATCCGCGCCGCGGACTCGAGCGGGCACGCCGCACCCCCGACCGGCCTCAAACCGGCCCCGGGGCCGCCGCCGATCCCGACCGACAGCGCCACGGGGGCGCCGCGCTAGCATGCGCGCGATCCGGTGGACGCTCCCCCTCGTCGGCTGTCTCGCCGCCGGTCTGCTGCGGGACGCGGCGGCGCAGGGCGAGGCGGCCACCGCTCCCCCCCGTCCGGTGGACCGCGTCGTGGCGATCGTCGGCTCGCGACCGGTCCTCGCGTCGCAGGTCGAAGAGCAGCTCGTGCTCGTCCAGTCGCAGGGCACGAAAATCCCCGAAGACTCGGCGGGGCGGGACGCCGCGCGGCGCCAGATCCTCTCCCAGATGGTGGACGAAGAGCTGATGGTGCAGCAAGCGGAGCGGGACACGACCATCAAGGTGGCAGACCAGGAAGTCCAGGACGCGGTGGAGCAGACGGTCCAGAACGTGCGGAAGCAGTTCGCCTCGACCCCCGAGTTCCAGACCCAGCTCCGGGCGGCGGGCTTCGTGTCCGAGGAGGAGTGGCGGCGCTGGCTCGCGGACCAGCAGCGCCGCTCGATCCTGCAGCAGCGGCTGATCGACGCGCTCAAGGGCAAGGGCAAGCTCCGGCCGATCCCGCCCACCGAGGCGCAGATGCGGCAGTTCTGGGAGGCGAACAAGGCGCAGCAGCCGAAGCGGCCGGCGGCGATCTCGTTCCGCCAGATCGTGATCGTCCCGAAGCCCGACTCGACGTCGAAGGCCCGCGCCCGGCAGGTCGCGGAGTCGCTGGTCGTTGCGCTGCGGCACGGCGCCAACTTCGCCGACGTGGCGAAGAAATACTCCGCCGACAGCGCCTCGCGCGAGCAGGGCGGAGAGCTCGGCTGGTTCCGGCGCGGCGTGATGGTGAAGGAGTTCGAGGACGTCGCGTTTCGGCTCAAGCCGGGCGCGATCTCCGACGCCGTCGAGACGGAGTTCGGCTACCACGTCATCCAGGTGGAGCGCGTGCAGCCGGCGGAGATCCTCGCCCGCCACGTGCTGATCCAGCCGGTGATCTCGCCGGCGCAGGTCGCGATCGCGAAACGCCAGGCCGATTCGGCGCACGACGCCCTCGCGGCGGGCGGAGGGTCGTCGTTCGACGCGCTGGCCAAGGCCTACTCCGACCCCAGCGAGCCGAAGCTCGCCGACGCCCTGCCCGTGTCGCAGCTGCCGCCCGACTACGCCAAGGCCGTCGGCGACGACACCGTGCCGGGTCTCAAGCCGGTGTTCCAGGCCGGCAGCGACACGCCGCGGCCCCGCTTCGTCGTCTTCGATCTCGTGAAGCGGCTGCCGGAGGGCGAGCTCGCCTTCGAGGACGTCAAGGACCGCATCCGCGAGGCGCTGAGCCAGCA
>DASWEI010000169.1:0-15308 GCA_036394835.1 Anaeromyxobacter sp. | reverse complement strand
CTGGCCGCGCTCGTAGCGCTGCGCGAAGACCTTCCCCTCGCGGTAGACCTCGACCTTGAGCCACTCGGAGAGCGCGTTCACGCACGTCACGCCGACGCCGTGGAGGCCGCCCGAGACCTTGTACGCGTTCGACTCGAACTTCCCGCCCGCGTGGAGCTTCGTCATGACGACGTCGAGCGTGTCCATCCCCTTCACCGTCGGGTGCGGGCCGACCGGGATGCCCGAGCCGTTGTCGATGATGGTGATGGAGTTGTCGGCGTGGATCGCGACGTTGATCTCGTTCGCGCGCCCCGCCATCGCCTCGTCGACCGAGTTGTCGACGACCTCGTAGACGAGGTGGTGCAGCCCGCGCTCACCCGTGTCGCCGATGTACATGTGCGGGCGCTTGCGGACCGCCTCGAGCCCCTCGAGCACCTTGATCGCGTCGGTCCCGTACTCCTCCGCCCCGTTCTGCGGGCGCGCGGTCTTCTCGGCGGTTTCCAGTGGAGTTTCCTCGCTCTTCTCGAAGGGTTCGGGCGTGCGTGGGGGGGCCTGTGGTTTCTAGCAGGCGCGCCCCGGGGATTCAACGCCCGAGTGTGGCGAAGAAATCCCCGAAATCATTCACGAAACGAGGTGCTTGACCACCCCCCCCTCGACCCCGAAGAAGCGGCTCTCGGCGCCCGCGGCAGGCTCGAGCAGGCGGCGATCGGTCGAGGTGAGGAAGACCTGCGCCGGGAGCGCCGCGAGGTAGCCGAGGAGGAAGCGGTTCTTCGCAGGATCGAGCTCCGACGAGACGTCGTCGAGCAGGAGGAGGGGCGGCCGGCCGAGCGCCGCCCGGAGGTTCTCGATCTCGGCGATCTTGAGGGCGAGCACCACCGCGCGCTGCTGGCCCTGGCTCCCGTAGAGCCGCGCCCCGCGGCCGCCGAGCGCGAGCGTGAGGTCGTCCATGTGCGGCCCGGCGGAGGTGTAGCCCCTCTCGCGGTCGCGATGAAGGCGCCGCTCGAGGATGGCTGCAAGCGCCTCGGCGAGCTCGTCCTCGCCTCCGAGCAGCTGCATCCCGGCGGCGGGGCGGTAGGCGAGGAGCGCCTCCGGCGCGCCGGGCCCGGAGATCTCGGCGAACGCCGCCGCGAGCCTCGGCGCGAGCTCCTCGACGAGCGCGCGGCGCCTGACGAGGAGGCGCGCAGCCGCCCTCACGAGCGGCGCGCGGAAGGAGGCCTCGACCTCCGGCGCTTCGGTCCGCAGGGCCGCGTTCCGCGCCCGCAGCGCTCGCACGAAGTCCCGCGCCTCGCCGAGCACCGCCGGCCAGCGGTTGAACGCGGCGCGGTCGACGAACCGGCGTCGCCCCTCCGGCCCGGCCTTCACGAGGAGCAGGTCGTCCGGCGCGAAGCAGACTGCGGCGAGCCCCTCGAAGTACCCGTCGAGCGTCTCCTGGGGCTTGCCGTCGAGGAACACCGATCGTCCCCCCGCCTGGACCTGCACGGCGGCGCGGCGGACGCCGCCCGGCCCCTCGAAGTCCGCGGCCACCTGCGCGCGCTCCTCGCCGAAGCGGACGAGCTCGGCGAGCCGCACGGCCCGCAGCGGCTTCAGCGTCGCGAGGAGGTAGATCGCCTCGAGGAGGTTCGTCTTCCCCTGGCCGTTCTCGCCGACGAGGACGGTCGCGCGAGGCGACGGCTCGAGGTCGACCTCGGCGAGGTTGCGGAAGTCGCGGATGGCGAGCCGGAGGAGCCTCACGGGACTCGGCGTCCGGCGGCCGACCGGCTCAGATCCGCATCGGCATCACGACGGCGGTGAAGCCCTGATCGGCCTCCTCGCCGCCGCGCAGCACGCCCGGCGAGAGATCGTCGGCGAGCTCGAAGGTGACGTCCTTCGACTGCACGACCGAGAGCACGTCGAGGATGTAGCGGGCGTTGAAGCCGATCTTGAGCGGCTCGCCCGCGTAGTCGACCGGGACCTCCTCCTTCGCCTCGCCGAGATCCGGGTTCTGCGAGGAGACCTTGAGCGTCCCCTTCACGAGCTCGAGCTTCACCGCGTGGGCTTTGTCGGTCGAGAGGAGCGACATGCGGCGCAGCGTCTCCTGGAAGCGGTCGCGGCCGAGCTTCACGGCGCGGTCGCTCCCCTTCGGGATGACCTGGCGGTAGTCGGGGAAGAGGCCCTCGATGAGCCGCATCGAGAGCGTCACGCCGGGCCGGTGCACGATGGCCGAGTTCTCGACGAAGCCGAGCTTCGTCTCGCCGCCCTCGGCGCCGGCCTCGGCGGCCTCGGCGAGGAGCTTGCGGAGCTCCTGGAGCCCCTTCTTCGGGAGGATGACGCCGCGCTTCAGGCCGAAGGTGCCGCCCACCTGCCGCTCGACGAGCGCGAGGCGGTGCCCGTCGGTCGCGACGAGCCGGAGCGCGTCGGCCGAGGGCTCGAAGAAGACGCCGTTCAGGTTGTAGCGGGTCTCGTCGGTCGAGACGGCGAAGTAGGTCCGCTCGACCATGTCGAGGAGGAGCTTCGGGTCGATCTCGCCGAACGGGACCTTCTCGAAGCGCGGAAGCGTCGGGAAGTCCTCCGCCGGCAGGCCGACGATCCGGAACTCGGACGGGCCGCTGCGCAGCTCGAGGTAGTTGTTGTGCGCCTTCTTGAGCGTCACCTGCTGCTCGGGGAGGGCGCGGACGATGTCGTACAGGTGCCGGGCCGAGACGGCGACTGCGCCGTCCTTCAGGATCTCGCAGCCCTCCTTGTGCTCGGAGGAGACCGCGAGGTCGAGGTCGGTGGCGGAGACGATGAGCTGATCCTTCCGCGCCTCGAGGAGGACGTGGGAGAGGATCGGCATCGTGCTCTTCTTCTCCACGATGCCCTGCGAGCGGCCGAGCGCCTTCGAAAGCTCGGAGGTGGCGATCTTCAGTTCCATGGGGGATCCTCTTCTTCTTCTCTTATCAGTAGAAGCAGGGGACGGGGGCCTGTGGAAAAGCCGGCCGACTCACCGGAACCGCTGGCCTTTTCAGCCTGAACAACCACCCCGATCCGTTCGGGTCGACGTTGTGTAGCGCGCCGCGAGAAAAGCTGTCAACAGCGGCCCACGCGGGATCCTCGCCCCATCCGCTGCGGGATCCACAGAGCTTCCACAACGGTCGGCGGACGAGCGAGGGCTTCGGGGGGACGCAAGGTCCACCGGCCCGCGGCTTCAAGGCGCGAGCTTCGAGGTGAGGACCTGGACGGCGGTGCGGACCGCTGCGTCCGTCTCCATGAGGCTCTTCACCCGATCGATCGCGGCGATGACGGTGGTGTGGTCCTTCTTGTTGAACTTCTCCGCGATCGCCTGGAGCTTCTCCCCCGCGAGGACGCGGCAGAGGTGCATCGCGACCTGCCGGGGAAGCGCGACCTTCTGCTCGCGCGAGGCGCTCGTGAGCTTCGCGACGGTGAGGCCGTAGTGCGCCGCGACCATCTCCTGGATCCGCTCGATGGGCGGGCGGTAGCCCTGCGGAGGGATGACGTCCGAGAGGACGTCGCGCGCGAGGGCCACCGTGATCGGCTGGGACTTCAGCGAGGCGAAGGCGGCGAGCCGCATGAGCGCGCCCTCGAGGGCGCGGACGTTCGAGCGGATGTGCGTCGCGAGGAGGTCCGTCGCGTCGTCGGGGAGGTCGATCCGCTCGACCTCCGCCTTCTTCTTGAGGATGGCGGCGCGGGTCTCGAACTCGGGCGGCTCGATCTGGACGCGCATCCCCCACTCGAAGCGAGAGCAGAGCCGGTCGTCGAGGCCCTTCAGGTCCTTCGGGGGGCGGTCGCTCGAGAGGACGATCTGCACGTGGTGGTCGTGCAGGTCGTTGAACGTGTGGAAGAACTCCTCGGCGGTCTTCTCCTTGCCGGCGAGGAACTGTACGTCGTCGACGATGAAGGCGGAGCACTCGCGGTACTTGCGGCGGAACTCGTCGAGCGTCCCCTTCTTGATCGCGTCCACGAAGTCGTTCGTGTAGCGCTCGGACGACACGATCGCGACGCGCCCGCCGCCCGCCTTCTCGAGGATGGCGTGGGCGACGGCGTGGAGGAGGTGCGTCTTCCCGAGCCCGGAGTCGCCGTGGATGAAGAGCGGGTTCCAGGTCTTGCCGGGGTTCGCGGCGACGGCCTGCGTCGCGGCGAAGGCGAAGCGGTTCGACTCGCCGACGACGAAGGTGTCGAACGTGTAGCGCGAGTTCGGACGGATCTCGCGGGGGTCGACGGGCGTCGTCACCGGGGCGACGGGCGGCGGAGTCGGGAAGGGGGACGGCGCGGCGGCGCGCGGGCTCTCGTCCACGACGAAGACGATCCGTGCCGTGAAGCCCGCGATGCCGGGGACGAACTCCTCGAAGAAGGCGCGGTAGTTGTCCTCGACGAAGTCGCGGTGGAAGCGGTCGGGCGCGGCGATGAGCAGGCGATCGCCCTCGAGCCCCACCGCGCGCAGCGGCGCGAAGAACTTCGCGTGCGTCTCCGGACGGACGCGCGAGCGGAGGAACGCGTCGATGCGGGGCCAGAGATCGCCGAGGCTCTTCGCGGTGGCGACTACGTCCATGGCTCCTGCCCCCAACCCGGTTCGACGAAAATGCTCCCCCTGGCCACAACGCGGACGTGCGCTGCAGCGTCTTGCTCCTCGCTCGGGCGACGAGGAATCAGGGGAGCCCGTGATGCGAGCGCGGAAGGTAGCCAAGGAGGCGCAGCGGGATCAAGGCTGTCGTGATCCACGGCGTAACGACGGGGTTTTCACGGTGCACCGCGGAGGGCAGCGGCGCGCTCGACGGCGCGACCGGGGCAACCGTCCGGAAACCTTGACATCCTGCGAATGATCGGGGAGTTTGCCGCGCCATGAAGCGGACTTATCAACCGAAGAAGAAGCGCAGGAACCGCACGCACGGGTTCATGAAGCGGATGAAGACGCCGGGCGGTCGCAATGTCATCAAGCGGCGGCGCGCGAAGGGTCGCACGCGCCTCTCTCCCTCCGCGCCGAAGAAGTAGCGTGGGGTGACGCTGACGCTGCCCAGGGCGGCGAGGCTGCGGCGGCGCCGGGAGTTCCTCGAGGTGCAGCAGCGCGGCAAGCGGCTCTACTCCGGCGAGGTGCTCGTCCTCGCCCTCGCCACGGGTGGGGCCCGCCCGCGGATCGGGATCACGGTGTCCTCGAAGGTCGCGAACGCCGTCGGCCGGAACCGCGTGAAGCGCTGGGTCCGGGAGGCGTTCCGCGCGGTACAGGCGGAGCTGCCGCCCGTCGACCTCGTCGTCATCGCCCGCCGCGGCGCACCGGAGATGGGGATCGACGGCGTCCGGCGCGCGCTCGCCGCCGCGCGCGACGTCCTCATGGGGCCTCGCACGTGATCCGCGCGGCGCTCCTCCTCGTCGTGCGCGCCTACCGGCGCCTCGTCGCGCCCGCGCTCCCCGCGGCGTGCCGCTTCTATCCGAGCTGCTCCGCGTACGCGGAGGGGGCGCTCCTGCGCCACGGCGCCGCGAAGGGCGTCTGGCTCACCGCGCGGCGGCTCTTCCGCTGTCATCCGTTCCATCCTGGCGGCATCGATCCGGTGCCCTGAAGCTCTCCTCGCGAGGTCTCTCACTTGGGTCCCGACAACCGCCGCATCCTCATCGCCACCGTCGCCTCGGTGGCCATCCTTATCCTCTGGTCGGTCACGCCCTGGGGTAGACCCAAGGCGCCGCCGCCGAGGCCCGCGCCGAGCGAGGTCGCGAAGGCGCCCGCTCCCGCTGCGCCGCCCGCCGGCGCTCCCGCTTCGCCCGCCATCCCGGCGCCGCCGCCGAACGCGCGCGAGGAGACGGTGAAGCTCACGGGGGGCGGCTTCGAGGCGGTCCTCTCGAGCCACGGCGGCGCGGTGAAGAGCCTCGTCCTTCAGGGCGACAAGTTCCGGAGCGCGAGCGACAGGGGCGACGCCGCCCAGATCGATCTCGTGCGCGTCACGAAGGACCAGCCGTACCTGCTCGCGCTCGTCGCCTCCCCGGAGCTCGGGGGCGCGCAGGACGTCGCGGGCGATCCGGGCGCACGCGCGCCCATGCGGATCGTGGCGCGCGACGCGCGCTCGGTCACGTTCGAGGGGCGCGTCGGCAACGTGGACGTGAAGAAGGTCTTCCGCCTCACCGGCAAGCCCTTCGAGCTCGCGGTGGACGTCGAGGTGACGGGCGCGGCGCCGGGTGGCGCGATCGCGCTGCTCTTCCCGGGCCACACGCCGCCGAATGCGCACAAGGGCGGGATGTTCTCCGGGCCTCCGATCGGCGTCGTGCGGCCGGTCTGCCGCGCCGGCGACAAGACCGAGCGCTACGACCTCGGCGGCGATCAGGGAGCGGAGAAGCTCTCGGGCCCGGTCTCGTGGGTGGGAGTCGACGCGGGGTACTTCATCGCGGCGGCGCTGCCGCAGGAGCCGCTCGGCACCTGCCTGTTCGAGCGCGGACCGGAGAAGGGCAGCGGCCTCGCCTCGCTCCGCGTGCCGGTCGAGGGCGGGACCGGGAAGGTGTCACTGACAGTGTATGCGGGCCCGAAGGACCTCGACATGTTGCGCGGCTACGGGCGCGCCTTCGACGCCGCGATCGACTACGGCGCGATGGCCCGCCCGTTCGCGTTCTTCGCGCGGATCCTCCTCTACGTGATGCGCTGGTTCGAGAAGATCGTCGGGAACTGGGGCGTCGCGATCATCCTGCTCACGCTGCTCGTGAAGCTCCTGCTCTACCCGCTCACCGCGAAGTCGATGAAGTCGATGAACGAGATGCGGAAGCTGCAGCCGGAGATCGACAAGCTGAAGGTGAAGTACGCGGGCGATCGCGACAAGCTCAACATGTCGACGATGCAGCTCTACCAGCAGCACAAGGTGAACCCGCTCGGCGGGTGCCTCCCGATGCTGCTGCAGCTGCCCATCTGGTTCGCGCTCTACGCGACCCTCCAGACCTCGGTCGAGCTCTACCGCGAGCCGTTCCTCTGGATGCACGACCTCACGCGCCACGATCCCTTCTTCATCCTGCCGGTCGCGATGGGGCTCTCCTCCTTCGCGATGCAGAAGATCTCGCCGCAGCCGGCGGACAACGCGCAGGCGAAGATGATGCTCTACTTCATGCCCATCTTCTTCAGCGTGCTGATGCTGTTCGTCCCGGGCGGCCTCACGCTCTACATCTTCGTGAACAACGTGCTGTCGATCGCGCAGCAGCAGTTCCTCATGAGGCGGCAGACCGCGCTGGCGAAGGCCTGACGCGGGGAGGACCGATGGACGAGACGAGCGGTCGAGAGGCCCCGCCCCCGAGGGAGGCTCCGGAGAAGGTGGAGCGCGCGAAGGCCTTCTGCACGGGGCTCTTCGAGCGGCTCGGGGCAGCGGTGGACGTGGAGGTGAAGGAGACGCCGGAGGCGATCGGCGTCTCGCTCGCGCCGCGCGCCGGCAACACGATCGAGCTCTCCTCCGCGCTCGTCGAGGCGGCGCAGTACCTCGTGAACCGGGTGGTGAACCCGCGCGCCGAGGGGCGCAAGTGGGTGAACCTCGACGTCGGCGGCTTCCGCGAGGAGGGCGATCCGGCGGTGAAGGCGATGGCAGAGCGGCTCGCAGCGGCCGCGAAGCGAACCGGCAAGGTGATCGCGGTGGCGCCCATCAGCGCTCGCGACCGTCGGCAGATCCACCTCGCGCTCGTGGACGTGGAGGGCGTCTCCACGCGCAGCGAGGGCGAGGGGCTGTTCCGCCAGCTCCTCATCATCCCCGCGCGCGAGGGCGGCGAGGGCGGGCGGTAGGTGGCTGCGCCGAAGACCAAGGCCGAGCGGCTCTTCTCGGCGGCGGTGGTGCGCCGCTCCTTCGAGCTGCAGGAGGGGCGTTACCAGGAGGGCTTCCGCTTCGTCTACGAGGGTGTGCTGCGCGATCTCGGCCTGGAGGACCGCGAGGTGGAGGAGTTCCTCGCCGCGCACCGTGACGAGATCGAGAAGGCGATCGGTCGGCGCGGGCGCTAGGTCGCTCGGCGCCTCTCCGATGGACCGGGACTTCCACGAAGCGCTGCGCCACGGGCTCGATGCGTTCGGCATCGCCCTCCCCGCAGGCGCCGCCGCGCTGCTCGAGCGCTACGCCGATCGCCTGCTCGCCTGGAACCGGAAGGTGAACCTCACCGCGATCACCGCGGGGCCGGAGGTGGCGGAGAAGCACCTCGTCGACTCCCTCCTCGTCCTTCCTGCGATCGCCGACGCGCGGACGCTCCTCGACGTGGGCGCGGGGGCGGGTCTCCCGGGCGTCCCGCTCGCCTGTGTGCGGCGCGACCTCGCCGTCACCTGCTGCGACTCGGTGGCGAAGAAGGTCGCGTTCGTGAAGGCGGTCTCCGCCGAGCTCGGAGTGGACGTCCGCGCGGTCGTGGTCCGGGCCGAGGGCGACCCCGAGCGCGAGAAGCTTCCGCGGGCGGAGGCGGTCGTCTCGCGCGCGCTCGCGGACCCGGAGGCGTGGGTCCCCCTCGGCGCGCGCTACCTCACGCCGGGCGGGGTGCTCGTGGCGATGCTCGGGCGCGACGCGGACCGGGCTCGGCTCGAGGCGGTCGGCGCGGCGGCGGGGCTCGCCCTCGCCGGGCTCGATCGCTACGAGCTGCCGCTCTCGCGCTCGGCGCGCGCGATCGCGACCTGGCGTTCGCGGTAACGCGCACGCTCGAGCAGTTCGCGGGGCATCGCGTGCGAGCGCCCCGGGGCCGTCCGGAGGCGCATCCACAGGCGCGCACTTCCCACTTCCCCGCGAGTCGCCGCGCGCGGCCAGGTCCCGGCCAATGGTCGCAAATGCGCGTGAAGCGGGCCCGAAGCGTCGCCTCTGTCCGCAGTCTCATTCGGCCGGAAGCAGCCGGCCGTCGGCCGTGTTCCACGTGGAACATCCCGACCCCGCCGTCGCCAGGTGTTCCACGTGGAACACGTGTCAGAGGGATCGGGCAGATTCACCCCGCTCCGGCCTCCCGGCCGGCAGAAAACCGAGGGGTATCGCTTGTCGAAAGAGACGACCGGGGGTCTCCCCCCCGAGATGGAAGTCGGGTCCATGAGCCGCATCCTCACCATCGCGAACCAGAAGGGCGGCGTCGGCAAGACGACGACTGCGGTGAACCTCGCCGCTTCGCTCGCCGCCGCGGAGCGCCGGACGCTCCTCATCGACATCGACCCGCAGGGGAACGCCGGCAGCGCTTTCGGCGTCCGGCGCGACGACAGCGAGCGCTCGGTCTACGAGGTGCTGCTCGATGGCATCCCGCTCAAGGACGCAGTCCGCAAGACCGAGCTCAAGTTCCTCGACCTCGTCCCGGCCTCGAAGCACCTCGTCGGCGCCGAGCTCGAGCTCGCGGAGATCGAGGCGCGCGAGCACCGGCTGAAGCGCGCCGTGGACGAGATCGCGGGCGAGTACGACTACGTCATCATCGACTGCCCGCCGTCGCTCGGGCTCCTCACGCTCAACGGGCTCGTCGCCGCGCAGGGGGTCGTGATCCCGCTCCAGTGCGAGTACTACGCGCTCGAGGGGCTCGCCGACGTTCTCAAGACGATCGAGCTCGTCCGGGCCTCCGCGAACCCGGGGCTCAAGGTGGACGGGATCGTCCTCACGATGTTCTCGGCGAACAACCTCTCGAACCAGGTGGCGGACGAGATCCGCCGGACGTTCAGCGACCAGGTGTTCGAGACGGTGATCCCGCGGAACGTGCGGCTCTCCGAGGCGCCCTCGCACGGGAAGCCGATCCTGCTCTACGACGTCACGTCGAAGGGGTGCCAGAGCTACCTCGAGCTCGCCCGCGAGGTGACGAAGCGGCTCGGGACGGAAGGAGGCGTCGCGTGACCATGGCGGAGAAGCGCAGGCCGGCCCTCGGCCGCGGGATGGCGGCCCTCCTCTCGAACGCGGCGCCGCCGCCCTCTGCCTCCGTCGCCGCCGTGCCGGGGAGGATGCTCCTCTCCCTGCCGGTCGAGGCGGTCGAGCGGAACCCGAAGCAGCCGCGGAAGAGGTTCGAGGAGAAGCGGCTCGAGGAGCTCGCGGCGTCGATCCGGGAGCACGGGATCGTCGAGCCGATCCTGGTGCGGCGCGAGGGCGGAAAGTACCGGATCCTCGCTGGCGAGCGGCGCTGGCGAGCGGCGCAGCGCGCGGGCCTGAAGGAGGTCCCGGCGGTGCTTCGCGAGGCGAGCGAGCGCGAGGCGTTCGAGCTCGCGCTCGTCGAGAACCTCCAGCGCGAGGACCTGAACGCGATCGAGGAGGCCGAGGCGTACGAGGTCCTCATCGACGACCACGGCCTCACGCAGGAGACGATCGCCCAGCAGGTCGGGAAAGAGCGCTCCACCGTCGCGAACGCGCTCCGCCTCCTGAAGCTCCCGGGGGAGGTGCGCGACCTCGTTCGGGACGGGCAGCTCGACATGGGGCATGCCCGGGCGCTCCTCGGCCTGGAGGGCGAGGAGGCGATCCGGAAGGCGGCCCAGCGGGTGCTGCGTGAGGGGCTCTCCGTCCGGGCGACCGAGGCGCTCGTCCGCCAGCTCACGCAGAAGGAGAAGCCCGTGGCCGCGGCCGCTCCCGAGACCGCGGCCGTTCGGGCGCTCGCTCAGCGGCTCCAGCGCCGGCTCGGCGCCCGGTGCAGGGTCCTCCCCAAGTCCGCCGTCGCGGGCCGTCTGGAGGTGGAGTACACGTCCCTCGACGAGCTCGACGGAATACTCGCGAAGATCGGCGCGTAATGAGAGGGTCGCCCGCCATAAGGTGGGCGGACGCCCCGTCGAGGGGCCCCCAGGGACAGACGATGTAGTTCTGGAACAAGCTGCGGGAGGAGGCGCCGGGTGTCGGCGCGGACGTGCCCGGAGCGCCCACGATTCCACCGCACGAGGAGCCGAAGCCAATGGCCATGCTGAAGCGCGATGAGTTCACCTCCGTCCCCACGGCGTCCGGCGATCTGAACGCGCTGCTCGGCCGCGGGTCGGAGTTCGAAGGAAAGCTGACGTTCGAGGGGACCGTCCGGATCGACGGCAAGTTCACCGGAACGATCGTGACGAACGACGTCCTCGTCATCGGCGAGGGCGCGAAGGTGAACGCCGAGATCACCTGCGGGACGGTCATCGTCCACGGCGAGATCAACGGCAACGTGAAGGCGAAGAGCGCGGTGGAGCTCCACCACCCGGCTCGCATGCGCGGCAACATCGAGACCCCCTCGCTCATGGTCGAAAAGGGCGTGGTGTTCGAGGGTCAGACGAAGATGGAGGGCGTCGAGAAGGCGAACGTGAAGCCCGTCCCGTCGCCGTCGCCCGTCCAGGCCTTGAAGCCATAAGCGGCTGCGAGCGCCGAAGAACAAAGAGCGGGTCCCCACGCGGGGCCCGCTCTTCGTTCGTGCGCGAGCGATCTGCGCCGGAGCTACGTCACCTTCACCTGGATGGCGCGAGGCTTCGCCTCGGCCTTCTTCGGGAGGGTGATCGTGAGGACGCCGTTCTTCGACTCGGCGCGGATGCGCTCCGGGTCGAGCGTCCCGGGGAGCGAGAACGACCGCGTGAACGTCCCGTATGCCCGCTCGACCCGGTGGTAGTTCTCGCGCTTGTCGTCCTGCTCGAGCCTGCGGTCGCCACGGATTGTGAGGACGCCGTTCTCGAAGCGGACGTCCACGTCCTTCGGCTCGACGCCCGCGAGCTCGAACCGGAGCGCCACGGACTCTCCGTCCTCGTAGATGTCGCATGCAGGCGTCCAGCCCACCGACTCGCCGGTCTTGAAGGCCCGATCGTCGAACAGCCGACTCACCTCGTCCTGCAACCGCACGAGGTCCCGGAAGGGCTCCCATCTGGTCATCATTGCCATGGTTTACGACCTCCTCTCAGCACCGCCAACGTAAGTCGAGGCTCGAGGCTGTCAAACGGAGCGAAGGGCGCGGAGTTCGAAGGGCTTTCAGGCTTGACCGGGGCGCCTCCACCATGCTACGTGGCGCGTCCCTTATGATCATGGGATCAATCGCCCGCCGATACGCCAAGGCGCTCTTCGGTCTGGCCACCGACTCGGGCAAGGTCGAGGCCTGGTCGAACAGCCTCCTCTCCCTGAAGCAGGCGGTCGAGGGCTCCCCGGACCTCCGGGATGTGCTCTCGAACCCGGTCTACTCGAAGGAGCAGCGCCGGGCGATCGTCGAGAAGCTCGCGTCGGCCCTCTCGCTCGACTCCGACCCGCGGAGCCTGTTGCTCCTGCTCGGCGACCGGAACCGCCTCTCCTACCTCTCGGCGGTCGTGGACACGTTCCGCGACTACGCGGACCAGCACCTCGGCCGCGTCCGCGCGAAGGTCACCTCCGCGGTGAAGCTCGACGACGCCGCGGCTCAGGCGATCGCCGAGAAGCTCTCGCAGGCGACGAAGGCGACGGTCCTCCTCGACCGCGCCGTCGACCCGGCCATCCTCGGCGGCGTCGTCGCGCAGGTCGGCAGCCTCGTCTACGACGGATCGGTCCGTACGCAGCTCGAGGACCTCCGCACGCAGCTCAAGCGGTAGCACCCCTTACGCAACGCAGTTCACGCCGGGAGACTGGTTCGATGGAAATCCGCGCCGACGAGATCAGCCGCATCATCCGCGAGCAGATCAAGGACTACGGGAAGAAGGTGGACGTCGCCGAGACGGGGAGCGTCCTCTCCCAGGCCGACGGCGTCGCCCGCATCTACGGGCTCGCCGGCGCCGCCGCGGGCGAGCTGCTCGAGTTCCCGCACGGCGTCCGCGGCCTCGTCCTGAACCTCGAGGAGGACAACGTCGGCGCCGCGATCATGGGCGCCTGGGAGCACATCCGCGAGGGCGACCCCGTGAAGCGGACGGGCAAGATCGCCGAGGTGCCGGTCGGCGAGGAGCTCCTCGGCCGCATCGTGGACGGCCTCGGCAACCCCATCGATGGCCGCGGCCCCATCAACGCGAAGCAGACCCGCAAGATCGAGCTCAAGGCGCCCGGCATCGTGAAGCGGAAGTCCGTGCACGAGCCGATGCAGACCGGCCTCAAGGCGATCGACGCGCTCGTGCCGATCGGGCGCGGGCAGCGCGAGCTCATCCTCGGCGACCGCCAGACTGGCAAGACCGCCGTCGCGATCGACACGATCATCAACAACAAGGGGAACAACCTCCACTGCTTCTACGTGGCCATCGGCCAGAAGCAGTCGACGGTCGCCCGCGTCGTCGAGACGCTGAAGAAGCACGGCGCGATGGAGTACACGACCGTCGTCGCGGCGAACGCGTCCGATCCGGCCCCGATGCAGTACCTCGCGCCGTACACCGGCGTGACGATGGCGGAGTACTTCCGCGACTCCGGCCGCCACGCCCTCATCGTGTACGACGATCTCTCGAAGCAGGCGGTCGCGTACCGGCAGCTCTCGCTCCTCCTCCGCCGCCCGCCGGGCCGCGAGGCGTACCCCGGCGACGTCTTCTACCTCCACAGCCGCCTGCTCGAGCGCGCCGCGAAGCTCTCGGACAAGGAGGGTGTCGGGTCGCTCACCGCGCTCCCCATCATCGAGACGCAGGCGGGCGACGTGTCGGCCTACATCCCGACGAACGTCATCTCGATCACCGACGGCCAGATCTTCCTCGAGTCGAACCTCTTCTACCAGGGCGTCCGGCCGGCCATTAACGTCGGCATCTCGGTCTCCCGCGTCGGAGGCTCGGCGCAGATCAAGGCGATGAAGCAGGTCGCCGGCTCCCTCAAGCTCGACCTCGCCCAGTACCGCGAGCTCGCCGCCTTCGCGCAGTTCGGCTCCGACCTCGACAAGGCGACGCAGGAGACGCTGGCCCGCGGCGAGCGGCTCGCCGAGGTGCTGAAGCAGGGGCAGTACTCGCCGATGTCGGTCGAGAAGCAGGTCATCCAGATCTACGCCGCGACCCAGAAGGACGAGCAGGGCCAGGGCTGGATCCGCGCCATCCCGACCGACCAGGTGACCCGCTACATGAAGGAGCTCCTCGAGTTCCTCGACGCGCGCCACCCGGACGTCGCGAAGTCGATCGCCGAGAAGAAGGCGCTCGACGACGGGATCAAGAAGGCGCTCGACGGCGCACTCAAGGAGTTCCGCGGGATCTTCCAGGCCGAGGCGTAGCTCCGGCGAAGAGGCGACGACGTGCCCTCCCTCCGCGACATCCGCAACCGCATCGGCTCGGTCAAGAGCACGCGGCAGATCACCAAGGCCATGAAGATGGTGGCCGCGGCGAAGCTGCGGCGTGCTCAGGACGCGATCCTCAAGACCCGCCCGTACGCCCAGCTCCTCGACCAGACGCTCTCGCGCATCGCCGCGCGGGCGGCGGCCGAGGAGGTGGTCGCGCACCCGCTGCTCGCCCCGCGCGTGCAGCGGACCGCCGAGGTCGTCGTCGTGACGAGCGACCGCGGGCTCGCGGGCGGCTTCAACTCGAACATCTCGCGCAGGACGCAGCGCTTCCTCACCGAGAACGGCGATCGCTTCGAGCGGCTGCAGCTCGCCACCGTCGGCAAGAAGGGGCGCGACTTCTTCCGCGCCCGCAAGCTCGAGGTCCGCAAGGACTTCACCGGCATCCACGCCGACCTGCGCTACGAGAAGGCGGAGGCGATCGCGGCCGAGTACACCCGGCGCTACCTCGCCGGCGAGGTGGACGCGGTCTTCCTCGCGTACAACGAGTTCAAGAGCGCGATCGCCCAGAAGCCGGTGGTCGTGCAGCTGCTGCCCATCGAGACCCCCCCCGCCGCCCAGGCGACGGCCGGGATCGACTTCAAGTACGAACCGTCGCGCGAGGCGCTCCTCGCCGACCTCCTCCCGCGCCAGATCGCGATGCAGGTGTGGCGCGCCCTCCTCGAGTCGGCCGCCTCCGAGCACGGCGCCCGGATGAGCGCGATGGAGAGCGCGACGAAGAACGCGGAGGAGATGATCGCGGCGCTCACCCTCCAGTACAACCGCGCGCGCCAGGCCTACGTCACGAAGGAGCTCATGGAGATCGTGAGCGGCGCCGAGGCGCTCAAGTAAAGCTTTTCGGAAAGGTAAACATGGCCACTGCGACGAACGTTCAGAGCGGCAAGATCACCCAGGTCATCGGACCGGTCGTGGACGTCGAGTTCCCGCCCGGCGCGCTGCCGGACATCTTCACCGCGCTCCAGGTCACGAACCCCGCCATCGACGCGCGCCAGGACAACCTCACCATCGAGGTCGCCCAGCACCTCGGCGAGAACACCGCCCGCTGCGTCTCGATGGACTCGACGGACGGCCTCGTCCGCGGCATGGCCGTGAAGAGCAGCGGCGCGCCCATCTCCGTGCCCGTGGGCAAGGAGGTGCTCGGCCGCATACTGAACGTCATCGGCGAGCCGGTGGACGAGCGCGGCGAGGTGAAGGCCACGCGGAAGATGCCGATCCACCGCCCGGCCCCGACGCTCGTCGATCAGAACGTGAAGATCGAGGCGTTCGAGACCGGCATCAAGGTC
>DASWEI010000168.1:0-8653 GCA_036394835.1 Anaeromyxobacter sp. | reverse complement strand
GACGCGCACCTTCTCGCCGCGGTTCCCCTCGACGTCGACGGTCAGCTCGCCGAGGTGCTCGACGATCTCCTCGAGGTTCTCGGGGCGGATCTTCGACACGTCGAGATCGAGGCCGTTCTCCTTGAGCGCCTTGTTGATCTGCTCGTTCACGCTGGGCGGCAGGAGCGCCGCGAGACGCACGCCGGCGCGGATGAGGTTGAACGGGACGCGGACGTTGACCCGCCCGCCGTGCACGCCCTCGTCGCCCTCCACCACGACGCGCAGGTAGCGCGGCGAGGCAGGAGGACCCGGCGGGCTCCCCTCGGGCGCGGCCTTTCCTCCGCCGAGCGCATCGAGCAACGACGCCGCCTCGGACGCCGTGATCTTCCCTTCCGCGAGCATGTTCAGGATGCGAAGCCGTTCTTCGGTCACGGGTTCCTCCACTTCGGGTCACAACGAGATCGAGATGCGCCGGCGCCCTTCCGCGATGTCGAGGTGGAGGCCGCGCGTCTCGCAGAGCGCGACCCAGAGGCCGCGGCCCACGCCGAGGAAGCTCCAGCGTGGGGCGACGGCGAGGACGACGAGCAGGGTGACGAGCAGGAAGGGCGCGAGGAGCAGGAGGGCCGGCAGCCACACGAGCACGATGGGAATCCAGAGCGGGACGGAGCGCTCGGGGGTGCCGACGCGGACGTGCGCGACCAGCGGAGGAAACCTCATCGCTTGAGCTCCTCGGCAGCCTGGTCCGCCGTGATCTCGCCGCGCTCGAGCCGGTCGAGCACCTCGCGAGCGGTAGGCGCCGGCTCCGTTTCGACGCCGAGCGCGGAGCCGATCGCCTGGGAGAGCCGGTTGAGGCGGTTCTTCATCGTCGGGTAGCTCACGCCGAAGAGGCGCTCCATCTCCTTGATCGACCCATGGCTCGCCGGCCGCTGCGTGCGCGTGCGCTCGATGCCCAGCGCCATCGCCAGGCTGGTGCGCAACTTCGAGGCGTGGGCCCGTCGGGTTACCGAGCCCCTCCCTCGCCCTTTCCACCCGCGATCCGTTACTGCAGGGTCGGGCGCGTCGACTCGCGCGCAACCTCCGCGGCGTCGCGAGCCACGATCCGAGCGCGCTCGCGAGCAGACCTCGCGGTGTCGCGGGCAGCGCGCGCCACGTCCTGCGCATCGCGTGCCACCCCTTGCGCGTCGCGCGCCGTCTGTCCCGCCGTCCTTCGCGCCCGGTCGGCGGTGGCCGCACCAAAGCGGAACGCGCGACCCACGAGCGCCTTCGCCGCGTCGACGCCACGACCGAGCGCGAGCAGGCCGCGATCGTACGCCGACGTCGCAGCACTCGCGAGCAGGTTCGCGGGCGGCTCGTCGGGCGCGGCCGGGTGCGGGCGCGTCGGCGCGAGCTTCTTCGCCTTCTGCAGCACGTCGCCGAGATCGTCCAGCTCTTCCCGTGAGAGCGCGCGCTCGAGCGCCGGAAGGAGGTCGCGCTCTTCCTCCTCGACGTGGTGGCGCACGTTCTCGGCGAGCACGTGAATCTTGCCCTCGAAGCGACCATCAGTCGCGGCCAGCTTCTCGATCTCGACGAGTGCCAACTTTGCGAAGTGGTGCTCCTCGAGCGCGACGAGCACGCCGCGCTCGCCGGCGGGGACGGCTGAGCGCGTTCCACCCCGACGGGCACGGCGCCCCCTGCCGCGGTCTGCGTGACTGGAGCGCCCAACGCTGCCATCGCGCGCGAAAACCTGCCTCAGGCGCGGGTATACGAGCTGCTCCTCGATCGCCGCGTGGATCGACAGCTCGCGCACGAGCTCGTCCACGAGTCGCTTTCTTTCCGCCGCGCCTTCGGAACGTTCGAATCGCTGGAACAGGCGCTCGATACCTCGGTGGTCGTTCTTCAACACCGCAATCGCGTTCATCGTCTCCCCCCGGCGTGCTGGAAAGCTACATGTCGCCACCGGAACGCGACGACGCAATGCGCGCTGACCGGCCAGCGCGGCTGCCGGGTGCGCCCGTCTCCGCCTGGCGAGGGCGGGATAGGCCGCTGAGCCCGCAGCGGCCAGGCCAGCCGTAGCGCCACCAGCGGTACATTCCATCGGGAGAGGCGCCGGCGACGCGGCGACGGGGCGGCTAGAACCTCGCGACATCAGCGCTGATGAGCGCGGCGAGCTGATCGCGTACCGCGCGAGTTGGCGCTCCGCGTGGTAGTCGGGCGCGGCAGGCCCGGCGAAATTCGACTTCGCGCCGAAGGGCGGTTCGGCTTCGCGCGGCGACCCCATTCTTCCACGCCCGTGACGACGCGCTCGGCTCGCCCGGCGGATACGAGTACGCGGCAACGAGGAGCCCGCGCCGTCCCGTCGCGGCGCGGTTCACGCCGAACGGCGCGCGCTCTACGTCGTCGACACCAGGCTGCCATCGTATCCTCGCGGGCCGCAGCCGGCGCTGAGACCTCCGGCGGAGTTCGGCTCGATCCCTACGTCGTGCGCGGGCTCGAGAAGCGGCTGCCCGGCTGCCCGCACCATCGCGGGAGCCCCGTTCGGGTGGGACCTAGTGTCGCAGTTGTTAAACCCTGTACGTTCCGTCATCGGGATGCGCCTGTTCACGACGCCCGGCACTCGGCTCGAGCGGCGACGCCATGTCGACCGCGCGTGGGAGCGCTACGTGCAGGACGGCCTCGACCCGGTCGACGTGAGCGAGGAGATCTCGAGCTCGTGGCGGCGCGCGCGAGAGTCGTACCGGATCGATCCAGCCATCTCCGGGCCGCACCGGTTCCTCTCGCCCGACGAGCTCGTGCAGCGCTGCGAGCGCGACGAGGCGTTCGGCATCGCGGCTCCCATCCTGCGTGATTTCGCCGAGCGCCTCGGCCAGTCGGGCCACGTCCTCGCCTGGCTCGACGGCGACGGCTGGATGCTCGACATCGACGGCGATCGTCAGGTCGCCGAGCTCGTCGGGTCGATTAACTTCCGGCCGGGCGCGCACTGGGCGGAGGAGTCCGCCGGTACGAACGGCCCGGGCACGGCTCTCGCAGCGCGGAGGCCGGTCGAGGTGTTCGCGTCCGAGCACTTCGTCGCGGCGTTGCAGCCGTGGAGCTGCGCGGCGGCGCCGGTGCTCGCGCCGGGGCAGTGCGCGCCGGTCGGCGTCGTGGACATCACCGGGCCGTGGCAGGTGCAGCACCGTCAGTCGATGCTGGTCGCGAAGGCCATCGCGCGCGCGGTCCACGAGCGGCTCCGGGCCGCGGTGGGCCTCCGCGACGAGGTGGTGAAGTACGCGTTCCGCGCGGCGCACGAGTCGGGCGACGCCCTCGTCGCCGTCGACGCGCGCGGGGCGGTGATCGCCGCGAACGACGCCGCCACCCGGCGCGGCATTCTCCGCGCGGGAAGGCTGCCGCCGGACATGCTCTCGGCGCTCGCGCGCGGCGCCCGTGTCGGCGTTCCCGGGTCGAGCGAGCCGATCCGCGTCGTGCCGGTCGACGGCCCGGCGTTCATCACCTCGCCCGTCGAGTACGACGGCTCGCGCGTCGGGACCATCGTGCGGGTCCCCGCGCCGGAGTCCGCGTCGCGCGTTGCGCGGAAGCGGGCCCGCCCGGCGGCGCGCTACGATCTCGGGCGGATCCTCGGTCGCTCTGCGTCGCTCGAGCGGGCGCTCGAGCTCGCGCGGACCGCCTCCCGGAACGCCCTGCCGGTGCTCGTGTTCGGGGAGTCGGGGACCGGCAAGGAGCTCTTCGCGCACGCGATCCACGCCGCGAGCCGGCGGCAGGGCGGGCCGTTCGTGGCATTGAATTGCGGGTCCATCCCGGCGCAGCTCGTCGAGGCGGAGCTGTTCGGGTACGAGGCGGGCACGTTCACGGGCGCGCGCCGCGAGGGGAATCCGGGAAAGTTCGAGGACGCCGAGGGAGGCACGCTCTTCCTCGACGAGGTCAGCGAGCTGCCGCCGCAGGCGCAGACCGCGCTCTTGCGCGTGCTGCAGGAAGGGGAGGTCGTCCGGCTCGGCGGCAGCACGCCGCTCGAGGTCGACGTCCGAATCGTTGCGGCGACGAACAAGCCGCTCGAGGAGGAGATCGCGGCCCGGCGGTTCCGGCGCGATCTCTTCTACCGGCTGAACGTGCTCTCGATCTCCGTGCCGCCGCTCCGCGAGCGCGGGGACGACATCGAGCTGCTCACCCATGTCTTCGTGGCCGAGGCGGAGGGAGAGGTGGGACGGCACGGCCTCAGCATCGCGGAGGACGCGCTCGCGATGCTGCGGGCTCACGCCTGGCCCGGCAACGTCCGCGAGCTCCGGAACGTGATCCTGCGCGCCGCCGCCGTCGCGCCCGGCACCCGGATCGAGGCGGCCGACCTCCTCCTCGACGCGGCCGCGCCGCCCGCGATTCCCCGGGAGCCCGCCCGCCGCGAGGACCGCACGCCGCCGGCCATTGCGCCCGTGCGCGGGACGCTCCGGGAGAGCGTGCGCGAATCGGAGCGCGAGGCGCTCCTCGCCGCGCTCGACGGGTGCGCGTGGAACGTCGCCCGGGCCGCGCATCAGCTCGGCGTCTCGAGGATGACGCTGTACCGGCGCCTCAGCCGCTGCGGGATCGCGCGGCCGGGCGGCGCGTCCTGAGGCGGGCGGCGCTCTCAGCGCCGCGCCGCCCTACTGCAGGCAGCGGAACACGCCAGTCGACCAGAGGCACGCGCCGCAGGGCACCGCCGCGAGGAGGCAGTCTCCGCTGGAGTCGCCGGGCTTCACGAAGTCGCACGGCGCGACGTTGCAGTCGTAGCAGAACGCGAACTCGTACCGCAGCACCTCGTCGCGGAACGCGCGCGCGGCCGCGTCGTCCCAGAGCGCGAGGAGGTCCCGCTCGGCGACGTTGCCGGACCGGCGCGGGCGCACGTGCTTGACGACGCCGCCCGCGTGGGACGTGTAGCCGTGCCACAGGAAGTAGCAGGGGTGGACGTCGCCGTCCCACGAGACGAACGCCCCGCCACCCTCGACGAAGTCGCAGCGCCGCGCGCGCGCCGGCGCCACCGCCGGCAGCGTCAGCGCCACTCCCTCCGCGCGGGCGACCGCCGCCGCCTCCGCGAACGCGTCGCGGACGCGGCCGTGCAGCTCGCCGTCGAAGCGGAGCAGCCGCTCGACCGCGAGCGTGATCCCCCGCGCGGTCGCGTCGGCGACCATCTCCCTCACGTACGCGACGGCGCGCAGGTCCGCCGCTCCCGGCCGGAACTTCATGAACACCTCGAAGTAGCGGCGGAGGTCGACGCCGTCCGCGGCGGCGCGCGCGCTCCACGCGCGAAACAGCTCCTGCGCCGCGTCCGAGCTCGTGTCGAACGCCGCGGCCCCGCGCGTCTCCTCCGCGTAAGGGAGCATGTGCGTCACGATCACGAACTCGAAGCGGTTCCGGGCGGCCCACCGGACGAGCTCCGCGAGCTGGCCCAGGTTGTCGCGCATCGCCACGAACTCGACCCCGAGCGCGATCGGGCGGCCGCGCCGCCGGGCGGCGTCGTGGAGCGCCGCGGCGGCGCGCTCGATCGCCTCCTGCCGTCCACCCCCGCGCAAGGCGCGGAACAGCTCGGGCGAGACCGCGTCCGCCGAGAGGCAGATGCGGTCGATGCCGGCGCCCGCGAGTCTCCGCGCGCGGTCGGCCCCGAGGAGCTGCCCGTTCGTCTGGAAACCGATCCATCCGGTGTCCGGCATCGCCCGCCGGCCCGCCTCGACGAAACGCTCGAGCTCCGGGTGGAGCAGCGGCTCTCCGACGCCGTTCAGGACGAGGGCGTCGAGCTGCGGGAGCGCCGGCGCGAGCCGCGCGAACGTCTCGCGGCTCATGTGCCCCTCGCGGATCGCCTGACCGGAGGACTCCTTCACGCACATCGCGCAGCGCAGGTTGCAGCGCGTCGTCACCTCGACGAACAGGCGCGAGGGGTAGGGGAGACGCGCCGGGCGGCCCGCCCCGCCCACGAGCCGCTCACCGGTCACGGCGCGGCCGCGGTCCGGAGCGAGTGACCGAGGAGCCACTCGCTGTCACCTTCGGCGTAGTGCTCCTGCTTCCAGATCGGGGAGCGCACCTTGAGCTGCTCGATCACGTAGCGGGACGCGAGGTACGCCTCGTCCCGATGCGGCGAGGCGACGCCCACGACGACGCTCACCTCGCCGACCGCGAGGCGGCCGGAGCGGTGGACGACGGCGACGCGGAGATCGGGCCCCCAGCGCGCGACGGCCTCCTCGCCGATCGCCCGGAACGTCTCCTCCGCGAGCGGCGCGAACACGTCGTAGCTCACGGCCACGACCGGCCTCCCGTCGTTCGTGTTCCGCACCGTGCCGTGGAAGAGGAGCTCGGCGCCGCACCCCGCGGCCGAGAGCTGGGCCGCCACGGCCTCGGGGCGGATCGGCTCGCTCACCACCTGCGCCACGACCGCGCGCACGGGCGTCATCCGCCGCACACCGGGGGCAGGACGGCGAGCGAGACGTGGTCGAGGCCGCCTCCGATCGGGTCCCCGTCGTCGAGGATGCGCTGATCGTCCGCCAGCACCGAGACGGTGAGCAGGCCGTCGTCGCTGAAGTTCGGCCAGCGGCGGCGCAGGGCCTCCGCGATGCCGCCGCGGAGCGCCGAGACGCGCGTCCCGCGGGGCACGTCCAAGGTGAGCTCGCTGCCGCTGGAGTACTTCCGGAACGCTCCGAAGAGCCGGACGTGGACGCGGATTGGATTCATGATTCCTCGTAAGGTTCGGACCGCGGGTGGACCCAGCGCCCGCTCTTTCCGCCTTCCTTCACGACGAGCCGGATTCCGGAGATCGTGAGCACCGGGTCGACCGCCTTCGAGAGGTCGTAGACCGCGAGCAGCGCTCCGCTGACGCCTTGCAGCGCCTCCATCTCGACGCCGGTGCGGGCGGTCGCCGACACCTCGCACCAGGCGGTGACCGCGAACGTCGCGTCGGAGAGCTCGAACCGCACCCGGACCTGGTCGAGCGCCAGCGGATGGCAGAGCGGGATGAGCTCCGCCGTGCGCTTCGCTGCCATCATCCCCGCCACCTCCGCCTGCGCGAGGACGTCGCCTTTCGGGTTCTTCCCCTCGCGCAGCGCCTCGAACGCCGCGCGGCTCATCTCGATCCGGCCCCGGGCGAGCGCGCGCCGCTTCGTCGCCGGCTTCTCCCCGACGTCGATCATGTGGAAGCGCGCCTGCTCAGCCATGACGGATCTCGTCGAACTGCATGTCGAGGAGGTTCACGAACAGCGCCCGCCCCGCGAGCGACGTCCCGCGGCCGAGCAGGAGCTTCGTCAGCTCGGCGACCTGCAGGCTCGCGATCACCGCCGGCGTGAAGGACGGGTTCCCGAGCTTCGCCTCCACGCCCTTGCCGTTCGCGCTCGTGGGTCGGAGCAGCGGCAGGAGATCGGCGCCCGGGAGCTGGACCGCGACCTGGCCGTACCACCCGGCGATCGCGCCGTGGACGAGCGGGATCGCGAGATCGCGGCACACCGTCGAGAGCTCGCGCCGGACGAGGACGTTATCGAGCCCGTCGAGCACCGCCGAGCAGCCGGCCAGGAGCTCGCGCCCGTTGTCGCGCGAGAAGGCGACCTGCTGCGACACGACCCGGACGGCGGGGTTTACCGCCGCGACGCGCTCGCGGGCGACGTCCACCTTCGCCGCCCCGAGGTGGGCCGGCGAGGACAGGAGCTGCCGGTTCAGGTTGTGCTCCTCGAAGATGTCCGGATCGAGGAGGACGAGCGTCCCGATCCCGAGGCGGGCGAGCTGCTCGATGAGGTAGCCGCCGAGACCGCCGCAGCCGATCACCGCGACGCGACTCCCGAATAAGCGGAGCTGGTCGGCGAGCGAGACCGTCTCGCGGTTGCGCCGGTAGCGGCTCGGGAGGATCTCCCAGCCCAGCGCCGCGCCCTCGACGTCGGCGAGGCTCCTTCCGAAGAGCCGCGACGCCTCGCACTGCGCCTGCCACGGGAGGAGGTCGCCCTCCGCCCGCGACGTCAGGAACTCCCGGAGCGGATCCGCGCTCATGATCACCCTCCCCCCAGCAGCGGGAAGATCGCGACCGTGTCGTCCTGCGCCGGCGCGTGCTCCAGCTCCGCGTGTCGCCCGCGCACGAGCAGGACCCCGATCTCCTCCCTCGGGATGCCGAGCGCGTCGACGAGGGTCGCGAGGGTAGTGCCGGGCGCACACTCGCGCTCGGCCGTGACGAAGCGGCCCTTCTGGAAGGTGGCGAACAGCTTGATGGTCAGGCGCATGGCGGTACCTCGCATGCAGCGCAGGGGAGGCGGACCTCCCCCCGCGCGGTGGTCACCAGTTGAAGAGCTGGTCGAGCGCCTCGCCCGTGACCTTGAACGTGACCTCGTGCGGCGCGAGCTTCTCCTGCTCGAAGAAGCGCGGCAGGCGGTCGTCCGCGGCGGTGAACCCGGCGCGCGCGTTGAAGGCCCGCTCCGTCGAGAGGATCTTCTTCCCGAGCGCGGCCACGTCGTCGCCGGTGAGGGACAGGCCGTAGAACGCGTTCAATAGATCTACGAGCGCCTGGAACGTGTCCGGCTGATCCAGCACGGCGAACGCGATGAAGAGGCACATGCCGGTCGAGTCGACGGCGGCGGTCGCGATCTGGAGGTTGCGGGACAGCTCCACCTGTCCCTCGGTCTGGAGCGGATCGACGAAGCCGCCGACCTTGAGGATATTGGTCGCGATGGCGTAGCCCGCGGTGTGGTCCGCGCCCTGGGTGCTCGTCGCG
>DASWEI010000167.1:0-5498 GCA_036394835.1 Anaeromyxobacter sp. | reverse complement strand
TCCGATCGACCAGGCCCTGGCGCGCGCGCAGGAGCTGGGCCTCGACCTCGTCGAGGTCTCGCCCATGGCGAAGCCGCCGGTCTGCAAGATCATGGACTACGGCAAGTTCAAGTACCTCGAGAAGAAGAAGCAGAACGAGGCGAAGAAGAAGCAGGTCGTCGTCCAGCTGAAGGAAGTGAAGCTCCGCCCGCGCACCGAGGAGCACGACTACGCGACCAAGATCAAGAAGGTCCGCGAGTTCCTCGGGGAGAGCAACAAGGCCCGGATCACCGTGATGTTCCGCGGCCGCGAGATGTCCCATCGCGAGCTCGGGCAGCGCGTGCTGCAGCGGATCATCGAGGACCTCCGCGACGTGGCGGTCATCGAGTCGGCGCCCAGGATGGAAGGGCGCCAGATGTTCATGATCCTCTCGCCGAACCCGAAGATGCTTCAGTCGCTGCGCGATCGGGCGAAGGCGCAGGCCGCGCAGGCGGCCGCCGCGCCGCAGGCCGGCGCGCCGGCGGCGGCTCCCGCCGCTCCGGTCGGGGAGACTCCGCCGGCGGCCCCCGCGGCCGCCGCCGCGGCAGCCCCGGAGTCGAACCCCGCGGGCCCGCGGTAGCACGAACCCGACGTACGAAGGAACGAAGAGACATGCCCAAGCTGAAGACGAAGAGCGGCGCGAAGAAGCGGTTCGTGCCGAAGAAGGGCGGCACCGTGAAGTTCCGCCGCGCCGGCGTCCGCCACCTCGCGACGTTCGGCAAGTCGAAGAAGCAGAAGCGCCACCTCCGCGGCACGGATCACCTCTCGGAGATGGACGCGAAGAAGATCAAGCAGTGCTTCCCGTACGCCCGCTAGGCCTGCCCTCCGGCAGGCGCAGGGTGGTCGGGAACACATAACGCCTCAGCGGGGCCCCGAAGCGCGAGCGGCCTGTCACCGACGGTGACGGGCCGCGCCGCCTCCCGCCGGCAAGGAGAAGAAGATGCGCGTCAAGAGAGGATTCAAGGCCCGCCGTCGTCGCAACCGCGTCCTGAAGCTCGCCAAGGGCTTCCGCGGTCGCCGAAAGAATTGCTACAAGCGCGCGAACCAGGCGGTGGAGCGCGCCCTCAACTACTCCACGCGCGATCGCCGCCAGAAGCGGCGCGACTTCCGCGCGCTCTGGATCGTCCGCATCAACGCGGCGGCGCGCCAGAACGGGACGACCTACTCGAAGCTCGTCGCCGGGCTGAGGAAGGCCGGCGTCGCGCTCGACCGCAAGATCCTCGCGGATCTCGCGCTCGCGCTCCCGGGCGACTTCGCGGCCGTCGTCAAGGTCGCGAAGGCCTAGGAGCACCGCGTGGCCGACCTCCTCGCACAGCTCGAGGCGCTCTCCCGGGGCGCCCGCGACGCGATCGCGCGCGCGGGGGACGAGAAGGCGATCGAGGAGCTGCGGGTCCGCTTCCTCGGCAAGAAGGGCGAGCTCTCCGCGGTCCTCCGCGGCATGGGCCAGCTCTCCGCCGGGGAGCGCCCGCGCGTCGGCGAGGTCGCGAACCGCGTCAAGGACGAGGTCGAGTCGCTCCTCGACGGCGCCCGGCGCCGGCTCGAGGCGGCGACGCTCGAGGCGGAGCTCGCCGGGCCGCCGATCGACGTGACGCTCCCGCCGCGGCGGCTCCTGCCGCGCGGCCACCGTCACCCGATCACCCGCGCGACCGAGGAGATCTCCGCGATCTTCGCGCGCCTCGGCTACGAGGTCGCGAGCGGGCCGGAGATCGAGCTCGACTCGTACAACTTCGAGGCGCTCAACATCCCGGCGGATCACCCCGCGCGCGACATGCAGGACACCTTCTACGTGGAGGAGTCCACGCTGCGGAAGGGTGTGCAGCCCGGCACGGTGCTCCTCCGGACGCACACGTCGCCCGTGCAGATCCGGGCGATGAAGCGGATCGGCAAGGCGCCGGTCCGCATCATCTGCCCGGGCCGCGTCTACCGCTCCGACTACGACCAGACGCACTCCCCGATGTTCCACCAGATCGAGGGGCTCTGCGTCGACACCGGGATCACCTTCGCGGACCTCAAGGGGACGCTCGCGGCGTTCGCGCGCGCCTACTTCGGGCCCGGCACGAGGACCCGTTTCCGGCCGAGCTACTTCCCGTTCGTCGAGCCCGGCGCCGAGGTGGACGTCTCCTGCTCCATCTGCGGCGGGACGGGCCGGAAGGACGGGAAGCGCTGCGGGACGTGCAAGGAGACCGGGTGGCTCGAGGTGCTCGGAGCCGGCATGGTCCACCCGAAGGTCCTCGAGAACGGCGGCATCGATCCGAAGCGGCACACCGGCTTCGCGTTCGGCATGGGTGTCGAGCGGATGGCGATGCTTCGCTACGGCATCGACGACCTCCGCCTCTACTTCGAGAACGACCTTCGCTTCCTAGAGCAGTTCTGAACTTCCGGCCCCGGCGCCCATGCGCATCTCGCTCAACTGGCTCTCCGAGTACGTGACGCTCCCCGCGCCCGAGGACGCGCCCCAGGGCGTCCCCGGTGCGGAGCGCGGCCTCGCCGCGATCGCGGAGCTCGTCGCCCGCCGGCTCACCGCCGTGGGCCTCGAGGTCGAGGGGATCGAGCGGACGGGCACCGGCCTCGGCGGCGTCGTCGCCGCGCGGATCGTGACCTCCGAGAAGCACCCGAACGCCGAGAAGCTCTCGGTCACGCGCGTCGACGCGGGCTCGGGCGAGCCGCTCCAGATCGTGTGCGGCGCGAAGAACTACGAGGTCGGCGACGTCGTGCCGCTCGCGACGGTCGGCGCGGTCCTCCCGGGCGGCACCCGGATCGAGAAGGCGAAGCTCCGCGGCGTCGAGTCGTCGGGGATGCTCTGCTCCGCGAAGGAGCTCGGGCTCGCGGAGGAGGCGAGCGGCCTGCTCCTCCTCGACCGCGGCGTCGCGCCCGGAACGCCCATCGCGAAGGCGCTCGCGCTCGAGGACGTGTTGCTCGAGGTGAACGTCACGCCGAACCGTCCGGACGCGCTCTCGCACCTCGGCGTCGCGCGCGAGGTCGCGGCGGCGCTCGGTACGACCCTGCGTGCGCCGGCGCCGCGCCTCTCCGAGAAGGGCGCCCCCGCCTCGGACGCCGTGAAGGTCCGGATCGAGGCGCCCGACCGCTGCGCGCGGTACGCCGCCCGCGTCGTCGAGGGCGTGAAGATCGGCCCCTCGCCGACCTGGCTCGCGCGGCGGCTCGAGTCCTGCGGCGTTCGCTCGATCTCGAACGTGGTGGACGCGACCAACTTCGTCCTGCTCGAGCTCGGCCATCCGCTCCACGCCTTCGACCTCGACAAGGTCGCCGGGCGCGAGATCGTGGTCCGGACGGCGCGCCCGGGCGAAAAGATCGTCACGCTCGACGGGAAGGAGCGGGCGCTCTCGCCGGAGGACCTGCTCATCGCCGACCGCGACCGCGGCAGCGCGCTCGCGGGCGTGATGGGCGGCGGCGACTCCGAGATCTCCGCGGGCACGACGCGGGTGCTCCTCGAGTCCGCCTGGTTCCAGCCGGGCTCCATCCGCCGCACCTCCCGGCGCCACGGCCTCAAGACCGAGGCGTCGTACCGGTTCGAGCGCGGCGCCGATCCGGGCATGGTCATCTCCGCCCTCGATCGCTGCGCGGCGCTCATCGCCGAGCTCGCCGGCGGCACGGTGCGTCCCGGGATCGTGGACGCCCACCCGCGCGAGGTGCCTGCGCCGGAGGTCCGGCTCCACTGGCACCGGCCGGCGGAGGTGCTCGGGATCGACGTCCCGCGCGACGAGGCGCGCCGGATCCTCGCCCGCCTCGGGTTCGAGGAGCGGGCGAGCGATGCGGAGGGCGCCACGTTCCGCGTCCCGTCCTGGCGCGCCGACGTCTCCATCGAGGAGGACCTCGTCGAGGAGATCGTCCGGACGAAGGGGTACGACGCGATCCCGGAGACGCTCCCCCGCAACGCGGTGGACACGCCGGTCGAGCCGGTCGAGGCGCAGGTGGTGGGACGCGCCCGCGCCGCGCTCGAGGCGGCCGGCTTCGCCGAGGCCGTGAACTTCAGCTTCGTCGCCGAGCGGGAGCTCGCGCCTTTCGAGTACCAGATCGTGACCGGCGACGGGTCGGGGCGGGCCCTCGGCATCGCCCTCAAGAACCCGATCTCGGCCGAGCTCTCCGTGATGCGGACGACGCTCGTCCCGTCGCTCCTCAAGAACGCCGCGCACAACCGCCGCCAGCGGATCGAGGACGTGCGGCTCTACGAGATCGCCAGCATCTACCACCCCCACCCCGACCCCAAGGTCCGGCCATCCTCGGAGTCGGTCGAGGTCGCGGGCGTGATCCTCGGCCGCCGCAGCCCGGCGGGGTGGGCGACCGGCGAGGACGCGGCGGATTTCTACGACGCGAAGTCGGCGGTCGCGGGGATCCTCGAGGCGCTCGGCGTGGACGCGCGCTTCGAGGCGCCGGGCGGCACCTGGCTCCACCCGCGTCACTCCGCGCGACTCCTCGCGGGCGCGGACGGGATCGGCGAGGTGGGCGAGCTGCACCCGCGCGTCGCGGCCGCGTTCGGGCTCCCCCGCGGGGTCCTCGCCTTCCGGCTCTCGCTCGACGCGCTCGTGCGCGCCGCTCGGCTCGTCCCGCAGCACCGGCCGATCCCTCGCCTTCCGGCGGTCCTCCGCGATCTCGCGGTCGTCGTCGACGAGGCCGTCGCGGCCTCGGCCATCGAGGCGCTCGTCCGCGAGGAGCCGCTCGTCGACGCGGTGACGCTCTTCGACGTGTACCGCGGCGCGCCGCTCCCGCCGGCAAAGAAGAACCTCGCGTTCGCCATCTCGTACCGCGCGCCCGATCGGACGCTCACCGATGCCGACGCCGACGCGGCGCACGCGCGCATCGTCAAGCGGCTCGCCGAGCGGCTCGGCGCGGAGCTGCGAGGGTAACGTGGCCCCGGGCCGGCTGCCGGTCGCGGCGCTCGGATTCGGCGTTGCCGCGGCGCTCTCCTCCTGGAACCCGCTCTCCGCGCCATTCGGCGTCGTCGTCGGGCTCGCCGCGCTCCTCCTCTCGGTCCGCGCTCTCAGCGGCGCGGATCGTCGCCTCGTCGCCGCAGCCGCGGCGGCCGTCTCGTTCGTGGCGGTCGTCACGAGCGTCGTCGTGCTCGCGCTCACAGCGGGAGTCGGGCGAGAGCTCGGCGGCACGCCCGTCGTGCAGGCGACCGGGCGAGCGGGGGTCGCAGCGGAGCTCGACGAGGCGGCCGAGCGCACGCGCGCCGCCCGGGAGCGCGCGCGCGCGGAGCTCGACGCGCTCGAACCTGCTCCGCCGGGGGCGCCGCCGCGGGACGTGCGGCCGTCCACGCGTCGCTGATGATGACCGTCCGTTTGACACGCGCAGCGAAATCAGCTACGGAAATCACTACTTACGCGGGACGCGGGACGGGAGCGAGACCGTGACCAAGGCCGACATCATCGAGAGCGTCTACGAGAAGGTGGGCTTCTCCAAGAAGGAGGCCGCCGAGATCGTGGAGATGGTCTTCGACACCATCAAGGAGACGCTCGAGCGCG
>DASWEI010000166.1:0-2262 GCA_036394835.1 Anaeromyxobacter sp. | reverse complement strand
GGCGCTCGAGGAGGAGGTCGAGCCCGGCCTCCAGGATCTCGTCCTCGCTGGCGCCGGGATGCGAGTGGGAGAGCGCGGCGCGAGCGGCCGCGAGCTTCTCCATGAACCGGCGCGTCACCGTCACGTGGAACCGCCTCAGGTCCGCCGTGAGCGGCTCGGTGGTGGTGCGCGGTGGCGTCGCCGGGACGGTCGGAGTCGGCTCCTGGACCGGGTTGGCACGCGGGGTTTCGTCCAGATGAAATGCGGGCTCTAGGTTCGTGTCCCGCGCTGCGGCCGCGGCGAGGGCAGGCGCGGGCGCGGCCGCGGGGCGCACGGCCGTAAAGACTGCGCGGTGCGGCGCGGCCTCGGCCGGGCGGAGCGCGGCGGAAACCGCCTTCGCACCGGACTTGGACAGATGGAAGAACCGCGGCAGGACGTCATCACGGTTCTCGGGCGTCAGGACCTTCGCGAGCTCGACGACGCTCGTCATGCAAAGCCGACCGTCGCGCAGTGGGTCGACGATCTCCGGGAATCTCTGGATGAGCTCCGCGGCAGTCTTCCGGTAGAACGCCGCCCCGCTCGAGAGCCCGAGCTCTCGCTGCAAGAAATAGAAGAGCGAGGCGTGCCCCAGCTCGAGCCAGCTCCGATTTCCGTCGAACTCGGCGAGAGCGACTAGGAACTCGGCGAGCGCGGCGCGCTCGCGGTGGAGGAGCTCGGCGAGGCGGGCGGAGAGATCGCGTGCGGAGGACATGACGCGAGCATCGCATGCGATTTCTGGTCCTCCCCAGACGCACGGATTCGCGTCAGGAAGCGAGAACGCGTGCGGGTTCGCGAGATGCCCTCGCGCGCCTTCGACGCACGGGAGGCGAGATCTGCGGCACCAGGAGCGGCATTCCCGCGCGCACCCTCATCGCGGACACCATCTGACGGTGAACTGTGTCAAGCGGTCGATGCGGGCTCGATGCGGGAAATTGGGGCGCGTCGTCGAACGAGAAGCTCGCGGGTGACCGCGAGCCGAACTCGTCACCGGCGCTTCGGCATCGCGGACACGCCTCGTCCGCCGCACTCCTCGTTGCCCATCCCGTTCACCTTCGGGCTCGTCCCACTCGCGCATACCGCTCTTCGTACGGGCCACCCTTGAGCCCGCGCCCCGCGGCGGCTAAAGCCTACGCATGACCCTCTCATCCGCGGCGCTCCGGGCGGCGAAGGACGGCTGGGCGGTCGGCCCCGTCGAGGCGCCCGCCGTCCTGCGCGCCACCGGCAAGGACGCGAAGGACTACCTGCACCGCATGACGACGCAGGACCTGAACGCGCTCCCGCCGGGCGGCTCCGCCTACGCCGCGGTGCTGAACGCGAAGGGCCACCTCCTCGCCGACCTGCACGCGCTCGTCGAGGCGGACGGCGTCCTGCTCATCATGGACCCGCGCGGCGCCGCGGACGCGCGCCCGCACCTCGAGAAGTTCGTCATCATGGACGAGGTCGTCTTCGAGGACCTCTCCGCCACGCTGCGCGTCGTCCCGGTGGTCGGCCCCGAGTCGGCGGCGCGCCTCGGCACGCGGGCGGCGACGCCGCGCCGGATCTCGAACCGCCGCCGCGGCGTCCCCGCGCTCGACTTCGTCGTCCCGGTCGAGGACGCCGGGCCATTCCGCGCCGAGCTCGTGCGCGAGGGGGCCTTCGAGCTCGGGGAGGGCGATCTCGAGGCGCTCCGGATCCTGGAGGGGCAGGCCCGGTTCGGCGCCGACATGGACGCGTCGCGGCTGCCGATGGAGGCGGGGCTCACGCGGCTCGCCATCTCCTTCTCGAAGGGCTGCTACACCGGCCAGGAGGTGGTGCTCCGCGCGACCTCCCGCGGCCACCTCCAGCGCGGCCTCGTGCAGCTCGAGCTTCCGCCGGGCGCGGGGGCGGGGACGCCGCTCTCCGCGGCGGGCCAGGAGGTCGGGGTCGTGACGAGCGCCGCGGACACGCCGGAGGGGCGGCTCGGCCTCGGCTACCTGCGCCGCGCGCACTGGAATCCCGGCGAGCGCGTCGCGACGCCCGCCGGCGAGGCGGTGGTGCGCCGCGTGCTCGTCGAGGACGGCGTCACGGCTCCGAGCTGCTAGCGGCGCCCTGACCCACTCCCCCTCGCCCCGCGCACGGGGAGAGGGTCCGGGGTGAGGGGCCGGCGCCGCCGAGTCCCCCTCGCCCCGCGCACGGGGAGAGGGTCCGGGGTGAGGGGGCCGAGCCGCCGAGTCCCCCTCGCCCCCGCGTCAGCGGGGGAGAGGGTTGGGGTGAGGGGGCCGAGCG
>DASWEI010000165.1:0-1721 GCA_036394835.1 Anaeromyxobacter sp. | reverse complement strand
CACGCAGGGGACCTCGCTACCCGAATGCTCGATTCATTCGAGGCGGGCTCCTTTCATCCCGCTGAGAACGCGCCGCTTTGCGCGGCGCACCGTGAACCTGTCCATCCACTCGTCGCCGTAGACCCGGCGCGCGGCGAGCTGATTGTGGAACCGGCAGAGGCATCTCGTGTTCTCGATCGTCGCCGGGCCGCCCCGCCCCCGCGGCACCACGTGATCGAGCTCGACTTGATGAGTGGAGCCGCAGACGCCGCCTCCCTCGATGGGCGACTGGCAGCGGCCGCCGTCGCGCTGCCAGACGGCCCGCTTCACCTGGGCGGAAACGTGGTCCGGCTTCGCAGGCGGCGGCTCGCGCCGTGGCTTCTCGACGAGCCCCTTCCGCTTGGCGTGGCGCTCGAGAAGGAGGTCCAGCCCGGCCTCCAAGATCTCGCCCTCGCTGGCGCCAGGATGCGAGTGGGAGAGCGCGGCCCGAGCGGCCGCGAGCTTCTCCATGAGCCGGCGCGACACCGTCACGTGCAGTCGCCGAAGATCGGCGGTGAAAGGCTCGACGGCGGTGCGCGGCGGCGACGCCGGGACCGTCGGAATCGGCTCCTGGACCGGGTTGGCATGGGGAGTTTCGTCCGGATGAAACGGGGATTCCAGGATGCGGTCCCGCGCTGCGGGCGCGGCGAGCGCAGGCGCGGGCGCCGCCGGCGTGGGGCGCACGGCCGTGACGACCGCGCGGTGCGGCGCGGCGTCGTTCGGCCGGAGCGCGGCGGAGACCGCCTTCGCGCCGGACTTGGACAGATGGAAGAACCGCGGCAGGATGTCGTCACGGTTCTCGGGCGTGAGGACCTTCGCGAGCTCGACGACGCTCGTCATGCACAGCCGCCCGTCGCGCAGCGGGTCGACGATCTCCGGGAACCTCTGGATGAGCCCCGCGGCGGTCTTCCGGTAGAACGCCGCCCCGCTCGAGAGCCCGAGCTCCCGGTGCAGGAAATAGAAAAGCGAGGCGTGTCCGAGCTCGACCCACAGCCGCTTTCGGTCGAAGTCCGCGAGGGCGACGAGGAACTCGGCGAGCGCGGCGCGCTCGTAGTGGAGGAGCTCGGCGAGGCGGGCGGAGAGATCGCGTGCGGAGGTCATGACGCGAGCATAGAACGCGATTTCGGGACCTCCCCAGACGCACGGATTCGCGTCAGGGAGCGCGAACGCCAGCGGGCCCTCGAGAACTCCCTCGCGCGTCCTCGGCGCACGGGAGGCGAGATCTGCCGCACCAGGAGCGGCATCCCCGCACGCTCCCTCGCCGCGGAGATCATCTGACGGTGAAGTACGTCAAGCACCTCGGCGCCGGGAAATTGGGGCGCATCGTCCAACGTGAAGCTCGCGGGTGGCCGGAAGCCGATCACGTCACCGGCGCTCCCTCTCCGCGGGCACGCCTCGGCCGCCGCACTCCTCGTTGCCCGAACCCGTTCACCTTCGGGCTCGTCCCCTTCGCGGATACGCGCTCGTCGTACGGCGCCTCGCTCCGCGGAGTCGGGTCGCCCCGGGGGATCTCTCCCCCGGGGCTCCCACTACGGATCCGGACATGCGGGATTCCCGCATCCGCTCTTCGGTCTACGGGTTCGCTGCGCGATACACGCTGTGCACCACGCGAGGCGGCGCCAGCGGGTAGCGTTTCAGGAGCGCGCAGAAGCGAGCCCAGGTCATCCGAGCTTTCTGCGAGCGGCGGTTGAGCCACTTGCACC
>DASWEI010000164.1:0-8974 GCA_036394835.1 Anaeromyxobacter sp. | reverse complement strand
CTCGCGCACCACGTCCACCCGGAAGAGCTCGAGCCCGGGCTCCTCGATCACGCGCCGGACCACGGGTGCCGGGTACGCCATCTCGCCGAACCCGGTGAGCAGCGCGTAGACCTGGAACAGCAGCCGAACCGCCCCGTCCGCGCCGAGGCGAGGAAGGCGCTGCGCGAGCAGGGCGCCGCCGCGCGTCACGCGGGCATGGAGCGCCCGCTTGAAGCGGCGCGCGCGGTCGTCCCCGATGTTGTGCTCGAGAACCCCGCCGACGACCGTGATGAGGCGAGTGAGCGCCTCCCGTCCCTCGAGCGATCGGCTCAGCGCGTCCGCGACGCGCTCCGCATCCCAGGCGCCGCGCGGGTCGCCCAGGCGACGCTCGACCTCGTCGAGCCACTCGCCGAGGAGCTCCTCGAACAGCTCGAGGAGCAGCTCCTCCTTCGTCGCGAAGTAGAGGTAGAGCGTCCCCTTCACGAGGCCCGCCCGCCCTGCCACCGCCGTCATCGTGAGCGCGCCGTAGCTGCCCCGCGAGAACTCGGTGCGCGCCGCGTCGAGGATCGCGCGGCGCCTCGCGCTCTTGTCCGCTTCCTTGCGCGCGCGCCGCTGCATCGGTCCGCCCCGGGGCGAGCGGCGGCTAGAACGCCCGCTCGGTGAGCGAGACCGCCGCCTCGTGCAGCGCGCGGCGGTGGGCGCCGTCGGGGATCTCGCCGAGCGCGGCCATCGCGGTGCGCGTGTGCTCGCGCGCCATCGCGCGCGCGGCGTCGACGCCCCCGACATGCCTCACGACGTCGATGACCTCGGCCGCGACCGCCTCGCCGTCCGCCGCGCCGTCGACGAGGGCGCGCAGCCGCTCGCGGAGCTGCGGCCTCGCCTCGCAGGCGCGGATGAGCGGCAGGGTCGCCTTGCCCTCGAGGAGGTCGGCGCCGAGCTTCTTCCCGACCAGCGCCGGGTCGGCGGCGTAGTCGAGCGCGTCGTCCACGAGCTGGAAGGCGATGCCGATCCCCTCGCCGAACTCGACGAGCGCGGCGGGGACGCGGCCGGTCACCCCCGCGGCCCACGCGCCGGCGGCGGCCGCCCAGCCGAAGAGCGAGGCGGTCTTCCCGACGATGACGGCGAGGTAGTCCCTCTCGCTCGCCGCGAACGATCCGCGCAGCGAGAGCTGCAGCACCTCGCCCTCGACGAGCCGGCGCATCGTCGCGAGGAGCGGCGGGAGCGCCGCGCGGTGGGCGGGCTCGGCGGAGACGATCTCGAGCGCCCGGGTGAGGAGCCAGTCGCCCGAGAGGACGGAGACGGCGTTTCCCCAGATGACGCGCGAGGCGGGCTGGCCCCGGCGGACCGGGCCGTCGTCGATGACGTCGTCGTGGAGGAGCGTCGCGGAGTGGGTGAGCTCGGCCGCGACGGCGTACGGCACCGAGGCGCGCATCTCTCCGCCGCAGGCGCCGCAGGCGAGGAGCGTCACCATCGGGCGGATCCGCTTGCCGCCGGCGCCGACGAGGTGGCGGGCGGCCCCCTTGAGCTTCTCCTCGGCGTCGTCCGTCGCGCGGGTGAGCTGCTCCTCGAGCGCAAACAGGTTCTCTGGGAGGGAGGGGACGTCGGCGAGCGCCGCCTTGGCGCGCTCCGGCCGGACGCCGCGCTCGGCGGTCGAGTCGAGCTGCGCGAGGATGGCCCGGTCCTTCGACATGTCTCCCGCCTCCGCGCCGCAGGGCTTTCCTTCAACGAAAGCTGAAGGCGTATAGCGCGGCTCACGCGGGCCGGTCAAACGCCGCGCACCCCCGTCGCATCGCCGCTCGCGTGCTAGGTTCCGCCCGTGCCGGTCGTGAAGCTCGTCATCGAGTACGACGGGACCCGTTACGTCGGCTGGCAGGTGCAGCCGAACGGCCCGTCAATCCAGGCGGAGGTGGAGCGCGCCCTCGAGACGCTCCACAAGGGGCCGCGCCGCGTGACTGCCGCGGGCCGCACCGACGCCGGGGTCCACGCGCGCGGGCAGGTCGCCTCTTTCCCGGAGGAGCGGCCGCTCCCACTCGCCGCCTACGTGAAGGGGATGAACGCGCTCCTCCCTCCCGACGTCGCGGTGCGCGCGGCCTCTATCGAGCCCGACGGGTTCGACGCGCGCCGGTCCGCCCGCGGCAAGCGCTACCGCTACGTGATCGAGAACGGGCCCACCCGGGCGCCGCTCGGGCGGCTCCAGGCGTGGCAGCTCTTCGGCGCGCTCGACGTCGCGGCGATGCGCGAGGGCGCGGCCCACCTCGTCGGTCGCCACGACTTCGCCTCGTTCCAGGCGTCGGACTGCGCCTGCGATCACGCCGTCCGCGAGGTCCGCCGGCTCGACGTCGCGGGCGCGCCGGGCGGCCGGATCGAGCTCGTCTTCGAGGCGACCGCGTTCGTGAAGCACATGGTGCGCAACGTCGTCGGCACGCTCGTCGAGGTCGGCCAGGGCAAGCGAGCGCCCGGCTCCTTGCCCGCACTCCTCGCCGCGCACGACCGGCGCGCGGCGGGCCCGACCGCACCGCCGCAGGGGCTCTGCCTGGAAGAGGTCTTTTACTAGGGCCTCTGCGCCGGCCGTCCGGCCGTGTTAACCTTTTCGGCCTTTTTCCCCCAATCCGCACGTCGGTGGAGGAGCAACCCGATGTCCCAGAAGAAGCTGAAGGTGGGCGTCCTCGGCGCGACCGGCATGGTCGGCCAGCGCTTCCTCTCCCTCCTCGAGAACCACCCCTGGTACGACGTGACGCTGCTCGGCGCGAGCGCCAACTCGGCGGGGCAGAAGTACGCCGACGCGGTGAAGGGGCGCTGGGCGCTCAAGACCTCCATCCCCTCGGCGGTCGCCGGGCTCGTCGTGAAGAACGCCTCCGACGTGAAGGAGATCGCCGGCCAGGTGGACTTCGTCTTCTGCGCCGTCGACATGTCGAAGGAGGAGACCGCGAAGCTCGAGGAGGACTACGCGAAGTCGGAGACGCCGGTCGTCTCGAACAACTCCGCCCACCGCGGCACCCCCGACGTGCCGATGATGATCCCGGAGGTGAACCCGGAGCACGCGGCGGTGATCGAGGCGCAGCGCAAGCGGCTCGGCACGAAGCGCGGGTTCATCGCGGTGAAGCCGAACTGCTCGATCCAGAGCTACGTCCCGGCCCTCCACCCCCTCATGAAGTTCGGGCCGAAGCGGGTGGCGGTCTGCACGTACCAGGCGATCTCGGGCGCGGGGAAGACCTTCGAGACGTGGCCGGACATGCTGGACAACCTCATCCCCTTCATCAAGGGCGAGGAGGAGAAGTCCGAGCAGGAGCCGATGAAGATCTGGGGCTCGGTCGTCGGCGGCAGAATCGAGAAGGCGAAGGACCCGATCATCACCGCGCAGTGCATCCGCGTCCCGGCGAGCGACGGCCACATGGCCGCCGCCTTCGTCCAGTTCGACCGCAAGCCCGACAAGGCCGAGGTGATCGAGCTGTGGCGGAGCTGGGTGCCGAAGCCGCAGAAGCTCGGGCTGCCCTCCGCGCCGAAGCCGTTCCTCACCTACTTCGAGGACGACGCCCGCCCGCAGACGAGGCTCGACCGCGACAACGGCAACGGCATGGGCGTCACCATCGGCCGTCTCCGCCCGGACGCCCTCTTCGACTACCGGTTCGTCTCGCTCTCGCACAACACCGTGCGCGGCGCGGCGGGCGGCGCGCTCCTCAGCGCGGAGCTGCTCACGTCCGAGGGCTACATCCAGGCGAAGTAGCCCGAGGCCCGGCGGGGGCGGCCGTCGCCGGCCGCTCCGTCGCGTGTGGCATGCTCCCGCCATGGCGGACCGTCCGTCGCCGGCGGAGGACCTCATCGGGCACGCGCACGCGGTCCGCGTCCGCGTCGTCTTCGGCGCAGCGCTGCTCGCGACCGTCCTCGTCGTCGCGCACGCGCTCTCGCTGCACGAGCGCGTCCCGGTGCTCGTCGAGGGCGCGCGCGCAGCGGGGCCGAAGGGGGTGCTCGTGCACCTCGCGGCCTACCTCGTCGCGGGGCTGCTCGCACTGCCGCTCTCTCCGCTCACGGTGGCGGCGGGCGCCGCGTACGGGCCGCTCGCCGGGGCGGCGCTCGGGATCCCCGCCGCGACGCTCGCGAGCTGCGCCGCGTTCCTCGTCGCGCGGCTCGTCGCGCGCGACCCGGCGGCGCTCGCGCGCGGCGACGGGCGGATCGCACGCGCGACGCGGGCCGTGGGCGACGGCGGGCTCCGGCTCGTGCTCCTCCTGCGGCTCGCACCGGTGGTGCCGTTCTCGGTCCTGAACTTCGCCTTCGGCGCGACGCCGACGCGCCTCTCCCATTTCGCGCTCGGCAGCCTCGTGGGGACGATCCCGTCGCAGCTCGGGTACGCCTGCTTCGGCGCGGTCCTCGCCTGGCCGGCCGGCCCGGCGCGGAACGCCGCGGAGGTCGCGCTCGTCGTGGGCGCGGCCGTCGTGTCGCTCGCCGCCACCTTCGGGGTCGTCGCGCTCCTGCGGCGCCGCCGCGCCGGCGTAGGCCCTCGAACGGCGTGAAGACGAGCCGCAGCGGCTGCGAGCGGACGAACGCGCGGCGCGCGACGCCCGACTCGCGCGTCAGCGCGCCGGGGAGAAGGAGAGCGGGACCTCGATCCCGACCGGCTCGTCGGGCCGGAAGGGCGTGCGCCAGCCGGCCACCGCGCGCGCGACGCAGGCGGGGACGGCGTCGCCCTTGAAGGTGGACGAGACGACCTCGACGTCCGCGATCACGCCGTCCGGCAGCACGGAGAAGGCGAGCGTCATGCCGCCGATCGCCTCGGGGTCCGCCGCGAGCGCCGCCTCGTAGCAGGCGCCAACCTCGCCGTGGTGCGACTGCGCGAACGTCTGGAAGCTCTCGACGGTCAGCTCGGGCGGCGCTGCGTGCGCGATCGCGGCGACGCGTGACGCGCTCGTGGTCGAGGGCGGCGGCGCCCTGTTCCGCGCGCAGGCGCAGAGGACCAGGAGCGCGAACATACGGGGGGCGAGCTTCACGCCGGAATCACCTGGGCGGGGCGAACGACAGCGGGTACTCGACCGTCACGGCCTCCTCGGGCCGGAACGGCGTGCGCCAGCCGCGGACGACCGCGGCGACGCAGGTCGGGACCGCGTCCCTGCGGAACGACGACCTCGCGACCGAGACGCCGGAGACGGCGCCGGATGGCAGGATGGCGAACTGGATCGTCACCTTCCCGCCCAGCGTGGGATCGTTCCCGAGCGCCGCCTCGTAGCACCGTCGCACCTCGGCGCTCTTCCCCTTCGCGAACCTCTTGAACGCCGGCCCGGTGAGCTCGGGCGCAGGCCCTGCGTCGCGGCGGGACGCCTTCGGCTCGGCGGCCGGAGCGGCCGAGGCGGCGGGCGCGGCCGGCGCGGGCGGAGCTGCCGTCGGCACCGGCTCGCGCGAGCAGGAGCAGAGGAGAAGGGCCGAAAGCGCTGCGGAAGCGAGCTTCACGCGCCGCATGTTACCGCGGGCGAGCTCCCGCGTGAGGCCCGTCGAGGTCCACGTCCAGCTGGACGCGTGCGGGACGTCACCCGCGGATCACGCGTGCACGTGCCGGTGGCGCACCCACGGCGCGCGGAGCGCGCTTTCGCCGCGCGCCGCGCGCTCGTCCACCGAGAGCGGCCCGGGGCCGCCGATGAAGAGCGCGAGCAAGCCGGCGATGTACAGGAGGTTCAGCTCGTACCCCGGCATGCCGAAGATCGGGCCGCGATCGGACATCCCTGTGATGTGGACCACCTGGAAGCCGGCTGGCCGGTGCACGAGGAGGAACGCGAAGAACATCTCGATCGTGAGGAGCGCCGCGGTGATCCAGGTGAAGACGCCGAGCACGAGCGCGATCCCGCCGCCGAACTCGAGGAGCCCGAGGAGCCAGGACATGACCGGGGCCCCGGGCACCCCGAGCTGCCCGAGGAATCCCTGGAACTGCTGGTGCGCCTGCGCGTCGAAGAGCTTCGGCGCGCCGTGGATCATGAACGAGATGCCGAGGATGATGCGTAGCGGGAGCGCCCAGTGGCGCTCGAAGGTCGCTTCCATGTTCCCCTCCCGGGCGCGGTCCGCCCTGACGGTGGCTTAACGAGCCCACACCTCACGTCAACGCGCGCGCGCCCTCCGGTCAGGCCGCAGGGCGCCCGGCGGCTCGGCAGCGCGCAGCGCCGCGGAGACGAGCGCGAGGACCGCGGCGCCCGCGGCGAACCCGCCGAGGACGTCCGTCGGGTAGTGCACGCCGAGGTAGACGCGCGAGGCGCCGGCGCCGAGCGCGAGGGCGAGCGCGAGGGCGGTGAGCGCGACGCGCGCGCGCGGCCAGCGGCGCGACGCGACCGCGGCGAGGAGGCCGAACACCACGACCGCGTTCATGGCGTGCCCGCTCGGGAACGACGGCGTCGGGAGCGCCGCGACCGTGTAGGCGAGCACCGGGCGGACGCGACCGAAGAGCGCCTTGAGGAGGTGGACCGCGAGCGCGTTCGCGGCCCAGCCCGCCACGAGCACCGCCGCGGTGCGGCGCGCGCCCCCCGCGAGCGCCGCGACGGCCGCGGCGAGGGAGAGCGCGAGCGTAGCCGGTCCCGAGGCGGCCGCGGTGAGCGTGCGCGCGAGCACGTCGCCGGCGGGCGAGGCGCCGAGCCGGACGAAGCTCGCGAGCGCCACGTCGAGCGCTGTCGCCTCGCGGAGGACGACCGTCGCGGCGAGCGCCGCGAAGGCGAGGAGCGCGGCCCCCGCCGCCCAGGTCCACGGACTGCGCCCGGCGCTCACGACCGGAAACCTTAGCCGCGATCCGCGCCGAGCGCTCGATCGAGCGGCGTGTCGCGGCGCGCGAGCGGCCGGCGCGAGTGAACGCAAACGGCGCGCCGCCCGCGCGCTGGCTCGGCGAGGCGCCGATGCGCACCCTGCCGTGTGGAGCGGGCGAGCAACGGCGTGCGGGTCGTCGTCATCCAGAACGGAGCGTCGCGCAGCCGCCGCGCTCCGGACGAGGTCGCCGCGGTGCTGCGGGCGGCGGGCGTCGACGTGGAGGTGCGAGTAGTCGAAGGCGCGGCCTGCCGTGAGGCGGCGGTGGCGGCGGCGCTCGGCGCCGACGCGGTCGTGGCGGCGGGCGGCGACGGGACGGTGAGCGCGGTCGCGGGCGCGCTCGCCGGCACAGGGACGCCTGTGGGTGTCCTGCCGCTCGGCACGCTCAATCACTTCGCTCGGGACCTCGGCATCCCGCTCGACCTCGTCGAGGCGGCGCGGGTCGTCGCGGCGGGCGCCGTCCGTCTCGTGGACGTCGCGGAGGTGAACGGCCACCTGTTCGTGAACAACTCGTCCGTCGGCTTCTACCCGCGCGTCGTGCGCCGGCGGAAGCGGCTCCGCGCCTTCGTCGGCAAGTGGCTCGCGATGGCGTGGGGCGCGCTCGAGGTGCTCTGGCGGCTCCCCCGCATCCCGCTGCGGCTCGAGACCGAGGGGGGTGCGGCCCCGGTCGTGACGCCGTTTCTCTTCGTCGGCAACAACCGCTACGAGCCGGGCCTCCTCGCCGAGCGGCGGCGAGAGGCGCTCGATCGCGGCGAGCTCCGCGTTTATGTCGCGCGCTGGGCCGGGAGGCGCGCCTTCGTCGGCGTCGCGCTCCGCTGGCTGCTCGGTCGCGGCCGCGACGAGGACGTGGCGGAGCTCTCGGCGCGGACGGTGCGGGTCGAGTCGCGCCGGCGCGGGCTCGACGTCGCCGCCGACGGCGAGGTGCTGCGGCTGCGACCGCCCCTCCGCTACGTCATCCGCCCGCGCGCGCTCTCCGTGCTCGCGCCGCGGCCCGCGCCATGAGGACCATCGCGCACCTCTCGGACCTGCACTTCGGGCGGGAGGACCCGCGCGCGGTCGAGGCGCTCGTCGACGATCTCGACGAGCTCGCCCCATCGCTCGTGGCGGTGAGCGGGGATCTCACCCAGCGCGCCCGCGCCCGAGAGTTCGCGAAGGCGCGCGCCTTCCTCGCGCGGCTCGTGCAGCCGATCGTCGTCGTGCCCGGGAACCACGACGTCCCGCTCTTCGACGTCGTGCGCCGGTTCGTCTCGCCGCTCGGGCGCTACCGCACGTTCGTGACGGACGAGCTCGAGCCGGTGTTCGAGGACGAGGAGCTCGTGGTCATCGGGATCTCGACCGCGCGCTCGCTCACGTGGAAGGCGGGGCGGATCTCCGTCGAGCAGATGGCGCGGGTGCGGCGGCTCCTCTGCGACCGGCCCGCGGGGCCGCTCCGCGTGCTCGTGGCGCACCACCCGTTCTCGCCGCCCACCGCGAACCCGCGGGAGCGGCTCGTCGGGCGCGTCCGGGCCGCGCTCACCGCCTTCGCCGCGTGCGGCCTCGACGTCGTGCTCACCGGCCACCTCCACCGCGAGTACGCAGGCGATCTCGCCTCGCCCGGCCACACCCTCACCCGCTCGGTGCTCGCGCTGCACGCGGGGAGCGCGGTGTCGCGGCGGCTACGGGGGGAGGCGAACTCCTACAACCTCCTGCGAGTGCGCGGAGCGACGCTCGAGATCGAGCTGCGCGTGTTCACCGGCGAGCGGTTCGAGGGGACGCGGGCGCGGCGGTTCGTGCGGACGGAGGAGGGCTGGGTCGTGCTCGGCGAGCCCCCGCAGGCGGTCGACGTCGCGCCGCCGCTGGAGTGAGCGGCGCCGAATTCGTCGCGCTTCCTCTCCGCAAGACACGAGCTCCCTCTCCCCCAGGGCCCCGTCGGGGGAGAGGGCGGGGTGAGGGGGCTCTCTCGAAGCCGCTCGAGCGAGCCGCTGCCGCCGGCCGGGGCGCCGCGTCGCCGCAGGCGCTGCGGCGGACGTGCTGCGATCGTCGCGCGCGACGAGAGCTGACCCTGCGCCGCTGCGGAACTCCCTCCCGCGAGCGCTACGCGCCCACAGTCGGTCAAACAGTCCTCGCGGCGCAGAACGGCGCCTCGAGCCGCGCGCGCACGATCGGGAGATGTTGGCGCCTCCGCGATGCGGCGCCACGCCGCCCCGGCCGGCTTCGCTGCGGCTCTGCGGGCGCGCGCGGAATGACT
>DASWEI010000163.1:0-11828 GCA_036394835.1 Anaeromyxobacter sp. | reverse complement strand
CGGACGCCGTCGGGGCCGCCGCCGCCGCGCGACCCGGCCGCGGGCGCCTGCGTCGTCTCTCCGGCGCCGGCACCTGCCCCGCACGAGCTGCAGGCCGTCGAGCCTCCGTTCCGGCACGACCAGGGCGTCGCCGAAGCGGCGCCGCCGCCGTACTATCGGCACGACCAGGGTGTCGCCGAGGCGGCGCCTCCGCCGTACCAGCAGCCGGTCCGCCGCTCGCTCGTGCTCGAAGATGCCCGCTCGGGCGCGCGCGTCGAGATCCACTTCGCGGCGCGGAGGTGAGCGGTCGGCGTGAGCCGGCGCTTCTTGCTGGCCTGCGCCGCGAGCGCGTGGAAGCGTGAGCGGGGCGCTACCGCCGTCGCTCCAGCAATCGCTGGATCATCACGGGGTCGGCGGGCTTCGCGACGTGGCCGTCGAAGCCGGCGGCGGCGGCTCTCTCGAGGTCTTCGAGCTGCGCGTACCCGGTCACGGCGATGAGCCGCACGTCGCGATTCTCGCCCGCACGGATCTGCCTTGCCACCTCGTAGCCGTCCATCCCCGGCAGGCCGATGTCGCACAGGACGACGTCGGCCGTGTTCGCCCGTACCATGGCAACTGCGGTCGGGCCGTCGTGCACCACCTCGACCGCATGGCCGAACATCTGGACGAGCTCGGCGAGCGATTCTGCGGCGTCTTGGTTGTCGTCGACGACGAGTACGCGGCGGCGGACATCACCGACGCAATCCGCGACTGGCACGGCTTCGACGGGATCGCGTGCACCGGCAAGCGGCAACGTCAACGCGAACTCCGCACCGTTCCCAACGCCGGCACTCTCGGCGCGGACCGTGCCCCCGTGCAGCTCCACGATCGATTTGACGAGCGCGAGCCCGAGCCCGAGCCCGCCCTGAGTCCGCGCGAGCGTCCGGTCGGACTGGATGAACGGCTCGAACACGGACGCCAGAAGCTCCGGCTCGATCCCGACCCCCGTGTCGCTGACCCGGATCTCCGCGGTGGACTCCCGCGCTTCCAGCGAAAGCGTGGCTGTGCCGCCGGCCGGCGTGAACTTGGCCGCGTTGAGGAGCAGGTTCCCGATCACCTGGGCAATCCGCGTGACGTCCGCGTGGATCCAGACGCTCTCGTCGGGGGCGTCGACGACGAGCCTCACCCCTTGCTCCACCATGACCGCGCGGTAGTCCTCGCTGGCGCGTCGCACGACCTCCGCCAGGTCGATGCGCTCGCGACGCAGCTCGATCTTGCCGCGAGCGATGCGAGTCACGTCCAGGAGATCGTCCACGAGGCGCGTCAGGTGATCGGTCTGCCGCCGGATGATCGCCCGCGCCCTGCGTGCCTGCGCGCCGTTCGGATCGGCGTGGCTCAGGATGAAGACGGAGCTCCGGATGGGGGCGAGCGGGTTGCGCAGCTCGTGCGAGAGGATCCCGAGGAACTCGTCCTTGCGGCGGTCGGCATCTCGCAGCGCGTCGTCGCTGCGCTTCCGATCGGTGATGTCATTGAAGAGGATCGCGACGAGGCGGCGCTCGGGCTCGCCGACCCGGAACGCGTAGACGTCATACCAGCGACCGAGCGCCTCGGCCCGATTCTGGAAGCGGATCGGTTCACCCGTCAGTGCGACCCTGCCGTACGTCTCGAACCAGTGCTCCTCGTGCGAGGGGGCGAGCTCGCGCATCCGCTTGCCGGCGCCATTCACGATTCCGGTCTGGCGCACGAACGACAGATTCACGTCGATGAACCGATAGTCGATCGGGCGCGACCCGTCGCCGAACAGGACCTCGACGATGCAGAAGCCTTCGTCGATCGAGTCGAACAGCGACCGGTACCGCTCCTCGCTGTCGCGCAGCGCGATGTCGACCTGCTTCCTGTCGGCGATGTCGCGGAAGAAGATCGCGATCCCGCCGGTGCTGGTCGGGTAGGCAGTCACCTGGGTCCAGAGGTCGAGCGGCGAGTAATGCTCTTCGAACTTCACCGGCACGCGCTGTTCCATGCAGCGGTGGTACTCGCGCCAGAACCTGCACTGGGGATTCGCGGATTCTGGCCACACCTCCCAGACCACGCGGCCGAGGCTCTCGGAGCGTGGCTTCTGCGAGAGGTTCTCCTGATTCGCGTTGACGCGGATGACGCGCCAATCCCGGTCGACCTCGAGGAACGCGTCCGAGAGCTCGAGCAGCTCGGCGGCGTGCCGAGCTTCCGCGTTCGCCCCGTGTGTCTCCGCCGCGCGCGTCTTCGGCCCCTTCTCCCCCGCCAGGCGGTGCTCGCACGCCGGGGAGATAACCTGGAACGACAGCGTCCTACACCTTCATTCCCGCAGGCGGCACCGCCCGGGCGTGCGACGCGCCACCTGCTCCCTTCGATGGGTTTTCCGAGGCAGGCGCTCGCCTCACAGGCGCTCGCCTCACATTGGGTGCACGGCTGGGGCACTTCGACGGCTCCCCACGGGTACACTCGAGTCCTCCCGAACGTCGAGCGCACCCTCCTGCCCGAGCACCTCCCAGCGGCTGCGCTCACCGTCGCGCCAGAACCGCAGGTCAACCCGCGCTCCGCCGACCTTGAGGCCGTGGAGCACGAGGTCCGGGAGCCAGCGCGGCAGCTCGGGGGCGACCAGGAGCCGACCGTTCGGAGCGTCGGCTTGGAGGCCGAGGATGGCCTGGATGCAATGGAAGATGGATCCGGACGCCCAGGCCTGCGGCGCGTTTGCGCCGGGATACTGCACCGGGAAGGAGGTCGCGCCCCGCGGGACGCCTCCGTAGAGCTCCGGGATGCGGTAGAGCTCGAAGGAGCTGGCGGCTTCCGAGAGATCGCGCGCGACCCGGGCAGCCTCGCCGCCGAAGCCGTAGCGCTTGAAGCCCAGCGCGATGATCCCGTTGTCATGCGGCCATACCGAGCCGCGCTGATAGGAGAAGGGGTGGTAGGCGGGGTTGCCGGCCGACAGCGTCCGGATTCCCCACCCGCTCCACATGTCGGGCTCCAGCAGGCGAGCCACGACCCGCGCCGCCCTCTCCGGGCTGGCAATGCCGCTCCACAGGCAATGGCCGGCGTTCGAGACCACGGTCTTGATCTGCCGCTTTTCCCGATCGAGCCCGAAGACGTACGAGCCGATCTCCTCGCACCAGAACCGGTCCTCGAAGCGCGCGCGCAACTGCTCCGCCTTGCTTCGCAGCTGCGCCGACCGCTCCCGCTCGTCGAGCACATCGAAGACCTCCGCCATCCGCATCCACGCGTCGAACACGTATCCCTGCAGCTCGCAGAGCGCCTTCGGTTGGCGCACCTGGCTGCCGTCCGGGTAGACCACCGCGTCGGCGGCATCCTTCCACCCCTGGTTCTCGTACCCCACCGGACTGTGGGTCTCGTACTCTTGAAAGCCATCGCCATCGAGATCGCCGTGGCGGTCGATCCAGTCGAGGCAGCCCACCGCGATTCCGCGATACTCGCGAAGCAGCTGGATGTCTCCGAGCCAGCGCCAGGCCTCGTGAAGCACGATCAGGTAGAGCACCGTCGCGTCGGCGGTGCCGTAGTACGGAATGTGGGGAATCTTGCGCAGGTGCGCCAGCTCGCCGAACCGGATCTCGTGCGGGATCTTGCCCGGCTGCGCGTCGCGCCAGTCATCGGCCTCGGTCGCCTGGAGGTCGCCGAGCCACCTCAGCGCGCCCAGCGCGAAGGTCGGGTCGACGATCATGTTTTGCATGCTGGCGATCAGGCTGTCGCGACCGAACACCGTGACATACCAAGGCACGCCCGCAGCGGCGAGCCAGAGGTTCGAGGCGTAGTCCTCCTCGTGCAATCGGAGCGCACCCATGTCCTCCAGCGATTTGCGACAGAACCGGTAGATGTCCTCGTTGGCCGTGGTGATACGGGTCGCCCGCGCGAGCCACTCGGCTTGGAGCCGGTCGAGGTCGTTCTCCTCGGAATGCAGGCACCCGTACGCGGGCGCCCGGGCCTTGTCGTCGGAGACGAGTACGTACTCCGCGCAGGTGTGCCACGACTTGCCCGCCGCCAGGGTGACCGCGAACGAGACGCGCCCATTGCCGTAGTACGGGGGCGAGTCGCAGTTGATCAGGCCGTAGATGAGCCCTCTCCTGAAGTCGCCGTTGGCGTACGAGACGCGCAGCTCGCCCGGAACCTTGCGCCATTCCGCCTCGATGTGCCCCCGCCGCACGAAGCGGTGCGTCCGCACCTCGAAGATGTCGGCGAAGTCGGACCGGAGAGCGATCTCCAGGTTGAACTCGACGGGATGCCCGGAGTAGTTGGTCACGTCGAGATCCTCGTGGATCCCCTCTCCCACGGCACGCGAGATGACCAGCTCGAGCGTGTCGGCCTCGATGTCGCCCTTCTCTGTCGCGAAGGACGGATTCGTGAGGTGAATACGGGCCGAGAAGTGGTTGGTGGCCGCCGACGTGAGCAGTCTCCATGGCTCGCCGTTGGCGGAGACCGAGAAGTAGCTCAGGAAGCGCGTATCGCGCGCGAAGACGCCTTGCTCGCTCTCCGCCGCGATCTCTCCCTTCATGTCGCTGACCATGAACGTGCTCCCGTGGCTCAGGATCAGAGCCGCGGGTCCGACGTTGAGCTCGACCGTCATGCGAGCAGCCCCTCACGCTCGCGCCAGGGTGAAGCGGGACGAGCGCTCGGCGGGCTCACTTCTTCCAGCGACGCGCATGGCCGTTTTCGGACGCTGCCGCACGCGACGCGGCGAGAGGTCCTTGACGCCAAACGTGACACCTTCCTCGCGCGTCGGAAGCCCCGCCCGGGTCACACGTCGGACGCGTCACATCGGCTCGCGGATGCTGCTCGGCGGCGAACGAGCGCCCGCCGATCGCACGGCTGGGCCATCGCCAACACGCATGCGGACGCGGGCGGGCGGGAAGCCGGTATGCTCCCCACCCCGCCCGCGCTCGGTCCGCGCTACATCGCCGCCTTGAAGATGTCGACCACCTGCTGGAGCGTCGCCGTGCGCGGGTTCGTGAGCTGGCAGGCGTCCTTCTTCGCGTTCTCCGCCATCGTGGGGAGGTCGCCCTCCTTCACCCCGAGCTCCTTCAGGCCGGCGGGGATGCCGATCGAACGCGACAGCTTGCGGATGGCCGCGATGCCCTTCGCCGCCGCGTCGACCGGGGCGAGGCCGTCGATCGGCTCCCCCAGCGCCACCGCGACGTCGCCGAGCCGCTTCGCCGCGGCGATGAGGTTGAACTCGCAGACGGCGGGCAGGAGGATCGCGTTGCAGACGCCGTGCGGCAGGTTGTAGAAGCCGCCGAGCTGGTGCGCCATCGCGTGCACGTACCCGAGGCTCGCGTTGTTGAACGCCATGCCGGCGAGGAACTCCGCGTACGCCATCCGGTCGCGCGCCTCGAGGTTCGCCCCGTTCGCCACGGCCGGCCGGAGGTACTCGGCGATGAGCTCGATCGCCTTGATCGCGCAGGCGTCGGTGATGGGCGTCGCCGCGATCGAGACGTAGGCCTCGACCGCGTGGGTGAGCGCGTCCATGCCGGTCGCGGCGGTGAGCGCCGGCGGCTTGCCGACCATGAGCACGGGGTCGTTGATCGCGACGTTCGGGGTGCAGCGCCAGTCGACGATCGCCATCTTCACGTGCGTCGTGGTGTTGGTGATGATGCAGAAGCGCGTCATCTCGCTCGCGGTGCCGGCCGTGGTGTTGATCGCGACGAACGGCGGCATCGGCTTCGTCGTCTTGTTGATCCCCTCGTAGGCGCGGATGTCGCCGCCGTTGGTCGCGACCATCCCGATGCCCTTCGCGCAGTCGTGCGCGCTGCCGCCGCCGAGGGAGACGATGGCGTCGCAGCGGTTCTGCTCGTAGGCCTTCAGCCCGTCGCGGACGTTCGTGTCGGTGGGGTTCGGCTCGGCGCCGTCGAAGACGACCGCCTTCACGCCCGCCTCCTCGAGCTGGCCCTTGATCCGCGCGGCGACGCCGAGCTGGTTCAGGACCTTATCCGTCACGATGAGCGCCTTCGTGGCGCCGAGCGCCTTCGCCTGGGGGCCGGCTTCCTTGGAGGAGCCGACGCCCATGAGCGAGACGTTCGGGATGTAGAAGCCGTACACCTGATCTGCGAGAGCCATGGTTCGTCTCCGGGTTCGTGCGTCGATGCGGGGTTCGCTGCGCGTGCGGAAGTCGTCCGGTCTCTAGAGCAACGCGCAGGCCAGCGTGCGACGTTGGGACCTCCGTTCCTATTCCGCGGCGTATCGCGCGTTTCGCGACGGCCCCGCGCCTGCCGCTGTCACACCGCGGCGCCACATCCCGCGACATGTCCCGAACCTGTGACGGCACGCTATGGCGACACCCGCGCGCGCGAGATCCCGTGCCGGTGTAGCCGGCGGTAGAGCGTCATCCGCGAGACGCCGAGCCGCTCTGCGGCGTGCACCACGTTCCAGGCGGAGGCCTCGAGCGCCGCGAGGAGCGCGTCGCGCTCCGATTCGAGGACCACGCCGCGGAGCGTCCCCGGCGCAGACGGCGCCGCGGGCCGCGGCGGCTCGGGGATCCCGGCCTCGAGCTGGAGGTCCGCGGCGACGATCCAGGGGCCCGGCGCGGTCGCCGTCGCGCGCAGGATCACGTTCCTCAGCTCGCGGACGTTGCCCGGCCAGGGGTGCGCGCGCAGCGCGGCGAGCGCGTCGGGGGCGAGCGCGAGATCGCGGCGGCCGACCTCCGCCTCCGCCTCGGCGAGGAAGGTCTCCGCGAGGAGCGCGATATCGTCGCCGCGCTCCCGCAGCGGAGGGACGCGGATCGGGAGGACGGAGAGCCGATAGTAGAGATCCCGCCGGAACCGCCCGGCGCGGATCTCCTCGTCGAGCGCCTTGTTGGACGCGGCGACGACGCGCACGTCGAGCGGGCGCGGCGTGCTCCCGCCGAGCCGCACCACCTCGCGCTCCTGCAGAACCCTGAGCAGCGCCACCTGCGCGGCGGCGGGGAGCTCGCTCACCTCGTCGAGGAAGATCGTCCCCCCGGCGGCGTCCTCGAAGCGACCCGGGCTCCCCTCGCGGCGGCCGCCGGTGAACGTCCCGGGCTCGTACCCGAAGAGCTCGGTCTCGACGAGCTGCGCGGGGATCGAGCCGCAGTTCACCGCGACGAACGGCCGGTCGTGCCGGGCGCCGCCCGAGTGGATCGCGTGCGCGAACAGCTCCTTGCCCGTGCCGGAGTCCCCCGAGACGACGACGGGCAGCTCGTTCGCGGCCGCCATCCGGGCGAGCTCGAGAGCGCGCAGGATGGGTTCCGAGCGGCCGCGAATGCGGCAGAAGTCGTACCGGGCGGCGGGGCGCGTGCGGTCGCCCCCGGCGCGGACGCGGCGTGTGGGCGGGGAGACGCGCAGGATCGCGCCGACCTTCGCGCCCTCGTACCGCACCGGGAACGCGACGAGGGTGCGTCCCTCGGGCGTCTCCACGCGCACGTCGCCGTCGAGCGCGGCGCGGGGCGCCGCGAGGGCCGCAGCCACGGCGGCGGCGGCTGGGCCGCCGAGCGTCCCCCGCTCGACGAGGTTGCGCCGCGTGGCGGCGTCGTTCGCGGCGACGACGCGCCCGCGCACGTCGAGCGCGACGACGGCGTCCCCGCCCGACTGCGCCGCCCGGAACGCGTACCGCACCACCTCGTCGCGCACGCCGGCCGCCGCGCGGAGCCGCTCCTCGATCGCGCGCGCGATCGCCTTCGCGATGAGGATGGCGTGGCGGCGCTGGACCTCCCAGCGCGCGGTGATGTCCACGACGCCAACCGGCGCCGCCTCGCCCGGGGCGAGCACCGGGGCCGCGGCGCAGCTCCACGGCTGCAGCGCGGCGACGAAGTGCTCCGAGGCGAACACCTCGACCGGCTCGCGCTCGGCGAGGGCGGTGCCGGGCCCGTTCGTGCCCGCGACCTGCTCGGACCAGTGCGCGCCCGGACGGAAGTCGATCTCAGCCACCTGCTCGGCGATGGCGGGGTCGCCGTCGATGGAGAGCATCCAGCCGTCGCGGTCGAGGTACGCGAGCACGCTCTCGTGGAGGCCGAGCCGCCGTGCGAAGTCCGCGAGGATCGGGCTCGCGAGCTGGAACACCTCGTCGCGCGCGCGCCGCTCCGCGGCCGCCTCCTCCGTGAGGAGACGGCCCGGACGCGCCATCCCGGGATCGACCCGGTACGCGTCGCGCGCGCGCCGCCACGAGCGGGCGATCTCGTCCGCGACGTCCTGCGGGGCGATCCCCTCCTGGACGTAGCGCTGCCAGGCGCGGTCCACGAGCCGCCGGCGCTCGATCCGAGGGGTCACGCGATGCAGCGCGCCCAAGGGGCGTCCTCCTCCGCCGGTCGGCTGGGCGACGCCACGAGGCCGCCCTCCTGGATCGCGATCACCTCGCTCCCGAAGCGGCGCGGGTGCTCGGGATCGTGCGAGGACATGATGACGGTGCGGCCCGGCCCCGGCAGCGCCCCGATCAGCTCCTCTACGACCGAGGTGGTCTTGCGGTCGAGGTTCGCGAGCGGCTCGTCGAGCAGCAGGACGCGCGGCTCGAGCAGGAGCGCCCTCGCGATCGCGACCCGCTGCCCCTCCCCGTGGGAGAGGGCGCGCGCGTCGCGCCGCGCGTACGCCGAGAGCGCCACGGACTGGAGCGCGTCGGCGACGCGCGCGCGGACCGTCTCGCGATCGAGCTTCCGGTGCGCTACCCCGATCGCGAGGTTCTCCTCCACGGTCCCGGCGAACAGGTACGGCGACTGCTGCACGAGCGTCACCTGCCGGCGCAGGGGAAGGAGCGCCGCGCTGCCCCAGTCCACGCGCGCGCCGTCGAAGCGGAGCTCTCCCGAGGCCGGGCGGGCGAGGAGCGCGAGGATCCCGAGCAGCGTCGTCTTCCCGCTGCCGTTCGGGCCGACGAGGGCGTGGATGCGCCCGGAGCGGATCGTGAGCGCCGGGATGTCGAGGACCCGCCTCGCGCCGCGCCGCTGCTGGATCCCCTCGAGCTCGTAGACAGGCGTCGACAAGGGCTACCTCTGGGCCTGCTGGAGGTGGTTGAACGCCATGTTCACGACGAGCGCGACGCCCACGAGGATGACGCCGAGCGCGAGCCCGAACGCGAGCTCGCCCTTGCTCGTCTCGAGCGCGATCGCGGTGGTCATCGTGCGGGTGTACGTGCGGATGTTCCCGCCCAGCATCATCGCGACCCCGACCTCGGAGATGACGCGGCCGAAGGCGGCGACCACCGCCGCCACGATCGCGAACTTCACCTCCCCGAGGAGCAGGCGCGTCGTCTGGACCTGCCCGCAGCCGAGGGTGAGCGCGGTCGGCAGGATCCGGGCGTCGGCCCCCTGGACCGCGCTCACCGCGTACGAGACGACGACGGGCAGCGCGAGGACGGTCTGGCCGATGACGAGCGCGGTGGGGGTGAAGAGCAGGCCCATGCCCCCGAGCGGCCCGCTCCGGCTCAGCACCCCGTAGAGGACGAGCCCGATGACCACCGTCGGGAGGGCGAGCAGCGTGTTGAGGAGCGTGACCACCGCGCGCTTGAGCCGGAAGCTCCGGATGGCGATGCAGGTGCCGATGGGGATGCCGACCGTCGCGGCGATGGCGGTGGACGCGAGCGCGCAGCCGAGCGAGATCCGCACCGCGGCGAACACCTCGCCGTCCCGGGCCGCGATGAGCCCGAGCGCCGTCGAGAGCGACTCCGACACGAGCTCCATCACTTCCCCGCCGGGAAGAAGAGCTGCTCCCCGTTGATCTTGAACCCGGAGATGAGCCGCCGGCCCTCGGGACCGGTCAGGAACTCGATGAACCGGAGCGCGAGCCGGTGGTCGACCGACGGGTGCTTCGCTGGATTCACCGCGATGACGCCGTACGGGTTGAAGAGCGTCGGATCGCCCTGGGACAGGATGGGGAGCTCGCGGTGGCGCGGGTGGGCGAGGTAGGTGCCGCGGTCGGTGAGCGTGTAGGCGCTGCGCTCCGCGGACATGGCGATCACCTCGGACATCCCCTGCCCCGCCTCGAGGTACCAGGGGCGCTCGGGCGAGAGGCCGGCGCGCCGCCACAGCTCGAGCTCCTTCTCGTGCGTCCCCGACCTGTCGCCGCGCGAGACGAACGTCGCGCGAGCGCCTGCGATCCTGCGGAACGCGTCGACGGCGTCCCGGGCCGCCCGCACCTTCGCGGGGTCGTTCGCCGGCCCGACGACGACGAAGTCGTTGTGCATGACGTCGCGCCGGTCCACGCCCCAGCCCTCGGCGACGAACCGATCCTCGAGGGCGCGGGCGTGGACGAGCACGACGTCGACGTCCCCGAGCTCGCCGAGCTTGAGCGCCTTCCCGGTGCCAACCGAGATGACGTCCACGTTGCACCGGCACTGCGCCTCGAACGGCGGGAGCAGCACCTTCAGGAGGCCGGAGTTCTCGGTCGACGTCGTCGTCCCGAGGCGAAGGCGCTTCTCGGCGGCGGCCCCCCGCTCCGGCGAGAGGGCGACCGCGCCGATCGCGCCGAGCGCAACGAGCGCGGCGGCGATGCGGACGGTGCTGCGGAGCTTCACGAGCGCGTTCATCACGACCTTCCTTTCGCGATCAGCCGCCGATCGACGCGAGCGTCGTCGTGGCGCCGGAGAACCCCTCGTGGAGGAGGTGGGACGCAGGCTTGTGGGCGACCGCGCGCCGGATGGCGTGCACGAGGTCGCCCCTCCGCTCGTCGCTCTGGAGATAGGAGCGGAGCGGGACGCCCCCGCTGCCGAACAGGCAGAGCCGCAGGTCTCCGGCGGAGGTGACGCGCACGCGGTTGCACGCGTCGCAGAACCCCGGCGCGTAAGGCGCGATGAGCCCGGCCTTGCCCTCGTGCGCGGGATGGCCGTAGGTCGTCGCCGGCCCATCGCGCGGGTCGCGCGGGAGCCTCGTCCAGCCGCGCCGCTCGAGCTTCCCGCGGACGTCGTCCGCGCAGAGGTGGTGCTCCTGGAAGAACGCCGCGTTGTCGCCCGTCTGCATGAGCTCGATGAACCGGACCGTGAGGGCGCGCTCGCGGGTCCAGGCGAGGAACCGATCGAGCTCGCCATCCTCCATGCCCCGCAGGAGCACCACGTTCACCTTCACCGAGGCGATCCCCGCGGCGGCGGCGGCCTCGACGCCCTCGACGATCCGCTCGAGGCGCCCGCAGCCGGTGATCCGCTCGAACCGCGCGGGGTCGAGGCTGTCCACGCTCACGTTCACGGAGGCGAGCCCGGCCGCGCGCAGGTCGCCCGCGATCGCCGCGAGCCGGTAGCCGTTCGTCGTGAGCCCGACCCGGCGCACGCCCGGGACGGCGGAGATCGCGCGGACGATGTCGGGGAGGTCGCGGCGCAGCGTGGGCTCGCCGCCCGTGAGCCTCACCTTCCAGACCCCGAGCTCCGCGAACGCCCGCACGAGCCGCTCGAGCTCGGGGACGGAGAGCGGCTCCGCTCCCGACCCGCGCGGGCAGCCGTCCGGCAGGCAGTACGCGCAGCGGAAGTTGCACCGGTCGGTCACCGAGACCCTTAGGTATTCGAGCTTCCGCCCGAAGGTGTCCTCGAGGGCGGGGCCGGACGCCGGGGCATCGCTCGGTGCGCGCACCAGTTAAGCCTCCCCCACGTTGCGGAGCACCTGGACGTCGACCACCTCACCCGCACGGACGGTGCCCCGCTCCGCCGGGATCACGGCGATGCCATCCGCCCGCAGCATCGTCTTCAAGATCCCGGTCTCCTGGTTGCCCGCGGTCCGGGCGAGGAGCCGGTCGTCGCGCCGCTCGAGCCGGACGCGCAGGAAGGAGACGCGCCCCGGCTTCCGCGCGAAGTCGTCCTGGAGCACGGCGCGCACGAGCGGCCGGAGCAGCTCCGTGTGGCCCATCATCTTGAGGAGGGCGGGGCGCACGAACTGATCGAACGTGAGCAGCGTCGAGACGGGGTTC
>DASWEI010000162.1:0-29216 GCA_036394835.1 Anaeromyxobacter sp. | reverse complement strand
CGAGACCTCGCAGGTCCCGAAGGCTCAGGTTCGGGCGGTGTTCGCGGCGGTCGAGGAGACGGTGATGAAGAGGCTGAAGAACGAGGGCAAGATCCCCCTCGGCGGCCTCGGCGCGGTGAAGCTCGTCGATCGCAAGGCCCGGATCGGCCGCAACCCGGCGACGGGCGAGCAGATCAAGATCCCGGCGAAGACGGTCGTGAAGATCACGCCGTCGAAGTCGATGAAGGATACGTTCAACAAGAAGGGCAAGAAGTAAGAAGTCGCCCCAGCGTGAACGCGCAGTGTGCGCCCGCCGGCACCCGCCGGCGGGCGTTTCGTTTGTTACGCCTGTATCCGCAGGAGCGTGCGCACCGTCGCGACGATGTCCGCGAACTGCACGGGCTTCTGGAGGTACACGTCGACGCCGAGATCGAGCGCGCGCGCCCGCGCGTCCGCCGCGCCCGCGCTGATGACGAGGATCGGGGTCTCGAGCAGCGAGGGCTCCGCGCGCATCCGCTCGATGAGCGTGAACCCGTCCATCACCGGCATGTAGAGGTCCGACATCACGAGGTCGATGCGCGGCGGCTCGGCGAGCCGGCCGAGCGCGTCGTGCCCGTTCGTCGCGTACTCGACCGCGACCGCCACCCCGTCGCCGCCGCGGAGCCGGCGGAGCGCGTACTCGTACATCTCGACGACGTGCGGGTTGTCCTCGACGACGAGCACGCGGTACCCGCGCTTCCCCTTCCCGGCGCTCGCGCGGGCCGTCTCGACGAGGCGCGCGAGCTTGTGCCGGTCGTCGATCCGGTCGAGCGGGATCTTCACCGCGACGCCGCCTGGGCCGCCGGGCGTCGCCGGCCGCCGGCGGACCACCTCGACCTCGACCTCGATCGCCTCGAGGAGCCCGGGGAAGCTGATCTGCAGGGGCACCCGCTCGCCGGAAGCGAGCTCGCGATCGCTCCGGATGAAGAGCCCGCCGGCCGAGAGGTTCTCGGTGACGTCGCGAAATGCTTGCGGGGCGTTGGGATAGTCGACACGGAGCACCAGCGGCACGCGCGGATCGCGTCGCTTGTCCGTGTCGAGGGTCATCGAGCGGACGCGAGTATAGCGCGGCGGCCGCATTGAAAGTGGGCCTCTGCCGTCCTTGACAATCGCATACCCCCTCACTAGCCTGCCCGGGCTTTCGCCCCACTTCTCGGACCCTTATGACGAATCCAGCGCCAGTTGGTGCAGTCGAAGAACTGCCCCGCGACAAGGTCGAGCGGTTCGATCGCGAGCTCTCCGCGATCGTGAAGCGCTACCCGCCCGACCGGAAGGTGGCCGCGATGCTCCCTGCGCTGCGGCTCGGGCAGGAGATCTTCGGCTACTGCTCTCCCGCCGTGCAGCAGCTGGCGGCCGACCGCCTGGGCGCCTCCCCGACGAGGGCCGAGGAGGTCGCGACCTTCTACGTGATGTTCCACACGCACCCGCTCGGCCGGCACCTCGTCGAGATCTGCACGAACATCTCGTGCTGCCTCACGGGCGGCGAGCGGATCTTCGAGCACCTGAAGCAGAAGCTCGGCGTGAAGAACGGCGGCACGACGGCGGACGGCCGCTTCACGCTGCGCGAGGTGGAGTGCCTCGGCTCGTGCGGCACCGCGCCGGCGATGCTCGTCGACGAGAACGAGATGCACGAGCGGCTGGACATCAAGCGGGTCGAGCAGATCCTGGAGGGGCTCAAGTGAGCGAGACGCTCATCCTCACGAAGCGCTGGGGCAAGCCCGATTCCGCCGCGCTCGCCGGGTATCGTGCCGACGGTGGCTACGCCGCGCTCGACAAGGCGCTCGGCATGGAGCCCGGCGCGATCGTCGACGAGGTGAAGAAGTCGAACCTCCGCGGCCGCGGCGGCGCCGGGTTCGCGACGGGCCTCAAGTGGACGTTCCTCCCGAAGGACGTCCGCCCGCGCTATCTCACGATCAACGCCGACGAGTCCGAGCCGGGCACGTTCAAGGACCGCTACATCATCGAGCACGACCCGCACCAGCTGATCGAGGGCATCGCGATCACCTGCTACGCGCTCGACATCCACCTCGCCTACGTCTACATCCGCGGCGAGTTCCCGAAGCAGGCGCGCGTCCTCGAGAAGGCGATCGAGGAGGCGCGCGCGGCGGGGATCCTCGGCGCGAAGCTCCTCGGGAAGAAGGACTTCGACCTCGACATCCACGTGCACCGCGGCGCGGGCGCGTACATCTGCGGCGAGGAGTCGGCGCTGCTCGAGTCGCTCGAGGGCAAGAAGGGCTACCCGCGGCTCAAGCCGCCGTTCCCTGCGATCGTCGGGCTCTGGGGCAAGCCGACCATCATCAACAACGTCGAGACGATCGCGAACATCCCTTGGATCCTCTCGAACGGGGGCGAGGCCTTCGCCGCGCTCGGGACGGGGAAGACCGGCGGCACGCGGCTCTTCGGCGTCTCGGGACACGTGAACCGGCCCGGCGTCTACGAGAAGCCGGCCGCGTACAACTTGAAGAAGCTCATCATGGAGGACTGCGGCGGGATCCCGGGCGGCCGCAAGGTGAAGGCCGTCATCCCCGGCGGCTCTTCCTCGCCGGTGCTCCGCGGCGACGAGATCGACATCTCGCTCGAGGTCGACGCCGTGAAGGCCGCCGGCTCGATGTCCGGCTCCGGCGGCATCATCGTGTTCGACGACTCGACCTGCCTGGTCCGGGCGCTCGCGCGCATCTCCAAGTTCTACGCGGAGGAGAGCTGCGGGCAGTGCACCCCCTGCCGCGAGGGCACCTCGTGGATGGAGGGGATCATCGAGAAGATCGAGCACGGGCACGGCACCGCGGCCGATGTCGACAAGCTCGAGCAGATCGCCGGCAACATCGGCGGGAACACCATCTGCGCGCTCGGTGACGCGGCGTCGATGCCGGTCCAGTCGTTCTTGAAGAAGTTCCGGGACGAGTTCATTCGCCACGTCGAGGAGCGGCGCTGCCCGTACGGCGACCACGGCTGGGGGCTAGAGCAGTCCTCCCGTCCCGCGGTCGTCGGCGCGGTTCGCTACTAGAGGAACGAGCCGATGACCTTCTCCGCCGAGACCGTCATTTTCTTCGTGTTCGCGGTTCCGCTCGTCGCGACGGCCCTCGGGGTCGTCCTCGCGCGCAGCCCCGTCTACGCCGCGATGAACCTCGTCGCGGCCTTCTTCTTCATGGCCGGGATCTACGTGCTCCTGACCGCGCACCTCATCGCGGCCATGCAGATCCTCGTGTACGCGGGCGCGGTCATGGTGCTGTTCCTGTTCGTCATCATGCTGCTCTCGCTCGGCGACGAGCAGCTGGGCCCGACGCGCAAGAACGCCATGCAGTACCTCGGCGTCCTCGGCGCGATCGCGCTCACCTCCGTGCTCGCCTCCGCCATCGCCCGCGTCGCGGATCCCGGCATGCGCGCGGTCGATGCGAGCTTCGGCACGGTGAAGGCGGTCGGCGCGGTGCTCTTCACCGAGTTCCTGCTCCCGTTCGAGGCGACGAGCCTCCTGCTCCTCGTCGCCATCGTCGGCGCGGTCGTCGTCGCGAAGGAGAGGATCTGACCATGGTCCCGGTGGCCGCGTACCTCTACCTCGCCGCGATCCTCTTCACGATCGGGCTCTCCGGCGTCCTCATGAAGCGCAACGCCCTCATCGTCATGATGTGCGTGGAGCTCATGCTGAACGCCGCGAACCTCACCTTCCTCGCGTTCGCGCGGCAGGCGGGGAACGTCTCCGGCCACGCAATCGCGTTCTTCGTCATCGCGGTCGCCGCGGCAGAGGCCGCCGTCGGGCTCGCCGTCGTCATCGCCATCTACCGCACCCGCGGTGCCGTGAACGTCGACGAGGTCCGCGCCCTGCGCGAGTAGTCCCGCGGAGCGCGGGCGGGACGGGGTAAGCTCGGCGCCATGCTCGCTCGCTGCGCCCGGTGCCAGGGCACCTTCACGACCGATCGCTACGGGCGGCAGACGTGCCCTCACTGCGGCTGCGAGCTCATCCTGCCGGCGCCCCCGGGCGCGCCGCAGGAGACGCAGCCGGCGCAGCCCGAGCCCCCACAGCCCCCGGCGGGCGCATCGCAGGGCGGTGGCTCGGAGCCACCGCCGCCGCCCGCCCCGCCCCCCGGCGGCTACGGGCCACCCTCGGGCTGGCCTCCGCCGCCCCAGCCCGGCGGGTGGGGCCCGCCTCCTCCGTCGCCGCCGGGCGGCGGCTGGGGCGCCGCGCCTCCGCCTCCGCCTCCGCCTCAGGGGCCCGAGGCGCCGGCGCCGTTCGCCGACCGCGCGCGGCTCGGCTTCTTCGCCGCCTTCTTCGAGACCTGGAAGCTCGTCGCGACGCAGCCGCAGCAGTTCTTCGCGCGGGTCCGCGTCGACCAGAGCTGGACCGCGGTCCTCTTCGGGGTCGTCTCGTACACCTTCGCGAGCACCGTCGGCGCCATCCTGAGCTGGCTCTCCGCGCAGCAGCTCTCGGGTGCGCTGGAGCGGCTCACCCGGAGCATGCCCGAGGAGCAGGCGCGGCTCATCCGCTCGTACATGGAGTCCGTGACCGGCGCCGGGACGATCGCGCAGATCGTGCTCTCTCCGCTCATCGCCTTCATCGCCATCTTCGTCGGCGCAGCGATCATCCACCTGCTGCTCACGCTGTTCCGCGGCGCCACCCGCGGCTTCGACGCGACGCTCACGCTCGTCGCGTACGTCTTCGGCCTCACCCTCCTGTTCGCGCTCCCCGTGTGCGGGCTCCCGATCGTGCTCGTGTGGGCGACGGTCTCGGGCATCATCGGGCTCGGCGCGGTCCAGCGATGCGGCACCGGGAAGGCGGCGGGCGCGGTGCTCGCGCCGGTGGCGCTCGCGTGCGTCTGCTGCTGCGCCGCGATGGGGCTCGGCGTCCCGGCGTTCATCAAGGGCGCGCAGGACGCGGCGCACCAGACGCAGACGACGAACCTGTGACGATCTCCTGGCGACAGACCGGCCGCTTCGGCCACGCCGAGGTGTTCGCCGCCATCGCCGCGCTGTCGTTTCTCGTGGCGCGGTTCGTCCCCGTGCTCGGCATCCCGTACACCTGTCCGCTGAAGGGGCTCGCCGGGATCCCGTGCGCGACCTGCGGGATGACGCACGCGTTCGTCCACCTCGCGAACGGCGAGGTCGCGCAGGCCTTCGCGGCGAGCCCCCTCGGCGCGCTCCTCGCAGGGGGCGCGTGGCTCTACGCCGTCGCCGACGCCGCGCGCGTCGCGTTCGGCGCTCCGCTGCCCGTCCCGCCCGCGCGCGCGCTCCGCGCGGTGACGGCGCTCGGCGTCGCCGCCGTGATCGCGAACTGGGCGTGGCTCGTCTTCAGGGAGGCTCGCTCGTGAGCACGAACGCGCTCGGTCTCGTCCTCGTCGTCGCCGGCTACCTCGCCGGCTCCATCCCGTTCGGCCTCGTCCTCGCGCGGGTCTTCCTCGGCGTCGACGTCCGCACGGTCGGCTCGGGCAACATCGGCGGGACGAACGTCGCGCGGGTGAACAAGAAGCTCGGCGTCGCGACGATCCTGCTCGACGCGCTGAAGGGGGTCGTCCCCGTCATCGTCGCGCGGCGCCTCCTCGCCGGCGCGCCCGCGGGCGACCTCTGGGTGATGGGGGTCGCCATCGCCGCGTTTGTCGGACACGTGTGGACGATCTGGCTCCGGTTCCAGGGTGGCAAGGGCGTCGCGACCGCCGTGGGGATCTTCTTCGTCCTCGCGCCGTGGGCGGCCCTCTTCGGGCTCCTCACCTGGGCGGCGACCTACCTCGTCACGCGGATCTCGTCGCTCGGCTCGCTCGCCGGCACGGTCGTGTGCGTCGTCGGGACGCTCTGGGTTCTAGGCCCCGGGAGCCCGGTCGCGTGGTCGGCGGTGGTGATCGGCGTCCTCATCTTCGTCCGCCATCGCGAGAACATCCGGCGGATCCTCACCGGCGAGGAGAAGCGCCGGATGCGCGTCTAGCGCGGTGAGCCGCGCTAGACGTTCGGAACCGAGCTCGTCTCGCCGATCGGCCGGATGAGCACCTGCCGCGGCTTCACGCCGTTCGCGGGCCCCACGACGCCCTCGCGCTCCATGCGCTCGACGATCTTCGCGGCCTTGTTGTAGCCGAGCCGCATCTCGCGCTGGAGCTTCGACACCGAGACCTCCTCCATCCGCGCGACGAGCTCGAGCGCCTGGTCGTAGGTCGGGTCGTCGTCGTCGTCCTGTCCGCCCCGGTCGCCGGCGCCCTCGCGCCCCTTGAGGATCGAGTCGTCGTACACCGGCCGGCCCTGCTCCTTGAGGAACGCGACGACCCGCTGGAGCTCCTCCTCCGACACGAACGCGCCCTGCACACGGGTAACGGGCTGCGTCGCGGTGAGGACGAGCATGTCTCCGTCCCCGAGGAGGCTCTCCGCGCCCGGCCCGTTGATGATCGTCTGCGAGTCGTGGCGCGAGGCGAGGCGGAAGCTGATCCGGGCCGGGAAGTTGTTCTTGATCATCCCGGTCACGATGTCGGTCGAGGGGCGCTGCGTCGCGACGATGAGGTGGATGCCGGTGGCGCGCGCCTTCTGGGCGAGCCGGGCGAGCGAGATCTCGACCTCGCGCGGCGCGGTCATCATGAGGTCGGCGAGCTCGTCGATGACGACGACGATGTAGGGCAGCTTCTGCGGCAGCTTTCGCTCGTCGCGCGCCGCGACCGGATCGGCGGGCGGCGGGGCGGTCGGATCCTCGAACTCGGGCGACGCGGCCACGGGCGCGTCGACGGCGGTCGTCCCCTGCGCCGCGGCGCGCGCGGCGACCTCCTCCTCCGTCTCGCCCGCCGTCACGTCCACGACGACGAGCTTCTTCGGCGGGAGGGCGTCCTTGTCCTCGAAGGTCCTCCCCTCGTCGCGCAGCTTCTCGACCTTGTGGTTGTACGACTTCAGGTCCTTCGAGCCGGTGTCGGCGAGGATCTGCGTCCGCCGCTCCATCTCGTCGACGGCCCACTGCAGCGCGCGCGCCGCCTTCTGCGGGTCCGTCACGACCGGGAGCAGGAGATGAGGGATGTCCTCGTACGCGGACAGCTCCGTCATCTTCGGATCCACCATGATCATCCGCACCTCCGCCGGCGTCTGCCGGTAGAGCATGCTGAGGATCATGGTGTTCAGGCCGACCGACTTGCCCGAGCCGGTCGTGCCCGCGATGAGGAGGTGCGGCATCCGCTGCAGGTCGACGCAGTAGGGGAGGCCCTCGATGTTCTTGCCGAGCCCGAGCGGCAGGAAGCCGCCGGCGTGGGCGAACGACTCGGTCTCGAGGATGTCGCGCAGGTAGACGGTCGCGCGGTCGCGGTTCGGGACCTCGATGCCGACGACACCCTTGCCCGGGATCGGCGCGATGATCCGGATCCGGATGGCGCTGAGCGCCATCGTCAGCTCCTTGTCGAGGTTCTCGATCCGCGCGAGCTTCACGCCGGCGACGGGGGAGAACTCGTAGAGCGTGACGACCGGGCCGGGGCGGATGTGCCGGATCGACCCGTCGATCCCGTGCTGCTTCAGCGTCGCGACGATGACGTCGGCGGTGTGGGTGAGGCCGCTCTCGTCGACCGCCTTCGCCTTCTCCTCGTGCGCGTCCAGCAGCGCCGTGGAGGGGAGCCTGAACACGTCCCCTGCCTTCGTGAAGGCGAACTCCGGGGCCTCCTTCTTCTCCTTCTTCTTCTTCCCGCCGCGCTCGAGCATCGCCTGCGAGACGATGATCTCCGGGCGCGCCGCAGCGGCGGGAGGCGCGAGGGCCGCGAGCGCGGGCACCACGGCGGCGGCGCGGGGCTCCGCCTTCTCCTCGTCGTTCTCCTTCTCGGCCTTCCGCTTCCGGCGCGGCGGGCCCTCGGGCGGAGCGGCGGCGACGGCGGCGTCGTCGAGGTCCTCGGCCGCGTCCGGGGGGGCGAGCCCGTCGACCCAGGCCGGGTCCTCGAACGAGCCGGTCCGGCGAACGTGCTCGAGCGCGAGGGCGCCCGCGATCGCGCGCGCCTCGGCGTGGTCCTCCTCGCCCGAGGCCTCGATCTCCGCGGTGTCGACGAGGGCGCGGGCCTCCTCCTCGGCGCGCCGCACGCGGAGCGCCGCCTCCTCCGCGCGGAGCTCGGCGACCGCGGCCCGGTGCTCCTCGACCGCGTCGCCGACGCGGGCCGAGAGGAACCCGAAGGTCGCGTGCGCCGCGCGCCCGAGCGCCGCGGCGAGCGCCTGCGGCTTCACGTCGGCCGCGACGATGAGCGCGACGGTGCCGGTCGCGACGAGGACGATGGTGCTCCCCCAGATCGAGAGGAAGCGGACCGAGATCGCCGACAGCCCCGCGCCGACCACGCCGCCCGCGGGGAAAGGAGCCGCGGCTTGCCCGCCGAGCGCGAGGTGGGCGAGCGACGCGACCGAGAGCGTCAGCACCGCGTACGCGGCCGCGGAGAGCACCGTGATGCGGGGCGGCGCGCCCTGGAAGAGCCGGACCGCCGCCGCTGCGAGCGCGACCGGCAGGACGAGCGCGGAGAACCCGAGGAGCGCGTAGAGGCCGTTCGCGGCGCGATGGCCGACCGGCCCGCAGAGGTTCGCCGGGGGCATGCCCCGCGCGATGAGCGCTCCGTCGAGTGACGAGAACGTCGCGAGGCCGAGCGCCGCCACCGCGGCGAGCGCGAGGAGCGCGACCGCGGCGACGTCGCGCGCCATGCCGGTGCGCTGCGTCTTCTTGCCGTTCCGGGGGGGCTCGTCGCGATCGCCGCGACGGCCGTGGTTCTCCTGAAGACGCCGGTTTCCCTTGGGCTTCCCCATCTGCGCCGCCACCGCCTCGCTCCGATCGCTCCGCCGCCCGCGCGAACGAGGGCTTGCCCGGCCGAGGATATCGGGGGGTACCGAGGGGTCAATTTTTCTGCGGATCGAGGGGCGTGGCGTAGAATGGCCGAGAAGAACCTCCGTCATCCCGCGAGCTTCCATGGACGTCCGCTGCGAGCGCTGCAGGGCCCAGTACGTGTTCGACGACGATCAGGTCACGCCCTCCGGCCTGACGGTGCAGTGCACCAACTGCGGACACCTCTTCAAGGTGAAGAAGAAGGAGCTCGTCGTCACGGTTCCCGTGAAGCCGGGCGACTTCGAGGGCGAGCCGCTCCAGGCGACTGCCGTGGCGCCGCGGCCCGGTGGCACGCGCGCGTCGTCTGCCGCGATGCCCGCTCCGCCGCCCGCCGCGCAGCAGCACGAGCCCGAGCGGCCGCGTGAGTGGCGCGTCCGGCAGGCGAACGGGAACATCTTCACGTTCCGGGAGCTGACGACGCTGCAGAAGTGGATCATCGAGCAGAAGGTCGCGCGCGACGACGAGATCTCACTCGCGGGCGATCAGTGGAAGCGGCTCGGCAACATCGCCGAGCTGGCGAGCTTCTTCCAGGTGGTCGAGGCCGCGGAGCGCTCGAAGGGTCAGCCCGCGCTCACGCCCCTGCCGATGCAGCTCCCGGCGGTCACGCCGATGCCGATGCCGGTCTACGGCGTCGCGATCCAGACGCCGGCGCTCTACCCGCCTCCGCCGCCCTCCGGCTTCCCGCCGCCGTCCTACGCCTCGCCCCCGCCTTCGCCGCCGGAGTACCGGACGCCCGAGCCCACGCCGGTGCTCCCCCCGCCCGTGCACGAGGTCGATCTCGGGACCGAGGCGGAGCCGGCCGCGCAGCGCCGGGGCGCGGCGCGGACCTGGCTCGTCTCGCTGCTCCTCGTCGCGGTCGCCGCGGGCGCGGCCTACCTCTTCGTCCCGGGGCTCGTCGCGAAGGCGGCGCCGAGTCCCGAGCAGGCCGTCGCGGTGCCGCTCACGATCGAGGTGAGGCCAGCGGAGCCTCCCGCGCCGCCTCCGGCACCCCCCGTCGCGGCGCTCGAGCTGGTCCCCGAGCCGTCGCTGCAGGGACCGCCCGAGCAGGTGAAGGCGGCGCCGCGGCCTGCGCCGAAGGGGCCGAAGGCGCTCCTCGCGCAGGCGCAGAAGCTCCTCGAGAAGGGCGACGCGGACGGCGCGCTCGAGCTGTTCGGCCGCGTCGCGTCGCAGGATCCGCGCAACGCCGAGGCCCTGACCGGCCGGGGTTTGTGCTATCTCGACCGCGAGAACTACGCGCCGGCCGAGGCGAGCTTCGCGGCGGCGCTCCAGATCGACCCGGGTGAGCCCGACGCACTCCTGGGGCTCGCGGAGACCTACCGGTTCCAGGGTAAGAAGACGGAAGCCATCTCGCATTACGAGAAGTACCTCGCGCGGCATCCGGATGGCGAGGAGGCCGAGGTGGCGAAGAACGCACTCGCAGAGCTGAGGAAATAGTCATGTCCGACAGGGGAACTCCAGGGAAGGGCTCGTCGAGCGAGGAGGAGTACTTCGTCCGCGAGGATGCGGAGAAGAAGCGGAAGCTCGCGCTCGACGCGAAGAAGGAGAAGCAGGCGGCGGAGCTCAAGCGGCTGAAGGAGCTCCACTGGATGCACTGCCCGAAGTGCGGGATGTCGATGCACGAGGTGAAGTACCGCGGCGTGGACGTCGACGTGTGCTTCTCCTGCAACGGCGTCTTCCTCGACCAGGGCGAGATCGAGCACCTCGAGAAGCCCGAGGGGAAGGGCGTCATGACCTCGATCCTGAACTGGTTCAAGCCGGAGACGAAGAACCCGGTGTAGCCCCTCGGCCGCGCGCCCGCTCGCCGGGTGCGCCGCTGCCGGCGGGCAGGTAGGAGAACGACGTGGCGCTGTCTCTCGATGAGGTCCGGCGCATCGCTACCCTCGCGCGCCTCCGGCTCTCGGCCGACGAGGAGCGGACGTTCGCCGTGCAGCTCTCGGCGATCCTCGACCACGTGCGCCAGCTCGACGAGCTCGACGTGTCGGGGGTCGAGCCGATGACGCACGCGCTCGCGGCGGGCGAGACGCCGGCGCTGCGCCCCGACGCGGTCGAGCCCGGGCTCTCGCCCGGGGAGGCGCTCGCGGCCGCGCCGGCGCACGAGGGGACCTGCTTCAAGGTGCCGAGGATCATCGAGTGAGCGACCCGACGAGCGAGCTCACCGCCCTCTCGCTGCGCGAGGCGGGCGCCGGCATCGCGGCCCGCGCGCTCTCGTCCCGCGAGCTCGTCGAGGCGTCGCTCGCGCGCATCGCCGCGACGGACGGCCGGATCGGCGCGTTCCTCGAGGTCACGGCGGAGCGGGCGCGGGCTGCCGCCGGGCTCGCCGACCAGCGCGCGGCGCGCGGGGAGCGCCGCTCGGAGCTCGACGGCGTCCCGGTCGCCGTGAAGGACATCTTCGCGACGAAGGGCGTCCCGACCACGGCCGGCTCCAGGATCCTCGAGGGCTGGCTGCCGCCCTACGACGCCGCGGTCGTGGAGCGGCTCGAGCAGGCGGGCGCGGTCGTCGTCGGCAAGCTCAACATGGACGAGTTCGCGATGGGCTCGTCGAACGAGAACAGCGCGTTCAAGCGCTGCGCGAACCCGTACGACCTCACGCGCACGCCGGGCGGCAGCTCGGGCGGCAGCGCGGCCGCGGTCGCGGCGCGGCAGGTGCACGGCGCGCTCGGGACCGACACGGGCGGCTCGATCCGGCTGCCCGCCGCGTTCTGCGGCGTCGTGGGCGTGAAGCCGACCTACGGCCGCGTCTCGCGCTACGGCGTCGTCGCGTTCGCCTCGTCGCTCGACCAGGTCGGCCCGCTCGCGCGCACCGTCGAGGACGCGGCGCTCCTGCTCGGGCGCATCGCGGGGCACGACCCGCGCGACCAGACCTCGTCGGCGCGGCCGGTGGACGACTACCTCGCGTCCCTCGAAGAGGGCGCGCGCGGGCTGCGGATCGGCGTGCCACGCGAGTGGTTCCAGGCCGGCGTCGAGCCCGGGGTCGAGCGGTCGGTGCGCGCCGCCCTCGCGGTCTACGAGAAGCTCGGCGCGAGGCTCGTCGAGATCTCGCTCCCGCACACGAAGTACGGCATCGCCGCCTACTACCTCATCGCTCCGGCGGAAGCGTCCTCGAACCTCGCCCGCTACGACGGGGTCCGGTTCGGCCTGCGCGCGGAGGCGAAGGGGCTCCGCGAGATGTACGCCGAGACGCGCGAGCGGGGATTCGGCGCGGAGCCGAAGCGGCGCATCATGCTCGGCACGTACGCGCTCTCGGCGGGCTACTACGACGCGTACTACCTGCGCGCCCAGAAGGTCCGCACGCTCGTGCGGCGCGACTTCGACGAGGCGTTCCGCGCCTGCGACGTGGTCGCCGGCCCGGTCGCGCCGACGGTGGCGTTCCCGCTGGGCGCCCGGACGCAGGACCCGCTCCAGATGTACCTCGCCGACGTGTTCACGATCACCTGCAACCTCGCCGCGCTGCCGGGGCTCTCCGTGCCCTGCGGTCTGCACGCCGAGACGGGGATGCCGGTCGGGCTCCAGCTCCTCGGTCGCCCCTTCGACGAGGCGACGCTGCTGCGCGCGGCGCGCGCGTTCGAGCGGGAGGTCGGCGCGCCGCCGCCTCCGCCGCCGGTGCAGCCGTGATGGGAAGCGGGGTGATCTAGATGGCGGCGTCCGACTTCCAGGTGGTCATCGGGCTCGAGGTCCACGCCCAGCTGCTCACCCGGTCCAAGATCTTCTGCGGCTGCTCGACCGAGTTCGGCGGCGAGCCCAACTCCCACGTGTGCCCGGTGTGCCTCGGGCTCCCCGGCGTCCTCCCGCGGCTCAACGCGCAGGTCGTCGAGATGGCCGTGCGCACCGGCCTCGCGCTCGGCTCGCGTCCACGCGAGAAGAGCGTTTTCGCGCGGAAGAACTACTTCTACCCGGACCTGCCGAAGGGCTACCAGATCTCGCAGTACGAGCTGCCGATCTGCGAGGGCGGCGCCGTGGACGTCACCGTCGACGGCGAGGAGAAGCGGATCCGGCTCGTCCGGATCCACATGGAGGAGGACGCCGGCAAGAACCTCCACGACGTCTCGCCCGATGGGTCGTCGGGGGTGGATCTGAACCGCGCCGGCGTGCCGCTCGTCGAGATCGTCTCCGAGCCGGACCTGCGCTCGGTGGACGAGGCGGTCGAATACCTGAAGGCGCTGCGCGCGATCCTCATGTACCTCGGCGTGAACGACGGGAACCTGCAGGAGGGCTCGTTCCGCTGCGACGCGAACGTCTCGATCATGCCCAGAGGGGCGGAGAAGTACGGCACCCGGTGCGAGATCAAGAACATGAACTCGTTCCGGTTCCTGCGCGCGGCGATCGACTACGAGGTGCGGCGGCAGGTGGAGCTCGTCGAGAGCGGCGGGAGGGTCGTGCAGGAGACGCGGCTCTTCGACCCGGACCGCGGCGAGACGCGCTCGATGCGCTCGAAGGAGGAGGCGCACGACTACCGCTACTTCCCGGAGCCGGACCTCCCGCCGGTGCTCGTCTCGCGAGAGCTCGTCGAGCGGGTCCGCGCGGAGCTGCCCGAGCTCCCGCGCGCTCGCGCCGCGCGCTACCAGCGGGACCTCGGCCTGTCCGCCTATGACGCGGCGCTCCTGGTCTCGGAGCGGCCCGTGGCGGAGTTCTTCGACGCGGCGCTCGCCGCGTATGGCCGCGCGCCGGACGCCGCGAAGAGGCTCGCGAACTGGATGAACGGCGAGGTGGCCCGGCTCGCGAACGAGCGCGGCGAGGGCCCGGCGGCGTGGAAGCTCACGCCGGCCCGGCTCGCGGCGATCCTGAGGCTCGTGGACGCGCAGACCCTCGGCGGTCCGGGCGCGAAGCAGGTGCTCGAGGAGGTGTTCGCGACCGGCGCCGAGCCCGACGAGATCGTGCGCGCGAAGGGGCTCGCGCAGGTCTCCGACGCGGGCGCGATCGAGGCCGCCGTGGACGCGGTGCTCGCGGCGAGCGCGACCGAGATCGAGCGCTACCGCGCGGGCAACAAGAAGCTCATGGGGTTCTTCGTCGGGCAGGTGATGAAGGCGATGAAGGGCAAGGGGAACCCGGCGGTGGTGAACGCGCTCCTCAAGCAGAAGCTCGGGGACTAGAGCGCGTGGCACGCTGGGCGGGCTGGGGCGCGGGGCCCGCGGGGGCCGGGTCGGCGGGCGGGCCGAGCCGCGTCTTCCTTGTCGCCGCGCTCGTCGGCTCCACTCTCGTCGCGGCGCTCCTCGCGCGCGAAGGCCGCCTCGGTGCGGCGGCGCTCTCCGCCGCGTGCGCCGTCTACTTCGCCCTGCGCGCGTTCGCAGGGCTCGGCAGGGAGAAGTCATGAACCGCGACCCGCTCCGCCCGGTGCTCTACGACACGGCGAAGGACGTCGTCCGCCTCCTCGATCAGAAGCGCCTCCCGGCCGAGGAGGTCTGGCTCGAGCTCACGACCTCGGACGAGGTCGCCGCCGCCATCAGGGACCTCACCGTCCGGGGCGCCCCCGCGATCGGGGTCGCGGCCGCCTACGCGCTCGCGGTGGACGCGCGCCGCGGCAAGCAGATCGCGGAGCTGCGCGCCGCGGCGGAGAAGCTCGTCCGCTGCCGCCCGACCGCGGTGAACCTCGCCTGGGCGGTGCGGCGCATGGCGCGCCGGATCGGCCTCGGCCCGGCGGAGCTGCTCGCCGAGGCGCACGCGATCCGGGACGAGGACGAGGCCGCCTGCCGCCGCATCGGCGCGCTCGGGGCGCCGCTCATCCCGCCGCGCGCGCGGGTGCTCACGCACTGCAACGCCGGCGCGCTCGCGACCGCGGGGTACGGGACCGCGCTCGGGGTCGTGCGCGCCGCCGTCGAGGCGGGGAACGAGATCTCGGTCTTCGCCGACGAGACCCGGCCGTTCCTGCAGGGGGCGAGGCTCACCGCCTGGGAGCTGAAGCGCGACGGCATCCCGGTGACGCTCCTCACCGACGGGATGGCAGGCTGGCTCATGGCGCAGGGCGAGATCGCCTGCGTCATAGTCGGCGCGGACCGGATCGCCGCGAACGGCGACGTCGCGAACAAGATCGGCACCTACTCGCTCGCGGTGCTCGCGGCCCACCACGGTCTTCCCTTCTACGTCGCGGCGCCCTGGAGCACGGTGGATCTCGACACGCGTGACGGCGCGGCGATCCCGATAGAGGAGCGCGGCGGCGACGAGGTCGTCCTGATCGCCGGCCAGCGCATCGCGCCCGTCGGCGTGCCCGCCCGCTATCCCGCCTTCGACGTGACGCCCGAGGCGCTCGTCACCGCGATCGTGACGGAGCGCGGCGTCGTCCGGCGGCCCTACGCCGAGGGGCTGCGGGCGCTCGCCGCCGGGTAGCGCCCGCCACTCCCCTGAGAGCCGCGGGGGTTACGGCGGGGGCCGCGCCGGGTATCATCGACCGCATGGGAATGGGCTCGACCCGCGTCTTCGGCCACACCGGGAGCGGGGTGGACGTGGTCGGTCTGCGCCGGCGGCCGGCGCGCGACCTCTACCACTGGCTCGTCACGGGGCCGTGGACCCGGCTCATCGTGCTCTACGCCGCGGTCTACTTCGCGACGCAGGCGCTCTTCGGGCTCGCGCGGCTGCTCCTCGCGGCGCGCCTCCCCGAGGCGGGCGGCGCCCTCCTCCCCGCGCTCGTCGCGGCGCTCGAGGCGCCACCCGATCCCGGTCCACCGCTCTCCCCGCGGGCGCTCGCGTCCGGGGCCGTCGTCGCGCTGGACGGGTTCATCCACTGGGTCGAGCTCGTCATCGCCTCCGGTATCGTCCTCGCGAAGTTCTCGCTCGTTAGGGCGCGCGTCCTCTTCTCGGACGTTGCGGTGGTCGGGCCGCACTCTGGCGGCCCGGCGCTCATGTTCCGCATGGCGAACGAGCGCGCGAGCCACATCGTGGACGCGAGGGTCTCGATGATGCTCGTGCGGAACGAGCTGCACGACGGCGAGGTGGCGCGTCGCGCCCACGACCTCGAGCTCTCCCGCGGCGGCTCCGCGCTCTTCTCCCACGCCTGGACCGTGATCCACCCGATCGGCAAGGACAGCCCGCTCGCCGGCGAGAGCGCCGGGTCGCTCGAGGGGAGCGAGGCCGAGATCATCGTGAACATCTCGGGCTTCGACGAGGGGCTCGTGAAGTCGGTCCACGCGCGCCACGTCTACGCCGCGAGCCGCATCCGCTGGAACGCCCGGTTCAGGGAGATCGTGAAGCTCCGCGAGGACGGGCGCCGCGTCATCGACTACCGGAAGTTCCACAAGACCGTGCCCGTCGAGGATGCGCCGCAGCCGGAGCGGACCCCGACGCGCAAGGTGCGCTAGAGGGCGCCCCGCGAGGGACCGCGCCACGAGGCCGCGGCCCCGCGCGGCGGCCGCCGGACCCGGTTACCATCGGCCCCATGGTCCCCCGCCCCTGCGCCGCCTGCGGCCGGCCGCTCGGCTCGAACGCCGACTGCGTCTCCTGCCGCGACGCCGCCGCGAAGGAGCTCGCGCGCGACGCCACGGACATCACCCCCTCCGGCCTCCGTCGCACCGCCGAGAGCGCCGGCCGGTTCCTCGACCGCCCGCCCTGGTGGGCGCGCCGCTCGCCCGCCGTCCTTCGCGCGAAGCTGCGGCTCCTCTGGATGGTGCTCCGCGACTACGCGAACGGCAGCTACCGCAAGCTGCCCTGGAAGGCGATCGCGGCGCTCGCCGCCGCGGTCGTGTACGTCGTCTCCCCGGTCGACCTCATCCCGGACTTCCTCGTCCCGATCGGCTTCACGGACGACCTGCTCGTCGTCGCGCTCACCTGGGGGCTCGTGAAGCGCGAGCTGCGCGCGTACTGCACGTGGAAGGGACTCAGCCCAGCGCACTTCGGCCTGTGAGAGGAGCGCGCCGAGAGCGGCGGGTCGGCCTCGCGGACGGGCCCGTCGTCGCCATCGGGCTCGCGCCGCGCCCGCTCTCGGACCTCTATCACTTCCTCCTCACCTCGCGCTGGTGGCAGCTCCTCCTCCTCATCGCAGGCGCCTACGTGGCGGTGAACGCGCTCTTCGCGCTCGCCTACGTCGAGCTCGGGGACGCGATCGAGCACGCGCGCCCGGGCAGCTTCTCCGACGCGTTCTTCTTCAGCGTGCAGACGATGGCGACCGTCGGGTACGGGAACCTCTGGCCCCGAACCACCGCGGCGAACGTGCTCGCGACCGCCGAGGTGCTCGTGGGCGGGCTCGGGCTCGCGCTCGTGACCGGGCTCGTCTTCGCGAAGTTCGCGCGGCCGACCTCGCGGGTCGTCTTCAGCCGGGTCGCGGTGGTGCGGACGTGGGATGGCGCGCCGTCCCTCATGTTCCGCATGGCGAACGCCCGCTCCTCGCAGATCGTCGAGGCGCGCGTGGGGGTGATGCTCGTGCGGACGGAGCGGACCGCCGAGGGGGACGAGGTGCGCAGGCTTCACGACCTCGCGCTCGTGCGCGCGCAGCACGCGCTGTTCGCCCTCACCTGGACCGCGATCCACAGGATCGACGCGGCGAGCCCGCTGCGCGGGGCGGACGCGGCCTCGCTCGCCGAGGCGGGCGCGGTCATCGTCGTCTCCTTCTCCGGGTTCGACGAGAACCTCGCGACCACCGTCCACACGCGGCACAGCTACCCCGCGGACGAGGTGCTCTGGGGCCGGCGCTTCGCCGACGTGCTCCTCCGCGGTCCCCGCGGGGAGCGGTTCATCGATTACCGGCGCTTCCACGACACCGAGCCGGAGGCCGGGCGGGGCGCGGACCTCACGCGCCGCGCATGACGCGGGCGAGCGCGCGGATCTCGGACGCGGCGAGCTCCGGGGACGCCGCGTGCCACGGGCGGCCGTGGCCCGGCAGTACCCACTCGAAGCGGTGCGTCGCGAGCCGCTCCATCGAGGCGATCTGCGCGTCCCAGTCCCACCAGCAGACCGCCCGCGACGCGCCGAGCCGTCCGGCGGCGTCGCCCCACAGGTGGTCTCCCGTGAAGAGGAACGTGTCGTCGACGAGGAGCGCGCACGAGCCGGCGGTGTGGCCCGGGACGGGGAGGGCGAGGAGGCCGCGGCCGAGCGGGGCCGGCGCGTCGCCCTCGAGCCGGCGCTCGATCTCGCGGGTGCCGCGGCCGACGTCCCGGGCGTGGAGCACCCGCTCGCACCCGAGCGCCTCGCGCCAGCGCGCGTGATCCGCGACGTCGTCGCGGTGCGTGAGGAACATGAGACGCGCGCCGCCGAGCGCGCGGATCCGCTCGAGGAGCGGCGCCGCGAACCTCGGCGAGTCGACGAGCACGTTCCCCTCCGGCCGCAGCACGAGCCACGAGGTCGCGCCGAACGACGCCTCCGCGGCGTAGCCGCAGCGGAGCACGCCCGGTGCGAAGGGATCCGGGAACCCGCGGGCCGCCTCGGCGACGCCCTCCTTCGAGCGCGAGCCGATCGCCGCCACCGGGCAGGCGACGAGCGCGAGGAGCGCGCGCCGCCGCTCGTCCGGCCCCCCGGGCTGCCGGGCGACGAACGCGGGCTCGTCCTCGCCGGCGCCGAAGGTCGCCGGCGCGAGCGCCCGGCAGGTGTCGCAGGCGATGCAGCGGTCGTCGACGAAGAGGTCGCCGGGTGCGTTCGAGGCGACGGCGCGGGAGAGGAGGGCCACGCGCGTCCCATAAGCGAAGGGCCGCCCCGGATCACGGAGCGGCCCTCGGCGTCTCACAGCGGGACGGCGACTAGTGCCAGCCGTGGCCCTTGTGCTTTCCGTGGCCGCGGTCGTCGCCCCGCTCCTCCCGCCGCTCCTCGCGCCGCTCGGCCTTCGCGGCGGCCTTCTCGGCCTTCCAGTACTTGTACTTGCCCGCGGGGACCTGGGCGAGCCGCGCCGGGACGCGCCGGCCCGGAATGAGCACCCAGCCGCCGCGGTGCGAGCGGGAGCGGTACCAGCCGCTGTCGCGGCGGGCCCAGTAGTAGCCGTCGGTGAAGAAGACCTCCTCCTCCACCTCCGGGACGACCTGAACGCCGGGGGAGACGACGACGAGCCTTGGGAGGACGACCGGAAGGTTGAAGTGGACATCCACGGAGGCCTGCGCCCGCGCGAGGGCGGGCAGGCCGATCAGGGCCGCGAGGGCGAGAGCGATGGTTCGCATGGTCGCGGAGGATCTGACGAACTCGCCCCGCGATCAAGGGACACCCCGGCCCCTTCCCGGCGCCGCCTCAGGGGGCGGCGGTAACTCCCCGCCATTCCTTGACAGGGGAGGGGCACCGATCGTATATGACCGCCCTTCCGGAGGGCCGGTAGGCGCGCCCGCGCGGCGTTGCGACGGCGAGGACCTCCCACGAATTCGAGGAGAAGGCGATGTACGCGGTGATTCGGACCGGCGGCAAGCAGTACCGCGTCGCGAAGGGCGACCGGCTCAAGATCGAGAAGGTCGTCGGCGACGTCGGCGGCAAGCTCGAGTTCGACGTGCTCCTCGTCGGCGGCGAGGGCGAGGCCAAGGTCGGCAGCCCGACCGTTGGCGGCGCCGCAGTCCAGGGCGAGATCGTCGGCCAGGCCAAGCACAAGAAGGTCATCCACTTCCGCAAGAAGAAGGAAGGCTGGACGAAGAAGCGCGGCCACCGGCAGCCGTTCACCGAGGTCTTGATCACCGAGGTCCGCGCGTAGGACCGCAGCGGCGCCCCGGCCGATCCGCGAGAGCGGGGGCCACGGCGCACGGAGTGGAACATGGCTCACAAAAAAGGACAGGGCTCCTCACGCAACGGGCGCGACTCCCCGGGGCAGCACCGCGGCGTCAAGGTGTACGGCTCGGAGAAGGTCGAGGCGGGCAGGATCCTCGTCCGCCAGGTCGGCACGCTCGTCCACCCCGGCGCGAACGTCGGCATGGGCAAGGACTTCACCCTGTTCGCGAAGATCGACGGCCAGGTGAAGTACTCCCGGACGCGCGGTGATCGCCGCGTCGTCTCCATCGTCCCCGAGGCCTAGGGCCGCGGCGGACGCGTCACGAGGGCGCCGCGGGCCTTACGGGTCCGCGGCGTTTTCCATTTTCACGAGGCGGGTCTCATGAAGTTCGTCGACGAGGTCCGGATCTCCGTGAAGGCCGGCGACGGCGGCGACGGCGCCGTCGCGTGGCGGCGCGAGAAGTTCATCCCGCGCGGCGGCCCCGCCGGCGGCGACGGCGGCAACGGCGGCGATGTCGTGCTGCTCGTCGATCCGCAGCTCTCGACGCTCCTCGACTACCGCTACGTCCGCGAGCACAAGGCGAAGAGCGGCGGGCACGGGCTCGGCTCGGACATGAACGGCGTGAACGGGGAGGACCTCGTCCTCCGCGTCCCGCCGGGCACGGTCGTGAAGGACGCTGCCACGGGCGAGGTGATCGCCGACCTCGGCGAGCCGGGACTCCGCTTCGTCGTCGCGAAGGGCGGCAAGGGCGGCCTCGGCAACATGAACTACGCCACCTCGACGAACCAGGCGCCGCGCTTCGCCCAGGACGGGACGCCGGGCGAGGAGCGCCAGCTCGTGCTCGAGCTGAAGCTCCTCGCGGACGTGGGGATCGTCGGCTACCCGAACGCCGGCAAGTCGACGCTCATCAGCGTCATCTCCCGCGCGCGCCCGAAGATCGCCGACTACCCGTTCACGACGCTCGTGCCGAACCTCGGCGTGGTCTCGTGGCGCGGCGAGCGGAGCTTCGTCGTCGCCGACATCCCCGGGCTCATCGAGGGGGCGCACGAGGGGGCCGGGCTTGGCCACCAGTTCCTGCGCCACATCGAGCGCTGCCGCGTGCTCGTGCACCTCGTCGACGGCGCGAACCCGGAGCCCGGGCGGACGCCGAAGGGCGACCTCGACGCGATCGACCGCGAGCTCGCGCTCCACTCGCCGGAGCTCGCGAAGAAGCCGCAGATCGTGGTGGTGACGAAGGTCGACGTCCCGGAGGCGCGCGCCGCGGGTGAGAAGTTCGCGAAGCTGCTCGGGCGCCGGAAGAAGCCTGTGAAGGTCCACCTCGTCTCCGCCGTGACGGGGGAGGGCGTCCCGCAGCTGCTCGACGCGGTCGCCCGCGTGCTCTTCAAGGAGGCGCAGCCGCGCGAGGTCGGGCGCGGACGGCGGCTCGGCAAGCCCCGGACGATGAAGGCGAAGGCGAAGTCCGAGGCCGGGCGCTAGATCGCTCGCCCTCCCCGCAGCAGGCGACGGGTCACGGGGCTGTTCCCGCCGCTCCCGCGACGGGACGCCTGTACTCGGTCCCGATCTTCGCCCTCAGGCGGCCCCGGCTCCGGGCCCCCCGATCGCGGCCATCACCCGCTGCACCATCTGGTTGCAGCGCGGCGCGAGGAACGGGAACGCCTCCGGGGCCGCACGCTCCACCGCCTCGCCGAGGGCGCGGCGGAGCATCCCCCGGGCCCGGTGCAGCCGGACCTTCACCGCATCCTCGCCGAGCCCGAGCGCCGCCGCGGTCTCGGCCGTGGAGAGCTGCTCCACGTCGCGGAGCACGAACACCACGCGATACGGCTGCGCGAGGCCGTCCACCGCGCGCTCGACGAGGCGCACCGCCTCGTTCGCGGCGGCGCGCTCCTCCGGGTCCTCGGCCCGCGGGTCCATCGTGCCTCCGTCGTCGTCGCCGTCGTCGGACTGGACGAGCCGGGTGCGCCCGCGCAGACGCCCGAGCGCCTCGTTCACGGCGATCCGGACGAGCCAGGTGGAGAACGCGGCCGCGCCGGCGAACTCGGCGAGGTGCTGGTAGGCCCGCACCCACGCCGCCTGCATCGCGTCCTCCGCCTCGTCCTCGTCGCGCAGGATCGCGCGCACGGTGCGGTAGACCCGCGAGTCGTGACGCCGCATGAGCACCTCGAACAGCTCCGTCTCGCCGGAGAGCACGCGGCGAACCACCTCCGCGTCGTCGAGCGACGGGTTCTTCACGAGGTCCTGCGATACCGCCACGGCGAGCCTCCTCGTCCGTCCAGCTCCATCGTGTGAAGGGATGCGCGGCGGGCGCCGGCCGTTACGGCCGTCACCTCCCGGTCGGCGGGGCATCCCTTCGTCGTCACGCGACGTGACCGAAAGGAGAAGATCACCATGCAGGACCACAGGGCGGAGACGGCTTACTGGGCGCTCCGGCTCACCGTCGGGGTCGTCCCGATCGTGGCCGGGCTCGACAAGTTCACGAACCTCCTCACCGACTGGTCGGCGTACCTCTCTCCGTTCGCGGTGCGGCTCCTCCCCGTGAGCCCGCACGCGTTCATGCTGTCGATCGGCGTCGTCGAGATCGTCGTCGGCCTCGGCGTCCTCTCGGGGCGTGCGCGGGTGTTCGGTTGGGTGGCGGCGGCCTGGCTGCTCGCCGTCGCGGTGAACCTGCTCACGACCGGGCGATACCTCGACGTGGCGGCGCGCGACGTGGCGCTCGCCGTGTCGGCCTTCGCCCTCGCGCAGCTCGCGCCGGCCCACGAGCCGGCCGCCGCCCGGCGGCCCCGCGAGGCGCGGCAGGCGGAGGTTCACGCGTGATCGTGCGGCGGTGGGGCGGCCCGCCCCGTTCCGTTCAGCCTGAGCGTAGCCTCGCCGAAGGGAGAGGCGGAGTCGAAGGAGGCCCCCGCCCGCCGGTGACTCCGCGCTGCGTTCGTGATTTCCTCGCGCGCGATGAGCGGACCGTTCGAGAGGGCGACGTTCCTCGTGCCGGAGCGGAAGGCGCGCATCGACGAGGTGGTCGCGAACCGCACGCGCACGTTGACCGTCGTGATGGAGGCGCTCTGCGACGCGCAGAACGTGAACGCGGTGCTCCGGACGTGCGAGGCGTTCGGCATCCAGGAGCTGCACGCGGTCGATGGGCCGATGAAGGCCTGGGACCGGAACAAGAAGATCTCCCAGAACGCGGACAAGTGGCTCGACGTCCACCGCTGGAGCTCGAGCGCGGAGTGCCTCTCGCACCTGCGCGCGCAGGGCTTCGCGATCTACGTCACCCACCTCGGCGCGGGCACGCGCGCGCTCGGCGAGCTCTCCTTCGCGGGAAAGGTCGCGCTCGTGTTCGGCAACGAGAGCCGCGGCGTCTCCGACGAGGCCGTCCGGCTCGCCGACGCGACGTTCGCGATCCCGATGCGCGGCTTCGTCCAGTCGTTCAACGTCTCCGTCGCCGCCGCCATCACGCTCGCGAAGGCGGTCGAGCGGCGCGAGGTCGAGCGAGGGCGGCACGGCGACCTGCCGGACGACGAGGCCGCGGCGCTGCGCGAGCGGTTCTACGTCCTCGCGGTGAAGCAGCGCGCCCGGATCGCGAAGGCCGCCGCGGTGGCGGGGCGGCGCACCCGGCGGCGCTAGCGCGCTAGCCTAGGACGCGCCCGCCGCGGCGCAGCCCGCCCAGAACGCGGCGAGATCGTCGGGCAGCGGCGCCTCGAGCTGGATGCGCTCGCCGGTGCGCGGGTGCGGCAGCTCGAGCTTCCAGGCGTGGAGCGCCTGGCGGGCGAGCCGGAGCAGCACCCGGTCGTCGTCGGTCAGGGCGCGCCGCGTGAACCGGTCGAAGATGTTCTCGTCGGGCCCGTAGATCTTGTCGCCGACGAGCGGCAGGCCCTCGTGGTGGAGGTGGGCCCGGATCTGGTGCTGGCGTCCGGTGCGCGGCCGGCAGGCGAGGAGCGTGACCGGCGCGCCGTCGGGCGCGACGCGCCGCTCGAGCACCTCGAAGTCGGTGATGGACGGCTGCCCTCCCGGCGAGACGTGCATCCGGACGCGCACCGCGGAGGCGCCGGTGATGGCGAGCGGCGCGTCGACCGTGAAGCGCGCCTCGCGCGGCTCGCCGAGCGCGAGCGCGAGGTAGGTCTTCGCGACCACCCCGTCCGCGAAGGCGCGCTTGAGCCGCTTCGTCCATTCCGGCGCCGAGCCGCAGGCGAGGAGCCCGGAGGTCTCGCGGTCGAGCCGGTGGGCGGGGTCGACCTTCCGGTCCGGGAAGCGGTGCCGCGCCGCCGTCGTGAAGGTGTTCTCGGAGTACCGCGCGGTCGGGTGGACCGGCAGGCCCGCCGGCTTGTCGACGACGAGGAGCTCGCCGTCATCGTGCACGATCCCGAAGGCGATCGGCACCTCCGGCTCGGGCTCGACGTCCTTGAGGAGGGAGAAGACGAGCCCCGGCGCGACGCGGGTCGACGGCTTCAGGGTCCGTCCACCCTCGCACTCCAGCCGGTGCTCGATGAGGTGCTGGACGCGCTCGCGCGACAGCCGGCGGATCTTCTCCTTCAGGTAGCGATCGAGCCGCCACCCGTCGTAGTTCGCCTCGACGGTGAACCGGACCCGGACCACGCGCGTCACCGCGGCAACATACCACTTGAACCGCGGGGTGCGCCTTGCGACCATCGGGGATCATGCGCCCGCACCTCCGACTCCTCGCTGCCACCGCCGCGCTCGCGGTGGCACCGGTCCGCGCCGCGACCCCGCGCCTCGCGGTGGTCACGCTCGACGCGCCGCCGCAGCTCCAGTTCACCGGCAAGAGCGTCGCCGAGGCGTTCGCCCAGACCGCGGCGAAGTCCGGCCTCGAGGTGGTCGGCCCCGACGCGGTACAGGAGAAGCTCGGGCGCGCGGGTCACGCCGAGCTCGTCCGCTGCGCCGACGACGCGAAGTGCCTCGCGGAGAAGGGCCGGAAGCTCGGCGTCGACCGGATCGTCGGCGGCTGGCTGCAGCAGCGCGGCACGTCCTACCGCGTGGCGATCGTCCACGTCGACGCGAGCACCGGCGAGCGGCTCGGCGGGCTCGAGCGCGAGATCCCCATCGCCTCGCGGCGGCTGCAGAAGGACGTCGCTGCCGCCGCGCCGGGGCTCCTCGCGAGCGGGCAGGACGCCACGGGCGTCCTCGAGGTCACGACCGACGCGCCGGGCGCCGAGGTCATCGTGGACGACGTCTCGGTCGGGAGGACGCCGGTCGCCCGCGTCCTGAAGCCCGGCAAGCACAAGGTGAAGCTGAAGCACGAGGGGTGGGCGGACCAGGACGCGACTTGGGTGGACGTGCCGGCGAACGGGATCGTCCAGCACCGGCCGCGCCTGTACCGGATCCCGGCGCGCGACCGGCCGAACGCGTCCCCGACGGAGGGGCAGGGGACCGCCGTCGAGCGCGTGAAGCAACCCGCAGGGGCGCGGAAGTAGCCCGCGCCAGCCGATTTCCGACGAATCGCCGCCGTTCCCGACGCGACGGTTGACGCGATCGATCGCACCGCGTAGCTTCGGCTCCCGGTTTGAGGCGAATCACCGTCATCATTCCGGCCCGCTACGGCGCCCAGCGGTTTCCCGGCAAGACCCTCGCCGACCTGGCTGGTAGACCCATCATCGCCCATGTCGTCGAGCGTGCGCGTCGCGCGCGCGGGGTGGACGTCGTCGCGGTCGCGACGGATGACGAGCGGATCGCGCAGGCGGCTGAGCGGGCGGGAGCGGAGGCGATCGTGACGGGAGACGCGCCGACCGGCACCGACCGCGTGGCGGAGGCGGCGCGACGGCTCAGGCCGGCGCCGGACGTGGTCGTGAACCTGCAGGGCGACGAGCCGCTCATCGAGCCGGAGGCCATCGAGGTGCTCGTCGCGGCGATGGAGCCCGGCGTCGTCATGGCGACGCTCGCCCGGCCGCTCGCCGAGGGCGAGCTCGGTCGCGCGCAGGTCGTGAAGGTCGTGACCGACTGCCGCGGAGACGCGCTCTACTTCTCGCGCGCGGCGATCCCCCACCGCCGGGCCGGCGGCTCGAGCCCGCTCGCCCGCGCGCACGTGGGCATCTACGCGTTCACCGCAGCGTTCTTGCAGGAGTTCGCCTCGCTGCCGCCGGGGCGGCTCGAGGCCGAGGAGTCGCTCGAGCAGCTGCGGGCGCTCGAGCACGGGCACCGGATCCGGGTCGCCGACACGCGCTACGCGGGGTTCGGCATCGACACGCCGGAGGACCTCGAGCGCGCTCGGGCGATCCTCGCGGCGCAGCGTCACTAGGGAAGGGGGAGGCCATGGTCAAGCGGGGCAAGAAGACGAAGTACATGTTCGTCACGGGGGGCGTCGTGAGCTCGCTCGGGAAGGGGCTCGCCGCCGCGTCCATCGGGGCGCTCCTCGAGAACCGCGGCCTCGAGGTCACGCACCTGAAGCTCGATCCGTACATCAACGTGGACCCGGGCACGATGAGCCCGTTCCAGCACGGCGAGGTCTACGTCACCGACGACGGCGCCGAGACGGACCTCGACCTCGGCCACTACGAGCGCTTCACGAGCGCGAAGATGACCCGGAAGAACAACTTCACGACCGGGCGCATCTACCAGACTGTCATCCAACGGGAGCGGCGAGGCGAGTACCTCGGGAAGACCGTGCAGGTCATTCCCCACATCACCGACGAGATCAAGGCGGTCATCCGCGAGGCGGCGGGGGGCGCCGACATCCTCATCGTCGAGGTGGGGGGCACGGTCGGCGACATCGAGTCGCTCCCGTTCCTCGAGGCGATCCGGCAGATGAAGTACGACGTGGGCGAGGAGAACGCGCTCTACGTCCACCTGACGCTCGTCCCGTACATCGCCGCAGCGGGCGAGCTCAAGACGAAGCCGACGCAGCACTCTGTGAAGGAGCTGCGCGAGATCGGCATCCAGCCGGACATCCTGCTCTGCCGCGCGGACCGCGAGATCTCGCGGGAGATGAAGGACAAGATCGCCCTCTTCTGCAACGTGGACCCGTCGGCGGTGTTCACCGCCCTCGACGTGTCGTCGATCTACGAGGTGCCGCTCGCGCTCCACGGACAGGGGCTCGACGACAAGCTCGCCGAGCTCCTCAACATCTGGAGCCGCGCGCCGCGGCTCGAGCGCTGGGAGGGCGTCGTCGAGAAGGTGAAGGCGCCGCGCCAGGGCGAGGTGCGCATCGGCGTCGTCGGCAAGTACGTCGAGCTGCACGAGAGCTACAAGAGCCTCAACGAGGCGCTCACGCACGGCGGCATCGCGACCGACGTCCGCGTCCGGCAGGTCTTCATCGACTCGACGAAGCTCGAGGAGGGCGACCTCTCCGAGCTCGACCAGGTGGACGGGATCCTCGTGCCGGGCGGCTTCGGCGTGCGCGGCACCGAGGGGAAGATCCTCGCCGCCCGCTGGGCGCGGGAGAAGAAGGTCCCGTTCTTCGGCATCTGCCTCGGGCTGCAGATGGCGGTCATCGAGTTCGGGCGCGCCGTGCTCGGCCTCGACCGCGCGAACTCGCTCGAGTTCGACGAGAAGACCCCGCATCCGGTCGTGACGCTCATGGAGGGACAGAAGAGCGTCGCGGACAAGGGCGGAACGATGCGGCTCGGGAGCTATCCGTGCGCGCTCACGGACGGGACGAAGGCGCGCGAGCTCTACGGCGCCGAGCTCGTCCAGGAGCGCCATCGCCACCGCTTCGAGTTCAACAACGCCTACCGCGCGCAGTACGAACAGGCGGGGATGATCTTCTCTGGCGTGAATCCGGACCTGAACCTCGTCGAGATGATCGAGCTGAACAACCACCCGCACTTCGTGGGCTGCCAGTTCCATCCCGAGTTCAAGTCGAAGCCGTTCGCGGCCCACCCGCTCTTCGCCGGATTCGTCGCTGCCGCGCGTGAGCATCGTGACCAGACGCAGCGCGGGGCCGGCGCCGCGGTGACGAAGCTCCCGGTCGGCAAGAACGGCTAAGGCGCCCGGCGCGCCGAAAGGACGAACGATTGGACGCGGTGCTGGCCCGGATCGCCGGGCACGAGATCGGCGACGGGAGGAAGCTCCTCCTCATCGCGGGGCCGTGCGTGATGGAGTCCGAGGGCCACGCCCTCGCCCACGCCCGGAAGGTGAAGGCGCTCGCCGCGAAGCACGGGCTGCCGGTCGTCTTCAAGGCGAGCTTCGACAAGGCGAACCGCTCGTCGGGCAAGAGCTTCCGCGGCCCCGGCCTCGAGGTCGGGCTCGCCGCGTTCCAGGCGGTGAAGCGCGAGACCGGCCTCCCCTGCACGACCGACGTCCACGAGACGTGGCAGGCGGAGCCCGCGGGGAAGGTCGTGGACCTCCTCCAGGTCCCCGCCTTCCTCTGCCGCCAGACCGACCTCGTCATGGCCTGCGCGAAGCACGGGAACAGCGTCTCGGTGAAGAAGGGGCAGTTCCTCGCCCCGCGCGAGATGCGTCACGCCGTCGCGAAGTGCCGCGAGGCGGGGAACGCGAACGTGATGCTCATCGAGCGCGGCGCGTCCTTCGGCTACGGGAACCTCGTCGTGGACATGCGGGGGCTCGTCCTCATGCGCGAGCTCGGAGTGCCGGTCTGCCTCGACGCGACCCACTCCGTGCAGCTCCCCGGCGGTGCGGGCGACGTGACGGGCGGCGAGCGTCAGTTCGTCGCGCCGCTCGCGCGCGCGGCGGCGGCGGTCGGCATCGACGCGCTGTTCATGGAGATCCACGAGGATCCCGCGACGGCGAAGTCGGACGGTCCGAACTCGCTCGACTTCGACCTCGCGGACCGGATCCTCGGCGAGGTGCTCGCGGTCCGGCGGGCCCTCGGTCAGCCCTGATGGCCTCCCGGGCGCTCGTCGCGCGCGCGGCGCGGATCCGGCTCGTCCTCCTCGACATCGACGGCGTCCTCACGGACGGGCGCCTCTACTACGGAGAGGGCGGCGAGACGCTCAAGGCCTTCGACGTGAGGGACGGCCACGGCATCGTGATGCTGCGCGACCACCTCGACTTCGGCGTCATCTCCGGCCGGTCCGGCAAGACGTCGGAGGTGCGGCTGCGGGAGCTGCGGTTCAAGCACCTCGTCTTCGGCGAGCGCGACAAGCTCGCCGGCTACGCCGCCCTTGCCCACCTCGGCATCCCGGACGACGAGGTCGCGTACATGGGCGACGACGTGAACGACGTGCCGCTGCTGAAGAGGGTCGGGCTCGCCGCCTGCCCGGCGGACGCGCTCGCCGAAGTGAAAGAGGCGGTCCACTTCGTCGCCCTCTCCCCCGGCGGCCGCGGCGCGGTTCGCGAGCTCTGCGATCTCCTGCGACACGCGAAGGGCCTCGGGGGGTAGCGCGGCGCGCGCGCACACGCAGCCACGCAGGACGCAGACCCGCAGGCACGCGACCCGCAGACCCGCAGGCACGCGACCCGCAGACCCGCAGACCCGCAGCCACGCAGCCAAGCCGGCCGGGGCGCCGCGGCGCCGCATCGCGGAGGCGCCCGACTGTCGGCGCTCGTACGCGCGCGGCCGTGCGGCCGCGTTGCGCCGCGAGGACTGTCGGAAGCGCGCGCAGGCGCTTCAGCGCTCTGCGCGCGCGACTTCCGCAGCGGCGCCGTGGCTGCTCTCGTCGCGCGCGACGATCGCAGCCCCGGCGCCGGAGCGCCTGCGGCGACGCGGCGTCTCGGGCCGGCGGCAGCGGCTCAGTCCAGCCCCCTCTCCCCGGCCCTCTCCCCCGCTTCGCGCTCATGATCCCCCACATCTAGACAGCGCCCATCGGGGCGTGATCTACGGTTGCGGTGAAGAGAAAGCCCGAGCGGCGGCAGGTGGTTCGCGAAGAGTTCGATGCCGTCGATCTGGGCGATCAGCGCAGGTCCAAGCGG